>NYYT01000123.1 GCA_002686885.1 Pedosphaera sp.
ACCCAGCTTGGAGACTCGATTGCCCGGGGTGACGCTAAGGCGATAGAAGCCTACAACAAGCTCAATGCCTTCTACATGATGAAGTATCAGCGCTAGCTGAATACCTGTCTTGGTGGAAAATTTTAGAGGATTTTTGCGAGAGGCAACCATGGCGGTTGCCTCTTTCTTATTCTAAATGCTACTTCCTGCCGGCAAGTCCTTCGAAGAAGCACCACGCTTCCGTATCTTCCTTAGCCCGAGGGGTGAAATACTACTATGGCATATTTCCGGATTCCATATTTGACCTTTTTCAATCCGTTGAGTAAGAAACTTGCTTCCATAATTATGTCAGCATCAAACAACACTCAACTGGTTGGGGGAGTTCCTGCAAATCGCCAGCGGGCTTTTACCCTCATTGAACTTTTGGTCGTTATTGCCATTATTGCCATTTTGGCAGGCATGCTTTTACCGGCACTCAGCAAGGCCAAGGACAAAGCCCAAAACACTATTGATTTCAACAACAACAAACAAATCATGCTCGCCATGATGATGTACACCGGAGACAACGAGGAATACATGCCGCACCCTAGTTGGGGTGGAAATGGTGGTGGCCCTGACAACTGGGCTTACAGTGGCAAGGTCATGCCGCAGTTTGCCCGAACAGTCACCATGGCTGGGCTGGAGGAACAGCTTCTGGGGCAGCGTCAGGCCTTTCTCGCTGGTCAGCTTGCCAGTTATCTCGGAGGAACCGAGAAGGTGATGATCTGCCCTAAAGATGCCGTGGAATCCCGAGGTTCCAAAAAATCCAAATACCTGGCTCGGCCGATCAAGGTCACCAGCTACACATGGAACGGCTCGATCAGTGGGTTAACGGCCCAGCTGCCTAATGGACGCACTTATAAAATCACCGACTTTCAGCCAACCAACATCCTTCAGTGGGAAACCGACGAAAACGATCCCTTCTATTTTAATGATGCGGGCAACCAGCCGCACGAAGGCATCTCTCAACGTCATGGGGGGGCTCCAACAAGCGACAATACTACCAACATGGGCGGAAGAGCCACTGTAGGGACCATAATGGGCTCAGCCCAGAATCTGACCTACCAGCGCTTTTACGAAATGGTGGGCCCTCGCGGTGGACGAAGCGTCAATCAAACGATTGCGCCTCCCAACGATCTTTACTGTGTTCCTGGTAAGTTGAATGGTGGTTATTAATTCTGCTTAAGATTCCATAGCATGAGACGATCCATCATGAAATACAGCTGGGCTTACTGTATGAGTCTCTCGCTTGCGGCGGGGCTCCTGATAGGCTGTGGGGGTGGCGATAGCGCTGAAGTGGTGCCTGAAGAGACAGTGGACGTCTCGGTGGGCCAAGCCGAGGTCAAGGGGAAGACATCTTCTGGTAAACGGAGTGTCAGTACTGGGGGCGGTGGCTCGGGTAGCAATGCCGCGGTCCAGTCGGCGCTTTCGAAGGTGGAGGATGCCTTGGATGCAGGCAACTATTCGGCTGCTGTTGATATCGTACTCAAGACGCGCATGGATCCTGCAGATCAGCGCGTTGCTTACGGCATGGTGACCGATGAGATTACCGATGCCATGGCTCGCGGGGATGCCAATGCCGCCAAGGCCTACCAGACCATGAATCAGGTTCGCCTGATGCGTCAGGGGCAGCGTTAAGCGCTTTTATTCATTGTTTTTCCGAGAAGAGCAACCCTCTGGAGGGTTGCTCTTTTTCGTCTCCTGAGGCATAAAATAAAGGGCACACCGGTCCATGCAATTACCCAACGCACATCAGTCCAACAATCAGGGGAGGCGATGGACGTTTATGATCGTTCTCGCGCTGATATTGGGGTGGCTTGTTTGGCGTGGATTCGATGAGGATGTTCCTTCGGGGGAAACATCCCGCACAACGTTGAATCCATGGTCCACGGACGAGGGGGCTGAGAGCNCAGGGNCGCCCCCTTGGTTGGCTCAGGAGGATCCTGTTGAAAGCTTTCTCGCCACCTTGCCTCAANAGCAGGGCCCTGAAGGGTATGTTGGTTCAGCTTCTTGTCAGGAGTGTCATCGNTCNGAGNATGGNTCCTGGCATGACACCTATCATCGCACCATGACTCAGGTCGTATCGGATGAAACGGTGGTGGCTGATTTTAACGATGTTCAGTTGGATTTTCTTGGTGAACGTTTCACCCTCTATCGCGATGGCGATGCTTTCATGGTGCGTATTGAGGATACACCTTCTGAGGACTTACCAAGGGTTGATGCAACTTCTCAGACAACGCCAACGCAACCTTCCGAAGGGGTGACCTTGCGCATGGGTTTGGTGACGGGTTCCCATCATATGCAGGTATTCTGGCTGCCGGCTTATCACGGCAATATGCAGATCGGTTTTCCTTTTACCTGGTTGATTGAAGAAAAAAAGTGGGTGCCCCGGGAGTCGACGTTCATCCGGGATCCACACNCAAGTGCAACACCCGAAGTCTGGAACTTTACCTGTATTCGCTGTCATGCCACCGCCGGGATTCCCGCGCATGACCCTCAGACCGATTGGGTAGCCTCGCATGCTGCTGATCTGGGGATCGCCTGCGAAGCCTGTCACGGGCCCGGTCAATCTCACATAAAATGGCAGCAATNNCTGGACGCGGCTGTAGCGAGTGGGGATCCCCTTCCTGANGGGAAGGATCCCATTGTGCATCCGGAACGACTGGATGCCGAACGATCCACCCAAGTATGCGGTCAGTGTCANGGCATGCGCTGGTGGGACGAAAAGGAACAGTGGCGCACCACGGGCTTTGATTACCGACCTGGAGAGGATCTTGCCACGACCACTCCGATGATTCAGCCCACCAAAGTCGATGANTTGCCATGGCTGGAGAGCATTGTCGAGAAACGGCCTGATTTGCTGAGAGACTTTTTCTGGTCGGATGGGATGATTCGAGTGGCTGGGCGTGAATACAATGGACTTCTGGAAACCGCCTGTCACACGAAGGGCGAGATGTCCTGCCTGTCCTGTCATTCCATGCACGACAGCGATCCCAACGACATGCTGGCTCGCGATGTTACGGGCAATCAAGCCTGTCTGCAGTGCCATGAAAGCATGAGGGATGAGATCACCNCCCATACCTACCATGCGCCGGAATCAGAGGGTAGTCAGTGTTACAACTGCCATATGCCGCATACCACNTATTCCNTGCTNAAGGCCATTCGCAGNCATGAAGTNGACAGCCCNAANGTCTCCGTCACGCAGGCAACGGGGCGGCCCAATGCCTGCAACCTCTGTCATTTGGATCAGACCCTTGCTTGGACGGCTGAGCATCTGCATCAGCGTTATGGTCAGCCCATGCCCTCNCTCAATGANGAAGAGAAGCATGTTTCCGCTACGGTGGCTCAGCTTTTGAAGGGGGAGGCNGGGCAAAGGGCCCTTGCTGCATGGCACNTGGGATGGGCACCCGCCATGAAGGCCTCCGCCAANGGGTGGCAGCCACGANTGTTGGCTGANCTTCTGGATGATCCCTACCANGCCGTNAGGCACGTCGCCTATAAAGCGCTCAAGGCNCAACCGGGTTTCGAGTCCTTNGTCTATGANTACGTAGGTCCTGAAACCTCGCTGTCTCAGGCTCAGTCAGCGGTGACGCTCCAGTGGGAGAATCAGTATCCGGGCACATTCAAGGGGGNNATCCACGCCAACCTGCTCATGAATGAAGCAGGTGAGGTCGATCCNTTACGCTGGAAGGCNCTGCTGGATCAAAGGGATGATACGCCCATTCGGCTGAGAGAATAGCAAGCCACCCAACGATTCGCTGCGACAATCATCTCGTCAGCGGGGCTTCTTTCAGATAGAGTGAGGANATGTCTTCCAAACAATNCCAATGGCTCCATGCCTCTNATNTCAGGNGTTTANTNTGGCTCTGCGNGATGCTTCTTNGNCCNGCTNNTGNGGAAGCTCGATCTGCTNCTCAAGATGTCTGGATCGGAACCGGCAGTGCNTGGCCCAGCCAAGGGATCTATCACGCCCAATTGGACTTNGACACGGGAAAACTCAGTCGACCGTCCCTCGCNGCNGAGGTCAGTGGNCCTGGGTTTCTTGCCATGCACCCCAAAGGAACGCATTTGTATGCTGCTGGATCTCTTGCAGGTGTGCCATCGGTGATTGCCTACAAGATTGCTCNGGAGGGCNCGNCAACGCTNCAACCGNTCGGTTCGGCTGCCATAGGAGACGGAGGAGCGACCCATCTGGCGATTTCGTCCAATGGCCGTATGCTGGTAACCGCTCAATATGGTGGAGGATCGGTGGCTGTTTTTCATATCGATGACCAAGGGAGATTGAGCGAGCGTCATCAGCTTTTGGAACACATGGGAGGCTCGACGGTGGTTCCAGGGAGGCAGGATGCCCCGCACCCGCATTGGGTTGGCTTTTCTCCCGATCAGCGCTTCGTCCTGGTGCCCGATCTGGGAATGGATGCCGTCGTGACCTATCGTGTGGATGGTGTGAACCATCGACTGCNTCCCAGTCATCGCAATTCCATGGTCCCCGGTGGCGGGCCGCGTCACATGAAGTGGCACCCTAATGGCAAGTGGGCTTATGTGCTCAACGAACTNTCNCTGAGCTTGACCCTNTGTGATTANCNCTNCGATGAAGGACGGCTTCTGCCCCGGCAAACNGTCGATACCGTTCCTCAGGAAGCCTTGATGCAGGAGCGTTTTGTCAGTGCTTCCGAGGTGCGGGTGCATCCCAATGGGCGATTCGTATACTCTGCCAATCGCGGACACGATACCATCACGGTGTTTCGCATCGATGNTGAAACNGGTTCACTAAGTGTCGTTGAGCGGGAGTTCGTGCGAGGTGCCACCCCGCGNAACTTCAATCTGGATCCCACTGGACGATGGTTGCTGGCAGCAGGTCAGCATTCCCACACACTGGCTTCCTTCGAGGTGGACCCTGAAAGTGGTGCCTTGACCTATTCCCGCAATGTCGTGCATGCGCCCTCCGCCATCTGCGTNCTTTTTGGCCATGAATAGTCCACTGCCACTCCGACCTCCANTCAAAGTGTCCTCTCTGCGAAAGGTGATCACTGTNNTCACTTTTNCCTGCTTAACCATTGGCGNCATGCTCGCAGCGGAGCGTCCGCCGAACATNGTCTTTTTCTTTGCGGATGATCAGACCACTTCCACCCTCGGCTGCTATGGGCATCCTTTCGTTCAAACCCCGCACATAGATGCACTCGCAGCTCGAGGAACGCGGTTTTCGCAAGCCATGGTGAGCCATTCCATTTGCTGGGTGAGCCGCACGACCATCCTTTCGGGGCTGACAGGCCGCTCCTACGGCACACCTGGGCAAAGGGATCTGGCTCGAGCCGAAGCGGTGGAGGAACTCTATCCCGACCTGCTACGGAAGGTCGGCTATCGTACGGGTTTCTTTGGGAAGTGGCATGCAAAGATGCCTAAAGGCTTTCAGGCAAAGGATCATTTCGATGTCTACCGACCCGTTGGCCGCAATCCCTTTTACAAGAAGCAGCCTGATGGCACCTTGCGTCACGAAACCGATCTCATTGTCGATCACGCCATCGCCTTCCTGGGGGAGCAAGCAGCCGATCAGCCCTTTGCCATCAATCTGTGGTTCAATGCCTGTCATGCCGAAGATGGCGATCGCCGACCGGGGATCGGGCAGTTTCCCTGGCCCCAGTCCGCNAACGGTCTCTATGACGATCGCGAGATGCCGCGGCCTCGTCTGGATGCCCCTGAAATCTTTGATGGCTTGCCGTCTTTTCTAAAAACCACCATCAACCGGGAACGCTATTTCTGGCGATGGAACACCGATGAGAAATACCAGATCAACATGCGCTCCTACCTCAAGATGGTGAGCGGTATTGATTCGGCCATGGGGCGCCTTCTGAAAGTGCTCGAAGAACGAGGCCTGTNCGACAACACGATCATCGTTTACTCGGCNGACAATGGNTATCACATGGCCAACCGAGGCCTTGCNGGTAAGTGGTCGCATTATGAGGAATCCCTNCGAGTGCCCCTCATCATCATGGATCCAAGAGAGCNGAGNGCCCAAAAGGGGCAAGTCNTTGACGCCATGGCCCTCAATNTGGATCTCCCTTCCACCTTTCTGGATTACGCGGGAGCCACCATTCCGGAACGGTATCAGGGGCGAAGTCTGCGCCCCTGGGTCCATGGAGAAGATCCAGGTAATTGGCGTAGTGAGACGTTCCATGAGCATTTTGCCGTTCGTAACCGTATTCCAGCCTTCGAAGGGGTTCGAACGCCTCAATTCAAGTATGTCCGCTACGTGGATCATGGGTCGCATGAATTCCTTCATGACCTTCGAAACGATCCTGATGAGTTGATCAACCTGGNTCATGACCCAAGCCACCGGGACATGCTGACAAGCCTTCGTCGCCGAACCGATGAACGTGTGGCCGAACTCGGAGGAGCTCTCCATCCCCTGAAGGGCGCTTTTCAGGCATCCACAGTCCCCCATCCAGAAGCGACGGCAGCCGTTACCCTTCGTCCGGACGACAGTGGCTTTGTGTCTCTTCTTGGCCGAAACGGGCTGGGCCAATGGGCAGGGGATCCAACGCTTTGGTCGGTTCAGGATGGCGTGCTGACGGGGAAGGCTGATGGAACGCTCAAGATGAATCAATTCCTCACTTGGAAGGGGTCCACCATTCGTAACTTTGATCTACGGGTTCAAGTGCGGGTCAGCCCGGGGGGCAACAGTGGGATTCAATATCGTGGCCTTTCGCGNCCCGAGATCGGTCTNGATGTGGTATCGGGTTATCAGTGCGATGTNGTGGCCAAACGCCCGGAATACAATGGGATGCTGTATGAGGAGCGAGGGCGCCGCATCCTGGCACACACTGGGGAAAAGGTGATCGTTGATCCGCAAGGTCACTCATGGATTGTCGGTCACATGCCAGTTAAAACCTTTGAGCCTGGTCAGTGGCATGATTATCGAGTGCTCGTGGAGGGTAATCATCACCGGCATTGGATCGATGGGCATCCTACCGCCGACCTGATTGACTTGGACCCGAAAGGGCGNTCGCTGGAAGGGGNTTTGGCCGTGCAGGTGCATGTGGGGCCTGCGATGACCATCGAATACAAGGACTTTCGTATCCGCCATCTCCCGGATGATCTTCCTTTGCTGGAGGCGGCAGATCAGCCCATCCCCGAAGGGTCCCTTGGCGTCNGNCCCCAGGGCCGCCTTCCGGCCAACTGGCAACCNNCTGTCTATCGCAAGCCATGACTCATTGGATTTCTTTTCAGCAACAGCGTTCCAAACCCCTTGGGTGGATGACCTCATGGGCGTGCAGCATGATTTTGTCTTGCTATGCTTGCGTGCAGAACATCCACGCCGAGGAGCGGCAGCGGCCCAACATCATCGTGATTCTGGTGGATGATATGGGTTATTCCGACATCGGTTGCTACGGAGGGGAAATTCGCACGCCTCATCTCGACGCGCTGGCTCAAGGCGGCCTGCGTTTCACCCAGTTTTATAATACCGGCCGATGCTGCCCCACGCGAGCCAGCCTCATGACAGGGCTTCACCCGCACCAGGCAGGGATTGGGCACATGACCGAAACCCCGGAAGCCCCGAGCCCCATGCCCAATCAGCCATACCAAGGCTACCTNAACAAGCAATGCACCACTCTGGCTGAGGTGCTCAAGACCAGCGGATATCACACCCTGATGACGGGCAAGTGGCACCTNGGGTATCATGACACCGAAAATTGGCCGCTGCAGAGGGGCTTTGACAAATATTTCGGAATCATCTCCGGNGCTTCTCACTTNATGAATCCTCAGCCGCCCCGGGGGTTGACCTTCATGAATGAACCCTTCGATCCATGGCCGGGGTTTTACACCACCGACGCTTTCACTGACATGGCCATGCGCTTCATTCGCGAGGCTCGGATGGAAGAGGAAAAACCCTTCTTCCTTTATCTGGCCTACAATGCGCCCCACTGGCCCCTGCATGCCAAAACCAACGACCTGGCCAAATATGAAGGTAGTTATCGCAAGGGGTGGCATGCCATCATGGAGGAGAGACTGGAGAGGCAGCGAGCCATGGGTTTGATCCACCCTTCGTGGGAAGCGGCTCCTCATGAAGGCCCTGCATGGGACAGTCTCGATGAGGAGACGCGTCATCTTCTGGATCTGCGCATGGCCGCCTACGCTGCTTGCGTCGATGCGGTGGATCAGAACATCGGGCGCCTGGTGGCCTTTCTGAAGGCACAGAATGTTTACGAAAATACGGCCATCTTTTTCATGTCAGACAACGGGGCCTGTCAGGAGGGTGGGATTCTGGGAAGCGGTTCCGAACAAGCCGTACGCGATCCTCTTCAGAGCCAGGGCACGGCAGGCCCCCGCTGTGGGCAGGCTTGGGCCAATGCGTCCAATACCCCCTTTCGTTACTACAAGCACTTTGTTCATGAAGGAGGCATGTCCACCCCCATGATGGCTCATTGGCCAGCAGGGATTCCCTGGCAGCGACGGGGAGAATGGGTGCGAGAGATGGGCTATTTGCCAGACTTCATGCCGACCTTTCTCGATATGGCGCAAGGGGAGTATCCTCAGCAGCGCCAGGGAGAAAGCCTGCATCCTCATGCGGGTCAATCACTCCTGCCATTGTTACGGGGTGAGAAGGGGCCTGTTCACGGGAGCCCGATTTTCTGGGAGCACGAGGGCAATCGCGCCATGCGAGAGGGAAAGTGGAAAATTGTTTGGGCCCGCAAGGGGCCCTGGGAACTCTATGACATGGAGACGGACCGCACAGAAATGCATGATTTGGCCAGGGAGCAGACTGAACGTTTGCGCTCGATGATTGAGCAGTGGGAACAATGGGCCACGAAAACGGGGGTGAGTTTCCCGGAACCCATCAACTACTACAAGGTGCTGCGGGAATCCCAGGCCCAGAAGTAGGGCTCTAGGGGCTGACTCCTACCCGTAAGGAAAAGGTGAAAAAATCGCTTGCCGCCATGCCCGACTTGAGATTGAATGCAAGTCCTTCTGGGACGCGGGGTGGAGCAGCCCGGT
>NYYT01000124.1 GCA_002686885.1 Pedosphaera sp.
TCCACTTTTTAGACCACTCACTGAGCCCGGGTAGTATGCCTTCGTGCAACACGACGCCGTGAGTGAGTTGATGATTTCTTTTTTTCCAGGCCGCTTCTCCCGGAAGCCGTACCGGTTGAGCTGGGTCCACTGGCTCGCTCTCCCGGCAGCTCTGGATCAGATAATCCACTTCTCGCAGGAAGGCCTCCTTGCCTCCGAAGGATGCGGGGTCGATCACTTGCAAAAAGACTGAAGCTCCCCATTGGGTGGGCTTTTGAGATCTGCCGTGACCGGCCAGAGCGGATGTCATGATTTCCACCCAAAGCCCAAGGGCAAATCCTTTGTGTCCATAGGACGGCCCCCCGAGTGGGTAAATGGTCCCAGGGGGATCGGTGAAAAGCGCGCCGGGATCATTGGTGGGCTTCCCGTTGGCATCTTGTACCCATTCCCCCGGCAAGACTTGACCTTCCTTTTGAGATCGCATGCATTGACCGTTGCTGGTGATGGAAGTGCAGAAATCAAAAAGAATAGGGCCTTTTGAACCAGGAATGCCAACGGCCATCGGGTTGGGGGTGAAGAGAGGGGTTTTTCCACCAAAAGCAGCCACGGTGGCCACCGATGGGTCTGAACTCATGATGGAGAGGACCCAACCATGCTGGGTAGCTCTTGGCAGATAGGCTTGGAGGGCTGCAATGTGGTGGCTCTGCGTGATGCACATGCTGACGACACCTTGCTCCTGAATGCGTCCAGCTGCCCAGTCAAGAGCCTCACACACCAGCCACGGACCGGGTAGGAAACGCCCGTCCATGACCAAATGGGAAGGGGTCTCACGCAGGATGGAATAGGTTCCACTCAAGGTCATGGTTTTCGCCTCAATGCTCTTGAGGTAGGGGATGAGCATTTGAAGGCCGTGAGTGGTATGTCCCATCAAATCCCCTTCCACCAGGATTTCGCAAACGACTTTGGCTTTCTCCAACTCCATTCCAGAAGCCAGCAGTAGATTCAAAGCAAACTGCTGGATCTCATCCTTGTCGTAGCGTGCTTGGGTCATGAGGGGAGCATTGCAGCCTCTGTCCCAAAGCTCAAGAATCCTTGCCATAAGACCTGAGCAAAAAAGATCAAATTGCTTTGGCCCGTTTCTGCGAGAGTGTTAGTTTTCCTTGCCCATGGAGGCATTGCAAAAACCAGAGATCATTTTGACTCACGAAAGCGATTTGGATGGCCTTGTGTCGGGGTGTCTTCTCAAGCGTCTGGCAGAGCACCAATTTGGCGGATCCATCCCTCTTGCCGCCTACCACCTGCCTCCTTGGCAGAATCGGCAAATGGTGGAGCATGCCGCCTGGGTGAGCGATCTGAGCATGGAACCTCGATTGGATCGCCCCGGTTGGATGGTGGTCGATCATCATCCCAGCCCCCATCAGCCCAAGCACGCCCGTTATCATTTTGATGTGAAGGAGTGTGCGGCCAGTCTGGCCTATCAGCTTGTTCAGCAGCATGGTTTGGGAAATGAACAGCTCGACACCCTGGTACATTTGACCAAGGTGACCGACCTGTTCATCGAATCAGACCCAGATTTCGAACGCGCCTGTGATCACGCCGAATTGGTGAAGACCTACCACTTCCATCCTCTGATGAAATTGCTCGATGGGCAATTGGAACGCCTGCTGAATCACCCTNTGCTGGAAGTGATCCGNATCAAGCGTCAGGTCGAAGATCCCATGGGGTTGGAGTGGGCTCGTGGTCATACCCGGGAGTTGGCGCCAGGGGTTCGCTACGTGGATTTGTCCATNGGCAACCACAATCTGATCATGAATCAGCTGCTGAAGGATCCTGCCATGGAGGATGTGGTCCTCTTGTCCATTGCGCGTCGCTCCCCCCATCAGTTTGGTCTGAGTGCGCGCAGTCGTAATGGCAAGGCCCGGGAGGTGGCATCCCAGCTCAAAGGGGGCGGGCATCTGAATGCAGCAGGTGCAACCTTGCCCAACTCCGTCAAGTCCGTTGCAGCTGGAATCGANTATGTNCAGCAGCGGTTGCAGCCTGCAGCCATGAGCCAGGTCGCTTCAGATGGTCTGGGNGACCTTGAGGCAGCCCTTGGAGATCTCTAGGAATCAGGATCTACCATCAGGATCCGCTATCAGGATCCGCTATCAGCATTCACTCGGGCCCTCTTCTTCTTCAGACCCTTCCGGGTCCTCAGAGGGAGGATCTTCGTCGGATGCGGTGNTCATTTGTGGCTTCGCCATGCCTTCCAGCCGTTCCCGCAGCTGAGTGGCGCGCATGATATCCCGCTCTTCGGGAGACATCTTCTTGGCTTCCTTGAATTGTATGTGACCCGGCTCGGTGACGATGAACAACTCATCGACGACTTCGGGATCCATATCGGGGAAATAACCTAAATCCAATCCGAGCCGAAGCAGACTCAGCAGGTTCTTGGCCTCCTTGGACGAGATAACATGCGCATTGGTCAGGATGCCGTAAGCGCGCCCGATGTTGTTNAACAGCATCTCCGGGTTGCTTTCCAGTAATTTGGCGCGGGCATTTTCCTCATTCTCGATGATTTGCACCACCACCTTNTTGAGGCGCTCAATGATGTCGTTTTCTGTTTCCCCCAGTGTCATCTGGTTGGAGATCTGAAACACATTACCCAGTGCTTCAGTGCCCTCTCCATAGAGCCCCCGGACGGCCAGTCCCAGTTTATTCACGGCGGTAATGGTTTGCTGCATGTGTTCAGCGATGACCAGACCTGGCAGGTGAAGCATTGCACTGACTCGGATGCCTGTTCCCGTATTGGTAGGACATGCGGTCAGAAAACCATACCTTCCCGAGAAGGCGATGGGCAGTTTGTCTTCCAACAGCGTGTCGAGTTTGTTCACCGCCTTCCAGGCTTCTTTGATTTGAAGCCCCGGGAGAATGACTTGCATCCGAAGGTGGTCTTCTTCATTGATCATGATGCTGCAGGTTTCATCCTTGCTCAGGACAAATGCAGCACCCTGCTTTTTCTTGGCCAGTTCTCGACTGATGAGGTGGCGTTCGACCANCAGTTGGCGGTCCAGGTCTTCCAATGAAACCAGGTCGCTGGCAAAGCCCTTTTTCATGGGGGGCAGGGCTTCGACTACCGGCTGAATGGCCTGCAGGTGATCCTCACGTTGCTGTTTGGAGGCTCTCCCAGGAAAAGGCGTGTCCTTGAGATTTCGCGCCAGACGCACCCGACTGGTGAGAACGATACGATCAAANGGCCCAGGTCGACGACAGATGTCCTGAATGGGAGTCAGAAATTGATGCAGGTTCATGGCCGCACGGAGGGTTCATCGGATAATTCAGGGCTGGCTGTGAGCTGCTTGATGGAGTCTCGAAGCACAGCGGCATCCTCGTAACGTTCCTCTTCGACGGCCTGATGCAGGTCTTTTTCCAGTTTGGCCAGTTGGTCCCGGAGGGCGCGGTCATCCTTGAAGTTCTTTGGCNTTTTTCCAGTATGCTTGATGCCCTTATGCATGGATCGCAACATGGGATCCATTTGATCTTCAAAGACCTGATAACAATGTGAGCAGCCCAAGCGACCGGTTTTCTTGAAATCAGCCAGGCTGTGTCCACACACCTCGCAGGACAGAACCTTGACGGAAGATTTGCTTTGGGACTCGCCTTCGGAGCTGGATGGTCCCAGACCTACCAGTAAATCGACCAGTGGCATGCCTGGCTCGTCGACGCCTTGCTGCTGGGCGCAAGACTCGCACATGTCCATCTTTTTGATCTCACCTTCCAGCATTTGTGTCAGGTGGACCGTCGCTTCATTTTTTTGGCANACATTGCAGATCATAGAGTTCAAACCCCGATGGATAACATCCTCTGNTNAGACTNTATCCCGCACAATGCTTGAATGCAATGGGTCAATTGGATTTCGATTCAATGGACCGTAGGACATTGCTAAAGAATGCCTTGTGGATGTTGGCAAGTTCTCCTCAGAGGGGTTCTCCGGCGACCTTGGTCAAGGNTCGATATTTCTGATCCAATTCCTTGGTGACCTTGCCAGGGATGCCCTCACCAATGACTCGTTGGTCGATTTTGACAACGGGCACAATTTCGGCTCCGCTGCCGGTCAGGAAACATTCCTGAGCGATATACAGGTCGTAGCGCGTGAGGTTGCGCTCCTGGACCGTATAACCCGATTCCTGGGCTAATTCCATGACGGTATTGCGGGTGATTCCATGCAGTGCTCCAGCCGCCAGGGGCGGAGTGAACAGGATACCATGGTGAAAGATGAACAGGTTGTCGCCCGTGCACTCTGCGACAAACCCATCGCTGTTGAGCATGATAGCCTCCTCACANCCTGCGTGGCTGGCCTCGATCTTGGCCAGAATGTTGTTCAGGTAATTCAGTGATTTGATGGCCGGGTTGATGGCATTGACAAAATTCCTGGAGGTGGCTGCAGTGATGATTTCCATCCCCTTCTCGTAGAGCTCCGGAGGGTAGAGCTGGATTTCATTGGCAATGATGATGACCGAAGGGTTTTCGCATGAGTTGGGACTCAGACCAAGAGAGCCGGCTCCACGTGTGACGATGAGTCGGATGTAACCGTTTTCCAACTGGTTTTGTCGGCATGCATCCAGAACCGCCTCAGCCATGGCTTCCGGTGTCATGGGAATCGTCAGCAGGATGGCCTTGGCCGAATAGTAAAGTCGCTCGATGTGTTCCTTGAGCTTGAAGACACGGCTGTGATAAATCCGAATTCCTTCAAAAACACCATCCCCGTAGAGGAGTCCATGGTCAAACACGGAGATCTTGGCATCCTCCTTAGCGTAGTAAGCACCGTCGATGTAAATCTTCATTCTTGTGTGAGCAATAATGCGAACCAGCTTGCCCATGACAAGCAATTCTTTGGCATGAGGGCAGGGTCAGTTTTTCGCCTCAGCGTCCTGCCCTATGGGACCGGAGGATGGGCTGTTTCCCCGGGTTACCAGAGCTCCGATGACCAATCCCAGAAGGCATACCGTAAAGACGATGTGGTTGGGAGATCGGCTCGTCCAGCGCTCCATGTGTGTCCAGTCATGCAGCGAAAGCCACGGTTTGGGGAAATGAAAAAAAGCAAAATTGAGCAGGTAGTAGGTCAGGGCATTGATCACCAGAAGACTTTTACTGAACGCAAGCCCGTTGTTGTTGAGTCGTTTGGGATCGGNCCAGAAAAGGCTCAGCACCAGNGCNAGGGTCATGGGAACAATCAAAAGAAAGGCCCAACCCATTCCCTCTTCCACGAGCTTGTTGTCATACACCACGTGCTTGAGTGTTTTTCCGGCAATGGGCAGTAAGGTGACCGGCAGGCACATCCACAGGGGCCAATGGCGTCCTGCGGCGACCGCAAGGAAGGGAAGCATGCCCATGGTAATGGCAAGGTCTGCAAAGTTATCCAAGGTGGAAAAATTCTGAAAACTCCAGCTTGCCAGTGCCAGAAGGTAGATCNCCAATAGACTCACCTCCAGAGAGGCGGGGGCCGAGATGGATTCGCTGGAAGCTTCAGGAGTGGCTATGTGTCGCCGATGCACCCAAAGACCCAGCGCCAGCAAGGCTCCGAAGATCAACCCAAAGGAAGTTTCCATGATGTTCCACCAATTGAGGTAGCCATTCAGCTGGGCAAGGAAGCCGTCCCGAAACCACTCGGGGTGCCAGGCGTGAAAAGCCTGAATACTTTGGCCTCCGGCAAAGCCACAACCACCCGCCAGAATGCCCCAGAACGCCATGCGGGAGGCCAGTGCGTCCTTGCGGAAAAAACGCACGTAGCTCCACAAACCGATCAAGGCAAACAACAACCCGCCCCATTTTTCTCTTCGTGGCTTGAGTTCTTTGTCTGGCTCCCAGTCCCAGTGGTCTGAAAAATAGATTTTTGGGAGCAATCCTTCATCGGGTGCGTAAGGCCAGTTCAGCATGAAAATGCCGATGAACATGAGGAAGATCATGGCACCAAACGCCAGCGCCAATTCTCCAGGGGTGTAGGTTTTGCCTCCCAATGCCATACCGAGNGCGAGCCCGCCAAAGCCAATCCAGATCCCCCCTTTGATAAACAATCCCAGCAGGCCCCAACGCAGGGCTTGCGTATTGCCGATCAGCTCGGTGTCATGGGTGAGCCCAACGGTTTGCCCGTAGGTCATGCATCCCCCAAAAGAGATGGCGATCGTTGTCCATGCGATGGCTCTGGCTGCATGCAGGGTGCTGTAGACCGAAGCAAAGAGCATGACCAGCACGCTTGCCACCAGAACCCCTGCAATCATGGCGCCGGTTTCATGCCCATATTGCCCTCGGATGCCCCAGCCCATGCCACCGGCCATGGCTGTCAACAGCATCGCCTTGGCTAGGGGAACATTCGTCTGAGGTGGCGGCATCAGATCGGCAGAAGAGACGGAATCACTCATGGTGTGTGGATGTATGTCAAACTAAGGGAAGCCATCAGTGCTTGGCAAGCTTCATGCCCAGGCACGCCATCACGATGCGGTTCGAGGTATGTGAGGCGTGAGGGTATCCATGATGCATTCAGAATGTTTTGAGCTTTCAGGGGTAGGAGGGTTCCTTTACTTTGAGGTCATGCCTTCCTCCTGCTCGCACCCTGCATCCCATGACCAGGCTTCGGATCTTTGGAATCGTCGAAGGTTTCTCCAGGCTGCTGTGGCAGGTGTGGCATGGAGGGGCATGCACTGTCTGAAACCGAGTTCTCTTCTTGCTCAGAGCGATGCTTTTGAACTGCGCTATTGCCTGGCATCTTGCATGTATGGTCAGTTGCCCCTTCATACCATTCTTTCTGAAGTCTCCAAAACGGGTGCCTCTGCCATCGATCTCTGGCCACAAAAACATGGGAACCAGCGTGAGCAGGCTGAATCCATGGGGTGGGAGGCCTTTGCCAGTCTGCTGGATCAAAAGCAACTCAAGGCAGGATGTTTGACTCGATACGACCTTGGGCCCTTCGGTTTGGACTCGGAATGTGCCATTGCAGGACGGCTTGACTGCCCGCTCATTGTCACTGGAGGTCGGGGGCCTGTTGGTTTGCAAGGACAGGATCTCAAGCGGGCGGTGGGGGATTTCGTCGAGCAAATGAAACCTCACCTGAGCGTGGCGCAAAGTCATGGAGTTCGCATTGCCATCGAAAACCATGGTCACAATCTGATAGACCATCCGGATTCCCTGAAGTGGTTGGTGGAGTTGGGGCATGAACATGGCCTGGGGGTCGCATTGGCACCCTACCACCTGGAGCATTATGGGATGGGGGCTCAGGCCTTGGGTCAATTGATCACCGACTTGGGAGCTGGCCTGGATATGTTTTACGCCTGGCAATATGGCATGGGATGCATGAAGCCTTTGCCCAAGGAGCAAGAATTGCTGCAAATGCCGGGCCGAGGTTCCCTGGATTTCGTGCCCATCCTGAAAGCCCTGCGCAAGATCCGTTTCAAGGGTTGGACTGAAATTTTCATGCACCCGGTTCCGCGTGGGATTCCCATCCTTCCATCCGCTGAGGAAACGACTCAGGAAATCAATCGGGCAAGATCCTACTTGGCAAGGTGTCTGAATCCGATTCAATAGAGCCCATGTCACATCCAGTCCTCATCATCATCGGCGATGCCAGTGAAACCGTCGATACCCTTTACCCTTACTACCGGCTGATCGAAGGCGGTTATCAACCCGTCGTCGCCGCTCCGGAAGTGCACCGTTACAANATGGTGATGCATGAGNTCAAACCCGGTTGGACCATCACCCGCGAATGGGAAGGCTATACCTTGCAGTCGGATATCGCATTTTCTGATGTGAAACCCGAAGACTATCTTGGCATCTTTTTCAGTGGAGGCAGGGCGCCGGAATACCTGCGTTACGATGAAGATTTGATACGCATTACCCGCCACTTCTTCGAGCAGCAAAAGCCCATTGCCAGCGTCTGTCACGGTGTGGAAATCCCTGCCACTGCTGGATGTGTGAAAGGCCGGCGCATGGCCACTGTGCCCAAGTGCCAATTTGATCTCGAGGTCTGTGGAGGGATTTTTGTCAATGAGCCATGCGTGGTCGATGGCAACCTGGTGAGTGGTCGCACCTATCACGACCATGGATATTACATGGGGGCCTGGATGCGACTTCTGGATGAGGCGCGAGCAGCCAAGGCTTGAGCCGCTGACGCAAGATGGGTTCCGCTCAGGATTCCAGTTCCATGCTCCTGAGCAGGCCTGAGGGTTCTGCCAGGGCATCCCTTACCATCTGCTCGGCTCGTTGTTGGCTATTGGCGACGGCATAGAAACGCAGTTGAGGGGCATTGCCGGAAGGACGAATGTGGGCAATGTCCCCGGAGTCGAAATAAAAACGTACCCCATCCATGTAATTGATGCGTGTGATCGTGCCGTAGCCAGCTTCTGGGGTGAAAAAGCGGGCTGCCTCTTCGCATAAATGAGCGATCAGGAGGGCTTCATCGTGATCCGCTTCCCGGTGATCTCCATGAGCAAAATGCAAGGTGATGGTCCGCTTGTGCCAGCGCCAGTCGACCAGCTGATCCAGGGGAGGCGTCCAGCGTTGGATTAGGCTACGACTCGCCGCTTGAGGGAAGGCATCGATCAAACCGGCTTTGCCAAACCGAGCCGGTAACTCACCCATGAGATCCACAACCTGCTTGGAGGANACCTGACAGGCACGCAGGACACAAAGGATGGGTAAGAAAGCGTCCCGCGTTTCCAGAGGCTGGAGCGCCCCANNTTCGCCTTCCACACGNCTGGAAAGCAGAAAGCCCCCGTTGGCTTCCCACCCGACGATGGCGTCTTGCTTACTCTCCTTCAGCGCTTGCATGGTGGCAATGACGTGAGGCGAACCAATTTTGGTTTTGTAGGGGTGGATCCCTTTTCGAGCCAAATGCTGATCGACGGCATCATTGGCGCTGATGGGGACCACGACCGTTTCTGCTTTGAGAAAATCCGCACTCAGGCAGCCCAACAGGTCTCCGGGTATGAATTGCAAGCGGNCCCAACTGTCGACACCGCATACCAATGGACGATCACTGTCACCATCGGTAGAGACAAGGGCAGTTGGCTTTCCGCCCTGGGCGATCACTTCTTCGAGCATGCGTTGCAATTCGTTGAGCTGCTCAGCGGAAATATCCTCCGTGTCAATCGGGACAAANCTCTCGCTTTTGCCCACCTTCCAAACCTTGGCGCCCAGGCTCTCCAGTAGTTTCGCCAGTAAGTCCCGACCTACGGCCGAGTGCTGGTAGACCAGGCACTCCATTCCTTCGAGGCTTCCTGTCGGAAAGAAACCGCGATACCGGTCAAGGTAACGCTCAGTGGCCTCAAGATGGGCGGATGCAGGCCACGTCTTGCTTGAGCTATCCTTGAACCAACCGTGATCATCAAAGAGCGATCGCTCCGCGGGCATGGCATATTGGAGTCGCCTGGTCGCGTGGACGNTGGAAAGAATGGGAGACTCGTCGGCCTTGAGTACTTCTCCATTGGGCTTGTTGAATTTGATGCCGTTCCTATCAAATGGGATGTGACTGCCCGTTACCATGATGCTGGCGCAGTTGGCTTGCAGGGCGTCGAACATCAGTGCGGGCGTGGGAAGGCGGCCCAGGAATCGAATCACCAGGCCCAGATCTTCCACGGCCTTGGCGACCGCACGCAGGATGCTTCGCTTGTCTCCATCGGTGCTCGGGCGAAGGTCCCCTCCCAGGCAGACTGGATCTCCTGGCTGGATGGCGTGCATGCCCAGGAGGTATTCCAGAAAGCCCGTGGTATTGATGTAGACCTCCAGATCGGTCATGGCATCCACTTTGCCTCTGAGTCCGCTGGTTCCGAATTTGAGACATTCCGGTGTCTGTCCTCGAAATTGTAGTGAAGTTGATGATTCCATGAGGATTAATTCAAGTGTCAGGGACCAGGGCTCGATAGATCGTGGTCTCGGGTGCAACCTCCACGCGCACCTGGGTCTTGGCGGGAATGAAAAACGCCTCACCTTGTTGCATGACAAGTGCGGATGCTTCTTGAACCATCAGCTTGCTGGGGGTGTTTCCNATCTTTGCCGCAAACCAAATTTCAGGGCCTGTTGTGCTTTGGTCAAGGCTCAGCGATTGGTCGGTTGTCATCAGGCATTGCAATTCAAATTCTCGAGCGGGTGTGACGAAGCGGGACCACGGCTCCTTTAGGCTGCCCGGAGTCGGCTGGATCAGCTGGGTTTGGGGTGCCTGAACATCCAAATGAGCCAGCAGGGCCTCGACATCCATGGTTTTGGTGGTCAGCCCGCCTCTGAGGACATTGTTCGAATTCGCCATCAATTCCATGCCGGTTCCCTCCAGATAGGCATGCAGGACACCCGCTCTGACAAACATCGCCTGACCGGGTTCAAGGCAAATGAGATGAAGCATGTAAAAGGAGAAAAGACCGCGGTCAAAAGGGTCGGAAGTGGAGAGCGATGCCGACGCTTTCAACAACCAGTAACTGGGATCGTTTCGTTCAAAAGCAACCTTTTGATGGCGGTTGTGAAGGTCCCTCAATAGAGGCTCCAGTGTTTTTTGGCGCTGATGGGAATCCAGCTCCATCACTCTACGGTAGAGCTCCTGGGTGGATTGTGGCGTCTCCTGAATGCCATCGAGAAGTGGAGCCCATTGAGGGATCGACAGAAACCGGTCGCGAATCTCACTCCAGGGTCGAAACCCGCACAGGCCATAAAACGGGCTCAATGCAGCGATTATTTCTGGTTTGTGATTCTTGTCGCGAAACAACCGTTCAGAGACATCCATGGGAGGCATGGAGTTTTGCTCCCTCGCAAAGCCGAGCTCTGCCTGCTCCTTGGTTGGGTGCACTTGTATGGACAAGGGCTGGGCCGCCGAAAGGACCTTGAAGAGGAAAGGCAAGGTCGCACCGAAACGCTGCATGACCTGCTCTCCCAGCAGGGGCTCAGGAGCCGAACCCATGGCCTGATCCAAGGGTATCGCGAGGGAGTTGTCGACATCGAGGAGGGTCGACGGAAGATCCGGATGCGCTCCCATCCAGAACTCCGCATGGGGTTTTTGAGCCTCGTTGGAGATCCCCAGCAGCTTCGGGATGGCACCTTTATCTCCCCATGCGTAATGTTGGATGCCCCCTTTGAGTGGATACGGTCTGGATTTCAGTGGCAGCTTCAAAGTCATGGATCTGAGAATCAAGGATATGAGGGTGTCTTGGGGGCCCTTTTCCACAACCTTAAGCTCAGGGATTGCCGTCTTCGAGTCGATTTTTTAGGATACCTTCATGTATGCTTTTCGGTGTCATCCCTTTTTCCGGCTTGGTCTCTTCCTGATCTTGTTTGCCACGACGCATTCTTCGGTGATCGTGCAAGGCGCCTCACGCCCCAACGTGATCGTCATGATTACCGATGATCAGGGTTATGGGGATTTTGGATTTCAAGGAAACCCGATTCTGAGGACCCCCAACCTGGACGCCATGGCCCGTCAGAGTGCACAAATGACTCAATACTATGTCAGTCCCGTGTGTGCTCCGACTCGGGCCTGCCTCATGACCGGGCGATACAATTATCGGACTCGATGTATTGATACCTACATCGGCCGTGCCATGATGGATCCTGAGGAGCGTACCCTTGCTGAGTATTTGTTTGATGCGGGCTATGCGACTGGCATTTTCGGCAAATGGCATCTGGGCGACAATTATCCGCTTCGCGCCATGGACCAGGGTTTTGAGGAATCGCTGGTGCTTCGTGGAGGAGGTATTGGGCAGCCATCCGATCCCCTGGGTGCCGAAGGAAAATACACGGATCCAACCCTTTTTCACAATGGCACTCCCCTTTCAATGAAGGGTTACTGCACCGATCTTTACTTTGATCATGCTCTGAGCTTCATGCAGCAGGCCAAGGCGCGCAATCGACCGTTCTTTGTCTATCTTCCGACCAACGCTCCACACGGCCCTTTCCACGATGTGCCTCAGGCCGAATATGACTTCTATCGCTCTCAAAATCTGGCCAATGACCAATTTCCACAGAAGCATGGGCACCCACTTCCGGAAAATGCGGACCTGGATAAACGAGCCCGTATTTTTGCCATGATTGACAACATTGATCAAAATGTTGGAAAGCTAACTCGTGGTCTCGAGGAGTTGGGGGCCCTTGAAAATACCCTCATTCTTTTCATGGTCGACAATGGGCCGAATGGGAGGCGCTATGTTGCCGGCATGCAGGGCATGAAATCCCATGTGCACGAAGGGGGTATTCGTTCTCCGTTGCTTCTGCACTGGCCTGCTCACCTCAAGGCGGGCATTTCCTCAGACAAGGTGGTCGCCCACATAGACGTGACACCTACCATTCTGGATGCCTGTGGGATTCGTTTCCCAGAGGGGCCAAAAATGGACGGCAGAAGTTTTCTCCCCCTTCTGGATGGGAGACCCAGTGTTTGGCTTGATCGAACCCTTTTCATTCAATCCCATCGCGGGGATGTTCCCGTTCGCTACCATCATTTTGCCGCTCGCAATCAGCGCTGGAAATTGCTGCATGCTTCTGGCTTTGGGAAGGAAGGTTTTCAAGGTGCTCCCCGTCTGGAACTGTATGACATGCAGTTGGATCCTCTTGAAACACGCGAAGTATCTCGGTTTTTTCCAGAAGTAGTGAAGGAGATGACTGCGGCGTATGACCGGTGGTTTGATGATGTGGCGGCCACACGTCCCAACAACTATGCCCCACCAAAAATCGTCATCGGATCGATGGAGGAAAACCCCACCTGGCTCACCCGCCAGGACTGGCGCCATCTCCAGGGCAAGCCGTGGGGCGCCAACTCCAATGGGCATTGGTCGGTGCGCTTGACGCGGCCTGGCTTTTATCGCGTCATTGTACACACCAAGGAGGCGCGAAAAGCGACCGCGGTGAGGATGACCCTGGGCGATGCGTCCTGGGATGATTTCCAGCCAAACCAGGCAGGTCAGCTGGAAAAAGAAATTCAGGTAGCTTTACCCACCGAAGGCGAGCTGCAAGTTGAACTTCAACTTGAAGATGAAAACGTGGGGCCTCATCAACTGGAGATCCACTACCGTCCGAGCTCAAAGAAACCGTAATTCGGTGGTGGCAGCCTTGGCATCCCAATTCTTGGGCGGCTTGGTGCGAATAGAGTGTACCTCCTTGATGGACACCTGGTTGCCCTTGGCCTTGGCTGATTTGATTCCCAATTCACCCGGATTTGCCGTCTGTTGACTGACTTTTTGCCGTGGCGCTGCCTTGTACTTGATGTAAAGCACTTCGGGAGTACCGGGTTCAAAGAACAGGACTTTTGATTTCTCCGGACACAGACGGTAGTCCTTGTTGAGAATCGTGCCCCCAAAGGTAAAGCGCTTGAGGTAGGTGACCCCTTTGTGGCGATAAGCCATGGTCATCTCGCGTTCGCGCTCAGGGGTGGCGCAGTACAGGAGCTCTTTACCCAGGAACAATTTGTCTGGTACTTCGATGACCTTGTAGGCGCCATCCTGAAGCACGACCAGAATCTTGTCATATTTCGAACAAGCCATCTGAAATTCACTGCCACTCACTTTATAGCCGATGTATCCCTTGTCCCTGTCGTAGGCAACCTTCAGCGACTTGAAGGCTGCTTCCTTGGCAACCACGGTTTCAAAGCTGCCGATTTGTGTCTTTCTGGGGAAGGTCGCGCCGTAGGCCTTGAGGAGTTCCTTGATGTGACGAATGGTGTATCGAGTGAGGGACTTGAGGTTTTGCCTGGTTTGATCCAGTTCGGCCTGCACCTTCTCGATTTCCTGTTGATGTCGTTGGATGTCAAAGAGGGAAATGCGACGGATGCGTACGCCCAGGAGCATTTCGATGTCGCTGTCTTCCAGGTCCCGGTAGTATTCGTCCCGATAAGGCTCAAAGCCTTTGTAAATCGCCTTATTGATGGCCTCTTGTGTTTTGCAGGATTCGATTTTCTTGTAGATCCTGTTTTCGATGAAGATGCGGACTAGGGTTTTGAAGAACAAGTCTTCCAGTAGTTTTTGCTCCTTGAGTTCCAGTTCGCGTCGCAGCAAGTCCACCAGTTGTGTGGTGTTTGCCTTGATCACCTCGCTCACCGTCATTTCCACCGGGCGCTTGTCCCGGATGACAATCAATCTGCTTGAGATGCTGCATTCGCAACCGGTGAAGGCATAAAGGGCCGGGATGAGTTTTTCCGCCGGCACGCCTGGAGGCGACTTGATTTCGATTTCAATTTTTTCGGAGGTGAAATCATTGATGCTGCGTACCTTGAGCTTTCCCTTGCGGGTTGCATCCTCTATGGAAGCGATCAGGGATTCGGTGGTTGTCCCTGGGGGGATCTGAGTGATGTGCAGGGTCGAGGCATCCTTCACGTCGATCTTGGCCCTGACTTTCACACTCCCTTTGCCATCCTCATAAGCCGTGGCATCCATGAGACCTCCCGCCGGGAAGTCAGGAAGGAGTTCAAAAGATTGTTTCCTCAGGATGGCGATTTGCGCCTCCAGCAATTCGCAGAAATTGTGGGGAAGGATCTTGGCTGAGAGTCCGACGGCGATGCCCTCGGCCCCAAGCATCAACAGCATGGGGATTTTGCTCGGAAGACATACCGGTTCCTTGTTGCGCCCATCATAGCTGGGGACAAATTCGGTCAGCTCATCGTTGAAGAGTTGCGTGCGTGCCAGAGGGGTCAGGCGACATTCGATGTACCTAGAGGCTGCCGCGGGATCTCCGGTGAAGAGATTGCCAAAGTTACCCTGGCCTTCAATGAGGTATTGCTTGTTGGTCAGGACGACCAATGCATCGCTGATGGAAGCATCTCCATGAGGGTGGTATTGCATGCAGTGGCCCACAATGTTGGCCACCTTGATGAATTTGCCATCGTCGTTCTGATGCAGTGACCACATGATGCGCCTCTGAACGGGCTTGAGCCCGTCGACAAGACTTGGGATGGCCCGATCGCGGATGACGTAGGAAGCATATTCCAGGAAGTTCGTATCCATCCTCTTACCCAAGGGCGATTGGGGCTCCTCGGTGCTCCCAGAGCCTTCGGGCTTCGCCTCTTGAGGTGGTTCCCGATCATTCCCCATTTCGGACGCCGCCGACGTGGCGGGTGCTTCCTCGTCTCGGGGTGGGTTCTCTGAGGTATCCTCCTCGATGGGCAAATCCCCGAAATCGTAATGTGCGTCCATGGGGAGTTCCGGGTCTCCCGATCCTGTGTTTTTCTTTTTACGCGGCATGTGAGCTTACGGGAGATAGAGTTTAGTCTTCGACTGGAACCACCAGGTGATTCATGATGTAGTTCCGTCTTTGAGGAGTGTTCTTGCCCATGTAAAAGGTGAAGATGTGATTGGCTTCCTTCTGGGAGGCATGCTCCACACGATGAATACGCATGTCCTGCCCAATGAAATGTTTGAATTCGGTGGGTGATATTTCTCCCAGCCCCTTGAAGCGTGTGATTTCAACCCCCTTTGCGAGTGTTTGAATGGCCTTCTCGCGTTCCTGATCCGAATAGCAATAAATGGTTTTCTTGCGATTGCGCACGCGAAAGAGTGGGGTCTCCAGAATGTAGAGGTGGCCCTCATGGATCAGTTGATCGAAAAACTTGAAAAAGTAGGTGATCATCAAGTTGCGAATATGCAAGCCATCCACATCGGCATCGGTGGCCAGGATGACTTTCTCATAGCGAAGGTCGTGGATCGAATTCTCAATGCCAAGTGAGCGCATGAGATTATACATTTCGTCGTTCTTGTAGACGGCATCACGCTTGAGATCCCATACATTGAGGGGCTTCCCTTTGAGGGTGAAAATCGCTTGGGAATTCACGTCACGACAGCTCACGATGGAGCCTGCGGCGGAGACTCCCTCGGTAATGAAAACCATGGTGTCGAGTCCCTTGCCTTTTTCCTTGTTGAAATGCTTCTTGCAATCCTTGAGTTGAGGGATCCGCAAGCTGACAGCCTTGGAACGTTCGCGGGCCAGCTTTTTGACCGCCATCAGCTCCTTACGCAGTTTGCGTGTGTCTTCCACCTTTGCCAGGAGAGTGTCCGCAACCTTCTTGTCCTGATGCAGGAGGTGCAGCACCTCTTCCCTGACTTTGGTGACCAGTTCGGATCGGATCTCCGTGTTGCCAAGCTTGTTTTTGGTCTGCGACTCAAACATCGGTTCCTGCAGACGGATGGCGACGGCCCCCACCATGCATTCGCGGACGTCATCGCCATCGTACTTGCCTTTGGCATACTCGTTGACGGCCTTCAGGAGCCCCTCGCGGAAAGCGCTGAGGTGGGTGCCACCATCAGAGGTGTATTGCCCGTTGACAAAAGAGAAGAAGGTCTCACCGGAGCGTCCCTGGCTGTGGGTGAAGCAGAATTCCAGTGTCTTGGAGCTGAAATAGAAGGGAGGGTAGATGGCATCTTCTTCCACTTCTTCCCGGATCAGATCCAGAAGGCCTTTTCGGGAATAAAAGGTTTTTCCGTTGTAGATCAGCTTCAGGCCGGAGTTGAGATAGCTGTAGTGCTTGAGGCGTTTTTCGATCAACTCCTCGCGTAGCTGCAGTTTCTTGAAAATGCTTCTGTCGGGTTCAAAGCTGACGAAAGTGCCATTGGCTTCTCCCTGGCATTTACCTTTCTTTTTCTCCAGCAAGGAGCCTTTGGAAAATGAAGCGGTCGCATAGGCTCCATCCCGATGGGATTTGACGGTGAAGGATTGGGAAAGGGCATTGACTGCCTTGGTGCCGACTCCGTTGAGTCCGACACTGAATTGAAACACCTCGTCGTTGTATTTGGCACCCGTATTGATGGTGGAGACACAATCGACGATTTTGCCTAGGGGGATCCCCCTTCCGAAATCCCGGACACGGACTTGATTGTCTTCGATGTCGATACGGACTTCCCGGCCGAATCCCATGATGTATTCATCAATGGCATTGTCGATGACCTCCTTGAGGAGAATGTAGGCGCCGTCATCATAATGGCTCCCGTCACCGATGCGACCAATATACATCCCCGTTCGGAGCCGGATGTGCTCCAATGAGGAAAGGGTCTTGATTTTGCTTTCGTCGTAATTGTGTTTGTTTGCCGCCATGATTCTTGGGTCTCATGTGTTGGGCCCTTGCTTGCCATCTCACCAGGTGAAAAGGCATGCCAAGGCCTGCGCTGGGGAGTCTCCACCAGCGGTTACGACAGGAAAAATACGACGGGAACTGCTTCCTTTCCGGTGGCTGTAGAAAA
Source organism: Pedosphaera sp. (assembly GCA_002686885.1). Lineage (GTDB taxonomy): Bacteria > Verrucomicrobiota > Verrucomicrobiia > Limisphaerales > AAA164-E04 > UBA7971. The sequence continues at coordinate 17,145 of NYYT01000124.1, forward strand.
ACCCCGGTGGTGGACGTGGCTCTTTGACTTCGGTGAGTCACGTGCAGTGGAAGTCTTATTAACAAACATCTGGCATTCTTCCACTCTTTTCGCCAAAAAAGTAATCATGACCGCAACTTTCCGTCCATCGATTCCAAAAAGGATCTCAGGCCTCTGTTCCGCCCTTGTCCTGTGCGGCACTTTTCTGGAAATGGGGGGAGAGTTGCTCATGGCTCAGGGAGAGACCGATCGCTCGGCCAATGTGGTGTTGATTGCCGGACCTATTACCGGGCATCCCAAAGAGGCTCACGAATATGAGAAGGCCGTGACCCTGATCAAGCACTGTTTGGAGACTTCTCCCAACGCCCCCTCCATGAATCTTTCAGCTCACTACCAGGGATGGCCTGAAGACCCGTCGATTCTGGAGAGAGCCGATGCCATTCTTCTGGTTTCCGACGGGAGCGACCATCAGGAGACGATGCATCCTTTTTACAGGGAAGATCGTTTTGCCATGCTCAAAAAGCAGATGGATCGAGGGTGTGGACTGATGCTTCTGCACTGGTCGACCTTTCATCCTGCTCGATTTCATGATGAGATTACCGAGTGGATTGGGGGTTACTTCGATTACGAAACGGGCCCTGAACCTCGAAAGTGGTATTCACGCATCCAGACATGGAGCCAGGAGGTGTCTCTTACTTCCATGGCACACCCTGTGCTCAGGGGGGTCCGCCCTTTTGAACTGAAGGACGAATACTACTACCACCTTCGCTTCCGAGCCTCCGACAGGCGTTTGCTGCCCATCCTCCAAGTCCTCCCTCCGGGCGAAGAATCTCTGGATACCGTTGCATGGTGTTTGGAGCGCAAGGATGGAGGCCGGGGTTTTGCCTTTACCGGTGGTCATTTTCACGACAGCTGGTGGCTTCCGGATTTCCGAAGGATGCTGCTGAATGCGGTCGTTTGGACCTCTGGATGCGAGGTTCCCGAGGGTGGGATCGTGAGTGCGTTGCCCCCGCGCCAGAAAGTGGTGATTTTAACCGGAGATCAGCACCCTGCTCATCACTGGAAGGACACGACCCTGGCCCTGATGCACGCAATGGAATTGGATCCCAGGTGTCGGGTTGAGGTGAGTGAATCGCCCGAGGCCTGGCTCTCGGATGCTTCCCATTTGCACGGGATCGATCTGCTTGTCATGAACTATTGTAATTGGGAAAGCCCGGGATGGGGTGCTCAAGCCAGGGAAAGACTCGACCAATTTGTTCGTAGAGGCGGCGGACTTGCCGTGATTCATTTTGCCAACGGGGCATTCCATGCTTCGTTGCCTGGGGCCGAAACATCGGACTGGCCGGGTTATCAGAAATTGGTGCGACGGGTTTGGGATCATGATGGTCCAAGCGGTCATGATCCCTATGGATCGTTTGAAGTGCACGTTTCGCAGGTCAGGCATCCGATTACCGATGGATTGTCCTCGTTTCAGACAGAAGATGAACTTTACTTTCATCAAGCTGGGGACCGCCCGGTGCAGGCCCTGGTTTTTGCGGATTCATCGGTGACGGGGCAGGCAGAGCCCCTTGCCTGGGCCTACCAGGTGGAGCAGGGCCGGGTGTTCCAGACGCTCTTGGGTCATGCCAGCATATCGATCTATCGAGCGGCAAACTTGATCCAACGAGGATGCACTTGGGCTGCCGGTAAAGAGCCACTGAGCTTTGATCCGCCTGCGATCCTTGCCGAAGGGGCCATGCTGCGCGATGGGGCTTCCTGGAAACCTTGAGCTGGGCTGAGACTGAATCGGACGGATTGGGCTGAGGCATGATGAAATCGCGGCATGCCTTTGCGGAATTAGCCTGCTGTGCCAATGTATGAAACATTTTGAAATCGCATCCGAGTCGGGGTGGTTCGCACCGATGAAATGCCTTCCTTCCTTGGTCGTGCTCGGCGCGATGATGGGATGGCTGGTTTCATTCGCTGCCATGGCCCAGTCTGATGGCCTGGTAGCCTACTGGCCGCTGGATGAGCTGCGAGCCGGTGCCACTCCCGACGTCGTGAAGGACTATGACTTGAAAGCTACCCATCTTGATGTCAGCGATGTGGTGGCAGGGCGGCACGGGCGCGCCATCGCTTTTGAGAGTGGGCGTCAGACGCTGCTATCCCGCGTTCATGAAGTGGGCGAGGAGCTTCCCATCAACCAGCATCCCTCCTTTACCCTCTCCCTTTGGGTGAAGGTGGATGGTCGCAGGCAAAATGATCTGAGACTTTTCTCCGAAGGGAACACGGTGGACAGCAACCCTCTTTTCAATTTGGGGACACACAGCGGAGGGGCTGACGGTCGTTTGGATGTTTATCTTCGTCAGAGTGGTTGGCCTACGTTTGGCCACTCCTACTCCGAGTATGAGCCATTGGATGGTCAATGGCATCATCTGGCTTGGGTGGAGCATGATGGGCAACGTTCTCTCTATGTGGATGGCCGCTTGGATGCTTTGGAGATCGCTCCTCGGCCAGATGGAGCCTGGCGCTTGGACAACACCACCTTGGGGGGTATCTTGCGTGCCTCCCCCTCGCATTGGGTCACCGGTCTCATCGATGATGTCGCCGTTTGGCGTCGTGCTCTTTCAGGGGATGAAATCCACCAGCTCTCGGAACAATCGGTCGGCGATTGGCTGGAAAATGGCGACGCATCCCTCTCGGGATCACAAGTCAAGCTGAGTCGATATTGGGTCCAACGGTCTCATGAGGTTGGATCGGTCGTCGCCGATTTATCTCTCTCATCCGAAGAAGCCTTGGGGCCGGTTTCTTTTGAACTTGTGGAAGGTCAGGGATCCGAAGGCAACACCTCATTTGCGATTGAAGATCAAAAATTGATGTTGGTTTCGAGCTTGGAACGGCTTTCCCATGGGCAAGAATTGAACATTCGAATGAGAGTCCAAGATGCCGGTGGTTGGAACGATGAGGTGTCCATGACGATTCTGGTGATCAGTGGGGAGGGGCTCATAGCTCCGGTTCTGATTACAGAACTGATGGCCGATAACCAGGGTATCCATCTTGACGGCGATGGAAGAGCAGTCGATTGGATTGAATTGCATAACCCTCTGAGCATTCCGGTCAGTTTGGCCGGTTACTTTCTGACCGATCAGATAGATGATTTACGTAAATGGATGTTTCCGCCCTGTGAGATGGAACCCGGAGCTTACCTGGTGCTTTATGGTGGGGCACCGGAAGTCGATGGAGTGAGGCAGGAAGATTTTCGTGATGCTCAGGGTTTCCTGCATTTCAGTTTCAATCTTGATGCGGATGGAGAGTATCTTGCATTGGTTGAGCCTGATGGGCAGAGGATTGCCTTCGAATTGACCGAGAATTACCCTGCCCAGTTTGCGGATGTTTCCTACGGCATGAATGCTCAAGGACAGTGGTCTTTTCAAACCCGACCCACACCCGGTCGAGGAAACTCTGCAGGGGTTCTCGGTTGGGTGGGAGATACGGTTTTTTCGGTGGATCGAGGCTTTTACGAAGAGCCTTTCGAAGTGGCTATTTCAACCTCTTCGGGGCAGGAGGCGATCATTCATTACACCTTGGATGGTAGTGAGCCCTCTCCTGATCATGGACTGGTTTATGAATCTCCGATCACGGTCAGCACCACAACGACCCTTCGGGCTATGGCATTTCGAGAAGGGTGGGAATCTACCAATGTGGATACCCATACCTATGTCTTTGTGGATGATGTTGCCCACCAACCGGCTCAACCCTCAGGATGGCCTCAGAATTGGGGGCGCAACAGCGAAGTCGATGGTCGAGATGGAGCCGGTAATGGTATAGTGCCTGCAGATTACGAAATGGACCCGCGAGTGGTCGATCAAACCCTGGAGGGCTTCGGCATACGGGATGCGCTATTGGATATTCCCAGTGTTTCCATCGTGATGCATCCGGACGATTTCATTAAACCCGGAAGAGGCATTTATTCCATTCCACAATCGCGCATCGAGAGGGTTTGTTCGATGGAATACCTGCATCCTGACGGCACAAAAGGATTTCAGGAAAATGCCAAGATTGAGGTGCACGGCAACTCGAGTCGCCGCCCATGGCGCATGCAGAAGCACTCCCTGCGAATCACCTTCAGCGGTCAGGTCGGTGTAAAATCACTCGACTATCCCTTGTTTGAGAATTCTCCAGTGAGCCGATTCAACCAGCTGGTTCTTCGAGCCTGTTTTACCGATAGCTGGGCCTTGGTGAGCTGGGGGAGCAGTCGCTATCGTCCCAATGATTCTCAATACATCCGCGATGTATGGATGAAGGAATCCCTCCGTGACATGGGCCAGCCCTCCAGCCATGGATCGTTCGTGCATCTTTATGTGAACGGCTTGTACTTTGGCCTGCACAACCTGACGGAGCGATTGGCAGAGGATTTTTTCGCCGATCATTTGGGGGGGGATCCCGAGGACTGGGAAATCAATGAGGACTTCGGCAGTCCTGGGCCTCGATGGAATCAAATCCTTTCCATGGATGTGACAGACCCCGATGTCTACGAGGAGCTCCATCAGTATGTTGATCTGGCAAACCTGGCTGATTACAGCCTCTTGCATTTTTATGCGGATGCGGAGGATTGGCCGCACCACAATGGCTACGCAGCAGTCAATCCGGTTTCAGGGGATGGGCGGTACCGTTTTTTTGTGTGGGATCAGGAAATCGTCTTGGACAAGTTCACATGGAACCCGTTCAACAAAAATAGCGGGATGGGTGCTCTCTTCCAAAAGCTCCGAGCCAATACTGATTTCAGGCGTCTTTTTGCCGATCGAGTACAGAGGCATCTTTTTCATGGAGGTGCTTTGAGTCTGGAGGCAAGCCGTTCGCGTTACATGAACCTCGCTCAGCAAATTGACAAGGCCATCGTGGCTGAGTCGGCACGCTGGGGGGACACGCAGATGAGCACCCCTTATGGTAGCGTCATTGAACAACCCCGACCGTTGAGTGATGTGGATGATGATCACTATCCGCCCGCTCCTCATGCGCCTGATGTTTACTTTACTCGCGAAGACTCCTGGCTAGTGGAGCGGGACAATGTGGTCGAACACTACCTGCCCACTTTGCATGATGCTTCCAGTCCCCATGCCGTGATCAATGAACTGAGAGCTGCCAACCTTTATCCCTCTCTGGATGCTCCCAGTCTTTCACTGAAGCCGGGCCCTGTGATTTCCGGGCAAGCATTGGGCATGCAGGCAACCCGAGGTAGCGTTTACTATACGTTGACGGGCCAGGATCCATGGCAACCTTCCAAGGATGCTCAACAGGTGCTTCTACCCGACGGCGCGTCTGCCCATGCGTGGATCCCAGTGGATGATCGTCATGGTCTCTCCTGGACGCGGAAGAACTTCAGAGTGGATGACACTTGGTTGGAAGGTCGAACGGGCGTGGGCTATGAAACGAGCATTTCCGATTACAAGGGGTTTATAGGGCTGGATGTCATGGGAATGAGGAATTTCAATGGATCGGTCTACATACGGGTCCCCTTCGAGATGAGCGATTTGACCTGGATGAGCGATGACACCCGCGTCTTTCTTCACATACGCTATGATGATGGGTTTGTGGCCTACCTCAATGGTCGGGAAGTGGCGCGAGCCAACGCGCCACTGGGTCAACCCTCCTGGGACTCACTGGCCCGTGCTTCACATGCCGACAGTGCAGCCAGCCAATTTGAAGCGTTTGATATCACCGATCATCAAGGCGTGTGGGTTCAGGGAGAAAACGTCCTGGCCATTCATGGACTCAATGTCTCGCTTTCCAGTAGCGATTTGTTGATCACCCCCAAAATAGTGGCTTCGCAGAGAGTTCAAGGGGCCCTGCCTGCTGAAGTGCTTACTTACACACAGTCCATTCCACTGACACAGAGCGCCCATCTGAAGGCTCGTGCCTTCTACCAGGGTGAGTGGTCCGCTCTGACCGAGGCCCATTATTCCATGGGTCGTCCTCCAGCACCTGGTGATCTGGCCTTGACCGAAATACATTATCATCCGACTGAGCCACAGCAGGGTGAGTTTGTGGAGATCCTGAACATGGCGCAGGATACTCTGGTTTTGGATGGGGTTACTCTCAGCGATGGACTCTCCTTTGTGTTTCCTCCCCAAAGCCTGCTCGAACCCGGACAGCGTGTGGTGGTTGCCCAAGATCCCCAGAGCCTGCGTGCCGCTTACCCGGGCATCCTGGTGTATGGCCCCTTCGTAAACCATACCCAGCTTTCCAACGGTGGCGAGCGTCTGAGTCTCTTGAACGCATCTGGAGACCTGCTTCTTGGTTTGAAATACGGCGATGAGGCACCGTGGCCTGATTCAGCAGATGGAAAGGGATACAGTCTGGTTCTCAGGGATCCCGCCGCACCCGGTGCGCTGAACGACCCGGCGCTTTGGACTGCCAGCCATGCGTTGGGTGGATCACCGGGAGTGATGGATGTCAATGAGACAAGGAGCACTGTTTCCAGCGATGTCGATGCCGATGGAATCCCCGCACTAGGTGAAGCCTTTCATGGAACCAGTGATGCCGAGCCTCAAAAAGTCGAGGAAGTGTTCGTCATCCGGTCGGTCATCCAAAGCAATCCTGAACCTTCCATCGCCTGGGTGATGGATGTCTTGCATGATCCAGGTGCCACCGAAATCCTGATGGATATCGAAGTCTCCGTTGATCTGAAGACCTGGCAATCTGCCGGCATCTCCTTTGAGAAAACATCCGAAGTCATGGCAGATGAAGGGCGTGTCTGGCTGCGCCATACCTTGCCTCCAATGCAGACCCTTCCCAGTCGTCAATTCTTCCGGTTGAAGTACTTTCACCCTCGATGATTTAAGGCATCCAAGCGGGTTTCCTGCTTGAATCGGATCATGCGCTCACGCGATGATCAGCACTTCTCGATGCCGGATCATCCCCAATCTCGCCAGGAAAGCCTATCGGGCTTGATTGAGCGTGTGACTTTCTTCAACGAAGACACGGGCTTTGTGGTTCTGCGCGTGAAGGCCAAGGGGAGGAAGGCTCTTCTGACGGTTCTCGGTAAAGTGGTTTCCGCCAATGCGGGTGAATGGATTCAGGCCGAAGGTTCGTGGCAGCGCGATCGAGACCATGGCATGCAATTCAGGGCCGATCGACTGGTGTGCACTCCACCCACCAACCGGGAAGGTATTGAGAAATACCTTGCCAGTGGAATGATCAAGGGCATTGGGCCGGTCTATGCCAAGAAAATGGTGCAGAAATTTGGCGATGAGGTATTCGACATCATCGAGCATGCCTCGGCCCGCTTGGAAACCATCGAGGGCATTGGGCCGGGGCGCCGAAAATTGATCAAGGATGCCTGGCAGGAACAGAAGGTCATTCGGGATATCATGGTCTTTTTGCACTCCAATGGAGTGAGCACCAGCCGAGCCGTGCGGATTTACAAGACCTATGGCGAGGAATCCATTGAAAAGCTTCAGCACAATCCCTACATCCTTTCACGCGACATCCGTGGCATCGGCTTCAAGATTGCGGATCAAATTGCCCAAAAGCTTGGGATTCCCAAAGATTCCCTGCATCGCTCTCAGGCCGGTTTGGCACATACCTTGACCATGGCTACAGGCATGGGGCATTGCGGGCTTCCCGAGGAAATGCTCATCGAACAAACTACCGAACTGCTGGGTGTTCCTCCTGATGTGGTTTGCTCAGGCCTGAAGCAAGCGCTGAGCGAAGGGTCGGTGATTCGGGAAATACTGTGGGAAAAGCCGTTTATCTTTCTTCCTGCTCTCAAGGAAGCCGAAGAGGGCATTGCCAGGAGAGCCCTTCGACTGGCTGGAAAGCCTGCAGCCTATCCTCCCATTGATTTGGAACGGGCGATAGAGTGGGTTCAGGGGCAATCCAAAATCAAGTTGGCAGATTCTCAAGTCAAAGCGGTTCGCAATGCCTTGTTGCAACGTTTCATGATTCTGACGGGTGGACCGGGCGTCGGAAAGACCACCATCATTCGCTCCATTCTCAAAATTCTGCATGCCAAGAAAGTTTCCTTTGCGTTGGCAGCGCCCACAGGCCGAGCCGCCAAGCGATTGGCTGAATCGACCGGTCACCCGGCCAAAACCATTCATCGCCTGCTGGAAATGAATCCCCACACCGGACGCTTCCTGCATGATGAACATCATCCTCTGGAGGTGCAGCTTTTGGTGATCGATGAATGCTCCATGGTGGATATCCCCCTCATGTATCAGCTTTGGCGTGCCCTTCCTCCCGAAGCCCATTTGTTGCTGGTGGGTGATGTGGATCAGCTTCCCTCTGTCGGCCCTGGATCGGTGTTGAAAGATTTAATGACCAGCGGCTGCATTGAGGTGGCTCGGCTGGAAGAGATTTTCCGGCAGGCATCCACCAGTCAGATCATCACCAATGCCCACCGGATGAATCAGGGAGACATGCCGTTGACGAGCGAAGCTGGAGAGGAAGATTTTTATTTTCTGGAGCGAGATGAGCCCGAGCAGATTATCTCTGCGATGCTGTCCATGATCACTCAGCGCATTCCAAGGAAGTTTATGTTGGATCCGATGATGGATGTTCAGGTGTTGTGTCCCATGAATCGCGGAAGTCTCGGGGTGCGTGAAATGAATCTGACCTTGCAGGAGCGATTGAACCCATCGAGGGAAGGAGAGACCTATGTGGAAAAATTTGGTTGGCAGTTTCGTATCCGGGACAAGGTCATCCAGACGGAAAACAATTATGACAAGGATGTCTTCAATGGAGATATTGGGCAAATCACCAAGATTGATTTGGTGGAAAAAGAAGTGATCGTTGCCTTTGATCAGCGCAAAGTGAGCTATGATTTCGGGGAATTGGATGAGCTTGCCCTGGCCTATGCCATTACCATACACAAATCTCAGGGTTCGGAGTTTCCCGTGGTGGTGATTCCGGTGGCCACTCAGCAATTCCTCCTGCTCCAGCGCAACCTCATTTACACGGGGGTCACCCGAGGTCGAAAGCTGGTGCTCCTGGTGGGGCAGAAAAAGGCCCTGAACATGGCGGTTGCCAACGCTACCTCTGCTCGCCGCTATTCAGGTTTGCTGCACCGCATGCGAAGCATGGGTGAAAAGACCTAGCTAGAGTCCTCCTCAGGTGGAAGCATCACCACCCGTAATCCCTGGCCGCCCTTGGCGGCATTCTGCATCTGATCCAGCAGGCTACCCTGAGTGGTGAGAGGAGAGCCTTCTGTCGATGGTTCACTGGCTTTTGTCTCAGGGCTGCCGCCCTCATGGGCTGCGATGGCGCTGCGAAGGGCATCCTCGACCATGGTGGTACAGTGGATCTTGGTAGGAGGCAAGGGGCCCAGGTCCGCCGCCATTTCCACCCCTGAGAGAGCCAGGGCCTCCGAGGTGCTTTTGCCCTTGATCAGTTCAGTCGCCAAGCTAGCAGCGGCAATGGCAGTCTCACAACCAAAGGATTGGAAGGAGGCCTTGTCGATGACCTTCTTGCCATCCTGGTCCTTGAACTTGAGCCACATGCGGAGCATATCGCCACAACCTGCCCCCCCGACAGTTCCGACGGCATCGGCATCTTCCATTTTTCCGAGGTTTTTGGGATTCGCAATGGCTTCACGAACCTTTTCTTCAAAGGAGTCTGAGTGGGTCATGGTATGGGCTAGGATGCTTCAGGGGTGGGGGGCATGGGCTCGAGACGGTAACGCGGGATGGTTGGGTCCACTTGCTGAGACCACGCATCAATGCCACCTTCCATGCACCTGATTTGAGTGAAACCCTGTCCCTGAAAATAGGTGGCGGCATCCAGGCTGGTTTTCCCCTTGTGATCCACGATCACAAGGAGTGCATCCCGTTGCCATTGAGAGAGCATCATCTGCATGGATTCCTGAGACATGTGAGTGGATGCTTCCAGGTGAACCGCATCCCATTCTTCGCTGGTGCGGATGTCGACAAGGTGGCATGGGGCATCCGACTTCAAGGCAGCTTCCACCTCGGTGGGAGACATCCAAAGTTGAAGGTCCTCATCGTGGCTCTGTTTGATGCGATCGATGACTTCCTGAGGATGAATGCGATCATTACGCTCACAAAGCTCCTTCAGTGTTTCTTCGGCATGGAAGGCGCAACTGGAGCAACCGCCGATGTGAAAGTGGCGGAACAGGGCCCTTTGCGCCCATGGGTAGGCCTCCAAAACGGCCTGCATGGTGGATTCAGGAGTGATCTCTGACATGGAACAGAACTTAGTTACGGTCTGCGAAACGTTTGTAAAGATGATCGAGAATCTCGAGGGATCGGTCAACTTCCTCCTTGTCATTGTAAAAATAGAAGCTGGCCCTGGCCGTGCCGGTGATCCCCCATTTTTTCATCAGCGCCTGGGTGCAATGGTGGCCACCTCTCAATGCCAACCCCTTCTGGTCTGCCAAAGTCACCAGGTCATGTACATGAAGCCCATCGAGGAGAAAACTTACCAAACCGCCTCTGTTGGTTGGCGGACCAAAGACCCGGACCCCGGGGAAGCGTCGGATTTCATCATAAAAATACTGAGCAAGGGCCTGGTCGTGGTCGTGGATCTGTTGGCGACCGATGGCGTCGATGTAGTCCATGGCTCTGGCAAGCCCCACGGCTCCAGCCATATTGGGAGTCCCAGCCTCGTAACGATGGGGGGATGCCTTGAAGCTGGGCCTCTCAAAGGTGACCTCCTGGATCATTTCCCCACCTCCCTGGTAAGGCGGCCAGGAGTCCATGATTGATTTTCGAGCGTAGAGTACCCCAATACCTGTAGGCCCACATATTTTGTGTCCTGAGAAGGCATAGAAATCACAATCGATTTCCTGAACATCGATGGGCATGTGTCCGGCACTTTGCGCTCCATCGACCAGAGTGAGTATGCCCTTGGAGCGAGCCTTCTGACATAATTCCTTGACCGGATTGATGGTGCCCAGACTGTTGGAGACATGGACACAGCTCAGGAGTTTGACATCCTCTCTCAAACGATTGTCCAACCAACTCAGGTCAAGGCTGCCATCCTTTTCAAGGACGGGAATAAATTCCAGGGTGGCCCCTGTCCTTGAAGCAAGGATTTGCCAGGGGACCATGTTGCTGTGGTGCTCCATTTCGGTGATGAGAATCTTGTCCCCGGGTCCCAACGAGTTTTGCCCCAGGCAGTGGGCGACCAGATTGATGGATTCAGTGGTGCCCCGAGTGAAGATAATGTCCGATGCACTGCTTGCATGAAGGAATTCAGCGGTCCGCTCCCTGGCAGACTCGTAGGCAAGAGTGGCGCGGTTGCTGAGCTCATGAATGCCGCGGTGAACATTCGCATGGTCCTTTTGGTAATAAGCCTTGATGGCCTCGATGACCTGATTGGGTTTCTGGCTGCTTGCGGCATTGTCGAAATAGATCAGTGGATGCCCATTGACGGACTGTTCCAGAATGGGGAAGTCATGCCTGAAATGCTTCATGAAAGTAGGGTGAGTCTGGCTCAAGGTGCTCGTATTGAGGAGGGCGGCTTCGCTTACATCAAGCCGAGCTGAAGTCGGGCGGCTTCAGTCATCATGTCCTGGCTCCACTGCGGTTCCCAGACCAGTTCGACATCGGCCTGAGCCACATCTTCAATGCACATCACCTTGTTCTGTACATCCTGCTGAATCACCGGCCCCATGCCACATCCGGGAGCCGTGAGTGTCATCTTCACCAGCACGTTGAATTCGTTGCCTTCCTCAATCGGAGTGACCACGCAATCATAAATCAATCCCAGGTCCACGATGTTGACCGGGATTTCCGGGTCATAGCAGGTTTTCATCTGTTCCCAGACCTGTGCTTCGACCTCTTCGGCGGTAGCCTTTTCACCTGCGACCGCCGCCTGGATGCGGACTTCTTCGACTTCCCTCCCGAGGGCGTCGGCATGTTTGCCTTGAATGCGAAACATGTTGCCGTTGACGATCACCGTGAAGGCTCCACCCAGCTCTTGAGTGATCTGGGCTTCCTCGCCTTGTTTGAGTGTGACTGGTTCACCGGTGGGCACAATGGCCGCTTCGACATCTCGACTGAGAATGATCTGGGTTTCTTGGCTCATGACAGGGGAGTAGAGGTGTGGGCGTGAAAGTGCGGAAGGGCTTCGAGTTGTTCCCACACTAAATCGTCGAGAGACTTTCGAATGTTTGGATGCTCAATACGATCGATGATTTCACCAGCAAAGGCATGCACCAGCATACGCCTGGCCCTGGCCATTGGGATCCCTCGAGCACGCAGATACCAAATGGCCTGGTCATCCAGCTGGCCGATGGTTGCCCCGTGCGTGCAGCGAACATCATCTGCATAAATCTCAAGTTGAGGTTTGGTGTCCGCGGTGGCGGCATCGGAAAGCAAGAGATTTTTGTTGGTTTGCTTGGCATCTGTTTTCTGTGCTACCTGACGCACGTGGATGCGGCCATGGAAGACGCTGCGGGATTGATCGTCCAGAATCCCATTGAAGTATTCATGGCTTTCGGTGTGCTGTTGGGCATGATCCACGACCATGTGGTGGTCGATGATCTGATCGCCTTGGGCGAGTGAGAGCCCGTTGAGCGTGCAGCAAAGCCCGGGTCCATCCAGGTGCGTTCGGATATGGTTGCGGCTGATCCGTCCTCCGAGGCTTAAATGATGGGAATCCATGCGCGCATCTCGCGTGATGCGTGCATAGATACTGGCCATGTGAAAGGCCTGCTTGGATTCATCTTGAACTTTGATATGCTCTAGATAAGCGTTGTCTTCCACCAGGCATTCCAAGGTAGGAGCCGAGAGATACACCCCTTGATCCATGCCATGGAAGCTTTCCATGACCGTGGCTTTTGAACCGGCCTCCATGTGAATCCAACAGCGGGCAAAAATGGCAGAGGCCTGAGGCTGTGCCGTGGTCACATGCATGATTTGGATGGGAAGCTCCAGTTGGACCCCCTTGGGAACCTTCAAGCAAATGCCGTCTTCAAAACAGGCAGCGTTGAGGGCTGCAAATGGACTATCGTTACCGTAGGTGTATTGACCGAGGTGGTTTTTGAGCGGCGACTCGGGGTCTTGAACCGCCTGCTTAAGGGACCTAAGGCAGACTTCCTCTGGGAGCAGCGATCGATCGGACAAGGTTTCATTAAAGATGCCATCCACCAAAACCACACGAATACAGGCTGGATCCTTCAGTGGGTTTTCGATGCTCTGAAATGCCTCCTTGGAAATCCCCTTTGAATTGGAGGGGTGTTGGAAGGAGCACGAACGCATCGGATCCAGATTGGTGAACCGCCAGTCCTCATCGGAAAGAGTCGGGCATCCACTGCTTGCATAGCCTGCGACCCCTGCTTTGCGGATGGGGGTCAGCCAGGTAGGGCCTTCATGCATCTCTGGATCCAGTGAATCCAACAGAGGAATAAAGGGATCGGTCGGGGGAGCTTTCAAGGTTTCGGTCATGATATTTCAATGAGACAACGCAGCAGTTGTCGCCTGAGCTTCCTCGATCACCCAGTCATAACCTTTTTCTTCCAGCTTGAGAGCCAGTTCCTTGGGGCCGCTCTTGATGATACGCCCATCGTAAAGGACATGCACGACATCAGGGACGATGTAATCAAGCAGTCGCTGATAATGTGTGATGACCAGTTGAGAAGTTTGCGGACTCCTGAGTTGGTTCACCCCGTTGGCGACTACTTTGAGAGCGTCAATATCCAGACCTGAATCGGTTTCATCCAACACCGCCATCACGGGTTCGAGGGCCGCCATCTGAAAGATTTCGTTTCGCTTTTTCTCACCCCCTGAAAACCCCACATTGAGCGAACGCTTGAGGAAGTCTTCAGGTAAGTCGAGCAAGGCGGCCTTCTCCTTGATGTATTTCAAGAAAGCCACGGCATCGAGTTCCTTCTCTCCGCGCGCTTTGCGGACTTCATTGATGGCTGACTTGAGAAAATAGGTGGTGTTGACACCCGGGATTTCGACCGGGTATTGAAACGCCAGGAACAGCCCAAGATGCGCCCTTTCCTCAGGTGCACATTCCAGGATGTCCTGATCCTTGAAGTGAATATTCCCTCCCAGGATTTCATATCCCTCTCGCCCAGCGATGACAGAAGCCAGGGTGCTTTTCCCGCTCCCGTTCGGCCCCATGATGGCATGGACTTCACCCGACTGAATTTCCAGATCTATTCCCTTGAGGATTTTCCGGCCTTCGACGCCGGCTTGCAGGTTGGTTATTCTCAACAATGATGGGTTGGACATAATGAATTAAAAAGCATTTGAAAACGGTGGCCATCGATCACTCTTAACCGACACTTCCCTCCAGGCTGACACCGAGAAGTTTTTGAGCCTCCATGGCAAATTCCATGGGGAGTTCGCTGAAGACTTCCTTGCAGAAACCATTGACGATCATGTTGACCGCATCCTGGGTCGAGATGCCACGCTGATTGCAGTAAAAGATCTGATCTTCACCAATCTTGCTCGTGGTCGCTTCGTGCTCGATGCTCGCAGTGGTGTTTTTTGCTTCGATGTAGGGAAAGGTGTGGGCTCCACACTGGTCTCCAATCAAGAGCGAGTCACACTGAGAGAAATTGCGTGCACCACTGGCTGATTTACGTACCTGGACCAGCCCGCGATAGCTGTTTTGACCGCGACCCGCAGAGATTCCCTTTGAGACAATCGTGCTTTTGGTGTCCTTACCGATATGAACCATTTTCGTTCCCGTATCGGCCTGCTGACGACGATTGGTCAACGCCACTGAGTAAAATTCTCCAACGCTCTGGTCTCCAAGCAGGATACAGCTTGGATATTTCCAAGTGACTGCTGAGCCGGTTTCAACCTGTGTCCAGGAAATCTTGGAAGCACGTCCTTTGCAAATCCCGCGCTTGGTCACGAAATTGTAGATCCCTCCCTTTCCTTCTTCATCCCCGGGATACCAGTTCTGCACCGTTGAATATTTGATTTCTGCCTGGTCCAGGGCGACCAGCTCCACCACGGCGGCGTGCAACTGGTTTTCATCGCGCATGGGTGCGGTGCATCCTTCGAGGTAACTGACATAGCTACTGTCCTCTGCCACGATGAGGGTTCTCTCAAATTGGCCCGACTTGGCCGCATTGATCCGAAAATAAGTGGAAAGTTCCATCGGGCAACGGACTCCCTTGGGTATGTAAACAAAGGATCCATCACTGAAGACCGCCGAGTTGAGAGCGGCATAAAAATTATCCGTGTAGGGAACCACGCTGCCCAAGTAGCGCTGCACCAGTTCCGGATGCTCCTGCACGGCTTCAGACATCGAGCAGAAGATGATCCCTTTCTCAGCCAATGTTTCCTTGTAGGTGGTGCCTACTGAAACACTGTCAAAAACAGCATCCACGGCCACGCCGGCAAGTTTGGCGCGTTCGTGAAGCGGAATGCCCAGCTTTTCATAGGTTTCCAATAACTTGGGATCCACCTCATCCAGACTCTTCGGGCCATCACTGGCTTTTTTGGGCGCTGAATAATAAATGATATCCTGAAAATCAACCGGAGGGTAGCTTACCTTGGGCCACGTGGGGGGCTGCATGGTGAGCCAGTGCCGGTAGGCTTTGAGACGCCACTCCAGCATGAAGGCGGGCTCGTTTTTCTTGTGAGAGATAAAACGGATGATGTCTTCGTTGAGCCCTGGAGGTGCTGATTCGGCTTCAATATCAGTGATGAAGCCGTATTTGTAGTCGCTTTTGACAAATCCTTCGATGGTTTCGGTGGCGCTGCTCATGTTGTTGATGGAACTGCGTAATCTTGTTTCAAAGTTCAAAAAGTTTGTGAAGCCACAGCACACGGTGGCCTAGATGCTATCTCGCGGTCTTTCCCCCCACGTTTTAATTTCGATTTCGGTTTGGGCACTTCAAAGGGTCGGCACATCGACCTCGAAGCGAGATATCCACCTGGGTAGGGACCAGGTTTCTGGGAAGTTTCAATGGTAGTTCCCCTTTATCTTTTTTGAAATCCACGTCGTGGATGCTGCCACATTCCTCACAGAAAAAGTGACAGTGTTCGTTCATGTTGGAACAGTAACGAGAGGCTGTACGTTCGACATTGACCTGTTTGATCAGGCCACATTTGACCAGCGCATCCAGTGTGTTGTAAACCGTTGCCATGGAGAGCTCCGGCATGGCTGATTTGGCCCTCAGGTAAACTTCGTCTGCTGTGGGGTGATCGGTCTGCTGGAGCAGAGTATGATAAACATGCTCCCGCTGTGCGGTCATGCGCATGCCGCTGCTGGCTAGCTTGTGAGCCAGGTCCTGATCGCTTGTCGCAGATGGAAGATCCTTTTTCATGACAGTCAAAACGCTGATGTAATGTAGTGGCACCCAGAGGTGTGTCAATAGTTAGAATGATTCTAAATATAAATTCCTTTGGTCAAAGTGGTTTCACGGGTTGCAAAGTTCTCTTTCATGGAGTGATGCCCTGTGAATGCAGGGCATGTGGCAAGCCTTCGCGTTGACGGCATCGTGCTCAAACGACATGATGACAACACCATGCATCGAATGCATCAACTGAGCTGGTTGTGGATCCCTCTCTTTTTGGCAATGGGGCAGGTGCTCACCCTGGGCGAAAACCCCAGACCCAACGTGCTGGTGATCCTGGCCGATGACTGCACCCGCAGCGATCTGAGGCTCTACGGCGGAAAAAATGCCCTCACTCCTCACATCGATCGCCTGGCTGATGACGGTCTTGTGTTTGATCATGCCTATCTGACCTCTGCCATGTGTCAGCCCTGTCGAGCTGAGCTCTACACTGGTCTTTTTCCCATGCGCAATGGGTGTGCCTGGAATCATTCCGCCAGTCGTCCCGGCACCATGAGTCTTCCTCATTATTTAGGGCCTTTGGGATATCGTGTTGGGCTGGCCGGTAAAGTGCATGTCACCCCACCATCCTCTTTTCCCTTCGAATCCATCGGCGGATTTGATTCCAACTGTGTGCGTTCTCCGACTCAGCCACATCGCTTGGATGAAGTGACTGAATTCATCACTCGCGACCCAAGCCAGCCTTTTTGCCTGGTGGTGGCATTGGTCGAACCTCATGTGCCTTGGGTGATGGGCGATCCCTCCCAATACCCTCCTGAAAAAATTCACCTTCCACCCCATCTTGCAGATACCATCCGTACGCGTGAGGATTTCAGCCGATACCTGGCCGAAATAACCTACATGGATTCCCAGGTGGGTGCACTCCTGGATGCGCTGGAGCATGCCTCTCAGGAGAACAACACCTTGGTCTTGTTTTCCTCGGAACAGGGTGCTCAATTTCCTGGCTGTAAATGGACCAACTGGGATGCCGGTTTGCATACGGCTCTGCTTGCCAGATGGCCTGGACACATTCGCGAGGGTCAACGCACTTCAGCCATCGTTCATTATGCGGATGTCCTTCCCACCTTGATCGATTTGGCCGGAGGTGAGATGGAATCGAGAGCTCTGGATGGCTGGAGTTTTACTGAAGTCTTATCAGGGCGGCAAAAGACCCATCGCAGCTTGAGTTTTGGCATGCATAACAATGTGCCTGAAGGCCCTCCTTACCCCATTCGGAGTGTCAACAATGGAAGGTATCACTACATCCGTAACCTTCTTCCAGATGATATCTATATCGAAAAGCACCTGATGGGTCTCCGTGGCAACGGCAAGCTCAACAACCCCTATTGGGCCAGTTGGGTTTGGGATGCCACCGATAATCCTCAAACCTATGCGTTGGTCAAGCGCTACACGCATCGTCCAGCAGAGGAACTTTATGATCTGACCATGGATCCTCATGAAATGAGTAACCGAATCGACGATCCGTCACTTCAAGCCATCAGGCAGTCGTTAAGTGATTCATTGGATCAATGGATGTTGGAACAGTCCGATCCCGGAGTGGAGCAGGACACCTGGCGCTCATTGGAGGCCTCTCGCGTGGGAGAACATCGCTATGGCCCTCCTCAGTAGGAGATCGTTTCAGCGTTACCGGAATGGGTTGATTCACGGGCTGTTTTCCGCTAAGTTCCAGAAATGTTCCCGGGCGAGTCAGCGCAGTCTCTTTCTGTACCCCTGCAGATGGGTTTGTGGATTTTGGCTGCCGGATTGTTATGTCTGGTTTTTCTGTGGCTGCTCAAAATTGAGCCCTACGTCAGGCGACGCAATCGAACCTCGACTTTCTTTCTCTACCCCTGGGCTCCATGGAAGGATTGTCTGGATGGATTCAAGGTGGCGCGAAGACACCGTCGAGGGACACCTTCTTTTTTGTTTATCTTTTGGTGGGGAAGTTTTCTTGAGGCAATAGGCTTGCTTTTATGGCTCATCGCCTGGTCCTTGCACTTGTCGTAGCCTGAATCTCTCAAGGTTTTTCCATATCACCTGAGGCATAACGCATCACGTGATAGAGGAAATTTTGCTCGATGACCCCACGGATGAGATGGGCCATGGGGCCGATGGCAAACACAGCCACATCTTCGCCGGCATGAGTCTCACTGCTCAGAGCAACCCCTGCTTCTTGTACGTAATCTTCGCAGCCGACATCCACTTCACTCAAATCAGGCCGAGGGCTTCTGGGTGTGTGAAGGTATTTCCAGTCATCGTGTGCGGCCAGTGGTCCACCGCCATCTCCGATATCCAGATGGAAATGAACCCCGCCAGTGGTGATTTCCTTGGACTTCTTGTTTTGCATGGGGCCCGAATAACCCCCTCCATTTGCGTAGGCAAGCGTTGTATAGGGGAGCCCCATGGCGTCTTTCTTGGGTGAGGACTCCGGGTTGCCATGGTCATCATTGCCAACCACCAGTCCGAGGATAGGGTTTCCACGAGTGGGATACCCCGCAATGGTAAAGGTATGACTGTGGTCGGCAGTCACCAGGATCAAGGTATCTTCTTTTTCTTCCTCACTCAGGGCGGATTGGATGGCATGAACCGCCTTGGAAAGGGCAATGGTTTCGGAGAGCGCCCGAAAGGCATTGCCAGCATGGTGAGCATGATCAATGCGACCGCCCTCAATCATGAGAAAGTAGCCTTGTTGGTTTTGCTTCAAGATTTCCAGAGCCTTGAGACTCATTTCACTCAGAGAGGGGTCTGAAGGGCTCACTTCCTTGATACGGTCTGTTTCGTAGGTCATGTGGCTGCGTTCAAAAAGACCCAGCAACCGTTCGGTCGAGGAAGTGTCCACCTGAAGCAAACCCTTCCGGTCAAAAACAAAGGACGACCCCGGTTGCCTGAGCCAGGTGTCAATGAGGTGGCGTCCATCCAGTCGGTGTCCCATGAGTTTTGGGTCCTCATAATCATGTGCCGTGTTTGGAAGGAAAGCCTGACGTCCTCCTCCCAATACCACCTCCAGTCCGTCACCATACGGAAACTCCATGAGCTGGCGGGCGATATCCTTGAATCCGGCCTCCAGTGCCTTCGGGTGATTCTCCGTCATGTCCGCATCGTGTTCCCAATTTCTCTCAGGGGAGTGAGCATAGCATGCCGCAGGGGTGGCGTGAGTGACGCGGGCGGTGGTCACCACACCCGTCGATTTGCCTTTTTTTTCGAAATATTCCAGGAGCGTCTCGCAAGAAGCGGCTTCTCCCTGGAAGTCTCTGGTAGAGGTGTGGTCCCCCCGGACCACGCGTTGGTCATAGCCAAAGGTGTAGGCCTTGGTTTTGTGTCCGGTCATGATGGCGCTCATCGTGCCAGCTGAATCCGGAGTTTGTTGGTTGGTGTTGTAAACCTTTGCCAGAGCTGAATAAGGGAAGTGCTCCCAGCTCAGTCGGTGCTCTTCTCCGGCGGTGCCCTTTTGCTGCCCTTCAAGGATGCGCGAGGCAGTCATGGTGGAAATCCCCATGCCATCACCGATGAATAAAATAATGTTCTTTGCCGGTCGGTGATTGGGCCGATGCTTCAGGTAGCGATTTAATTGTTCTCGTTGGTTCTGAAAAGATGCGGGCTCTGCCCCCTGTGTTTGTGACTGCATGTTCCAACAGACTCCCATCCATCCCATGAGGAGGAGGATCGTCCACAATAAACCCCTGTCATGGGCGTCGATCGGTTTCAGGATGTCTTTTTCTGGTAGGCGAAGGAGTGGATGTTGAGAGGGGGGCATAGGGAATAGGGTTGCCTGTTGTATTCTTCTTGCGGGGCCAATAATCGCTTTTTGATGATGCATCATGGGCCATGTTCAATCTTCGAAATCAAGCACCGTCCGGTTAAGGGAGGTGGACTCACCTGGTGCCTGGCGCACGGCCCCTGGTTGGTGATAAATGAGCGTAAAAGGGCCAATCTGAATCCGATCCTGATGCCTGAGAAGCATCGGCTTGGTTACCCTTGAACCATTGATCAGGGTGCCGTTGCGACTGTCTGAATCGATGAGCCACAATTCCTGGTTGGATTCTTTCTGAATCATGGCATGACGACGTGAAACCCTTGGATTCGGCAAACAAATATCGCTTGCTTGGGTCCGACCAATGGAGCAGTTCGATCGAATTCTTACCCGTGTCCCTTCCTGCATCTCCACTTCAGCGACTGGGCGAATACGCTCGATCCACTGCTGATCAAACAGATGATGATAAATGCGATTTCGCGTCACCAAAAAATCGCCTCTTACTTTAACCAAGCCCGTAAGTAGTAATTCACTGATGATGAGGTTTTCCTCATCGTATCGAATGTTCTCTCCTCGCCAGATGCTCCAATAATCGTCCAAAAGGGAGATCTGATCCAGGGGGCATCTTCTTACGCGTTCTCTGACATAGAGCAGATTGTCATCCTGCTCCTTGGCACGTGGTGAGAGGAAGAGGAGTTCGCAGATGTGATCCACCAGCTGTGCTGGATCTCCCTCCTGGTTCTGTTCCATGACCGCTTGGCAAAGGCGCTGGGTTAGGTAGGGGTGTCCCTGAGTCCAGTGGTGGATCCTCTCAATGAGCGCGCCGGCTCGCTCTTGATCTTCAGGGTGACGTTCCAGGCCTCGGGCCAGCGGCCTGGCTTCGTCGAGACTGAAGTCATGAAGCTCGATTCGATGGCCGATGTTGAAAGGGGTGTGATGTGGATCTTGAATCAGCTCTGAGGGAGTGGCAACGCCCAGAAGACAAAAAGTCACTTTTTCCATCATGGGATCTTCGATCCGGGCATGGTAGCACTGGCGTATGGCTGCAAAAAATTCGTCTGTGCAAAATGAAAGACCTCGGACCACATCCAATTCATCAAAAAAGATGATGAGTCGCTTGGAAATCCTGGGCAAGACTACTTCTCGAATGGCCTGAAACCAGCGCTGAACAGGGCTCAGTCGAAGATGATCCATCCAATAATCCTCCAGTGCATCTTCCATTTGAAGGGACTGGCCGATTTTTGCCAGCAGCCCATCATACCATTGTTCGGCGTTGAGGTTCTGGCCGATGGCTGTCAGGTCCAGAATCAAGGCATCCATGGCCTGCTCTTTGAGTTTCATGGCGGCACGCACCATGCTGGATGATTTGCCTATCTGGCGTGCCGTTAGCACGTAGCAAAACTCGCCTTCCGAAAGCCTTGCGTTGAGCTGCTGGTCCGACGCGCGCTCAACATAGGAAGGGCTATTGTGGTGGAGGGTGCCTCCAGTAGTGAAGAACCAGCTCATGATGTGTCCTCCTCGAAACTCGGGAGCCTTGTTTCTTGGTCAAATACCCAGCCAGGACAAGACCTCGAAAGCATTGGCAGCCACCCCCGGC
Source organism: Pedosphaera sp. (assembly GCA_002686885.1). Lineage (GTDB taxonomy): Bacteria > Verrucomicrobiota > Verrucomicrobiia > Limisphaerales > AAA164-E04 > UBA7971. The sequence goes on from NYYT01000124.1 coordinate 38,718, forward strand.
TTGAGGTCATTGGTCTGTGGCCGAAAGGCTTCTCTCAGACTCTGCGCTCAATGAGTTCAATTTCGTAACCCTCTGGAGCGTCGATGAAGGCGAAACCTCCGCTGCCATCTGTCTTCATCGTGGGTCCGTCCGAGAAAGAGAGTCCCAAACCCTCAAGGTGCTTGCCAAAGGCTTCGAGGCTGTCGACGATAAAGGCCAAGTGGGTGAGGTCCTCCTGCACTTCCACAGCGCCGCTGTTGGGGAAGTAACACAACTCGATGAGTTCGTCGCTTTCTGGAGCCTTGAGGAACACCAATTGGGATCCCCTTGGAGATTGATGGCGTCTGACTTCGGTGAGCCCGAGGACTTGAGTGTAGAAATCAACGCTCTTTTCCAGATCAGTGACCCGGTATCGTGTGTGGTCCAGTCTTCTGACAATCGACATAATGCTTAAACTAGGGGGAACCTATTGCCAGGGCAATCGTTGATTGGGTTCATGAGTGGTTTGCTTCCACTGCCCTCCAGGTTTGCTCTCGTCGTCGGATGGCCTCCCTCAGCAGGATTTCTGGAGACCAGCCTTTTGCCTGAGCGGCAATCACCTGGTCCAGCAGGGCTTCGGCAAACTGGTCGGCAGACTCCGGAAGGCTGGGGGCCTGGAGATGATCACTCAGAGGAGCTACCTTGCGGGCTTTTTTAGTCATTTTTTCCGCATACTGCAGGGCAGGAAGGTGCCTTGGAATGCCATCCAAAGCGGAATGCCTCTCTTCGAGGGTTCCTTTCTTTTCGGATCGTTTGATGGCCTCCCATTGAGTCCAGACCCCTTCGACATCTTCGATGGTCTTGTCTCCAAAAACATGTGGATGCCTGCGGACCAATTTATCTGCCAATTCGTTGCAAACGGTGTCAAAATCAAAGGCTTTGCGTTCATGGGCCAGCTGGCAGTGGAAGATGACCTGAAGCAGAAGATCCCCAAGCTCCTCGCGCATTTCACCATCATTTTCCATCTCGATGGCGTCGATCAATTCGTAAACCTCTTCGACAGCGTGAAAGCGGAGTGAGTGATGATTCTGTTCCTGATCCCAGGGGCAGCCATCGGGCGCCCTCAATCGGGCCATAATGTGGCAGACGCGCTGAATGGGTGTTTCCTTCATAAACCTTATAAGATCACCAGATCGTTTCGATGGATGATTTCCTGATCGCATTGCCTCCATTGGGTAAATGTCTCGGCATCAAACCGAGCGATTCCCATGGCAAATTCGGTGCCTTCCTCATCACGGATGCTGACGACTTCACCCTTCGAAAAAATGCCATCAATGCGGGAGACACCTTTGGGCAGGAGGCTTTTTCCCTGTTCCCTGAGGGCCGTCTTGGCACCCCGATCAACGATCAAGGCGCCCTTGGGACGATGAAAAAACGCGATCCAGCGCTTGCGGCCCTTGAGCTTGCGTTCCGAAGGCAGAAACAGGGTGCCCACATCCTCTCCCTGGCTCATGGCTGAGAGAATTCCTCTCTGCTTTCCGGGGCCGATGAACATGGGAATGCCGGAGCGGACGGCAATGCGCGCCGCTTCGACCTTGGTGACCATGCCACCGGTCGCCGTCACGCTGGTGGTTCCCTTGGCCATTTGAGTCACTTCCCGATTGATGGTGGATACCTCGCCAAGACGTGTGGCTGCGGGTGTGCCGAAATCGCGGATCAACCCATCAGCCGTCGTAAGAATGACAAGCAGGTCAGCAGGAAGAAGGCTGGCTACCAGGGCGGAGAGCCGATCATTGTCCCCGAATTTCAATTCCGTGAAAGACACAGCATCATTTTCATTGACGATGGGAACGATGTCTCTTTCCAAGAGGGCCAACAGAGTGTTTCTGGCATTGAGGTGCCGATCATGGTGCTGTAGATCCTCATGAGTGAGAAGGACCTGCCCGACTCCAATGCCATGATTGCCAAACAATGTGGCGTATTGTTGCATGAGGTGGGTCTGACCGACAGCCGCACAAGCTTGAAGATCGGCCAGATCCTTGGGCCTTCCTCGTAACCCAAGGCTTCCCATACCGGCGCCGACCGCTCCTGAGCTGACCAGAATCACCTCACGACCTTCTTTTCGGAGTGCCGAAATCTGACCCACCAGCTGTTCTAGCTGAGCGACATCCGGCTGATTCTGCGCATTGGTGAGAATCCCCGTGCCCAGCTTGATCACGATGCGACGAGCCTTCTTTAGTAATTCCGATCGGATCATATCCACCGGCAACAGTTTGTTCTCGAGTGAGTGATGCTTGTCAAGGCCAAGCCCTTGCAAGTCTCAGCAAGCTCTTGTAGGCGCTACCAGCTCTCAGAGTTCCTTGATGTAGAGGCTGGCGAATTCAATGGGGTCACCGTGGTGCTGCAAGCCGATGGGACCTTCCGGTGGGATGCCTGGAAGCAACGCATCTTCGATGACCCTGTGTCCGTTGAGGGTTACGCTCAGGCGATCTCCCTTGAGAGTGATAATGAAGCGGTTCCATTTGCCGATGGGGTTGTCGGCAGCCAAGCGGGGAGTGACGGATTGGCGGACTTCAGGTGAGGTTTTTGGATCATTTCGGTAACCATAGACCTCTCCGGAGCCAATGCTCCAGTTCCAGATATTGACCTGGCTTTTGGTGTTGCCTCTGAGGAAGATCCCACTGTCTCCGGCAAAGTCGACTTCTTCATTGAGGCGCTCTCCTTTTTCGTTTTTTGCATAGCTTCCGTCAGGAAGGATGAGGGGAACCTGGCGTTTGGAGGTCTCACCGGACCATCGCCAGTCGCACACCATGACAAAATCACGATACGATTCCCGAGTCCACAAATGCTTGATCTCGGCCTGACTTTTCCCATCGTAAACGAGTTTCCAATCTTGGGCCCTCCAATGGTCTTCGCTGCCCTCGGGAACCACCCAGCCATCCAGATTCACTCCATTGTAGAGGGTTGTGAAGCCCTGATCGAGCGGGGCCACCATCGAAGGGGCTGGAGACGAGCTTGGGAGTTCCTTGATCCGAATATTCCGGTAATCGACTTTTCCTCCTTCCGATTCCAGCGCGATATAGCCCTTGCGGTAAACACATTCCTTGCCGCCGGAGACTTCCTTGCCATTGACGGCCAGTTGAATGACTCCATCGATGCAGGTTACGCGATAATGGTTCCACTCCGGAGAAGCCTTGGAGCGCATTTCGCTGGGGAAACTGCGCGATCCGCGGCTGGGTGCATCGGGGATCATGGTCGACCCATGAATGGGAAAGATATCTCCATGGGTGGTAAACCAGTCGGACTTCCCATAGGCATGATCGAGTATTTGGACTTCAATGGCCCTGAGAAAAGGCACCCCTGGTGCTGAAATGGGTTCCGCCCAGACAAAGAGTCCTGCATTGCCGGCGGCAACCAGATGACGCCACTCGAATTCCAGAATAAAGTTTTCGTATGGTCGATCGGTTCTCAGGGCGCCGGTTGGAATACCCGTGCAATGGATCATGCCCTCCCTCACGGTCCATGTGGAGGGTGCACAATTGACGTTGACCCACCCATCAAGAGACTTGCCGTCGAAAAGGGGCCGCCAATCTTGTGTCGCTTTTTGCGTGTCCTGGGCATGGAGGAGAGGCATCTGGAGCGCGGCCAGGCAGGTGATGAGCAGAAAAATGATGGGCATGATGGGTGAAAGTGTTCGCCAATTATGACATTTCAGCAAGCGCATTTGCGGCCATCAGGTCTTGTTTGATTTCTCGAGGTTGCAATTGCCATGGGTGCTGGCACACTCGGGCAATAAGATGTGGGCTAATGAGCCGTCCGTTTCCATTGATTTGTTCCTGTTTTCATCAGCTGCCCATGCTGTTTTTGGGTTGCTGTCTCCTGCTGGTTTGTCCCACCCGTGTTCAGTGCCAATCTTTCGAATGGGACGCATCAAGCGATCTGGTTTCCGCGGATTTCGGACATGCCACTCTGGGGCAGGCCCTGGAAAGTATCGCCGAAGCCATGGGCTGGGATGTGTTTGTTGAGCCAGGCCTTGAAGCACGCAGGGTCAAGACGCGATTTAGCCGTCTTCCTCGCAGCGAGGCTCTCAGGCGCATCCTGGGAGATCTCAATTACGCCTTGTTGGGCGGAGAATCTGGGACACCGCGCAGGTTGATGGTGTATGCCATCAGTGCTTCCCGTGCGACTCGCAAGATAGAGATTGCTGACGAAGTCACCGTGTTTGTCTCTCGCCGTCTGGACAATGAAATCATTGTCCAGATCAAGCCTGGAAGTGAGCTGTCCATCGAGGCTTTAGCCGAGACCTTGGGTGCCACTATTGTCGGCAAAGTCGAGGGACTGAACGCCTACCGACTTTCATTTGAGGATCATGACTCGGCGGACCGGGCACGGGAACAGCTTGCTGGATCCGAGACCCTTCAGATCAGCGACAACTATACTTGGGAGCGACCCGGAAACCAACAATCCTTCCCTCTTTCCTCTCTGCCTGGTTTACGCATCCAGCCGGAGAATGGATCGGCCTCGACCATCGTAGGCTTGATCGACATGCCGGTCCAAAGCGAAGCGGCTGAACTCGCCCCCTTCCTGCTGCCGGGAATCCATGTGGGAGGCGAAGTTCCTGTTCTGGAGAGTGACCTGCCAACCCATGGAACTTCCATGGCACATACGGTGCTCAAGGGGGTGGAGATGGGGCTTCAAGGTCAAAACACCACCCCGGTGAAAATTCTGCCGGTCGATGTGTATGGGGGTAGCGAAGCTACCTCCACCTTCGAGGTGGTTTCCGGCATCTATCAAGCGGTCCAGGCGGGGGCTCAGGTCATCAACCTCAGCCTTGGGGGAGCGGATCCCGTTCCCATCATGGAAGAGGTGATCGATCAAGCTTCTGCTCAGGGAATTCTCTTCGTGGGAGCGGCGGGTAACAGTCCGGGCACCGAACCTGTGTTTCCGGCTGCTTACCCGGGAGTTCTCGCAGTCACTGCTTCCTCTCGTCCGGGGCAGGTTGCGTCCTATGCCAACACGGGGGATTTTGTGGATGTGATGGTTCCCGGTCGCACGTATCTTGATTTCAATGGCGTGACCTACATGGTGAATGGAACCTCTGCTTCGGCCGCCTATGTCAGCGGCCTGGCTGCATCGATTGCTGCAGCCACAGGCCGCCCCGTTCAGGAAGTGGCGTTGGAGCTCAAGGCTCAGCTGCCCAAACCATGATGGGGGGTTTCTACGCGCCGCAGGCCTTCGTCGCGGCGTTCTGTTCCATGTTCTTGAGGAGCGCCTGGGTGCAGGCTTCCGCGAACTGGGGATGATTGATTTCGAGATCCAGGCTGACCACCTCGATACCCTTTCGAAGGCCTTGCTGGAGGCTCTTGAAGAGTTGAGCATCGGCTGCCGGGTCATGAAATGGCCCTCCCTTTCCACCGATGACACTGAGTCCACCCAAGGGAAGCAGGACCGTGACCGGAGCTGTGTAAGCATTGATTTTATCCGCCAGAATGATGCCCAGTTGCGCACATTCTTCAGGGGTCGTCCGCATCAATGTCACTTGGGGATTGTGAGCATAAAACTGACGGTCGGCGAAGACTGAAGGAATGGTGTCTGGCGCATGAAAATTCACCATGTCGAGACATCCGGGGACGACCACTGAGGGAACGGCGGCTTTTCCAGAGGCTTCATGACGATGGGGTCCTGCACTGAGAACGCCGCCCACCAGCTCGTCTGCCCACTCAGTGGCTGTGATGTCCAGTACGCCTTGTGCCAACCCACTTTCGATGAGGGTCTCCATGGTGCGACCTCCAGCACCGGTGGCATGAAAGACAAAAACCTCGAAGCCGCTCTCTTCCAAATGAGAACGAGCATGCTCGACACAGGATGTTGTGTTGCCAAACATGCTTGCGACGATGGTAGGTTTCTCATCCTGTTTCTGCGAAAAAGCCTCGACCATGCCGCAGATGGCTCCAGCCCCGCGTTCCATGACCCCTCTGAGGATACTGTTGAGGCCTGACACATCGACGACACTGGGCATCATGACGATGTCGGAAGTCTCCAGGTAGGCCGAAACATCGCCGCTTGCCATCGTCGTGATCATCACCTTTGGAAAACCGACGGGCAGGGCGCGCATGGCAGCTGTGCTCATGGATGTGCCTCCGCCGCCCCCCATGGAGATGACGCCATCAATCTTCCCTTCTTCGAACCATTGTTTCATGACAACGGGAGCCGCGTGTGCCATCGCCTCGACGCATCGACCGCGATCGCCACATAGGAGCACCTCCTCAAGATGCCCTCCTGCAGCCTGAAGCACTGCTTCGCGACTTAAGTCGGGCTGAAGGATGGGAGGGCTTCCCGTGCCAAGATCGACTAGAAGGGTTTGATGCCCGCGCTCTCGAATCGCTCTGGCAAGCCATGCCAGTTCTTCCCCTTTGGTATCAAGCGTTCCGATGACAGCAATGGTTGCCATGAGAGAGTCAATCAATCCTTCGAGGCTGTTTCAATGGACCTCTCATGAGGGGAGGCCAAAGCGCTGCGCCGCGGGAGCATGGATGGCCTTGAAGGTTTGCGTGAGGGAGGGAAGAGAAGATTCGATGGCCATACGCTCCAGCGAGCTGGCCCCGACGAAGCCCAGCACATCCGTGTGCTGCACGATGCGCTCCACATCTTCAGGAGTGTTGATGGGGCCTCCGTGGGCCAGAGGGATGACCTCCTTGCGCGTTTCCTTGACCGCCCGGACAATCGTCTGGCACCGCTCGATGGTATCCTCCCAGCTGACCACGGCCTCTCGCACGCCAATACTCCCCCCGACGGTTGTTCCAACATGCACAATGATGGCATCGGCGCCTGCTTCTGCCATGGCGACTGCCTCCGAAGCGGTTGCTACATAAACGATGGAGAACAAATCCATCTTGCGGGCGATGGAGACCATTTCTACCTCTTTTTGAAAACTCATGCCGGTCTCCTCCAGAACCTGCCGGAATTGACCATCTACAATGCAATGAGTGGGGAAGTTGTTGACTCCGGAAAAGCCCATCTCCTTGACCTTCAGAAGCCAGTGCCACATGCGCCTTCGGGGGTCCGTCGCGTGCACCCCACAGATGACAGGGGTTTCTTCTACCACGGGCAAGACTTCGAACTCCCCGATCTCCATGGCCACTGCATTGGCATCGCCATAGGACATCAGCCCACTGGTAGAACCATGCCCCGCCATGCGGAAGCGCCCTGAATTGTAGATGATGATCAAGTCACCCCCCCCTTGTTCGATGAATTTCGCGGAAATGCCTGTCCCCGCTCCGGCAGCGATGATGGCCTTGCCTTCCCTCAGGGTTTGATGGAGGCGCTCGATGACCTCCTTCCGGGTGTAGGGGTTTCCCTTACCTGTCCATGGGTTCGGCATAAGGCAACGATGGTATGGCGCAAAAAGGTTTCATGCAGAAGGGTTCACGTTAAAACGAGCTGATAATGAATGCAAATCCGGGCTCATGGGAGATCTTTATCTGCTCGGCCGAGTGGCGATGGATCGTTGACTTGAATGGCGCGCAAGGCCAGAGCCGCGGCTGCAAAGCCGAATGAGCCCGTGACCTGCGTGATGCTTCCATAGCCATTGGCACAACCCAGGCGTCCCGATACTTCCCTAAGGTCGTCCGGGTGACATGCATCGGAAGCAGGTTCTGGCATGCGAGGGGTTTCTGGTGAAAAGACACAGGAGACCCCCATGGATCGAGATCGCGGAAACCCATGGGTGGCTCTGAGCTGCTTACGAACTTTTTGAAGGAGCCGGTCGTGATGCACCTGACTCAGATCAGCGGTCTGGATTTGAAAGGGATCCACCTTGCCACCAGCGGCTCCCGTGCAGATCGCCGCAATCCCTTTTTCGCGAGCGACCTTCAAGATTAGGCACTTGGCCGATGCACGATCAATGGCGTCAATGATCACATCGGCTCCATCGAGCCACCCGTCTGAGGCAGTGCTCTCATTGAAAAAGCGATGATACGCTTCGACCTGGCATTCCGGTTGGAATGCCAAAATACGCTCTTTCATGACTTCCACCTTCGAAAGCCCCACACTCTCGGTGGTGGCATGGATCTGGCGATTGGTGTTGGTGATGCAAATATCGTCCATGTCGATGAGTGACAATTGACCAATGCCACTCCGGGCCAGTGCCTCAGCCGCCCAGGAGCCCACTCCGCCGATACCAATGATACATGCATGGGCTCTTTGGATGCATCCAGCAGCTTTTGGTCCAACCAATCGCTCAATACCACCAAACCTTTGGTCCCACCCCTTCATGTGTCTTTGCCCGGTGACGGGGCGTCTCGAAGCATTTGAGCTGAGGGCGTCAGCTCTTTCATTTCTGCGACGGTGTGCTCGGAGAGCTTGAGCAGGCGTTCGCCGCTTGGGCGAATCGATCGCTCGTAACTACCCACGGCTTTGTTGTAGGCACCACTTGCGGTCTCAAGGCCCGATTTGATTTTATCCATATGATCCACAAATACCATGAGGCGTCGGTAAAGCTCTTCGGCTGCGGAGGCAATGGCCCGTGCATTTTCGGTTTGAGCATGTTGTTTCCAGCTCACCGAGACACTGCGCAACAGGGCGATCAGAGAAGTGGGTGTTGCCAAAAGTATCTTTCGCTCTGCGGCCCAGACGATGAGGTCCTGATCCGCCTCCAGCGCAGCGCTGAACAAGGACTCCGCAGGCATGAATAAAATAACGTGATCCAAAGCCTGAGGGAATTGCTCCGGGTAATGACGATCAGCCAGCTGGCGAATGGTCAGTTTGAGTTTTGAAACGTGATGCGCCAGTTGCTCTTTTCGCTGAGCAGGATCGGCTTGATCCATGTGACCGAGCCCTTCCAGATCGGGTACTTTGGCATCCACCACGATCATGCGATCCCCGGGCAATTTGACAATCATGTCCGGCTTGGCTTCCCCTGATTGCACCTGTTCCACAAAATCACAATGAGCGCTCATGCCGGCCGCTTCCACGACGCGTCGCAGGGTTTCCTCACCCCAGCGACCTCGTGCCTGGTTGGAGCTCAGGATGCGTCTCAACTGAACGGTCTCCTGCGAAAGAGTGAGGTTTTGAGAAGATAAATGCTCCAGTTGATTTTTGAGTTCCCCCATGGATTTGGAACGGTGCTGTTCGGTTTCGCTGAGTTGTTTCTGGTATTGCTTGAGATGGTCTTCCAGTGGTTTGACCAGTGCAGCGATGGATTCTTGTCGCTTGGAAAGATCTCCCCTGGCTGATTCTTGCAGCGTGGCAAAGGTTTCCTTCGCTAATTGGAGGAAGGCCGGGTGAGTTTCCTTGAGGGCATCATTGCTGAGAGCCTTGAAAGATTCCTTCAGGCCCTCCAAGGCTTTGCGATGATCTTCCTTGAGGGTGGTCAGGTGTTTCTCGTGCAGCTGGTCCTGCTCTGTTCGATAGGATTCGGCCGCCTCGAGTCGAGCCTCTGCCTGAGCTTTTTGGTGACGCTCCTTTTCCAGGGAAGACCTCAATTCTTCCACCGTCTGCTGAGAGGATGCAATTTGTTGTCGGAGCTCGGCCTCCAATCCGTCCTGACGGTTGTCCTTGGAAGGGGCTTGCGGACGCCGATAGAGAATCCCAATCCATCCCGCCATTCCGAGAACAAGGATCGTCAAGCATGGAATGATCCACTCTGGACTCATAGGTGATCTTCAGGTGTGGGCGATTGCTTCGATTTCGACTTTCGCACCCATCGGCAGGGCGGCGACCTGAATGGTCGATCGTGCGGGATAGGCATCGACAAAAAAGCGAGCATAGACCTCGTTCATGGCCGCAAACTCTGCCAGGTCGGTCATGAACACGGTGGTTTTCATCACATGCGACAGGTTCAGACCCTCACTTTCAAGAAGGCCCTGCAAATTTTGAAGAACGCGCTGGGTTTGTTCTTTGATGCCTCCGGGTACCAGTAGATTGGTTTCAGGGTCCAGCGGGATCTGTCCCGCCGTGAATACGAGCCCATCCTTGCGGGTACCATGATTGTAGGGCCCGACTGCCTTGGGAGAGTTTTCAGGAGAAAAAGTTTTTTTCAGCATGATGTTTGATTCTTCCAGATTCTAGGGAGAAGCCTGATACAGATTCAATTTGCAATCCTGCATTGATGCCTCAAAGGCCGACTTCGATGGGGGCGCTTTTCGAGGCTTCGGAGAGACATTCTTCGCAGTCTCGCCACCATGGCCCAAGGGGCCTATCCAAATATCACTTGCACCAAGCCTCTCAACTCATCATCTTGTCCTCAACATGAGGTTAGATTGTCAGGATTCCGAACCCAAAAAGCCGGTCGCTAGTAAGATCACCGATTCTTTGCTCAAGCAGCGAATCATCACCCTCTATGGAGAGATCAATCAGGAGGCCGCTGAGCGTGTCACACAGTGTCTTTTGGTGATGGATCATGAATCCAACGACCCCATCCGCTTGATCATCAACTCGCAAGGTGGACATGTGGAATCTGGCGATACTATTTTTGACATGATTCGCTTCGTCAAATCTAAAGTCTATGTAGTGGGTACGGGTTGGGTTGCCAGCGCTGGGGCATTGATCTATTCAGCTCCTCCCAAAAAATATCGCCTGAGTCTTCCCAATACGCGATTCATGCTCCACCAACCCATGGGTGGGGTGGGGGGATCCGCTTCGGACGCTGAGATTGAAGCGCGGGAGATCATCAAGATGCGGGAACGCCTCAACCAGACCTTTGCTGACCAAACGGGCCAGCCCATCGAGAAAGTGAGGCAAGACAGCGATCGTAATTTCTGGATGAGCCCCAAGGAAGCCATGGATTATGGCTTGGTGGGTAAAGTGATCAAATCGATCAGCGATTTGNCCTGACGGGAGAGGCCAAGCAGCGTGAGTCGTGGAAGCCNATGGCTGCTNTCGGCTTCTCGATGGTGAATGGCNAAAGCGANGATTCTCNCGNGATGCGTNNGCAACCAGCCGGNTGCTATGTTTTTTTGGATCTGCCTATTGATGGGGATGGTGGGGTTGCTTGCCTGCTATGATGTGTTGCAGAGGAAGCACGCTATTCTGAGGAATTTTCCTGTCCTTGGCCACATGCGTTACTTGCTCGAGTCCATTGGACCGGAGCTTCGCCAATACATCGTGGCTCGCAACGATGAGGAACGACCTTTCAACCGTGATCAGAGACGTTGGGTTTATGCGACTTCCAAGGGGCAAAATGATTATTTTGGTTTTGGTACTGACAACGACCTGGATCTGACGCCCAACTACCTGTTCATCAAAAACAGTCCCTTCCCGCTTCTTCGTTCCCTTGGCGAACCGGATTATCCGATTCCTTGTGCCAAGATCCTCGGGCAGGCCCGCCAGCGCTCGAAGGCTTTCCGGGTTTCCTCCGTCGTCAATGTATCCGCCATGAGCTTTGGTAGCTTGAGCGGGCGAGCGGTGGAGGCAATCAACCGGGGCTGTGCCTCGGCTGGAGCGCTTCATAACACGGGGGAAGGAGGCATCTCGCCCCATCATGCGCATGGAGGCAACCTGATCTGGCAAATTGGCACGGGTTATTTTGGGTGTCGTGATCCAAAGGGTGGATTTGATCCAAANGTGTTTCAGGAAAAGGTCCAGGCCTTCCCGCAAATCAAAGCCATTGAAATCAAGCTCAGNCAGGGTGCCAAGGCNGGTCTCGGNGGTGTGGTNCTGGCCCGAAAAGTGACTCCCGAAATTGCTGCGATTCGAGGAATCGAACCCTGGAAATCTTGCTTGAGCCCCCCAAGGCATGCTGCCTTCCACGATGTCGACACTTTGTTGGATTTTGTGGAATCCTTGGCAGAGCTTTCCGGGCTCCCCATAGGAATCAAGTCTGCTGTCGGGCAGATGGCTTTCTGGGAGGACCTGGCAAGCGAAATGTCCAAAGGAAGGCGTGGGGTCGATTTTGTGACCATTGATGGAGGAGAAGGAGGCACTGGGGCGGCTCCGCTGGTATTCAGTGATCACGTGGCCTTACCCTTCAAGCAAGGTTTCAGTCGGGTCTACCAAACNTTTNACCGCCATGGTCTCTGCGACAAGGTGGTNTTCTGGGGAGCNGGCAAGCTTGGCTTTCCTGATGCTGCAATTACCGCATTCGCTCTGGGGTGTGATGGCGTCATGTTGGCCCGCGAAGCCATGCTTTCCATCGGATGCATTCAGGCTCAGNATTGCCATACCGGCAATTGTCCAGCCGGCGTCGCCACGCAGAGCAAGTGGTTGATGCGAGGATTGGACCCGCAAGACAAGTCTGCCCGATTGGCTCAGTATCTCAAGTCATTGAGGAAGGAAATCCTCCGGGTTTGTCATTCTGCGGGAGTTGCCCATCCGGCGCTGATGGATTCCCGCCATATCGAAATATCCGACGGTCAGCTGGGAACACGAACCCTTGAAGAGGTTTATGGTTTTCCAGAAGGCAGTCGACGAGTGTCCCCCTCAGAATTCGAAAAAGTGACGCATTGGATGAACTCGCTCAGCGNTGAGGGTTCCCACTCAACCCGTGCTTNCCTAAAGCAAGGGTCCGATGCATGAAGGATCCTTACTTACAACGCGCCGATGAGGTGTTTGCCATTGAAATGGAAGCCCTTGAAGCGGTTCGCCAATCCCTGGGAAGCTCCTTTGGTCANGTGGTCGCCTCTTTGGTAGGGATTCTCAACCAAAGGGGTAAAATCGTGGTCGTGGGTGTGGGGAAGTCGGGCAATATCGGTCGCAAGATTGCCGCGACGCTGACAAGTACCGGGAGCACAAGTGTCGTGCTTGACAGCNTGGATGCGATGCACGGTGATTTGGGTTTGGTCAGCGAAGGTGATGCGGTGCTTCTCCTGAGTTATTCGGGCGAGACCAGTGAACTCATTGATCTGATTCCCGCACTGCGGCGCCTAAAGGTTCACTTGATCGGTATGTGCGGCGCGGTGAAATCCACCGTGGCCAAGGCTTGTGATCATCTGCTGCAGGTCACCATCCCCCGTGAGGCTTGTCCCTTCAATCTGGCGCCTACCTCCAGCACCACAGCGATGTTGGTCATGGGCGATGCCTTGGCCATGGCCGTTTTGGAAGCCAGGGGCTTTCGCAAGGAGGACTTTGCCTCGCGACATCCAGCAGGGGCGATTGGTCGAGCCCTGCTGCTTCGGGTCAGTGATGTCATGAGGTCCGGGGACCGAAATCCAAAGGCCTCCACCGATACTCCCATCAAGGAGGCGCTCCTCATNATGGGTAAAGCCAAGTCGGGTTGTGTTTCACTCGTCGATCAGGAAGGTAAATTGCAGGGCGTTTTTACCGATGGTGACTTGAGACGCTACCTTTCAGCTGAGGACTATGATTTGGACGCGTCTGTGGGGCGGATCATGACCCAGAANCCAATCACCGTTGACCACGATGCGCTGGCTGTGGAGGCGCTCAACCTTTTTGACAGTCAGCCCATTGATGATCTNATTGTNGTGGATGAGGCCCAACGGCCNGTCGGNCTCATTGATAGCCAGGATCTTCCCAAATTGAAATGGATGTNATGGGAGGATGGGGGGCATNNTGTNNATCCTGGNANATGNGNAATAGTNGCTNTANGNNNCAGATTANANTNNCCNTNTCNGGGTTCCTCATCCNTTTTTATGCCAGNCGCAAAAAAAAAGGNTGTAACCCGCNNGGTCTCCNTCTCGTCTACNTTCAACGTATGATCAATTTACGAAAAGCAATTACTGTTGGCTTCGCCGCCATGGCGATGTTTTTAGGCAANGCCGATTTGCAGGCCCAGGGCCGCAGTGGGCAAGGAGGTAAGGGTGATAAGGGTGGTCCAGCAGGCCGCGGAGGTCAAGAACGAGGCCGTGGCTGGGACTTTGGGGACATGCGAGCCCGCATGATGGAGCGTATGCAAGAGCAATTCGGGTTTTCGGATGCCGAATTCAAGGCCATTCGACCATTGATTGAAGATGTGCAA
>NYYT01000048.1 GCA_002686885.1 Pedosphaera sp.
CTGCTGCACCAGCAGGTGCTGTACAAGTCAACTTTACTGGAACCCTTGCGGAAGGTGACTTCATCGGACCTGACAGTATTAGCCCATTTGTTTCAGGAAACGCATTGTCTGCATTCATTGAGAGCACGGGTGAAACCGATGTCCTTCGAGTAGATGGGCAATTCTACATCGCTGAATGGGATGGGACTGATGGAACTTTCACATCTAATGAGACGCCCGGAGTTCGATTCTTTCTCCACTCTCCGCTACTCGAGCGCCTGGAAGCTGACACATGGCGAGCGGAAGGAGAGTCTAACGTAGGTACTCTAACTGGATTAGGGAACCCAATTAGTCAACGTAAGAAATTCCTGCTCCCAACAGCAAACACTTATGGAAGCGCGAGTTTAACAATAGAGAATGGAGTTCCAGTCAGTTTGACATACACCCTAGATTTCGCAGCATCAGGCGCACCTGGCTTTGAGGGCACTAATCTAGAAGTTGTGCAGTTTAATGTAATTACCCTGAACTCGGAGGGTGCAGATTTTGGAATTGGCCAGACCTTTGAGATTGGTGTCAATGACGACGATGTGCCCTTTGGTTTCAATACGTCCTTAACCGCCGGTTCGCACCCTGAAAAAGTATTGAACGGTACAGTTGTTGATACTACTCGCGGAATACTGCGCAAAGAGATAGGTTCAAATATTGATGAAGCAGGTGGAAACACTGGGAATATTAGTAGTAATGGAAGACTTGATGGCGCTGAATTCCCAAGTGGTTCGGCTCCTTCAGAAGGGGATGTATACTTAGCCGATCCATTCGCTGGTCAAACCGGATTACTGACCGTTTTTACCCCATCCGAACTTAATGTAGGTGTGCAGGCTACTACTCGTCCCAGTGTTCTGGAGCTAGCCTTTGTTTCTCCTTCAGAATTGCTCTTAAACATTAACGTAATGGAAGGCGTAAATTTCCAACTTCAAGGAACAAGTAATTTAACTGAGTCTAATTGGGTCAACCTTGGTAGGCCTAAATCTGGACCTACAACCATCAGCGTAGAGCACAAACCGGAAGAATTTAGTCAGTTCTTCAGAATACTGATTATTGACCCTGAATAACATTGGTTGGTTTCGCTGATATCTGACCCTAATTCAGCAAAACCAAATACGATTTAGTCAGAAAAGCAGCACGGTAGCGCATCCAAAGATGCGCTGCCGTGTCAATTTTGGTCCAAGCTACTCTTCCGGATTTTAGTTGGCATTGCACCGTTTTCGATGTCTATTTGCATCGCTTTGAATTCGTTTTCGATATAACCTTTTTTGGTCAGGTTACCCAAACTGGGCCACGTATAGGGTTAGCCTGGTAGTTTGCTAATTCATGTTTCAAGTTGTATAGGAAGTCAAGGTTCGCCCGTAGGAAGGCTGACCGAAGCCAGAACCTTCAATATCGATTCCTTGAGTTTACTCGCTCAATGTGAGAATTGAAGGTAGTAGCGAATGATCGACATTATAATGAATCAAGCCGAACATACCCAACCTTTGATCTCAAAGAGGAATTTTTCCACAGGTAGGGAAGGTTTCACTTTGATCGAATTGCTTGTCGTCATTGCAATCATCGCCATTCTGGCCTCCATGTTGTTGCCCGCTTTAAGTTCTTCCAAGGCCACAGCTCAGGCTGCGTCCTGCACCAGCCAACTCAGACAGATTGGGCTGGCTTCGCGGCTTTGGACCGACGACAACGACTTTCAACTTCTTCCGGCTGCCGTATGGGATCCATCCATCAACGCCAATCGGGAGTGGGCTTATTCCTACCTGCAAGGCAGTCGTGAAGAAGCCTTCGAACGCGGTTTGCTCGGTCCATATTTGGACAACGCCTCTCGCATACTTGTCTGCCCGAGTGTCAAATACTCTCAACCGGTGCTTTCAGGACTTGAGATCCAGGGGCGACCTGCCATGAGTTATGGCTACAACAGTTTTCATCTGAGTCGACTCGTCGATGCAAAGCTTGGCCATTGGAAGGGGATCCCCGATACAAGTGTTCGTCGGCCTGCCCAAACCGTGGCGTTTGCCGACAGTGGTGATGTGTTGCAGGAAATGCTCGCACCATCTTCGGATATAACCAGTCCGACCTGGCCTCATTCAGATGGTCAACCTCATCCCACGGTTCTGATGGTCCACCGATTGAAGGCAAATGTCACTTGGCTGGACGGGCATGTTTCCGCTGAACCGGGCGCGGATTATGGACGCGAGATTATATCTAAAAAAATGGAGCTTGGATATTTGGATTCAGACGGAGTGGAACCTGCAGATGATCTCTGGTTTAGGCCTTAACCTCTACGGATTAAATATTATCCCGTTTAGTATCCATGGGACGTGGTCTTGACTCAATCTTTCCAAGTGATTTTCCTCGAACATTCCGTTGCAAACCAACATTATGATCCAGCAAATTTCAACAGTGTGAGGATGCTTTCCGAATTATAATGCCCGTTTTCTTCACACTTCGGTGTGGCGGCGGTTTCCTTGAGATGGCTTCGATTTCACCGACTTATGGATCTTTTTAAGGTTACTATGGAGGAAAACGAAGAAATGTAAGCAAATGTATGAGCCACGGATCGGATGCCCAGCATGAAACAGATTTATCCGAGTTACTTGATCAATTGCGTCAAGTAGGGGCTCGTTTGTGGCTGGATCAGGGAGCATTGAAATGTGATGCCCCAAAGGGAGCTGTCACTCAGCAATTAAGGGATCGCCTGCGTGCCTGCAAACCTGAAATCATGGCACGGTTGCGTGCCGATCAGCAGCACATCCGTAACGATGATTGGCAAGTTGATGCGCAACTCCCGGTTCACATTACGTCTAATGGGTCGAAGATTGGCATGTGCCACTCACCTCGAGTGATTCTTCTAACCGGCGCTACCGGGTTTCTTGGAGCATTTCTCCTGGCCGAATTGATGCGGCAAACCCAAGCGACCATCATCTGTCTCGTGCGTCCTGACCGGGGTTTAACAAATCCGGAAGAGCAGCATCAGACAGCATCGGACCGATTGACGAACGTCATCGAAAATTATGGCCTCACTTCGTCCGTGGACACTTCCCGTTTGGAAGTGATGGCTGGGGATTTGAAACAACCCGAATGGGGGATTCCAAAGAATCAATACCAGGAACTGTGTGAACGGATTGACGCCATCATTCACAACGGTGCGCATGTGCACCATGGAATGCCCTACAAAAATCTGAAAATCACCAATGTGCATGGAACCTTGGAATCGATAAAATTCGCGTTCAAGAGTCGGGTGCCCTTGCATTTCATCTCCTCCCTGAGTGTGCTTCCTCCCCAATTGGTCCAAGGATTCAAAAGGTATTATGAAACGGATTCATTGAAAACCACGCCGGTGCCGAGTGGTGGCTATAACCGATCCAAATGGGTGGCGGAACGGCTCGTGGAACAAGCGGCAGATCGAGGTCTGCCCGTCACTGTGTTTCGTCCTGGTCCCATCTCTGGTCACAGTAAGACGGGGGTGTTCAATCGTCAGGATTTCCTATATCGGTTGGTCTTGGGGTACATGGAATCGGGTATGGCTCCGGATGGTGCCATGCATCTGGATCCACTGCCTGTGGATTTTGTGAGTCAGGCCATGATCTGGTTAAGTGTCGGAGGGGGCGGCTCCTCCCAAGCATCCCAATTCGCACGTTATCATTTGTTGCATCCAAAACCCGCTTCATCTGATCTTGTTTTTGATGCCTGTTGCGAAGCGGGCATGCCCATCAAACGAGTTCCTTATGCAACATGGTTTCAACACTTGAAACGGATTGCCGAAGAAAAAAATATTCAACACCCTCTATATCCGTTGGTGGCTTTGTTTGCTTCGCGTACTCATGCGATATCCAATTCATCGGAAAACCTGGATCCCTTACCATTTGATTGCTCACGTGCCATGACAGCGCTGGAAAAAGCACCTTTTGTTTTGCCTGAGCTTAACCAGGATCTGTTTCGCACGTATCTCCGTGCGATGACTCGGCAAGGTCTTGAGTCGACGTCCAATATTGCAGGGGGAGTGCGGAAATGAAAGCAGAGCAGGAGAATTATGATCAGTGGGCATGGCTCTACGATCAGACCATGGGGCCCGAATATGGTCAGGAAAAATGGAAGGCTCTTCAAAAGATGATTCTGCCGAAACTGCCGGACGGAGCCAAGTTACTCGATCTGTGCTGTGGAACTGGCCCATTAATCCCCCCGCTCATTCAGTCAGGTTATCAAGTCACCGGGTTGGATGCTTCAAATGAAATGCTCGCTTTTGCCCGTAAAAAAGCTCCAGAGGCTGATTTTGTTCATGAAGACGCACGTCATTTTCAATTGAAAGAACCTTTTGACGGGGTGATTTCGACCAGTGCTTCTTTGAATCATATGCCAACACTGCAAGATCTGGAACAGGTCTTTGCACAAGTGTACGCTTCACTGAGACCTGGTGGCTTGTTTCTGTTTGATCTGAACCATCCGCAACAAATGCAAAAGTGGTGGCAAGGAACACCTACCGAGGGTGATATCCTTGAGCATTGTGCATGGATGGTGACACCACGTTATGACATTGCAAAAAGGCAAGGCGCTTTCCAGGTAACTCTGTTTCGTCGTCCGGCATCATCAGGGGTAACTTTGCGAGAACGGTTGCAGCGTCCATTTTACAATTTGCTTCGGAGGTCCCGTTTCATTGGGCTTAGGCTGAAGCTTATCCAACAATTTCATCTGGCCGAACCTCGATGGGCCCGAAGTGATATTGATTTTCCTGTCATTGGGTTTGATCTGGACCTGGTTATAGAGGCGTTGAGCAAGGCTGGATTTTGTAAGGTACAAGTCCAGACAATTGATCAACAACTCACCGTGGATGCGGATCATTCCGCCTACTTCAGTTGTGAAAGGAGTGACGTATGAAGGGGGGACACGATTCGGCATCCCATGGATCGAACGCATCGGAAAAATTCGATGAATCCTTCGGCACCTTTGTCAAAAAGTATCATCAGCGAACTGCCCAATCGAGGCAATTCATGGAGCGGAGCCAGAAGGTTCATGCTGACAAAAGTTCGATCGCCTTTGGAGCAAGCCCTGACACACAACCTCTGACTTATCCCATTGTTGTTGATCATGCCAAGGGATCTCGTCTGGTCGATATTGATGGCAATGAATACATCGATGTTTTGCAGGGTTTGGGCGCCAATCTTTTCGGACATCATCCGGACTTTGTACGCGACGCCATTGCCGCTCAAGTTGAAAAGGGGTTTCCTATCGGGGTTCAAATGGAACTGGTCGAAGAAGTCGCTCGTCAGGTGACGACGTTGACCGGTATGCCGCGAGTCTGTTTCAGTAACACCGGTACCGAAGCGGTAATGACTGCCATTCGAGTGGCACGGGGAAAAACAGGTAAGGACATGATCGCCGTGTTTGCGGATTCGTATCATGGACATTCCGATACGGTCTTGATGCGTGCGAGTATGGCGGCATTCATCCGTAAGAGATTGCGACAACGGTTTGCCAATCGAAAGTGGCTCGCACCTTTGGCACGATGGATAGGGCCGGGCCAAATAACTGCAGCGCCCGCTTCTATTGGGATTCCCCGGAATATTGCCAAAGACATGATGGTCTTGGAGTATGGGAATCCTCGTTCATTGGAAATAATCCATGCCAAACGTCATCGACTGGCAGCCGTCCTGGTTGAACCCGTTCAGAGTCGTTGCCCGGAACTACAGCCAAGAGAGTTCTTACATTCACTGCGTGAAGTGACCGCGTCCAGTCAGGTGGCATTGATCTTTGACGAGATGGTGACGGGTTTTCGTGTTCATCCAGGTGGAGCACAGGGATATTTTGGGATTGAGTCTGACTTGGCCACGTATAGTAAAATCGTTGGTGGAGGTTTGCCGCTATCAGTGATTGCGGGTCGTGAGTGTTTTATGAATATGCTTCAGCCTACCGATCCACAGGTTCCCGTTTCAAAAACGACTTTTTTTGCCGGGACCTTTTGTAAGCATCCATTAGCCCTCGCAGCATCCTATGCCACTTTGAAACGGATTACCGATGAAGGTCCGGCATTACAGGAAGGGCTGAATCAAAAAACGGGATTGATGGTGCAGCGTTTGAACAATATGACAGCAAACGAAGGCTTCCCGGTTCGTTTTACACATTTCGGATCCTTTTTTTCCATGGCACTCAGTCAAAGTAAAATCGCACCAGCTGCGATCAACCGACTGTCCTATGATCTTTTGTACAACGGAATTTTCTTGCGAGGCGGCGATCGTGGCGGGTTTTTGACGACTTCGCACAGTGATCAGGATATTGACACAATTGTGGAAACATGGATACGAGGTTTACGTCGCCTGGCTCAGTCTGGTCATCTGGCCTGTGATATAGAAAATCGGACACCCAATAAAGCATAAGATGGAAAACAACACAGACAGTGGTGAATCCAGACGTATCCTGGAAGTTTTGAGTCAAGCTCGAGCTCAAATCGAGCGACTTAAGGAACCAAGGGATGAGCGCATTGCCATCATTGGTATGGCATGCCGTGTGCCAGGAGCAGAGTCCGTCGATGATTTTTGGAACATGCTTGAGCAGGGCCAATCGGGCATTCGTACCCTGAGTGAAGAGGAGTTGCTTTCCTCTGGTGTGCCACGCGAGCAATTCGAACGGGATGATTACGTTCGCTGTTTTGCCAGCTTTGAAGATCCGACCGGTTTTGATGCTTCGTTTTTCGGCTATTCACCCGGGGAAGCCGAATTGCTGGATCCGCAGCATCGAGTCTTTTTGGAGTGTGCTTGGACGGCATTGGAGGATGCGGGGTACGATACATCACAATTTGACGGGAAAAGCGGGGTTTATGGTGGGGCAGCGTTGAACAGTTATCTGGTGAATCTTGCAAACAATCCTCACTTGCGTGATTCCGTTAACCCGGTTCAAGCGGTTGTCAGCAATGTTATGGGGCTGATGCCTTCGCGTGTTTCGTATCATCTCAATCTCAAGGGCCCGAGTTGCGGCATTCAAACCGGCTGCTCTTCATCGCTTGTGGCGGTTCACGAAGCATGTCGCGGTCTGTTGGACAAGGATTGTGAAATGGCCTTGGCCGGGGGGGTGACGATCGGGCAAGCCAAACCGGAGGGTTATCTGCACGAACCGGGCAGCATTGCTTCGCCGGACGGATGTTGTCGTGCCTTTGACGAGCAAGGTCGCGGTACCTTGTTCGGAAATGGTGTGGGGTTGGTGGTGCTTAAACGGTTATCCGATGCGATCAAGAACCGGGACTCGATTCGCGCGGTCATCCTTTCAACTGCCGTCAACAATGATGGATCAGACAAGGTGGGACTCCTGGCACCCAGTGTCAATGGTCAGGCGGATGTTATTCATCATGCCATCCGCAAAGCCCGGATATCTGCCGCTGACATCGCTTTTGTAGAAGCTCATGGGACTGCAACGGATCTGGGAGATCCGGTAGAGGTTGCGGCGCTCGACCAAGCGATGGGGGAAGGACTCCGACAAGCGGATGCCAAGTGTGCCATTGGATCTGTCAAAACCAATGTGGGGCATTTGGATGCCGCTGCCGGCGTGATAGGATTGATCAAGGCAACCCTTGCACTACAGCATAGAATGCTGCCCGCAAGCCTCCACTTCAAATCACCCAATCCTAAAATCACTTTGGAAGACAGGCCCTTTTATGTGGCCGCCAAGTCAATAGATTGGTCCGGTGACACAGAGGCCTTGCGAGCAGGAGTCAGTTCCTTCGGTATGGGGGGAACGAACGCACATGCCATTCTCGAAACACCCCCAGTGAAAAAAGCATCTCCGGAAGAAGAGCCCGGCTGGCTTATCCTACCTCTCTCCGCTCGTTCGGAGAAAGCTTTGAACCTTAAAAAGTCAGCATTGGCGGATCATCTCGAAAATGCGTCTTCATATTTGCCCGACCTTGCCTACACCCTTCAGGTTGGCCGTTGCGCCATGCCTTTCCGTCAAACCATTGTATCCAAAAACATCGAAGAAGCGGTCTCATTGATGCGGGTTGAATCGAATGCCCCCATGCAAGCCGTTGAAGAGCCTCCTGCGTTGGTATTCATGTTCACCGGTCAGGGGAGTCAATATGATGGTATGGCACAGGCGCTTTACAATCAGGATGTGTTTTTCCGATCGATCCTGGACGAATGCGGTGAATTGCTTCGGCCACATTTGGATTTGAAGGAGGTGCTTTTTGGCCAGAATCAGAAAGGGGCATTAAGCGCTACCGAAACCGCCCAGCCCGCGTTGTTTGCGGTGGAATACTCCTTGGCTCGGTGGGTGATGCATCGAGGTGTTCAACCGTCTGCGATGATCGGACACAGTCTGGGAGAATACGTCGCCGCTTGCCTTGCCGGAGTGTTCAGCCTGTCCGATGCTCTCCACTTGGTTGCCCTTCGAGGTCAACTCATGCAACGCTGCGAATCGGGAGACATGCTCGCTGTCATGAGTGATGAAGCCACTCTTTCTCCTTTGTTGAACGATGATCTCGAAATCGCAGCGATCAACAGTCCGAAACAAACAGTGCTGTCAGGGCCATCGGATAAAGTAGCCGCATTTGAACAATTGCTGACCAAAAAGGGGATCACCTGTCAACGCTTGAGAACTTCGCATGCCTTTCATTCGGTGATGATGGAACCCGTACTCGCTCCTTTCCGCGAACAGCTGAAAAAACTGACATTGCAATCCCCATCCCTCGACATGATTTCAAACCGTACCGGCAAGTGGCTGGCTGCGGATGAAGCAACACAACCCGAATACTGGGTCGAGCACCTTCGATTTTCGGTCCGGTTTTCCGATGGTCTGGCAACCCTGATGCAAATGCATCGACCTGTTTTTCTCGAGATAGGTCCGGGAAAAACACTCTGCCAATTTGCCAGATCGAACGGTGATAAGACGGTTCTTGCCCTTTCCACATTGCCTGGATCACATGAACCTCAGGATTGTCAAAAACGACTCTCACATACGATGGCCGAGCTGTGGCAACATGGCGTTCCAATGGATTGGAAGTCTTTTCATGAAACAGAACGGTCTCGCGTGCCTTTGCCAACGTATCCGTTTCAAAGAACCTCGTACTTTGTGGAGCCCTCCTACGGATTCTCACCTTCGCCGCAAGCCGATTCATCCTCAAAAAAACTCAACTTAGAGGAGTGGTTCCAAATTCCTGGCTGGCGTCAGCAATCCATTCCATCCATGCCGTGCGACGAGGAAACCGTATTTCTGTTTGCCCATCAAAACCATTTGGCCGGATTCAAGCAATGCTTCAGCACAGACAAAGTTATTTTTATTGATCCCGTCCATGGATGCTCCGAACCCGGATTTACAACCGATTGGGATCCCTTGTCACTCGCTTCCTATTCTGAATTATTTCAGACAATTGATTTCAATGGGACCCGAACTATCCGGCTGATCCATGCCTGGTCCCTGCTTCCGGACGGGCCCGATGGATTTGAGTCATTGACGGTTTTGGGACAATTCCTGGCTTCCATGGATTCCCGATCACTCGTTCAATTGGATGTGGCGGTGCCTGACATCTTTCGTATTGAATCCTCGGATATCCTAGATGCTGAACATGCCAAAATACTGGGATTGTTAACCGTCCTGCCTCAAGAAATCCCAAATCTCCAGATACGTTTGATTGAGGGAAAACCAGGCGATCGTTTCTTTCAACAAATCGCCAACGAAATGCGCTCACCGTATCGTTGGGATCATAAAATAGTTGCCTATCGTAGTACACGTCGTTGGGTGCGCACCTACGATCCGGTTCCCTTATCTTCCAATCATCCCGAAGTATTGCAGGAGGGGGCGGTTTATGCCGTGGTCGGAGATCTTTTGGATGGACTCGGAATGATATACGCTTGTGCGTTGCGAGAGGGGTATGCTGCAAAGGTCATTCTGATTGGCCGAAAGGGTTTGCCTTCACCTAACGAGTGGGATACCTGGCTGGCAACCCATGGTAATCAGCACCCGGTCAGTCAACTGATCCAACGCATGAAAGCGCTCGGTCGGGAAGGGGTGGATTTTATCATGACTTCCGTGGACCTTGGTGATGCGAAGGCCATGAGCGAGGCATTCAAAGAATCAATGGCACGTCTCGACAATTCGCCATTGCAGGGAGTTTTTTATGCGGATGTCATGGGGGGAGAGGCCAGTTGCGCATTGGTGGATCTGAAAAAGGAAGATACTCAAAGAATACTCGACCACAAGGTGCATACGATCAATGCATTGAATGGAATCATTGCGGAGCTTCAACCGAAGTTTACACTCTTCCAATCCTCACTTTCTTCGGTGTTGGGAGGTCGCGGATTCGCAGCTTATGCCGCTGCCAACACGTATCTGGATCAGTGGATCAATCGTCTTGAAGCGCCCCATGTGCAATGTATCAATTGGGATGCCTGTTCCTTGGATGAACAAGAACAGACCGCCTCCTCGGAATTGATGGCTCAAGCCATGAATCCGAAAGAAGTGTGGGAAGCCACTAAACGAGTGATGGCATCTCCCGGCCTCTCTCAGGTGGTGGTGACACCCAGATCCTTGTATCCCAGGTTGGAGGAAAGCTTGAAGATTTTGGAGCCGGCAAATACCGATTTTTCCGATATCGATTCAAACCACATGAATAACAATTATGTGGCACCCAGAACACCGGTGGAATCGGCAGTTGCAAAAGCGATGGGTGATTTGCTTGGGATTTCTCGCATCAGTATTCATGATGATTTTTTTGCATTGGGCGGTCATTCGTTGTTGGCCATTCAGGCGATCACAAAATTACGTAAACAATTCGGTGTGGACCTCCCGATGAGGGCCATCCTGCAGGGAACCCCGACGGTTGCCGGAATCTCTCAGGTTATTGAAGAAAATATGGCAGGTTTGGACGAAGGTGAAGCCATGGTTTTGGAAGATTTGTTGGAAAAAATAGAGAAGGATGACTCGTAAAGGTGGACAATTTTTGATTCATTTGATCGGGATGAATTTGACATGAAATTCAGTTTGTTTTTCTTTGATGGCGACGGTGCATCGCCACGAAAAAATCCTTATCGGCTCTTGTTGGAAAGTGCTCAGTTTGCGGATGAGAATGGATTCACCGCTGTTTGGACTCCGGAACGCCATTTTCATGCTTTTGGTGGACTCTATCCTAACCCGTCATTGACCAGTGCAGCCCTGGCAACATCAACTCAACACATTCAGATCCGCGCCGGAAGTCTGGTGCTCCCTCTCCATCATCCGGTTCGAGTTGCTGAAGATTGGGCGGTGATCGATCAACTATCTCAGGGGCGGGCGGCATTGGCTGTGGCGTCGGGTTGGACGATGGATGAATTCATCTTATCGCGTGACCCTCACGGTTCCCGAAGAACTGTCATGTGGAAGAGTCTGGAAATCATCCAACGCTTGTGGAAAGGGGACGCGATTCCTTTCGAAGATGCCAATGGCAGAATGGTGGAAGCCAAAGCATTACCGCGTCCCTTACAGTCTTCAATCCCAATCTGGATCACCAGTCAGTCGACCGAGACCTTTATCGAAGCGGGGCGAACAGGGGCACATGTGTTGACCTCATTGCTGGGAGGAGATGTGAATGACGTGGCAGGCAAGATCAGGAAATATCGAGATGCCTGGGATAAACAAGGTCATGAAAAACCCAAAGGAACGGTATCTCTCATGGTGCATACTTTTCTGGGTGCCGATGAAGAAGAAGTCAAACGAGATATCCGTGAACCGTTTGGCGCTTACCTCAAAACCCATTATGGGTTGCTTGAACAACTTGCCAAAGGCATGGGGCTTGACGTGAGTCTGGATGATTTTTCTGATGACGATCTGGACGCCATTCTTTCTTATGGCATTGATGGATTCATCAAACAGCGATCATTGATCGGCACACCCGAGGGGTGTTTAAATCTGGTTAAGGAATTTGCTGAAGCAGGCGTGGACGAACTTTGTTGTTTGATTGATTTTGCGCAGGATGATGTAGGTGCATTGGGTTCATTGGAGTATCTCAATCAACTCAAATCAATGTGTTAGTTTCAAAACTTCTATCGTGGCGGATATTTCACCAGAAAAACTATCCGAACTGCGCAAGCGGGTTCAGTCCCTGACAGATTCTCAACGTGTACAGCTAAAAAAAGCATTGGAAGCACAGGGCATCCAATGGGATTCGGTTTACAGTGAATCTACTGGTGGTTCCAATTTGAAACTGGTTTCAACTCCAAGGCCAGAAACAATTGAACTGACTCCATCACAGGCACATGTGTGGGTGCTTCATCAACTTTTTCCGGACTTGTGCGCCTACCACATTGGGTTTGCATGGAAATTGGAGGGTGAACTTTCTGTGTCCGCGCTCAGCGAAGCCTTAACCCTGTTTGTTGAGCGCCATCAGGCCTTGCGTACTGTCTTCGTTCAGGATTCGAGGGGGCGTCCCAAGCAAGCCCTAATCGAAGCAAAACCTGTCTTACTGGATCCGGTGACCATTGATGAAAACCGTATCACCGAAGAATCCGAAACGTACATTCGATTGCCCTTTCGGTTGGACATGGGGCCTCTGTATCGGTTTCGACTACTCAGGATAAATGAAAGACGACATGTACTGTTCATTGTTCTTCACCACCTGATTGCCGACGGTTGGTCCCGCGGTGTGTTGTTGCGGGATTTGGCAAGAGCATATCGACTTGCTTCGAATCAGGCTTGGGATGATGACGGAGCCATGATGGGCCAGTCCTTGGACACCATTCATTATTCCGTGTTTCATGCTGATCAGGAATGGGGCAAGAGTCAGGAAAAGGTCCACCAGTTATCCTATTGGACTCAGCAGCTGGACGGGATGAAATTACTAGAGATTCCCACTGACCGTCCAAGTCCGGCCAAAGCGACTTTCGCAAGTCAAACGCTAACACGGACGCTTTCGCGCGATTTGACTGAGAAGATTCACAATTTGGGTCGTGAGCATGGCGCGACACTGTTCATGACTTTGCTCACAGCATTCAAGTGCCTGCTATATCGTTATACAAACGAACGCGATTTGGCAGTCGGTGTGCCTGTTTCTGGTCGACGCTTTCCGGAGTGTGCCGACTTGATCGGCTTTTTTGTTAATACGATTGTATTGCGCAGTCGCTTCCCGGAAGGCGAGCAGATGACCTTTCTGGATTGTCTGAGCATTGTTAAGAAGGTTGTATTGGAAGGACTGGAACATCAGTTTGTTCCATTTGCCGATGTGGTTGAGGCATGCGCACCACAGCGTCATTCGCATCGCAATCCCTTGTTTGAAGTGATGTTTCAGGTGCAATCCGATGGTTACCAATCGCAAAACGCGGCTAGACCTGATGTGACCCTGCCCGGGCTGTATCTCAGTCAGGTTCCGTTGGTGCCACCGGAAACAAAATTTGACCTAACATGGCATGTGTTTGATCGGGCGGAGGGGCTGATGATTGCCGTGGAATTCCGAACGGCCTTGATTGATTCCGATCGTATTGAGCGCATGATGGGGCACTACGAACACTTGCTGCAAGAGCTGGTGGTGCATGCCCAAAAGCCGGTGCATCAATTGACATTCCTTGGGAAAGAGGAGCGACAGTTACTTACGGATTTTTCAAAAGGAGTTCGTACGGATTGGCCCAAAGGCAGGGATTCAAAGATTCCGCCAACCTTTTACCAAGCATTTGTCCAGCAAGTCATACAAACTCCCCAGGCACTGGCGGTGCGTTCGGGAGACGATCTTCTTACTTTTACGCAACTGAATCAAGAAGCAAGCAAACTGGCCGAAGAACTCACTGCGCAAGCGATCGGCATCGGAACACCTGTTGGCATTCGTAGGAAACGTCACACGGGACTGTTGGTCGCCATCCTGGCGGTCATGCGTGTTGGTGGTGTTTATGTGCCTCTCGATCCTGAGTTGCCTGAAGCTCGACTTGATTATATGCGGCGCGATGCCGGGTGCTCCTGGGTGATCGAAGAAGATGGATTACGATCGTTCGAACCTGCGGAACCAGTGGATCCAATTGTGAACAAGGATGCCTGCTATATTCTATACACATCCGGTTCCACCGGTAAACCCAAGGGAGTGGTCATCACCCATCGAGGATTAATGCATTACCTGACCTGGTGTCTTCAGGAGTATCCCTATGAAGCAGGGTGGGGGGCACCTGTTCAAAGTTCCTTTGGATTTGATGCGACCATCACAACCCTTCTGGCCCCGCTATTGTGTGGCAAGACGGTGGAACTGCTTGCCGAAGAAGATGTCCTTGGCGCACTGGTTCAATCCATGCAGACCGGGCCCAGTCTGGTCAAATTGACCCCGGCTCACCTGGCAGCTTTGGAACACCTGATCCCACACAATCTTGACCCAAACTGTCTTCCCAAGGCCCTGGTTGTGGGAGGGGAGGCTTTAACCGCCCGCCACGTGAAATTCTGGCGGGAGCATTATCCTGATGTGCTTATCTATAATGAATACGGCCCCACCGAAACGGTGGTTGGTTGTTGCGTTCATCAGGTGGAGGAACTTGACCTTGAAGGAGNCATCCCTATCGGAAGGCCCATCAGCGGGGTGCAACTTTACAACCTGGATGAGCAGCTCCAATCCTTGCCCATAGGAATTGCCGGGGAGTTGTTCATCGGTGGACCGGGTGTGGCGAATGGATATGTCAATCGTCCCGAATTATCTGACCATCGATTTCTGCCCGATCCATTTCATNCCGGTTCCAATCGTTTGAAACATCGCCTTTATCGCACGGGAGACCGTGTTCGATGGCGTTCAGACGGCGTGATGGAATATCTTGGTCGGATGGACCGTCAGATTCAGTTGAGGGGATACCGCATTGAACTCGGCGAAATAGAAGCCGTTCTCCGATCGCTGCCACATGTTCAAGAATGTGTTGTTGAATCCCCGACAACATCCGCTCGCAATAGTGAGCAAGTCCAATCCATACTTGTTGCGTACCTTCAAATGGATAAGGATCAATTTGATCCCAAGTCATTGAAGCAAGCCCTGCAAAGTGAGCTCCCGGAATACATGACTCCCACACATTTTGAGCGCATGGACCGATTGCCATTGACGTCGAACGGTAAAATCGATCATGCAAAACTGCCTGAAGTGTCTCTCCTCACAAAGGGCAAATCCACAATCGCTCCAAGGAATGAAATTGAAGCTGTGATTCAAAACGTATGGCGAGATGTGCTGGAGGTCCATGAAGTTGGGGTGGAAGATAATTTTTTTGAACTGGGTGGTGATTCCATTCGTGCGATGCAGATCATCTCCGGAGCGCGACAGGCCGGTTGGAAGCTTACTCCTGTGCAGTTGTTTGATAACCAAACGGTGGCGGCTCAGGCTGCGGTTGCAAAGAAAATGACTGAAACGACCGAATCAAGCATTCCGAGCGGCAGACTTCCGCTGGGTCCTGCTCAGAAGGGATTTTTTGGCATGAACCCTCCCCATCCCAATCAATTCAATCAAGGGGTTCTGCTAATGATCGATCCCAAAGTGGATTCGAAACGTCTGTTCAAAGCCATTCAGGAAGTCGTCCGTCATCATGATTCATTGAGACTTCGATTCACTTTCGATTCTGATGGTCAATGGGCGCAACAATACGAGGAATCCAATCCCAGGGATACTGTTCTGGAAGATGTCGACCTTCAATCGTTCGATCAGTTTTCCGAAGTACTCGATAAAGAAATTGCAAGCAGGCAGGAAGGCTTTGATCTCAAATCAGGTAAACTCTTTCGAGCGGCCCGTTTCCGTGGTCCGGGGGGTGAGGATCGATTGATGCTCCTGGCGCATCATTGTGTGGTAGATGGGATGTCCTGGCGTATTCTATTGGAAGACATCGAAACCGGTTATGCACAATTGGGGCTGGATGAGCCTCTTGTTCTACCTCCCAAATCGACCAGTTTCGGCGAATGGATTCGGAACTTGCCTGAATCAAATACGGTCAACCAGCCAATCGTCACACTCTTTCCCAAGCCATCCGAAAATCGTTGGATCGACTCGGCTTCAGTGCTGCGTGAATGTCAGATGGAACTGCAGCCCGAGGAAGAGACGCTTGTGTTGACAGGTCTGGCCCAGACTTTGGGTCAGTTCACTCGTTCTTCCGTCCTTCCCATCGATATTGAACGGCATGGGAGGCACCNTCTGGATGAATCGACGGATCTGATTCGCACCGTCGGCTGGTTTACTTCACTGCACTCCTTGCACCTCAAATTACCTGATGCCGGTCTGGCCGTTCAAAGAAACTATGTCCAAGACAAGCTGCAGGCCATTCCACCGGGTCAATCGGGGCAGGTGGGGCCCACTGCCCAGGTTTCATTTAACTATCTGGGGAATCTTAATCGTTCCCCTGGAAAACTGTTTAATGGATTGGCCCCGGAGCAACTGCCATGTCTGAATCACCCGGATAATCCGAGGCATTATTTGTTGGAAATCATTGCGTACCGTCTTGACCAATCACTCAAAATCATTTGGCGATTTCATCAGAAAACCCATAAAAAGAAAACGGTACAGATGCTCGCGGACCGCCACTTAAGCACGATGGAATCCATCGTGAAGGCAACCAAAAATAAGGTNAGAGAAACACAATCGCCATCTGTTCGGGGAGATTTAAATCAGCTCATGGCCAAACTGAACGCGCGGAAAGGATAGGCGATGGCATCCGTAATCGACATCCATGGTTTAGCCCCATTGCAGGAGGGCATGCTTTTCCATACACTGTATGGTCCTGAGAGCGGTGTTTATGTCGAGCAACGCTGGTGTGTGATTCTAGGGGACCTGAATATTAAAGTGTTTCAGGATGCATGGAATCAAGCCATCCTCCGGCATACCGCCTTGCGAGCGGAGTTTCATTGGGAAGAAACCGAAAAGCCTGTGCAGGTCATCTATGATGAGGTGACCCCGGAATGGATCTTGGAAAGCGATGTTTCTTTTGAACAATACATCGAGACGGATCGCCAAAGAGGATTTAAACTGGACCGTGTTCCTTTGATGCGTTTCGCCTTGTTCCCGATGGAGAATGGCCAACATCGTTTTCTTTGGACGTTTCACCACATATTGTTGGATGGTTGGTCCAGTGGCTTGCTGATTCGGGAAGTGTTGTCTCACTATCAGACCCTTCTTTCAGGAAAAGCCCTGTCCTTGCATCAAGCACTGCCTTTCGGCGGGTACATTGGATGGTTGAATGAACGTGATGCTGATCAGGAGGAAACGTATTGGCGTAAGACGCTTGAAGGATTCGAAACGCCCACCTTTCTCGCCTATCCTGTCGATACCCAGAAATCATTCGAACCTGTTACAGACTGTCCGGATCGATTCCGGGAACGTGAGCTTGAATCGGGTTACATCGAAATCTGTTTTAATCTGGACCAGGAAGAGACTCGGAAGCTGACCCAGTTTTCTCAAAAAAACCGACTGACGCTCAACACGCTCATGCAAGGAGCTTGGGCACTCTTACTACACGGACATACCAATCAGAAGGATATCCTGTTCGGTGCGGTCGTTTCCGGGAGACCTCCTGAGCTGGAAGGTATGGAATCGGTAGTCGGCTTATGTATCAATACGGTGCCCGTGCGCGTACAGATCGATTCCGGTAGTGCTCTTTTACCCTGGCTTGAACAATTACAATCCGATCAGCGGCAGCGTGAAAAATATGGTTTTGCGCGATTGATGGACTTGCAGACGTATACTGAAGTGCCTCGTGGTGAAGCGTTGTTTGAGACCTTGATGGTATTCGAGAATTATCCGATCTCCATGGAGGAAGCTTTGGATTCGAATGCATTGGAACTTCAACTTGTCGATAGGGAAGGATATGAAAGAACCAACTATCCTTTAACGCTGATGATCCTACCCGGAGCATCCGTGGATCTGCAGTTTCGCTTTGATATTTCCAGTTTTTCTCGATCAGCCATCAAACGGATCGCGGAACAGATGAGGCATGTTCTACTGCAGTTTATCTCTCATGAGAACCGGATATTAGGAGAATGCTCCATCACTCCACAGCAAGAATNCCGATGTATCGCTGATCTGTGTTGTGGTCCAACCGAGGAGCATGATTTTGTCCCTGTTCAGCAACGAGTCAGCAGGGTNGCTCGGGCTTCCGAGGCCAAGACAGCGGTGATTCATGAAGCACTTGATTCTGAAAAGTACATTCCGATGACTTATGGGCTTCTGGATGAGTTATCCGATCGGTTGGCTGCACATCTTCAGAAAGTTTACAGAGTGGGGCGGGGGGNCAGAGTGGGAGTGTTTTTGGAACGAACTTCTATGCTCCCCGTTAGTCTCCTGGGTATTCTCAAATGTGGTGCGACTTATGTTCCCTTGGATCGTAGTTTCCCCGCTCAACGGCTCCGGTACATGGCTGAGGATGCGGAACTGAATCTTCTATTATGGGACGGAGAACACTTGGATATTCATAAAATCTTCGGGGAACAATTTCCGAAAGAATCCCTTTTGGAAATTGATCAAAGCAAGGTTCAAATGTACCNAGAGCCATTCGATCCGGTTGAAGTTCAAACAACAGATCTTGCCTATATCATTTACACCAGCGGAAGCACTGGGAAACCGAAAGGAGTGGCGATCCATCATGGCAATGTATCAAATTTTCTTTTAGCCATGGAACAAACTCCAGGATTGCAGGCTACGGATGTCATGTTGGCTGTAACGACCATTTCCTTCGATATCGCCGTACTAGAACTATTCCTTCCTTTGGTCTGTGGTGCCCAAGTGGTGTTGGCAAGATCAGACTCTGGCCGCAGCGGTGAGCAGCTTCTTCGTTTGATGCAGATCCATCAAGTAACCATCATGCAGGCGACTCCGGTGACCTGGAGACTGCTTATAGAATCCAACGGCGATGTGGTCACGGCCTTTCGATCGCTAAAAATNTTGTGCGGAGGCGAGGCATTGGACGTATCNCTGGGCAATCGTCTGTTGGAACTTGGGGCCGAAGTTTGGAATTTGTACGGCCCGACGGAAACTACCGTATGGTCCGGAGCCTTACGGTTGAATGCGTCATTGCTTGCAGATGGCAAAGTTCCAATTGGAGCACCGATTCTTAATACCCAATTTCTCATCCGTGATGAATTCGGGCGCGCTGTCCCGCTGGCAGGGCGTGGTGAGTTGCTTATAGGTGGCGAAGGTGTGAGCCCTGGCTACTGGAAACGTGCGTCATTGACCGAAGAACGCTTTGTGGGTGGCTATTACGTCACGGGAGACGAGGTTCGTCTNAGAGAAGATGGTTTGTTGGAATTTATCGGACGACTGGATGGGCAGATCAAGATTCGTGGATTTCGGATAGAACTCGGCGAGATCGAATCGGTCTTAAATGAACACGCCACCATCTCGCAATCCGTTGTCTTGAATCGCAGCGAATCTTCCGATGCAAGCCTTCTCATCGCTTTTGTAAGACTGTCAGAAAAAGTACCAGGTGATCATGATACGGTTGAGCAAAGTATCCGCGAGCATCTTCAAAGCCGTCTGCCTGGCTATATGCACCCCAATCATTTCGAGATTTTGGATGCCTTCCCACTTACCTTAAACGGTAAAATTGATCGTTCTGCGCTTCGGTCGTTGGAGGTTTCGGTCGTGATTCCCAAGGACGGGAACCNACCGATCTATCCGACACCGAAGCATGAAATGATAGCAGGTATTTGGGCGGATGTTTTGCATTGTCAGCGCGTTGGCATGGATGATCATTTTTTTGATTTGGGAGGACATTCACTCGCAGCAGCGCGTGTCATTGGTCGCATGCGTGACGTGATGCAAACAAGTGTGGCTCTGCAAACACTTTTCGAACATCCGATTTTCCATGATTTTGTCGAAGCCATCACAGACGACACTCTCAAGGGTCACGAACCCATTCCCAAATTAGAAATCAATCCTGACCGACTGCCGCTTTCTGCCGCACAGCGCCGTCAATGGCTCATGGCAGAGTTGTTTCAGGAATCTGTGCTCTACGCCATTCCTACGGCAGTCCGTCTGAGAGGAGAGTTGGATCCTGCCAGGTTGCAGAGCAGTCTGGAAACAGTTGTCGCGCGTCACATGGTGCTTCACATGTCCTTCCATGAAGAAGATGGAGAACCTTTTGGCATCCTGCATGAAGATTGTCCGGTATTCCTGAGCACGANTGATTTTTCACACCTTAGCCCGGAAGGAGCAGAAATCCATCTGAAGGAAGCCATGCTGACATTGGCTCGTACTGGATTCGATCTGGAAAAGCCTCCTTTGTGGCGTGCGAAGCTTTTTCGGCTTTCTCCAGAGGAACATGTATTTTGTTTTAATCTGCATCATATTTTGGCAGATGGCTGGTCGCTTGGAATTCTGGTCAAGGATTTGACTCTGGCTTATGGGGCTGCCATGGATGCATCCGAATCCTTTTCCACCCCCAACCCATCGGAAGTGAATTATCTTGATTACATCGCTTGGTGGAACCAGCAAGATTCCGGACGGGAAGTAGCCTATTGGAAATCTGCTTTGGCTGGGGTGGATCCTCTGCTCGAATTTCCAACTGATTTTCTACGTCCTGCTGAGCAGCAGTTTGAAGGCGAAAAGCTGAGCTTTACATTAGATTCACCGGATACCGAGGCGCTTCGTTCGGTGGCAAGACAGCAGGATGTCACCATGTTCATGACGTTGCTGACTGCATTCTATGTGCTTTTATATCGTTATACGGGGTGCTGCGATTTGGCGATTGGTTCACCTGTAGCCAATCGACCAAGATCCGAGTTCGAAGGGATATTGGGCCTTTTTGCAAACACGGTGGTATTGAGGACAGATTTGAGTGGTAATCCAACTCTGGCGACGATTCTAGCAAGGGTAAGGAATCGTTCCTTGGAGGCATATGAACACCAGAAGGCGCCATTTGAGGATGTTTTGGAATCATTGCAGATTCCACGTTCACGTGCACATTCACCCCTCTTTCAAATATTATTTACCCTTCAGAATGCCCCCCTCGAAGTAGTTGAAATAGATGGACTGGAATGGAGCCCGATTCCTGTGGATGTCGGTATTTCCAAATTTGACCTCAGTCTTGCCATGCGGGAAACATCCGAAGGCTTGGAGGGTTCTTTTGAATTTCGCAAAGATCTGTTTCAGCGCAGTACAATTGAGCGTTTGGTGGATCATTTCAAACGACTGGTGAAAATATTTCCTGATGCAATGGATTTGCCATTGTCATCGGTTACACCCGTCGATGATGTTGAGAAAGAAACTTTGCTTCGAATGGGAAAACCGCCTGCTTTCCATGACGAGATTGAGGTGTCGACTATTCACGAGCGGTTTTCCTCTCAGGTATCCAAGACGCCCAATGCCATCGCCATCTTACAAGGCTCAGTTGAGGTTTCCTTTCGGGAAGTGGAAGAGCTTACNGAACGATTGGCAGAACAATTGCGAGAGTTGGGGGTTGGCCATGAATCTCCTGTGGGGATCGCAACTTACTGCAACCCGGTAACGATATTGGCCATCATAGCCATTTTGAAGGCAGGGGGAGGTTACGTCCCACTGGATTCCAGGTTACCCAAGGCTCGGCTTCATTGGCAGTTGCGTGACGCAGGGATCGGTATTGTCTTGAGTGCAAATCCTGAATTCTTCGAATCATTATCGGATGAAACGAGTCGAGACATTCATCCATTGGATTGCGCACCGTATTGTTTGACCGGATGGAGGATAAAATCTTTAAGCAAAGTCTCTCATGGTCAACCGGGAGCTGACAGTCTGGCATATATCATGTACACCTCCGGATCAACCGGGATTCCCAAGGGAGTCTGTACGCCGCATCGTGGGGTCATGAGGTTGGTTTGTGGCAATCGGTTCATGTCATTTTCTCAACATGATGTTTATTTGCAGGCTGCCCCGTTGGGATTTGATGCTTCGACTTTGGAAGTATGGGGTCCATTGCTCANTGGTGGGCGTTTGGTGCTTCCCAGTTCCGACAAACCCTCACTGGAGGAGATTGGCCGACTGGTCGAGTTGCATGGTGTCACCACCCTTTGGCTGACCGCTGGTTTGTTTCATTTGATGGTCGATGAGGGGGCTTCACCGTTGAAGGGCGTGAAACAATTGCTTGCCGGTGGTGATGTTCTTTCTTTGCCGCACCTGAAANAGTTCCATCAGTTGTCTCCAAAANCCACTTTAATCAACGGTTACGGCCCCACAGAGGGAACGACTTTTACTTGTTGCCATACGTTCACCCAGCAGGAACTTTGTGGCGATTCACAATCCAATGTGCCCATCGGAAAACCGATTTCAGGCACGAGTTGCTATATCCTGGATGAAGATATGCAACTGGTTCCAGTGGGCGTTCCCGGTGAACTCTACCTGGGTGGCTTGGGAATTGCTCGAGGGTATCTGGACAGACCTCGATTGACGGCGGAAAAATTCATTCCGAACCCGTTTTTTGATGCCATGAGTGAACCTTTCAATGATGCATTCATGACGCTTTACCGAAGCGGTGATCGTGTTCGTTGGAAAGAGAATGGTACGGTGGAATTTTTGGGGCGAATCGACGATCAAGTCAAAATACGAGGATTTCGTGTGGAACCTGGAGAAATCGTTTCAACGCTCTCTCTGCATCCTGAAATCAAAAATGCTTTTGTGCGTGTGATGGGAGAAGGCGCCGATGACAAGCGTTTGGTCGCATATGTCGAATCGAACTCTATTTTAGATGAAGGCACTTCCGGTTGGCAGGAATCATTGCGTCACTTCCTGGCTGAACGCCTACCACCCAGTATGATCCCAACACGGTTTGTGTGTCTGGAAACGTTGCCGCTCAATTCAAATGGAAAAGTCAATGTCAGTGCACTGCCTGATCCGGAGTGCTTGAATGAATCCTCAGCGGATGATCGGGAAATGACTGAAGTAGAGCGCCGGATCCATCAGGTGTGGGAATCGGTGCTACCTGTGAAGTCGATCAAATTGAGTGACAATTTTTTTGATTTGGGAGGGGATTCCATCATGGCTTTACGGATTATCAGTCGATTGAAGGGAATGGGATTGGACGCAACGCCGGCCCAGGTGTTTCAACACCAAACCATCCAAAGCCTGGCATCCGTGGTGACACCTCGTTCTTCATTGTTGTCAGTCGCCTTGACGCAACCGACGAATGAATCCTTTAACCCAATACCCGTTCAATCCTGGTTTCTACAACTTGCCCTAAACTGTCCTCATCATTTCAATCAAGCGGCATGCATCAAAGTGATGAGGAAAATCGAACCTGCACTTTTGGATGAGGCACTCAAAGCTGTTTATGATCATCACGATGGATTGAGACTGCGTCTTCGCGGAGGTCGCCTTCATTACGTGGAAGTGGAAGCACCGACTGTGGAGTGGGGGAATGAGTCCGATATGGAATCTTATGCCGAAGCAATTCAAACCGGACTCAATTTTGAACACGGACCGGTATTCAGGGTGGCTGGCTTTCGATCGGACAAAGAAGATTCCGTCAAATTACTTTTTGTGGCTCACCACATGGTCGTCGATGCTCTGTCCTGGCGCATTCTGCTTGAGGATATATGGGAGGCCTATTCCCAGGCATCCAACTCCCGNCCCATTCTGTTGCCGCCAAAATCCGCAAGCTTTCAGGCCTGGGCAAATGCCCTTGGTCAAAAAGTGGCTGATGCGAATCAGGATCTGGATTATTGGGAAAGCCTTGCAACCATCCCGGATCCTTTGATGTCGGCAACGCGATCCAAAATGAA
Source organism: Pedosphaera sp. (assembly GCA_002686885.1). GTDB lineage: Bacteria > Verrucomicrobiota > Verrucomicrobiia > Limisphaerales > AAA164-E04 > UBA7971. The sequence continues at coordinate 23,656 of NYYT01000048.1, forward strand.
TACGGATGGTGATTCGAATACCCCTAGTCGAAAATCGTTCTCACTCGACGAACAGACAACAACCCAATTGTTTCGTCATAAATCACACACAAACGAATCTAGGATGTTGCCAGTACTACTCGTTGCTTTGGCTCGTTCGCTTCATCGTGGATTCAGTAAGGAGACATTCGTTGTCGATTTGGAATCGCATGGACGTGATGCCTCACCATTGGGAGTTGATTTGGATGTATCACGCACGGTTGGATGGTTCACCTCCATCTATCCAGTACGTTTGGAATGGTTGTCAGATATGGATTGGGATCAGCAGATTCAAAACATGGTTTCGATTTTGGACAAGATTCCAAACCATGGGCTCAGTTATGGGTTGCTACGTTTTGGAAAAGACAAGCCGGCTGTTATTGTTCCTTCGTGGTTAAGTTTTAATTTTCTTGGTCAATTGGATTCGCAGGATCCTTCACCGTTGTTAAATAGAATCGCTCCCCCAGGAAGATTGATTGCTGAAGAAAATGCGCCGTCCCATCCTCTTGGGGTGAATTGCTGGGTGTCTAACGGGCGATTTGAAGGTGAATGGATATATGATTCACAATATCTTACATCATCCGAATCACACAAATTAATGGAAGGGTTTATCAATGCCCTGACGGATTCGGTCCATCAAACAGAAGATGCATCAGACCAGGGTGAAACCTTGGGTGGATTGGATAAGGATTTGCTTGCCAAAATAGCTTCCCAGGTTCGTTTCGATGGTAAGCAGGATGGATGATTCCATTTAATGCGATCGTATTGGACAGCATTGAAATACTCTGAATAGACATCATGAAGGAAAAAAAACTCTTTCAATTGAGTTATCCCCTCCTTCTCAATGCATTGATCGGTATGGTGGTGATGTTGGTGGATACCTATATCCTCAGTTCCTATTCAGAAAATGCCGCTGCCGCTGTCAGTATCGCGAATCAGATTTTGTTGGTTGCTTTTGATCTTTCTTCTCTTTTTGCAACCGGCGCTGTTGTGTTGATTTCCAGATCCTTGGGTGAGGGAAATCAACTGAAAGCCCAACGCATGGCTGAGACGGCGATGGTGGCCAACGGATGCGTCAGTTTTATGCTGGGAATGGTGATTTTTGTAGCAGCACCTGTCATGGCTGCGGCGATCAATTGTCCCCCATTGATCATTGAAGATGCGATCACCTATTTGCGTGTCGGTGCTTTCACCATTGTATTCAACGGTGTGATGATTGCCGGTAGTGGTACTCTGCGCGGGTGGGGGGAAACCAGGGTTCTTTTGGTGCTTGGTACACTTGCTTACATGGCTTACCTCGCGACTTCTTATGTTTTGGTGTTTGGTTGGGGACCTTTTCCGGAATGGGGAGTTTTTGGTTCGGCCGTGGCCACGCTCGTTATTCGTATGCTTGCCGTTGTTGGGATCTTGTGTGTGATCGGCTCGCATTTGAAATGGGCCCCTTCATTCTGGCGCCGTGGCTGGGATGAGACAATGGATCGCATACGGCAGATGTTTCAACTATCCTGGCCCACAGCNTTGGATAATCTGGCATACGGTTTCTATCAGATGATTCTCGTCAGTTTTATTGCTCCATTCAGTGTCGCCATGCTGTTGAGCCGAACCTTTACTCTTGTATTAAGTGCGGTCCTGACAGTGGTTTTGATGTCCATCAGTCAGGCAAGTGAAGTCTTGGTGGGATATCATTATGGGGCCAAACGATTCCGGAAACTGTCACAGTGCGTGATGCAGTCTGCAATCGCGGCCTCGATATTGACAACAGCTCTGGCGATCTCTCTTTATATTTTTACGGAGCCATTGATCAAATTGTTCACCGATCAGACAACCATTCATGGACTGGTCAAAGAGCTACTGTGGTTGACCATTTTCGTGCAGCCATTCAGTGCGGTCAATACGATCTTGTTTCATTCGTTAAAAACCCTGGGAGACGTCAAAATTCCTGTTGCTGGCACCCAAATCATGATGTGGGGACTAAGCGTGCCGATGGCTTATTTTCTCGCCGTGAGTTCCGGTATGGGTGTGATCGGGCTTTGGTATGTATTGATCATGGAAGAATTGCTCAAAGCTTTGTTCTTGATGCTGCGCTGGTGCTTGCGTTTTAGGAAACACTCCAAATCTGACATTGCATGAGTGTCACAGAGCTTTTCACATTGGATGCGTTTGCCGTGTTTGCATCAATTGGCCAATTAAGGATTCAACTGTCGTCAGCAAGGTTTGCCCTGTAAGTGTGTGCGGTTGGCCCTTCAAAGTGTGAAGCTTGAAACGGTTCTGGGTGCATTCCGACCATGCTCCCATTTCTTCAACTGAAAGAATCGGATCCCGGTCCGAGACCAAAGCATCAATCGGGCATTTCAGTGGAATCAAGGATTCACAACGATATTCTTCGCACACTTTAAAATCTGCCCGTAGTATCGGTTCATAAATGTCCATGGCCTCATTGTTTTCAATGATTTCCCGAGGCATTCCGCCGAGTTTCTCGATTTCCTCTCGAAGGGTTTTGCTATCCAGTTCATGCAGTCGGTGTTTGTATTCCACCTGCGGAGCCCTGCCTGCCAACGAATAAAAATGAACCGGTGCAGGGAGATTGCAATTCAACCATTGTCGGACGATTTCAAAACCAACCAGTGCACCCATGCTATACCCGAAGATGACATAAGGATTTTCAGGAATGAAACTTAGTTCACGCGCCAACTGATGCGCCAAGGATTCAATGGTATTTGGCACAGGTTCCAAAGCTCTGCCTTCACGCCCAGGCATGGCGACCGGACAAATGGAGATTTGTTGAGTCTCCAGAGACATCAGTCCACGGAAAATACTGGGTCCAACCCCAGCAGGAGGGAGACACAGAAAACGGATTTGGTTTGGAGGCAGTGGTCTGCCAAATCGTTGAAGACTCATTGTTTTGGTGTCAGGACTGAAACAGGAAATCAAATTTACCTTTGAGCAGTTTTCTCGGTCCGGGTTCATTCATGCGCCAGATTTTGGCGTCGAGTATGAAATGGATCCAAGTCAGTAAGATACCACACACAAAAAGTGCCTGATTTCCCGCCAGACGATGGAGGATAAATCCTCCACCAATAAAACTGACTGTGAAAGCCAGGATGGATTTGATCGCTTTGCCGGTGGCTCTCGAAACGGTGAACACCATGAGCAGATACTGGAATCCATGCGCCAGTGCATAACTCCAAAAGGCATAATCGGAGTGAGCCAGCGTTACGGCGGGCAGAAAGAAAAAAAAGGAAGCCAAGGTAAAGATCATCATCCTGGGTTTGGAAAAGGCGTTGCGATGTTTGAAGACGACAGTGGCAAGCAGGATCCCACCCAAAATATAGACTATCAATGCAGCGGTATAGAGCCCGTTTTGTTGGTGTTCCAGCCACGATTCATCTTCCATGGCGGCCTGGGTCAATGCAGGCATGATTGCCAATACACCGGCAAGGGCAGGGAGTAGAAGGAGGTGGGATAGAATGCGCGGCGCTCGGTTCCCTTCACTTGCGGCGACGAAAGCAATCAGTCCGTAATTCTGTTTCTGATAATGAAAATGTAGCCAGAACAAATGAAAGATGAAAATACCTGCGATGAATGTCTGAGCCACGCTGAATGCCGATCCCCAAAGTAATGCAATCCCTGTGATGACAATCCCAGCAATTGGCAGAACAAAAAAACGACATTTCATGGGCTGCATGATGGCTCGCACCGACTGATCGGAATAGATACAGGCTGTACTCGCGACATGACCCACACCTCCGGCAAAAATGGCCAGGCCCAACAGCATGGATTGATTAAATGGAAAGGACGCCACCGCCATCGCTGGTAATGCCACCAGGGGTGCCAGGGTGGTCACCAGGAGTGCGTTTACGAAGAGAGATTTTTTGATTGAATCTTGCATGTGACTGTGCGGCTAGTCGATTTCGACTTCAATGTGGGTCGAATCCGTTGTCACATCTTGTTGGGAAACAATGCGTAGAGCATCGATGTGATTGGCCAGATCGGCAAGCACAGGATTTTCAAACAGCTCTCTCAGCTCCAATTTGATTTCAAATTGTTTTCGCAATCTTGTGGCGGTTCGAGTCGCGGTAAGAGAATGGCCCCCCAACTCGAAAAAATGATCCATGACTCCAAAGTCCTTTTTACCCAAGATTTCCTCCCATATCTGCAGGATGATTTGCTCGGTGGAATTTCTTGGCAAGACGCGTTTCGGACGTACTTGTTCGGGTGGTTTGGGCAGTGCTTTTCGATCTAATTTGCCGTTCGCAGTCAAAGGTGTTTCGTCAAGGATCACCATCTGTCGAGGTATCATGGCATCAGAGAGAAGATCTTTCAGAAACACCTTCAACACTTTTTCAGGTTGGCTCATGATGGGGGACTCATTTTGCCCCGGCTTCAGAGTGATGTAAGCGATGATTTGTGGATCATTCCTGCCTTCGGAGTCACTTACGATTGAAACTGCCTGCGAGATGGCTGGATGGGATTTGAGTGCGGTATCAATTTCCGCTAGTTCAATACGTTGCCCCCTTATTTTAATTTGATTGTCTTGTCGTCCCAAGAATTCGATGGCTCCATCTTCGCGGTATCGGGCTCGATCTCCTGTCCGGTAGAGTGTTTCAGATTGGTGTGGATGAACATCGGAATTTGTTGATTTTCGAAACGGGTTGGGTAAAAACCGTTCTGCTGTAAGACCGGGTTGATTCAGATAGGCACGGGCCAAACCTGTCCCACCGATATAGAGTTCACCTTCGATACCTATGGGCACACATTTCATATGACGATCAAGCAAATGGATCGTCGTGTTGGCGATGGGTTTTCCTATTGGAACAGCGCTTGGATTTTTCTCAAGTTGGCAATTCCAGGCGGTGACATCAATCGCTGCCTCGGTTGGTCCGTAAAGGTTGTGTAATGCAACATGCGGCAATTTTTCATGACAGATCTTTTGAGCGGTCACCGAAAGGGTGTCTCCGCTACAAATGATGCGTTTCAAATCCAAACAGGTTTCCACGCCGGGTGCTTCCAAAAACGCGTCCAGCATCGGTGGTACAAAATGGACCGTGGTGATCTTTTCGCTGCGAATCATTTCTACCAGTGCCTCAGCGTCACGATGTTTTTCCGGGGGTGCCATCACCAGAGTGGATCCCGTGAACATGGGCCAGAAGAATTCCCAGACCGAAACATCGAAGCCGGTCGGGGTTTTTTGCAGTACTCTGTCTGAAATATCCAACTGATACTGATCCTGCATCCAGAGAAGCCGGTTTACAATGGCTCCGTGCGTGTTGATGACTCCTTTGGGTCGTCCAGTAGAGCCGGATGTGTAGATGACGTAAGCGGTGTTTTCCGGATTAAACCGAGGACTTTGCATGGACCCCTTTTGCGTTTCTGCATCTAAATGACGTACATCGATCAGGGGGGCATTCCATTCCAGCTCAGGCAAATTCTGGGTTCCGTCTACCAGAATGGCGGATGGACTTGATGCGTCCAGGATGGACTGGAGTCGTAAAAGGGGTTGAGACGGGTCCAATGGCAGGTAGGCAGCTCCGCTCTTGATGATGGAAAGCAGGGCAAGGGGAAGGTGTACGCAACGATCCATGTAAACGGCTACCCTGTCTTCCGGTCCAGCCCCCGTCTTTTGCAGTTGGTGAGCCAGTCGATCTGCTGTGGTATGCAAATCTTGGAAGGTGAATATGTCATTTTCATGGATACTCGTCACGGCGGGACCTTCAATGGTGCGAGTTGAGTTGAGCAGTTCCAGGAGCGTCTGGTTGGTTGGATCCCACGTGCGACTTGTTTGGTTCCACCCATCCATGAGTCGATGCTCTGCATCACCCAGCATGGATATATCTTCCAATTTCTGGTCACCACCCTGTGAGATTGCCTTGAGGACTCTGCCGATATGTTGGAGTAGTAGGTCAACTTGTTTCGCTGTGAGTCGTTCTGACTGGAATTTGGCCTTGAACTGAAGTGCAGGTCCGTCCGTTGCCAACAGGGTCAACGGTAAATGCGTCCACTCATCAAATGTGACCCTCTCCAAATGGATCAATCCACTTTCTGTACCTTCCTGGAGGGTAACCGGGTAACTTTCCAGGACAAACAAACAATCGAAGAGAGGATTGCCTTGATGCGTCCACGTTTGAATGTCTCGCAGCGAGACGTGCTGGAAAGGTGCCGTACTGGATTGGTCTTGTTGAATGTTTTTCAACCAGGATAAGATGGATTGATTCTGTGACACAGCCATTCGAACGGGGATGGTATTGATTAAAAGACCGATCATCGACATGGCATCTGGCAGTGTGGGTGGACGTCCGGAAACGGTTGTGCCAAGTGTCACCTCCGGATTGTCTGTGTAACGGCTGAACACGATTCCCAAGCTTCCCAAAAGTAGATTGTTCAGGGTGAGACCATGGTTCTTTGTAAATTGCCGCACGTGCAAGGATTCGTCTTCGGTGAGCGAAAACGTTGTTTCTTTCATTTCCGGAATGCGTGACACGTGTGCGGACGCATTTGGAGGAATGACACTGTGAGTTTGGATTCCTTCCAGTCTGGTTTCCCAGAATGATTTGGACTGAACTGGATCCTGATCCTTCAACCAACGAATAAAATCCGCATATCGACTTTGTACACCAGGTAGACGTCGAGTCGTGTCAGGATCCTGGATGGTTCGGACATAATCTAGGAGTGTTTCCTGCAGGAGCAGACCTGCCGACCATCCGTCCATGATCAAATGGTGGTGGCAGAGGATCAGATAATGTGATGATTCCGTTCTGCGAATCAGCGTGATTCGCATCAATGGTGGTCGATGCAAATTGAACGGCATTGACCGATTAGCGGCCAGAAAGTTTTGAAGTTTGATGGCTTGTTCGTCGGCCTGTGTATTGGACCAATCCTGTTCCACCCAGGAAAGTTCCGATTCACGATAGACCACTTGGAATGGTTCATCGCGTTGTTCCCATTGGAATCCGGTGCGTAGGATGGTATGCCGCATCAATGCACGCTCCCATGCTGTTTTCAAAACGGTCGATTCGATGGGGCCGGACAGTGCAAGGCAGATTTGCGGCACATAAATACCACTGCCAGGAGCCAGCAGCGAGTGAAACAGGAGTCCCTGCTGCATCGGCGAAAGGGGATACATATCTTCGATCTTGGCCTTCATTCAATGTCTTCGAGAAGATCTTGGAGTTCGCCTGGTTTGAGATCCATCAGCGGAAATTCCGATTCGACGTAACCGGATTGACTATCCGGCGCAAGGCAGAAAGTAATCAAATCCAGAATATTTTGTTGATAGGCCTTCCCTAACTTGCGCATGGTTTTTTCTTCGTGTTTATTGCCGCCGTAAATCCAATGTATTTGAAGCTCCCCATCGATCACGATGGCATTCAACTCAAATAATACATCTCTTGGATCATCAGGGTGCCTTGCATTCCCGGTGTTTTCAGGTGCTCTGGCGAACAGCGATTGCGGGCCAAATAGCTGATCAGATTGTCCAAGATAATTAAACCGGACAGTGGGTCCGTTCTGGTCGGCGAGCTTGCGGGTGTTGTGTTGATTGCCCCAGCGCAATAAGCCATAGCTTAAACCATGATCAAGTGCACCACGCAGGGCTTCCTTACTTGCTTTCAGGGAATGATCAGGGCTCTGTTCATGATGGGTTTGGATGACGGCCGGATATAAACATGTCAACCATCCAACAGTGCGCGAAAGGTCCATGTTGGAACGGCCCGTTTCCCTGCCGTGACCTTCCAATTGTAAGGCAAGTAGAGATTGGCCGGACCACCGAGTAAGTGTCCTGGCCAGTGCTGCGATGAGCAACTCATCGACTCGAATACTGTAATGGTTGGGGACGTCTCCAAGCAATTGGGTGGTCTGGTCACGCTTCAGTGAAACCCGAATCGTTTTCGCATCGCCCATGAGATTGTTTTCCTGAGGGTGATCCTGCGGGATTTTGGATGTATGACATGCTTCTTCAATGTTTCGCCAATGGTTTTCACGATTGGAAAAGTCCTGTTGATTGAGGTAACCCATCCATTCCGGTATCGAGTGGGAAGGCATGGGGAGTTCAACATTTCCATGACGTTCTAATTGGTGGTAAATGAACTGAAGGTCTCCCAACAGAATGCGCCATGAGACTCCGTCGACGATGAGATGATGGCAAACAACCAGCAACCGTCGTATGGATTGGTTCTGGTGATCACGCATATCGAAGTAGACGACTCTCCAAAGCGGGCCTCGATGCAATTCAAAATCAGATTGTGCTTCTGAGGCGACTTGATGGATACGTTGTGAAGGATCGTCACAAGTTTCCTGAATCACCCTCAAAGGTGGTCTTGATTGAAGTGCTAGGAATCGTTGAATCCAACGCCCTTCCTCTCGATGGAAAACCGCTCTCAGCGCCGGGTGATGTTCGCTCAGTCCCTTTAGGGCGATGCGAAGGTGATCCGGGTCCAAGGGTTCCTTCACATCCAACAAGAGGGATTGGTTCCAGTGCTCGGGATGTTTGAGCGGCAATTGGAAAAACCAATTCTGGATGGGGTTGAGTGCGACATTCGTTTCCTGAGACGAATCCAAGCCCACTGCAGGAGGCTTGGTTGAACCATCATCGGATGGTTGGTATTCGGCCACCATGGACAAACCCGCGATGGTTGGATGTTGAAACATATCGCGGGGTGTGAGTCGGATTCCTTCCCGTTGAGCCCTTGCAACGATCTGCAATGCGATGATGGAATCGCCTCCCAGAGAGAAAAAATTGTCGTGGATTCCCACCTTGTCATGGCCAAGAAAATCCATCCAGATGCTTGCCAGGGACGTTTCCAATGGGTTGGAAGGTTCCTCAGCAACTCGGGTTGAGTCAGGCCATTCCGGTTTAGGGAGTTGGCTCCTGTCGAGTTTGCCGTTGGGTAAGCGTTTGAATGGGGGTGTATCGACATATACCGAAGGCATCATATATGAGGGCAGTATGGTTGCCAGATGCGTTCGGTATTTACGGACGATGTCTGAATCAGGAGGCAGTGATGCCGGTTTCTGCGGGGTAGTTGCGGTGACAAAGTAAGCCACAAGCTGATGCTGCTTTGTTCCGGAGACTTTCGACATGGGGATCACCGCCACAGCAGCATCCACGATGTCCGGATGGCGGCGCAGAGCCTGCTCGATCTCACCCAGTTCAATTCGAAAGCCGCGCAATTTTATCTGATCATCCGAGCGACCTAGAAATTCAAGTTGGCCATCATACCGGTAGCGCGCGCGATCACCGGTTCGATACATGGGGCGGCCGGTTTTATCAAATGGATTGGGTATGAATGATTCAGCGGTCAGGGCAGGGCGATTCCAATACCCACGGGCGATCCCAGTTCCGGCGAGATACAAGTCACCCGTCATGCCTTGCGGAACGGGATTTAAATGGGAATCCAATACGTAAGCATGCGTGTTATCGATCGGCAGGCCAATAGGGGTTGAAGCCCCTTTCTCTACGGCTTGCGTCAGGAAGAAAGTGGAGTAGGTGGTGTCTTCGGAAGGACCATAAAGGTTGTACACTTTCGCCTTGCTTGGATGGTTGGCATTTATTTGCTGATATAGATTCTGCACTAATTGTTTGCCTAACGGTTCCCCGGCGATATTGATTGTCCTCAGGTTCTCGGGCAGTGCCTGACTTCTAGCCCATTCAGATGCTGCGCTGGGGACCGTGTTGGCCAGACTGACTTGCATGGCCTGTGGGAGGGTTGCCAGTTCGAGGGCGTTTTCTGCCAAAATAACCGTGCCTCCCGTGCAAAGCGGTACAAAGATTTCAAACACGGACAGATCAAAACAAATCGATGTCGAAGCAAGTGTTGCCGATAGCTCTTCGGGTGAATACATGGTTTTGGCCCATTCGACCAAAGCCGTTGCATTGCCGTGTTCAATGATAACGCCTTTGGGTGTGCCGGTGGAGCCCGAAGTGTAGATGATATAGGCGGTATGATTTGAATGTGTCGTTGTGATCTTGGGTGCCTGAGGTTCGGTCTGATCGACACTATTTGTTGGGGTGACCTTTATGATGTTTTCGGGGATCAACGAACCGTTTTCCGCATCGGTGATGACGCAATGAATATGGGCGTCATCCAGGATTAAATCCATGCGTGAAGATGGATATGCAGGATCAAGAGGAACATAGGCGGCACCTGCATTGAGTGTGCCCAAGATGGCGACTATAAGATCAGGCGTGCGATCCATGCAAATGCCCACATGCGATCCTAGACCAACACCGATTGATTGCAGGTGTTCGGTCAGTTGACTCGCTCTATTGGCAAGATTCCGATAAGAGACGTTTGCATTGCCATGAATGATGGCGGTTTGATCGGGAGTATTTTTTGCCTGTTGAAAAAAGCCCAAATGCAGTCCGGTGGCCCTGATGGATGGGCGTCTCAGCGCATCGTTGGTTTGAGCGTTCGCTTTTAATGTCAGATGATCTAGTGGCTCTTCTGGCCCTTTAGTGATGGAATTAAGCAGGCATTGAAAAGCTGAAACCATCGCAGTCATGGTGCCTTCACCAAAAAGGTCTTGACGGTATTCAAACTGCCCGATGAGTTGTCGATCTTCCTGGGCCATGCTGAGCGTCAGGTCGAATTTGCAGGATCCGGCAGGTAGCGGAAAGGGTTCTATTTCGGAGCCAGGTCGAACATCTCCCGGGAATTGATCCTGCCAGAGAAAACACACCTGAAACAACGGTGTGCGATCCCAGTCACGTTCCGATTCCACCAGACCAATTAACGCTTCAAACGGTACATTCTGATGATCGAGTCCGTCGATCACTGTTTGTTTCACCTGCTTGATCAAATCGGAGAATGATTCTTTACCCCCAATGCGAGAGCGATACACCAGTGTGTTCACAAACAAGCCGATGCTTTGTTCCAAATCCGGGTGCGGCCGATGTCCTACCGGACTGCCCACCAGGATATCATTTTGTTCGGAGTAACGATAGAGCAAGATCTTGAAAGCTGCCAACAAGGTCATAAACAACGTTGCTTTCCGTTCCTTGCTGAGATTTTCAATCGCTTCGCTGGTATCAGGGGATAATCGAAATGACACCGACCCGGCACGATGAGTGGGGTCGGCGGGGCGTTCAAAATCCAATGGGAGATTCAGTCGGGTTGGGGCGTTCTTCAGTTGATCCAACCAGTAGGTTTGGCTTGAGGTCGAGTCATGGTTCTGTTCGTAGTAAGCGTAGTCACTGTAGTCCAGCGGTAAGGGTGATAGCGCTTCCCTGTCGCATCCATTTTGTGTCAGGATTGAAATTTCCTTCATCAACACTCGCAATGACCAGGCATCAGCGATGATGTGGTGTAAAACAAGTAGCAGGATTGTGTCCTTTTCAGCCAATTTAACGGTCAGGATTCGCATCAATGGTGGCCGGGTCAAATCGAACGGCCTCCTGGCATCGGCCTTCAATGCTTTCCTGGCTTCTTCCAATTGTGTGTCCGAAGGAAGATCGGAGAGATCAAGCGACTTGAATGCCGGTTGGCAAGGTGCATGGACAACCGGGGTAGGATTTCCATCGGCATCCTCCACGAATCCCGTTCGCAGAAGCTCATGTCGTTCGCACAGAAGAATCAGTGCCTTTAGGATCGTTTCGTTGCTAAGTGTTGATTTGACTCGGATCGCCGCAGGTATGTGATAAGCCGGGTTTTGAGGATCGAGCTTGGCCAGGATCCATTGACGCTTCTGTGCGTAAGTCATCGTGAGAGGGGTATCGGATGGACGCTTCTCGACGGCGACATTGATGCAAGATTTGGATGCGGCCCCGATGGTTGCCTTGGTTTTTTCGATGGATGCAGCAAGATCGCTCAACACTGGGTGTTCAAACAGGCTGCGTAGTGCGAAATTTATTTGAAAAGTATCTCGGATGCGTGTTGTCAGTCGTGCTGCCAACAGGGAGTGACCTCCTGCATCAAAGAAATGGGTGGAACGGTTGGTTATTTTGCGATTGAGTAATTCCTGCCAGATTTTGGCCAAGGTGATTTCCGTTTCGCTTACAGGTGGGGGAGAACTCTGAGCGATGGGATCCTGTCGATGGTCATCCGGTTTCGGTAACGCGTTGCGATCGATTTTACCATTGGGTGTCAAAGGGAACTGATCCAGAAAGATCCAGCCGGAAGGTCTCATGTAGGTAGGAAGTCGACCGTTCAGATACCGTTCCAACTCCTTCTCATCAGGACGGTCCGCTGAAGCTTGCAAGATGCAATATGCAACAAGGCGTGGGTTTCCATCGGCATCATGCAGTGTGACGAGCGCCGTTTCCACCAGTGGATGCTCAGTCAAGGCAGTTTCGATTTCTCCCAGCTCAATGCGATAGCCTCTTAATTTGACCTGATGATCCAAGCGACCCAGAAACTCCAAGGTGCCATCATCCTTGAATCGTACTCGATCACCGGTTGCATAGCAGCCCGTGGGGCCTGATTTGCCGCCGGATTCAGTGAGATGAATGGTTCTGAATTTTTCGGCGGTCAGAGAAGCCCGCTCGTGGTATCCCGGACTGAGTCCCTGACCTGAAATATATAGTTCACCCGGTACGCCGATTGGAACAGGTTTGTCATTTTCATCGAGTACGTGAAAACCGGTGTTGAATATAGGACCTCCAATGGGGACAGTGTTTCCCTTGAGCATCGTTTGGGTGAGTCTTAGTGCTCCTGACCAAATGGTCGTTTCGGTAGGTCCGTAAAGATTCCATAGTTGCGCTCCTTTGGTTAGGAGCGTACGCGCCAATTCCAGGTCCAAAGCCTCTCCTCCGCACAACATCTTCAATGTTGGTCGACCTTTCCAACCCGAGTCGATCAGCATTCTCCAACTGGCGGGTGTAGCTTGCAGTATCGTGGTATTCGAAGAAGCCATCAGCGATGCGAGGGCAGTACCGTCTGTTGTTGTCTCTTCCTCGGCGATAACTAATTGGCCTCCAGCGATCAACGGAAGAAGCATTTCCAGAGTAGCGATGTCAAAGGCGATTGTCGTGATGGCGAGCAGGGTGTCTTGTTCTGTCATGCCAGGAGCCGTTGCCATGGATTGGAGCAGGTTGACCAGGTTTCCATGACGAATGCGGACACCTTTGGGTTGTCCTGTGCTGCCGCTCGTATAGATCAAGTAGGCGAGATCATTTGAATCGATTTCTATTTGCGGCGCTTGATCGGAAACGGCATCGCGATGGGTAAGTGTGTCGGAGATTTCGATCGCTTGAATGGATTTGAGATCTACTGGGCATGTTTTCGCACCATCCACCAAGATCAGCGTCACACCTGCATCCGTTAAAATTTGTTTAAGGCGTTCGTTGGGATGGGTTGGATCCAAAGGGACATAATGGGCTCCCGCTTTCATGATGCCCAGCAGTCCTGCAACCAGTCGTTCCGAACGGCGCATCATGATGGCCACTGGATTCCCAGGTTTAATCCCATTCTTTATCAGACCTTGAGCGATGCGGTTTGCATGTCGATCCAATTGATCGAAACTCAAACGAATGTCCCTGAACCTGACGGCGGTCCGTTCGGGATGCTTTCGGGCTCTTGTTTCGAAAAGTGCAAGAACCGAATGGTTGGGGCATTTAGTTTCAGTTTGATTCCATGTGAGGAACTGCTTCCTTTCGGCGGATGTGAGGTAATCCCATGCGTCGATAGGATTGTCAGGAGATTGAACCACCTTGCTGAGGAACGCATGCAAATGGTCATCAAGTCGCTCAATGGTCGATGATTCAAACAGATCACTGCTGAATTCAATGAATCCGTCCAATCCCGATGGGCCTTGGGTAAGTTCCAGACTGAGATCAAATCTCGAATGCATGTGTTGGGTTTCCAGCGGTTCAACTTTCAGTGCGGACGATGATGGTTCATCCCTTGACTCCTGTGTTCGCAGCACGAACATAACTTGAAATAAAGGATTCCGGTTGAATTCTCTATCCACATTGAGTGCATCGACTATGCGTTCGAAGGGTACTTCCTGATGACTTAATCCTTCGACGACCGTTTGGTGAGCTTGACGAAGCAATGCCCGGAAGCTCAGGCCCTGATATAATTTGGAACGGAATACGAGATTGTTGACGAACAAACCGATCAAAAATCGTGTGTCCTCACGGTCCCGGTTTGTGGCAGTGGAACCGATACAAAAATCCTTTTGCCCGGTATACCTGAACAAGACTGCCTGAAGTCCTGCCAGTATCGTGCTAAAAAGTGAAGCGCGTTCAGATCGGGCAAATGTTTCCAAAGCCTGCATAAGTGCTTGCGGGATGTGGATTGGATACCGTTCACCGCGATAAGTCGGTTGAGCAGGGCGCGGATGGTCGGTGGGTAAGTGGAGATTCGTTGCAACATCTTTCAGTTGGGATACCCAATAAGCCAAACCCTTTTCCATCGATTCAGTCCGACCTTGTAACCAGTCGGCGTAATCCACGTATTGAATGGGCAATGGAGGCAGTTCCGGTTTTTTACCTTCAAGTCGTCGGCTGTAGATATGTTGGAGCTCCCTTATGAGAACACGTAAGGATCCATAATCGACGATGATGTGATGAATGGCCAGATGAAGGATTGCGACCGATTTGGTTTGGCGTTCCAGGAACAGGCGCAGTAATGGTGCCACGGACAAATCGAACGGTTTGGAGTAGAAAGTTGAAAGGACGCTTTCTTGATTTTGGATGGGCACCTCGAACGGAGGTAGTGGTCGGGGGGGATCAATGATTTGCCGAGGTATTCCATCCTCACTGAAAAAACGGGTCCGCAGTGACTCATGACGTTCAACAATTTCATCGAAACACGCCCTTAGTAATTCGCCATTCAAGTCACCCGACAAACGCAGCTTGACCGGAATGATATAAGCTGACTGCCTCGGATGTAACTGGTCGATAAACCAGAGTCTCTCCTGGGCAGGGGACAAGGGAAACCCAGGCAAACGCGTAGATTCCTCCTCAATGGTCTGATCCTTCAGGCCTTGCTTTTTTTCGAGAAGTTCAGCCAATAGTCGACGCTTCTCCTGGGTCGACATTGAAGCCAGTGCTTCCGGCGTTTTCCCGTGTCGGGAGGCGGTCACAAGTTGCTTGTTATTCAGTCTGAGTCGCCGTAGGTCCTGCCTGCTTCACAAGTTCAACAATGGCGGCTTTATGATGTTTGATTTCGGACGTCAATTCCGCAGTCAACACCCCCTTGGGTGCGTTGCATTTCAATTCGGATTCCTCCAGCCAGAGTTTCACATTCAAGGATTGTAATTCTTGTAGCAATGCACTGACTTTTTCCATTTCCGGATCGATGGCGTCACCACTTGATACGGCGCGTTCCATTTGGGCAGGTTTGGCAGTGGTGGGAGCCACATATTTGTCCGCCCCCTCAGGAATCGGTAATGGCCCCGAGTTGACCGTTTCACCGGTTATTGGGCTTAAGTGAATTTCCTTGGTGCCGAAGGCGCGTTCACAAGGGACACCGATCGCTTTGCATTTTTCAATGAAGGCATTGGCTTCCAGAAGCGGACCAGATGCTTCGGTGTAAATGATCGAGGTGATGTAGGTCAGCCATGGTTCCATCCCCATGGCATACACGTAAACTTCACCGGGAGCCATCGTTTCCACCAACTCCATGGCCCGCTGGGAATCAGATCCATCCAGTCGACGGGATTCGGATTGTTGTCGTTTCACTTTTTGAGGGAGAAGCGGCCCGTAATTCCATGTGTAGGGAGCACCTTCGCATTCCATTCCAATAAACAGTACATCGGGGGATCCAAGAAGGTGTCGCAGATGTTTGTACAAGGTGGTGTCGACATTGTTGGAATCCGCCGCACAGATGACGGATCGCCCGTGCAATTTGACCCAATAAGCGTTCTTCGTGGCGATGTTCAAATCTCCATGTTCGCCGTAAACCGGCAGACTGACAATTTCTCCATTGGGAACATTGATGCTCTGAAGTTCTTCGATTTCAATGATGTTATTAAAGCCAACCCGTTCGAGTGTCATCTTCAATGAGGGATCCAGCAGTGATCCCTTCTGTCCGGTCGGTATGACCACATTCCGAATCTTATGTCGTAACTGCAAGAGGGTTTCGAACATGACATGATCCTGATGGTTATGCGTCATCATGGCATAGTCGATGGTATCCGGAAGGTCGGCATAACTGTATCGATCCATGCCGGAAGGATTCGGGTTGCTGACCAGTGGATCGCAAAGGATGCTGACATCTGAAGATTCGATCAATACGCAAGCATGGCCAAGATATCGAATGCGTACGCCTTCACCTCTAAAACGGGAGGGATCCGGTGCGAGATCATCGGTAAACAAATCCAGGAATACATCTCTTGATTTCCCTTGCAGTTGAAACGTATCAGCGATGGCTTCTGGTGAGTCGGCCATGTCTCGTGCCTGAAAGAGTCGATCAAAACGGGGATCCTGGAATGGAGCCCGTAAATAACATTCCAAATCTTCTGACAGACTGGGGGTGCTGAGTACGAAGGGACGACGGTCCACATCCGCAACCCGTCGCAGGCCGACACCCTGACAACCCGTCTGATAATAATCGCTTCGGTAAATCATTCCCTCAATGAAGCGGATGGATGGGCAGTCGCGTGCATCGTAGACGAGTTCAATGAAGCCACGTAGTGCGGTGGGTATTGTTTGATAGAGTGGCTCGAGCGAGGCGCCTTTGGGATGACTGTCTAGGATGGCTTCCAACTGTTCTATTGATTTGCTTAACAGAAGGAGATGTTGTTGATCTGCTTTGGTATCATTCAGCAGTTGTTGTAATTCAGGTACCCGCTCAGGTCCGTATTGGATGAACGGGCCCCCAGCCATTTCTGGATTTTTGAGCGCATCGACATGTGCCTGTGGGTTATCAATGAACGATTCGATGATCGGCATCTGCGATTCGGTCAAATAACGCGCGTGCGTCGCAGGAGGAATCAGGTAACTCCAACCATACCAGTAATTGCTCAGGGGTTCGGCGATCACCTCCGCTCTCAGTTTGCAATGATCTTTACTCATAAAGAAATTTCCTCACGTTCGCCTTCTTCAACTTCTGTGTTCATCAAGGCTTGTATTTGTCTTTTCTGATCAATTCGCAATGCCATCCCTGCCACGGTGGGCGCATCAAAAAGATCGATGACGGTGATTTCAACACCAAAGGTTTCAAGGACCTGGGAGACGAGACGTGTGGCCAGCAAGGAGTGGCCTCCGGAGTCAAAGAAATTATCATTCGTTCCAATTTCAGGAAGTTCCAGTAGCTCTGCAAAAAGGGGACATAATTTGGTTTCGGTCTCGGTTTTGGGTTGAGTGGCTGAACCGGGTGTCCGGTTTTCAGGTGCAGGCAGCGCCGACTCATCAAGCTTGCCGTTTTCATTCATTGGCACTTCATCAATCCAAATGAATGTGGATGGCAGCATGAATTTTGGAAGTTTTTCGCTTAAGAAGTCGCGTATGACGGATGGATCAGTTTGTTTCTGATCGGGCGTGCTTGGAACCCCGTAAGCAATCAGTCGATTGACTCCACCAGCCGCCTCGCGTGCTCTCACCAATCCAGTTTTAACGGCGGCGTGTTGCTCAAGTATGCGTTCTACTTCCTGGATCTCGATGCGATATCCTCGTATTTTGGTCTGCTGATCCACACGTCCCAATATACGTATGCGACTATCGGGTAGATAGGAGGCAAGGTCTCCTGTTCGGTAGAGCAAAGGGATCGGGTATTTTCGTGGCGATTCGACCGATTCAAAAGGATTCGGGACAAAACGTTCGGCGGTCAATCGAGCTTGCTTATGATAACCTCGTGCCAATCCAACGCCTCCAATGTGCAATTCACCCACGACACCGATCGGTGTTATTTGCAAAGCTTCGTCCAGGACATAAAGCTGTTTGTTGGCGCTTGGACGAATGGTTGGAACCAATGGTTTGCCATTGCCACATACCACCATGCTGGCATTGACCGTGGTTTCGGTCGGACCATACGCATTAATGAAGGTTCGTCCCTGGCTCCATGTCTCAATCAATTCAGTGGAAGGCGCCTCCCCGCCCACGAGAACAACTCGCAGTGACGGGTAATTGTCTTTTGGCAGGGCTGACAATGCAGATGGCGTGAGCGTAATGTGGGATACTTTTTGTCGATGAATCAATTCCTGTAAATCTGGGCCCGGAAGCAGCGTCGAGGATGGGGCTAACAGCAGCTTGGCACCTGCAGCCAGTGTCATGACCAATTCCGGTACGGATCCGTCGAAACTGAAAGAGAAAAACTGCAACACGCAATCACCGGGGCGGACATCACAAACCCTGATTTTATCTTCGGTTAAATTAACAAGACCGCGATGTGGGATTAGTGCTCCTTTGGGCTGACCCGCAGAACCGGATGTGTAAATTAAATATGCAAGATGGATCGGTTGAACGGAAACGTTCGGATTGTCAGTTGATTCCGTATCCAGATTAAGAGAATCAATATCGATCCGGGATGTATCCGCAGGCAAGGATGTCTGGCTGTGAGTTAGTATGAAGACGGCGCCGGAGTCTTTAACGAGAAATTGGAGTCGCTCTTCCGGGTAGGAAATGTCAATGGGTAGATATGCTGCTCCTGCTTTCAGCACAGCCAACATCGCAACGACCATGTCAATGGATCGATCCATGCAGATGCCCACCACTTTTTCTGGCTGGATACCCAGAGAGATCAGATGATGCGCCAATTGATTGGCACGTTGATTCAATTCCCGATAGCTCAGGGTTTCTTCGACGTCACCTTTGTTGTCAAAAACGAGGGCAATGGCATTGGGTGTTTTGAGGGCCTGTGATTCGAATAACTGGTGGTAGCATGCCTCATCATTGAATGCGACATCATGCGAGTTCCATTCGTTCTTCTGACGTTCGGTTTCTTGAAGGGAAAGCAGTGACAGTTCGCAGATCGGGCTCTCAGGTTGTTGCACGATTGATTGGAGTATATTTAGAAAATGCTCCACCATGCGACGAATTGTTTCCGGCTTGAAAAGGTCGGTATTGTATTCGAAGCCACCGGTGAATCCATCGGGCGTTTCGTACATATCGACGCTGAGATCCAGTTTTGCCGATGCCATTTCCTGTGGCAATCGCCGGAGTTTCAGTCCGGGCAGGTTCAGATCCTGTTCTCGTTGATTTTCCAATCGGAACTTGACCTGAAACAGCGGGCTCAGGCTCATGTCGCGGTCAGGCTGCAGCGCTTCCACGAGTTTTTCAAACGGAAGGTCCTGGTATTGATATGCCTCAAGCGTGGTTTCACGCACTTCCTGAAGTATCTCCACAAAGGAAGCCTCGGTACGCACGCGCGTCCGAAGGACCAAGGTGTTGACGAAGAGCCCGATCAATCCTTCAACTTCCGGACGTTGGCGATTCGCAATAGGCGTGCCAATAAGCAGATCATCCTGTCCTGAGTAACGTTGCAGGAATAAATTGAATGCCGCCACCAGCGTCATGAAGTTGCTGGATTCGTTGGATTGTGCCAGGGATTTGAGCTGCATGGACACTTCACGCGGCACGGTAAAGATCTCCACTGCACCCGAAAATGTCTGAACTCGTTTTCTTGGGAAATCTGTGGGCAACTGGAGTGTGGGGATTTCTCCTCCCAATTTGTTTCGCCAATAGTTCAGCTGATTCTCGAGGACTTCTCCCTGAAGCCAGTTGCGTTGCCAGATGGAAAAATCGGCGTATTGGATGGGAAGCGGATGCAGATTCGTCGGCTGTCCCAACAGCTGGGAACGATAATTCAGGCTTAATTCCTTGAGCAGAATATCCGTTGACCATCCATCGGCAATGATATGGTGCAAGGTAAAGAGCACAATAAACCGTTGATCTTCGATCCGATAGATGGCGACATCCAGCAGTGGGCTCCTGCGCAAGGCAAATGGTTTTGTTGCATGCCGAACCACTTCCATCCGGACCTTTTCTTCTGCATCGTACGTGTCTCTGAGATCCGTCACATCCAAGTCCCAGGGTTTTGGCGCTTGAATGATTTGGTGTGGGGTGCCTTGTGATGAGCCGAAATGTGTGCGGAAGACCTCATGACGTGCGGTGATGGCTTCAAGGCTTTTTCTGAAAGCGTCCAAATCCAGGAGCCCTTCTAATTCGATCGCAAACGGAATGTTGTAGGCTCCTGTTTCCGGCTGCATTTCCTGCAAAAACCAAAGGCGTTGTTGCGCAAAAGAAAGCGGAATGGATTCAGGTCTCGGTTGGCAGGGTTGAATGTTTTCCTGATCTGAACATGAGGCATCCGTTGATAAAAACTCAATGATTTCCGTCTTATGCTCCGCGATCTTGGGCTGTAGGGCGGTGACGACTTCAGGTGGTCCGGCGCATTTGAGCTTTCCCTTATCCAATCGCAATCGGATTCCTGTGCGAGCCCACTCAGCCAGAAGATCTTTGGTCTTTTCTTGATTCAGTGTATTTACATTCATTGTAAGACTCAGCCAACATTCGATGGGCCAAATTGATACGTTCATTGCCCGTCAAATCCCGGTAGAGGTTACAACAAACCGTTGATTTTTGACGACGCTTTCATTGTAGAAAATCCGCAACAGCCGAGTTCATTTTGGCAACATTCTGGGATAGGCTCCAACCAGCACAAGCAAGAGAAAAATGCTCTTATTGAGACTCAATCTCAAGAATAATATGGAGCTTTATGTTGTTTTAGGGGATTGTTGCGTTGGGTCATGATTCGGTTCAAAACTTGTCATGGCAAGATACCGCCACATGTCAAAACACCTCTCAACAAACCGCTTGGATATAGCGGGAATTCTGGTGAGTCGGGCTCAAACTCAACCCGACCAAACCGCTGTGTACGTGGAGCACTCGCATCAAACGGGAGGAGATGTCCTGTCCCGCTTCCTCCCAGTCTCTTACCTGGAACTGTTGAATCGTGCATCGGGTGTGGTGAGCCAGATTCAAAATACTCTGACCAAGAAGGGTATGGAGCGCCCACGCCTGTTGGTAATGCAGGAACCGGGATTGGAGTTTGTTGTGTCTTTCTTTGCGTGTCTGCTTGCGGACATGATCGCAGTTCCGATCCAAATACCCCGGGTATTTGATCAAAGCATCGAAGAGACGGATCTTCAAAGGATTCGGTTGATATTGAAGGATGCTGAACCCAGTGCCATTTTAACCAGTCAACGTTTATCACAGCGACTTGCATTCACAGGGATTCCAGTGATCTCGACAGAGGATGTGGAGGGTGGTGCGGTGGATTTTAAGGGGCGTCTACATGGTCAGGATGCCTTGGCGTTGATTCAATACACATCCGGTTCCACCGGACGTCCAAAAGGGGTTTCCGTTACGTTCAATAATCTACAACATAACCTGGATCAAATTGCGTATCGATTTGGACATAACGCGGACTCGCGTGGAGTGATCTGGTTGCCGCCATTTCATGACATGGGATTGATAGGGGGCATCCTTCAGCCGATCCATGTGGGATTCCCGGTCGCATTGATGTCTCCGGTTTCATTCATACGCAATCCCAGAAGGTGGCTGGAAGCAATCAACGCCTTTCGTGCCACGACGAGTGGGGGACCTACATTTGCTTATGATTTCGCAGTAAAAAAAGTAAATGCCGAGAATCTGAAAGACCTCGATCTTAGTTCATGGAAGGTTGCGTTTGTCGGAGCGGAAGCGGTGCGCAAACCGATCTTGTCACGATTTGCCGAAAAATTCGCCCAATGTGGTTTTAATGAATCCACGTTCCTGCCTTGCTATGGTTTGGCTGAATCAACTTTGATGGCCGCTGCAAATCATCCCGGCAGGGGAATCAAGGAATCGGAAGGCCCGCAAACAGGTTTGCATCAAAACGATGAAAATGCATCCCTTGATCGTTTTGTTTCCTGCGGTGTTTCAATGGATGATTCCAACCTGAAGATCGTTGATCCGGGCAGCCGGGAAATATTGGGTGAGCATGCCACCGGGGAAATCTGGTTGTCCGGTCCCAGTGTGGCGAAAGGATACTGGGGGCAAGAAAACGCAGCTGAGAACCCATTTCATGGCCAATTGAAGGAAGATGTCAGCGGGCAACATTATCTTCGAACGGGTGACCTTGGTTTTTTACTGAATAACGAGTTATACGTATGTGGCCGTATCAAGGATTTGATTGTCATCCGCGGGCAAAACTACCTGCCTGCGGACCTTGAGTATGCCGCAGCTGAGGCGGTTTCCATGGAACCGGATTCGCTTGCCGCTTTTTCGATTGATGAAGAAGCCGGGGAAAAAGTGGTGCTGCTGGTCGAGATTTCCAAGCGTCAGCAAGACCAATATGATCATCAAGATATCAGTGCCCGCATCCGGCAGCGTTTGTCCCAACAATTTGGGGTTCGTATTGATGTGATTGCTGCTGTCGCTCAGCGCATGCTTCACAGAACCAGCAGTGGTAAATTACGACGACATGCGTGCCGAAATGATTATTTGAATGATAAGATGCCTTCCTTGGAAACTTCGCGATTGAATGATTCAACGGACCTTACCCAATCTGGTGTTGAAACTCAGGACGAGTCACTCCAATCATGGATCACGC
The DNA here is from genome assembly GCA_002686885.1 of Pedosphaera sp. Classification (GTDB taxonomy): domain Bacteria; phylum Verrucomicrobiota; class Verrucomicrobiia; order Limisphaerales; family AAA164-E04; genus UBA7971. Next base: position 46,146 of record NYYT01000048.1, read on the forward strand.
AGATGCTTGCTCGACAATTGAATGTGGAACATTCAACGATCTCCGCTGATCGTCCCTTGGCTGAGTTGGGGGTGGATTCCGTGATGGCAGTTGAGATGGCAGAGGCACTGACCAGGAAACTGCATCTCACCAAACCGTTGGATCCAACCCTTGCTTGGCGCTATCCCACCATCTGGGCCTTGAGCGCGCACCTGTCTCCCATCAACCATAATATCAAGTCAGGCGAGACGCCTCGTCTGGAACGGGCATGCACTAAGATTTCGACCACGGACCCCATCGCCATTGTGGGAATGTCGTGTCGGTTTCCCGGTGCCAATACACCCGAAGCTTTTTGGAAACTATTAAAAGACGGTCAAGACTCCATCAGCAACGTTCCATCGGACCGCTGGGATGTGTCGTGCCATTACGATGCAAATCCCGAAACGCCTGGAAAGATGTATACCAAAGCAGGTGGTTTCATCGAGAATGTGACTGATTTCGATCCGGAATTCTTCGGCATTTCGCCACGTGAAGCCGCCCATATGGATCCACAACAACGATTCCTTCTTGAAGCTGCTTACCTGGCTTTGAAAGACGCGGGATTGGATCCGTTTTCTTTGAGAGAATCCAGAACGGGCGTTTATGTGGGGCTCGGTTCGGATGATTACGCACAATTGTCTTTACGGTCCGGTGATTTGACAAACGTGCATCAACACAGTGCGCTGGGTTCAATGCGAGGCATTGCCGCCGGCAGGATCGCTTATGTTTTCGGATTCAATGGGCCTTCCATTCAGCTGGACACCACTTGTTCTTCCTCACTGGTATCCGTCCACCTGGCCTGTCAGGCTTTGCGCAATGGGGAAGCAGATCTGGCCCTGGCCGGTGGGGTTAATCTCATGCTTTCCCCGGAATCAACCATTGCTTGTTGCAAACTACATGCTCTTTCCCCGGAAGGAAAATGCTTTGCGTTTGGCGCGCAAGCCGACGGTTATGTTCGCGGCGAAGGATGCGGCATGATCGCTCTTCAACCCCTATCACAGGCGTTGCAACAAGGGCGGGAAATATATGCTATCATCAGAGGATCCGCTGTGAATCATGACGGGCAAAGCAATGGATTAACTGCTCCGAATGTGAATTCGCAAATTACATTGATTCGCAGGGCGCTGGATACAGCCGGCCTGAGTCCGGATCAGATCGACTATGTGGAAGCACATGGCACCGGTACGCCTCTCGGTGATCCGATTGAATTGCAGGCATTGTCTGAAGTGTTTCAAAAGAGATCCGCACCACTACCCATCGGTTCGGTCAAAACCAATATCGGTCACCTGGAATCAGCTGCGGGTATTGCCAGCCTGATCAAAACCGTGATTTCCATGCAGCATGGTTTGCTTCCTGGCCACTTGAATGCTTCGGAACTCACACCTCACGTTGATTGGTCTCAAAATGGGCTGCTTGTGCCTGCACTTACCGAATCATGGCCTTCCGATCAACCTGTGCGTCGTGCAGGTGTGAGTAGTTTTGGTATGAGCGGTACAAACGCGCACCTTATTGTCGAACGACCGAAAGATGGCCCTCTTCGCGTTCCCTGGAGCGAAGCAGAAATCCGTTCCGGAAATTCGAACGACCCATTCAATCGACGAAGGTGCTGGATGGATGACGTTGACACACATCCATCCAGTCAAACGTTGGAGTTGCATCGGTTGAATCTCGCCGGTGATGCGGTCCATGTTTTTGAAGGATCACTCTGCTTCAACGATTGGGATGATCACCAGATCGAAGGACAAACGATTTTCCCTGCTACGGGACACCTTTGGTTTTTTGCAAACGTCATGTCACAGTTGAAATCGTCAGGTGTACTGCGTGACGTTCGTTTTCTTAATCCTTTGTCCATACCGAAAACTGGCGCTGAATTGCAAATCCACTCAGCTCAGGAAAGATCCGGGTTACGGCAAATCCATTTGTATGACAAAACTCATGAAACTTGGAGGCTTTCTAGCCAGGCATCTGCAGAGGAATTAGACGCATCAGACGAGATTTCACCTTCCCATGTTTGGTCCTATGATCAGAGTGATGCCAAGGAGCTTTCAGTGGAGGACATTTATTCGGCCTTTACACAACGTGGGATTCAATACGGCTCTCGATTTCGATGTCTTTCAAACATTCGACGCTGCAAGAATTTCATCCATGCAGCTCTTGAAAATCCCGTGGCAGGGCCAAATCAACTCATAGCCGGTCTGGATGCCGGGCTTCAGTTGACCGGACTTCTTTTTGACGATGGCAAATATCTGAAAGTTCCCGCATCCATCGAAGCATTTCGCTTGGATCAAGCAATCGCATCTAAAGAAAATGTAAACCTGGAAATCCTGGCCTGGATAAAAAACGGTCGTGCGAACATTCAGTGGAAAACAGGAAAGCAACAAATTATCGCGGAGTTGCTTGGTCTTCAGGTTGCAGTTCTACAGGAAGTTTCCACAAATGACGATGCTATTCCGTTATTTGAAATCGAATGGAAAACCGAACCCTTGGGTATGGCCTCGGCGCAGGTTTTTCATCCCCCCAATCGTATCCGGAAGGAAATCGCAAACAGCTCAAAACATCTACGTGACACGTATGAGAAATCGAGTGAGCGTGTGAGCTTGGATTCGTTGAATGCACTGGCGGTTCATTATATCAGGGAAGCCTTGACGGATTTTAATCCGGACGAAATTCAAGATACTCAGAAAACCTACTTCCGACATCTTCAGAGCATTGCTGCAGGACAAATCGACCAAAGCTTTGATCGAGATGGTGAATCAATTGAGACGACATTGATCCGGCGTTGTGGCAAGCATCTTCGGTTGGTGCTTCGAGGTGAAAAGGATCCTTTGAGTGTGCTTTTTCCTGAAGGAGACATGTCACTGCTGACTGCGCTATACGAAGAGTCTTACTGGGCCAAATGGATGAATGGAGTCCTTTGTGAGGCGATTCGCATTGGAATCAAAAGTGTTCCAAACCGACCATTGCGTATTCTGGAAATAGGTGCGGGAACCGGGGGAACGACCGTTCATGTCCTGAAACTGCTTCAAAGTATTGGGTGCGAAGTCGGATATGTCTTCACGGATGTGTCGCATCACTTTTTGGCGGAAGGCCGTCGTCGTCTTGAATCATTTGCAGGGATAAAGTGCGAGTTGTTGGATATTGAACGCCCTCCGAAAGAGCAGGGTATCTCCGGGGACTTTGATTTGGTGATTGCTTCTAACGTCATTCATGCCACTCGGAATATTTCCGACTCATTATCTCATATCCGAGAATTGCTGGCACCTGCGGGGCAAATTATTTTGCTAGAAATTACCGACTCCATGGTGTGGTTGGATTTGGTTTTTGGAATGACCGATGGTTGGTGGCGATTTTCCGATCATGAACTTAGGCCCGATCATCCCTTGATGAATGTCGATCAATGGATCGGTGTCTGCGAACAGGTTGGATTCTCCGAGGTTGTTCCTTTGGGAGGATCCGTGATTGTAGCTTCTGAACCGGCCAAATCCGTTCGCGTTCCAACTTCAACAACCTATTCACCGGATGCTTTTGTTGATCGGCAACTGCCCTATGAGAAAGGTGAAGGGCATTGCATCATTCGGCTGCCTGAAATGACCGCCGACATGGAGCTCGATTTTGGAATCGTCTGTGAAGTGGTTTGTATTTCCCTATTGCGTACCATTCAATCCCTATTGAATGAATCGAATCCCTGTCGGCTTTATATTTGTGCTCCAGGATTGCATGATGGTGATGACATCTTGGTGGGATCGATTTGGGGCATGGTGCAAACGATGGATCTGGAGCATCCGGAATTCGATGCGACCCTGTTGATCGGCGGTGATACCGAGCAAATCAAATCGGAAATCCTTTCAAACAATCGCGAAAAGCGGGTTGACCTTCGCAACGATCAACGGAGGGTTGCCCGCTGCGTGGAAATTCAATCCGCTGAGGAAGCTTCCCAGCAGAAACGTCTTGTTCCAGGAAAGGAAAAAACCATTGATTCACTCTCTTGGGATTTCCTCCCTGCTCAAGATTTTCCTCCTGACCATTTGGAGATCGAGGTCCAAGCAGCCGGCCTCAACTTTCGTGATGTGCTCGTCGCGGTGGGGCTTTATCCTGAACAGGCCGATCTGGGGTGTGAGTTTACTGGTGTTGTAAAGTCGGTGGGTGATTTGGTGACTGATTTGCAATCGGGTGATCGAGTGGTGGGTTTTGCGTCGGGATGTTTCTCTTCGAGTGTGATCACAAGCCGAAAATTGGTCGTTTCTTTGCCGGATGGTATCTCATTTGAGAATGGTGCCTCGATGCCCGTTGCCTTTGGCACAGCCTATCATTGCCTGAAGAATATTGCCGGTTTGAAAGCGGGGGAAACCGTGCTGATCCATTCCGCCACGGGGGGAGTGGGACAGGCGGCGGTTCGAATCGCACAGGCGCTGGGCGCCGAGGTGTTTGCCACCTCAAGCCGATCAAAATGGAATCATCTCCAATCTATGGGGATCGCACAACCCATGGATTCACGCACACTCGAATTTGGCGACCTGATACGTGATCATACCAATGGTCGTGGAGTGGATATCGTCTTGAGCGCTCTGCCCGGAGAAGCAAGAAAGTGTAGTTTGGACACACTCAGCCTTGGCGGTCGCTTTGTGGAAATCGGAAAAGGCGAGGGATTGTCTCCGGAAGAAATGAAACGCGCACGACCGGATATTCAACACACTGTGTTCGACCTCGCGGCCCTTTGCAGGGAGGCACCAGACGAAGTTCAGACCTTGTTGTCTCGAGTCATATCCGGTGTTCAATCCAGAGATTGGGGGAACACCGATGTGCGCATTGTCGACTGGCAAGAGATCACTGAAGCTTTTCGATCGATGCACCTTGGTAAGCACATAGGCAAATGGGTAGCACGTCGTTCTTCCATGCCGCCAACCTTTCATGAAGAAACAGTTGTTCTGATTACGGGAGGTCTGGGGGGGCTTGGGCTTCTGGTTGCGGATTGGTTTGTGAAAAAGGGTGTGAATCACCTGGTGTTGCTGTCCAGGCAAGGATTGATTGATCGCACTCGGAGGGAGGCTGTGGAGGATCTGAGAAAACAAGGGGTGCGTGTGGATATCTTACAAGCGGATCTTGCTGACAAAAAGCAACTGACTGAGAAACTCGCCCCTTATCTCGAAGAGCATTCCAAAACACCTCTTCATGGCGTGGTCCATGCAGCCGGCGTACTCGCCGATGGATTGATGCAGCACCAAAAAGCAGATAACATCGCCAAGGTGTTTGCACCTAAAGTTCGAGGTGCATGGAATCTCCATGCTTTGACACTGGAAGCAAAACTCGAATTTTTTGTGATGTTTTCTTCTGCCACCGGTACCTTTGGCGGCCCTGGTCAAATCAATCACGCCGCCGCAAACAGTTTTATGGACGAATTGGCCCGACATCGAAAGACCACGGGCTTATCCGGATTAAGCATCGCCTGGGGACCTTGGTCGGAAGTCGGGGCTGCAGTCGGTTACGCGGATGGTGATTCCCTGCGCGCCATCCCGGGTATTCGAATGATTGATCCTGAACAGGGAATGCACCTGATGGATGCGCTCTGGAATCATACCAAACCCACGGTCACCGTGATTCCGATGGACACAGCACAATTCGATTGGAAACGATGGGGAGCCTCTTTGGGGTTGGGGATCGAGACGGAACGATCACCAGAATCGAAGCTCTCACCGGATTCCAGTGAACCATCCATTGATCCGAAAAATTTTTCAGACAAACGTGATCTCGAAAATCACCTCCGATCGCGTGTGGCTGCTGTTCTTGGATTCAAACGGGATGAATTGGACATGAAAAAAGGATTCTTTGATTTGGGGCTCGATTCATTGACTGCTCTGGAATTGAAGAAGACACTCGAACGTGATCTCGGAACCGAGTTGTCGACCACGGTGGCGTTTGATTATCCTACACCTGAAGCGTTGTCACAATTCCTAGCGTCGAAAGTGTTTAAACCAAAGGAAGAGCGAATTGCCACCAACGATGATCAAAGCCATATCGCTGAACAACTGGACGCCAAACTGGATGAATTGGATCGATTGTTGGGAGACGAGTCATCGGAATTAAAATGACATCCGACCCAAAAGCTAAAGAGCACGAACGGATGCGACGGGCGATGGATGCCATCGATCGCTTGCAGCAGCGTCTTGCGGAAGTGGAAAGAGCACCCGGCGAATCCATCGCCGTTATGGGCATGGGATGCCGCTTTCCGGGACAGGTGAACAGCCCCGAGTCTTTTTGGCAACTATTGGAAGCAGCGCGTCATGGAATCTGTAAAACACCCGATGATCGATGGAATTCGGACCATTATCTGGATTCCAATCCCAACACCGTTGGGAAAATAATCACTAATCAGGGTGGTTTTTTGGATCGCATACGGGAATTCGATCCAGGTTTTTTCGGGATCACTCCAAAGGAAACGGCATCCATGGATCCACAGCACCGGCTGCTCCTGGAAGTGACATGGGAAGCCATGGAAGACGCCGGTATGGTTCCTTCCAGTTGGGCGGGAAAGTCTGTGGGTGTGTTCATTGGTATTTCATCTCATGACTATTCCCGACACCTGATGAAACGTCCGGAGGAGGCCATTGATGCTTACCTCGCGACCGGCAATGCTCACAGTGTCGCCGCGGGACGCTTATCCTATACGTACGGGTTCACCGGACCGAGTTTTGTCGTCGATACTGCTTGTTCCTCATCCCTGGTGGCGATCCATCAAGCCTGTCAAAGCCTGCGTCTTCGTGAGAGTAATGCGGCGATTGTCGGAGCAGTCAATTGTCTGTTCTCACCCGAACTCAGCATTGCTTTTTCCCAGGCTCGCATGCTTTCACCTGCCGGACGTTGCAAGACATTCGATGCCCATGCCGACGGATTTGTGCGTGCAGAGGGATGTGGCGCGGTCGTGCTTAAACGACTTTCAGATGCTCAAGCCGCAGGGGATCCCATATTGGCTTTGATAGCCGGATCGGCCATCAATCAGGACGGAAGCAGCGGTGGATTAACGGTTCCCAATGGCCCTTCCCAACAGTCGGTGATACGGCAGGCCCTGAAGCAGGCTGGCATCGGTCCTGAAGAGATTTATTACCTTGAAGCCCATGGAACGGGCACGGAACTGGGTGATCCTATCGAGCTCAATGCCCTCGGAGCCGTGTTTGGAGACAGTCATTCCAAGTCCCGCCCGCTACACATCGGATCCGTAAAAACCAATCTCGGACACATGGAGGCAGCGGCGGGCATGGGTGGATTGTTAAAGGTCATACTCGCCATGCGACATGGCCTGGTTCCACCGCACTTGCATTTTCAACAACCCACACCGCATGTTGATTGGGAACAATTGCCACTGCAGGTGACAGAGCAACCGCTTTCATGGGATTCACGACAATCCGAGTATGCCGGAGTCAGTTCGTTTGGCTTCAGTGGTACCAACGCCCATGTCATACTTCGACGTGTGGACGACCAGCCGCCTGTTTTGCGGACGGATGCTGATTCAAATGAAGCTGTATTACTGCTTTCGGCTCGTAGTGAAAAAGCGCTCAACGATTTGCGACTCGCTTATGCCAAGCGATTGGAATCAGGGGCCGATTGGTATGATCTGTGTTGGACCGCCTATCGTCACCGATCTCGATTCGAGCAACGCGCGGCTATCGCAGCAAGTGGTAGCCAAGAAGCCATGCGAGCTTTGAAGAGCTATGATTCAAATAAACCGGGAAGTATCAAGGATGTAAAATGGTTGAGTCTTGCTGAACAGTTTTTGAACAAGGAGGAAGAGCAATGGCCTGGCGAACCTGGTCAACGATTGAATGCACCAACGTATCCATTTCAGCGACGCATTCATTGGATCGATGAGCCCGGTGACAAGAGCACTTACAGTGGGGATTCCAATCACCCTTTCCTTGGGGTAAAGGTGAAGGCAGCACAGAGAAATGAAGTTTATTTTGACTTGGGTTCAAGCGTGTTTACCGATTCGATCTGGCAGGATCATCAGGTATTTGATCATCCTGTCTTTCCAGCGGTGGGCTTCGTTGAAATTATTGTGGCTGCCATTCGGGAGGTGTGCGGATCGAAGCCATTTTGGTTAAAGGATCTTAGTTTTATTCATGTTCTTCCGTTAACTCACGAGAGTCATTTACAATTGATCCTTCAGCCAAACCGGGATGGTGGTACTCTCGAAATTGTCAATCAATCAGGAGACAGAGAGTGCCAGACGGTTTGCAGGGCCGATTGGATCGAGAGTGAGACATCGGTATCAACAGTTGAAGCGTCCTCGGATCAACACTTACAAGCAACGGATGTCTATCGCCGTCTGGAACAGCAAGGAGTGACCTATGGTTCGTCCTGGCATTTGCTGGACTCGATCAGAGTCGCTGCCGGCTCAGTATGTGCCGAGTTGAACGCTCAACAACTTTCGAGTGAGTATTTTTATCATCCCATTGCCTTGGATGCCTGTATTCAGTCCATCGCGGCATTGTTCATTGAGGACAAACAATCCGGGACATTCCTGCCGGAAGGAATTGGTAAAGTTGTTTTCCACCAAGACCGGATCATCCCTGGTTTGTTGCAAAGCCGAGTTAAAGTGGAAAAGGGGGACGCGTGGTTGCGGGCAAATGTCTGTTTGATGGATCTAAAGGGGAACAGGGTGGTTTCGATGGAAGATTTTCGATTGCGTCCCATTTCTGCAAGTTGGAAGAGTGCGCTTGCATCTTTCCAACAACCCTTCGACTCCCCTGGCATATCAGAAGAAGCACTTGAGAAGTGGTTTTACGTACCGACATGGCAGTTGGAAGCGCTGGTGTTTCCTCCCGTTTTTTCTATTGCCCAAATAGCAAAAACTCTCAAACAGGACCTGGTCCGTCAAATGGACGAAGCCGACAATCGAACCTACCTGGACCGATTGCCGGAACTGAATCTGTATACAATCCAAAGCGTGGAGGAATCTCTTGAGACGCTGGGTGCGAACCCGGTGGTGGCATCGCAAGAGCGGTATTTTCGCTGGTTGAAGGAGACGGCGAATCGACGTGAGCATGAAGGGTCGGAGTTGACTGCAGAACGTTCTGATTTGGAAAAAATCTTCCAACGTGAACTCTTATTGATGGATCGTATTCTTCATCAGTTGCCCGCCGTTTTGCGTGGTGAATTGGAAGGAACGGAGGTCTTGTTTCCAAATGGTGATACCAGTGAGTTGACCTGGCTCTATGAACGTTCTCCCGGTTCCCGATTGCTCAATCGACAAATCCTTGCCTCTGTGGAATCAATCCATGCCCAACTTGGACGTCCCCTTCGCATCCTTGAGATTGGGGCCGGAACGGGAGGTACCACGGCTTCGTTGATGGAATGGCTTCCGAAGGACGGGCACTACACTGTGACGGACATCTCAACTGTGTTGGTCGAATCAGCCAGGCATCGGTTTGGCGATCGATCGAACGTACGGTTTGAGACGCTGGATATCGAACGCAGTCCACTTGAACAGGGATATCGGCGAGGTCAATTTGACATGATCATCGCCGCTAATGTCCTGCATGCAACGCGAGATTTGAATCAGACACTCGATCATGCGCAAGAGTTGTTGATTCCCAGTGGGCACCTGATCCTTCTTGAAGGAACCCAGCCATTACTTTGGTTGGATTTGATCTTTGGCCCGACCAAAGGATGGTGGGCTTTTGATGATGCCTGGCGAAAGAACCATCCTTTGTTGGACAAATCCAAATGGTTGGAGGTGCTGGATGTCAAGGGATTCGAAGCTGAGTCCATTTCTGATGATCGATTGCCTCAATCGGTATTTATCGCCCGCTCTCGTGGAAAGGTTGAAGATTCGACCAAATCACTCGTATGTTCCGCTGTCGATCTTGAAGGAGATATTATTTCCAAATTACATCAGGGTGTCGAACGAGTGTTGGATGTGGTTCAGAAAACCAAGAACCATGCCCCCCCCTGGCCATCCCTCACAATCGTGACACAGGGAGGTGTTGGCGCGGGTTGTCAACATCCAGAACAAGGAGCGATATGGGGATTGGCCCGGACGGTCGAATTGGAATGCCCGGAACTTCGGTGTCTGCGCATTGACTTGGATCCTCTCGAATCTGTCGAATCCCAAAATCAACTCATCCAATCGGAAATTCGATCGGGTACCACTGGTGCAGTACAATACCGTGCAGGAAAACGTTACGTAGCCCGGCTGCAAAGGACTCCTTCCATTGCAAGACTTGGAAACAGGCCTGAGCAGCCTTTTGAAATTCAAAAGCACGCATCTGTTGGCGGGTGTGTGGACTACAGCCAGATGGAACGTCGCTCCCCCGAAGTCGGTGAGGTTGAAATCCGTGTGGATGCCGCAGGGATTAATTTCGTGGACGCCCTGGATATGGCAGGAGTCTTGCCCTTCGAACGCGAAGGACTGGGGGTAGAGTGTGTTGGAGAGGTCGTAAGAGTGGGAGCTTTCGTCTCTGGTTTTAAAGTGGGGGATCGTGTATTAGCCTTGGCATCAGGAACCTTTCGAACCCATGTCACCATACCTGCTGTGTTAGTCCATTTATGGCCGGATGGTGGAGTGACGCCATGGGAAGCCGCCACCTGGCCTGCGAACTTTCTTACCGCCTACCGTTCATTAAGAGATACGGGTCGCCTGAGCAAAGGAGAAACCATCCTCATCCATGCCGCGGCGGGTGGGACGGGTATGGCCTCGGTGTTGGTTGCCAAGGCACTTGGCGCAACCGTTTTTGCCACGGCAAGCCGTGACAAATGGCAGGTGTTACGCGCAATGCGAGTCGAACACATCATGGACAGTCGAACCATTGAGTTTGCGGATGAAATCATGCGGCTCACAAAGAATAGAGGAGTCGATATGGTTCTCAATTCACTTTCCGGTGATTACATCCAAAAGGGCTTCGACATCCTTGCTCCAGGAGGAAGGTTTATTGAGCTTGGTAAGCGAGATATCTGGAGTCAGGAAAAAGCCCGTGAAACCCGGGCCGATGTCGCTTACCATTTGATTGATTTGTTTTCTGAAAGCCAGCAGTTGGCTCAGAGCGCGAATACCCTGGGATCAAAAGAAACTTTATTTCAGGATTTTAATCCTGAACAACCCCTACCGCTGACCCAATTTCCTGTTGAAGAAACGCCGAGGGCGTTGCGGTATTTTCAACGATCGAAGCACATAGGGAAGGTTGTCCTCAATTTCTTGAATCCGCACATTCCGATCTGCAAGGAGTCCGCTTATCTGATCACCGGCGGATTGGGTGGGCTGGGTTTGGCCACGGCGGCATGGATGATGGAGCAAGGGGCTCAACGGGTGTGGTTGCTGGGACGCGAGACTCCGAAAATGGACAGTGATATGGAATCGCTTCCTGAGACGCTCAGAGAATGGATCCAGCAGGGTAAAGCACATCTGGGATCTGATATGAATGAACAAGGAGCGAGCATTGAATTGGTATCATGCGATGTTGCCGATCGGGTTCAATTGTCGAAGGTGATCGAACAGATCTCGGAGCAAGCGCCCTTGCGTGGAGTGTTCCATGCCGCCGGGGTTTTGGAAGATGCCACGCTGGATGCATTGACCTGGTCGCAGGTCGAACGGGTTATCCGGCCCAAGATTTTTGGAGCACAAAACCTGCATGAACTCACCCAACAATGCAGGCTGGACTTTTTTGTGATGTATTCCTCTGCCGCATCCTTGTTGGGTTCTCCAGGTCAGGCAAGCCATGTAACAGCCAACTCGTTTCTGGATTCACTCGCTCACCACCGACGAGCCTGTGGCCTTCCCGCTCAAAGTATCAATTGGGGACCTTGGGCCGACATCGGATCCGCTTCGAGTACGGAGATCAGCCAGTTGATGACGGATCGTGGCATCGCCATGATGGATCCGAAGGATGGGATCAAGGCTCTTGAACGTGTCATGCAACGACCGGATCTGACACAGGTGGGTGTGTTGGATGCCAATTGGGAACGACTCGGTTCACTTGGATTAATCCGAGATGACTATTTCCAACATGTGATAAGCGCCCCAAAAACGTCGAGCAAGCGAGGACAAAAGGAGTTGAAGGATCAGGAACATTGGCTTCGCGAACTGCGGAAGATCCCGTCCGGTCAACGGTTGGGCAAATTAGTACGATGGATCCAAATGGAAATTGCGCAGGTGATCGGACTACCTGAAAGAGAGTTGCCTTCTACTCAGATGGGATTCTTCGACATGGGGGTCGATTCCCTCATGAGTGTCGATCTCAAGAATCGGCTTTCCAAGCAACTGGGTTTGGACATTTCGCCGACCTTGCTTTTTCAGCATCCCAACATCGATTCGCTCGCCGGAAAATTAATCCACCAACTTTTCGAGAGCGACGCGCAACCACAGATTGACTCAATAGAGCAATCAGGATCAAAAGATAAACAGACTTCTATCAAGGGTCGTCAACCCAAACCTGCGTGCGAGCTTAAAACGAATGATTTGGAATCCGCTATCGAATCAGAATTGTCTGCGCTCAAGAAACTTTTAGATGACGAATAAGTGGCATGTTCCGCTTTTTATTCTTTCTCCTGATCTTCTTGTAACAAAGCATTGAGTTGGGCTGTCAGTTCTTCATCTGTTAGTGTTTCTACAGACTTCATCCCGACTTCGGTGTTTCGGTCGAGTCGAGGAATGCGTTCGGTATCTTCTCCTTTCGGATCGATCGATCGGATCAATTCCGCTTGAGTTGCTGGAGTGAGGGCTCCAAAGAGTTGTTCCATTCGGAATTCACGATCAAATTGCTTGCGTAATGCACCTAGCAATTGGATCGCTTGCAGCGAATTTCCGCCCAATTGAAAGAAGTCGTCGTGAATCCCTACCCTATCAACATTCAAGAGTTCAGCCCAAATGTTGCAAATCATCGACTCCATTTCATCCCGCGGTTTTTCATAGGCCTGATTGGGTAATACACTTGGTTGGGGTAAAGCCTTGCGGTCGATTTTACCATTGGACGAGATTGGTAAGGCTTCCAGGATCTGGAAACGTTTTGGCACCATATAAGCAGGTAGCGTTGATCCCAGACTTTCCTGCAGGCGTTCCTGCAAGGAGGGGCTGGTGGATACCTCCAGGCTCATCCATCTGTCCGACATGTCCGGTGCAATGGCTCCACCCAGCATGCCATGGAGAAAATGTTGATCCGGACTCAATCCCAAAGCATTCGCCAAAGAGTCCAACGGGAGATCATTTACCGGACAGAGTCCAAGGTCTAACGCAGGCGCATTTTCCATCAGGAGTTGTCCCATATAACCCGCTTCCAGCAGACAAAACGACAGAGCTCGATCTCCATATTTGGCCTTAACACGGTCCAGTGAACCAATGAAAAATATGCCGAATCCGCAGGCTTCAAAAACTGGGTGACTGGACGCGAACATCGTTCCCGGATCGCAAGATGAGACTGGCTTTAAAGGTATCAGTCGATGTTGGATCGGCTCGTAACGATACCAGCCGGCTTCCAGAAAGGCGATGCCATCCGGCTTGACATGTATCAGGGCCTTAACCGCATACAAACTTCCCGCCGAGGGATAACGATATTTAGGCATGGGAGCCCTGGGCATTGCATGCGCTTTCAAGTTTGAAAGAAGCTCCGAAAAATGATCCAGGGAAACGGATTGTTTTAGGAATTGACGATGACTTTGTCTGCGAAATACGGGAGTCGATTCGACCGCGGATGGCAGTTCAATGCCGGTCAATTCTTCGTGTTCGGGGGCTGACGCAGCTTCATTCTTCAAGTGGTTCAGCGAGGAGGACTCGGCTTTTGAAGCGTTGGGAACAACATAGGCCACCAATTCAGGAGGCGAGCCTATTGCAGTCACAACAGCCTGCTTGATCGCTGGATGGTTTTGCAGAGTTGCTTCGATTTCGCCCAGTTCGATGCGATGCCCATTGACCTTGACCTGGGAATCTTCTCTTCCGAGGAATTCCAGGCAAAGCTGAGATGGATCGTCACCGATGGGACGCAGTCTTCCCCAATCACCGGTTCGATACAGGTAGGGTGACGGATCAAATGGGTTGGGTATGAAACGTTCTGCTGTCAACTGGGGGCGATTCCAGTAACCGCTGGCAACACCGTTGCCACCGATGTATAGCTCGCCCGGTGTCCATGGTGGCTTTGGTTCCAGGTTTTCATCCAAAACATACCACGTTTGATTCGACATCGGTCGGCCATAAGGGATGCTGGGCCATTCTGGTTCGAGTTTTTCGACAGGATGTGAAATGGACCATATCGACGCTTCCGTTGCGCCGCCCAGACTCATTACCTGAGCGTTTGGTAAGTGGTGTTTGATTGCATCGGGAAGACTCAAAGGGATCCAGTCACCACTCAAGAGCAGGCACCTGAGGTCCGGTTTGGGCGATTCATTTGCTGCATCTTGATGGTGATCCAGGCTTCCAACCAGAAGTTGAGCGAGCGCCGGAACAGAATTCCAAACCGTCCCTTTGTGTTTAATGAGACATTCCAACCAATAGGCAGGATCCTCGCTTCGATCGTGGTCGGTGGGGATCAGGATTGTTGCCCCCGCTGCCAAGGATCCAAAAATATCATGTACCGATAAATCAAAACTCAGGGATGATAGTGCAAAGACACTGTCCTCGGGAGTCAGCTTAATCCGTTGGTTGATATCCAGTATCGAGTTGATGGCACTTTGATGGTCAATCATGACACCCTTTGGTTTCCCTGTAGAACCGGATGTGAAAATGACGTAGGCAAGGTTTTCGGATGCCTTTCCGATCGTCTCAGGTTGGATACTCGAAGTGTTTTTGAATGCCGAATGAATTTGGATGTTCAGGATGCTTTCAGGCCAGTCCGCTGGGGATTCCTCGGTCGTCAGCACGATCCGGGTTTGAATGTCTTCAAGGATCTGGTGACGACGTGCCATGGGAAGCGACGTTTGAATCGGAACATAGGCTGCGCCAGCGGTCAGAATCGCCAAACAGGCAACAATCTGACGCCAGTCCTTGTGAATGGATACCGCGACCAGTTCATTTGCCGTCACACCTTTTTGAATCAATTGATCCGCCAGGTTCAGGGTATGGTTCGCAAGTGCCTCATAGGTAATCTCCGTGTCATCGGTTCGGATGGCGATGGCCTTGCGTTGTTGTTTTGCTCTTTGAAAGAACAGACCATGCAGCGTGTTTTTTGATGAAGCTTGTGGGATCAAACCTTGCGTGCCAGATGCGTTCAACCGCTGATGATCATCCTGGCTGATCAATCGTGGACAGCGCTGCCAGCTGGATTGGTCCGCAGCCAGTTGACGTACAAATGCCCCGTAAGTTTCAAACATGGCATCCAGCACTCCCTCTGGCCATAGTTCGTCGATCGTATCCCAATTGAGGGCCAGGTCACCATCCAGTTCGGCTACTTGGTGGTCCAGGTAGACCTGAGAGGTTTGACTCAATCCAAATACGACCTTGCTGGGCGATTGCGTGGTGGAAGCGGCTATTTTCCCAAGCGTACTGGTGAACACCACCGGCATGATGGCACTTACATGGGTGCTCCAGTGGCGGGCAAGTTCGCGGATAATCCTCACACCACTCACCGACCGGTGCTCAAGGACTTCCCAAAGGGTGGCCTGCACCGCTTTGGTTCTGTTCGCAAAGGACTCGAGATTGCACTGATCGATTGGCACGAGGGTGGAAGATGTGAAATCACCTATGATCGAATCTACATCCGGATGAACTGGGCGACGATTGAACAAGGTGAGATTGATCGTGAAACGGCGTTTACGACTCCACGAACCCAGGACTTCAGAAAAGGCCGATAAGATGATCGCTGAAGCAGTGAGACCATGGGATTTTGCCTGATGTTGAATGGCCTGCCACATGGTGGCCGGAATCGTCATAGACCTGCGTTTTACTTCGGGTTGATCAATCTCCCGCGGGTTCTTGATCAGAGGCAGGTCCGGTGCTGGAGGAATTTTTGGGATCTGATCCTGCCAATATTTCCAATCGGTTTTGTTTTTTCCAGAATCAGACTGTGCCTGTTCGTACAGCACATAGTCACGAAAGGTCAGTGTCAAAGGTGGCAGCTCTCGTCCTTGGATCAGTGTCAACATTTCACGCCCCAAAATTTGAAGACTCCATGCGTCTCCCAACAGAACATCAAAACTGACAAAGTAACGCCTGGTCTCATTTCCAAGATCAACGGCTTCGATGTGAAAAAGTGGCCATTGATCGGTTGGGAACACTTGATGGGACAGTTTCTCGCGTAGGGATAGGCAAAGGGATTCAGGGGATGCATCGCCTGAATGGACCTGGATGTCAAATGCGGGAACTTGCTCCAAACAGGATTGCTTTCCATCTTCCTGAACCACCGCTCGAAGCATATCATGACGCTGGATCAAGAGATTGAATGCTTCCTGAACTTTTTCGTGTGGAATGCCGTGAAGATCGATTTCACGATAGCCGTGCGTGGCGATATTCCCCAACTCGAAAGCCCCATTACGACCCAGCCAGTATGCCTGCTGAATATCGGTCAGTGGAAAGGGTTCATATCGGGATTCGGGATCTGATTGGATCGGTTCAGTAGCTGAAGTGGACGGGTGGTGAACCAACTCGTTCTTGTCGATAAAGGACGCCAAACCAGACACGGTCGAGAAAGTGAACAGCATGCGGAGCGGTATGGAAATACCCATTTTGCTTTCAATGCTTGCTACCAATTGAACGGCCAGCAATGAATGACCACCCAGGTCAAAAAAACTGTCATCGATACCAATGGATTCGATTTTCAGGATTGTTTCCCAAATTTCCACCAGTTGTCGTTCCGTCGTCGTCACAGGTGCTTTATAGGCATGGGAACTTTGTGGAAAATCAGGTGTCGGAAGAAGCGCTTTGTCAACCTTGCCATTAGGCAGTCGGGGAATGGCTTCCAGTTCATGCCACAAGGTGGGGATCATCGGGTTTGGCAGGAATTCCGAAAGGTAATTTCTCAAGGTCTCGGGCGATGGCATGTGGTTACCTTGCTTCGGCACCAGATACGCCAGCAAAACGAGATCGTCTTGGGTGCGATGAGAAACAACCAGCGCCTCCTTGATTTGCGTATGCCTTCTCAGGAAGATCTCAATTTCGCCAGCTTCGATTCGATACCCCCGAATCTTGAATTGATCATCCAGTCGTCCCAAAAATTCCAACTGACCATTTTCCATCCATCGTACACGGTCGCCCGTGCGGTAAAGCCGTTTAGGACCCTTTTCCAATGGATTGGACACAAACCCGGTTTTATTGAGATCAGGTCGGTTTAAATAACCACAGGCAAGCCCTTCTCCACCTAGAAAAAGTTCTCCGGCAATTCCTGTCGGTTGCAGGTTGCCGTTCGGATCCAAAACCAAGGCAACCGTGTTGTCGATCGGTTTTCCGATGGGCACAGGATCCTTGTCTGGATCATAATGGTTCTTATCGAGGTAAGCGTAGGTCGAATAAGTGGTATCTTCAGATGGACCGTACAGATTATAGATTGCACCGACATTTCGAGACTGCAGATCTTTGACCAGATCGGGTGGAAGGGGTTCACCGGCCAGATTGACGACTTTTAGTGTTTCCGGGAGAGAATCGGTCGTCAAAAGTTGACGCAACAAACTTGGAACAGTGTTGATCAAAGTGACACTGTTTCTAGCTGGTAAATTGGGAAGTTCCAGCAGGTTTTTGGCGAGGATTATTTTCCCCCCATGGACCAGGGGAGCAAAGATTTCAAAAATGGAAAGGTCGAAGCAAATCGAGGTGCTGGCCAGGACACCTGAGAGTGCGGATGGATCGAAATTGCGTCCCGTCCACCGCATCAGTGTTGCAGCAGCGTGATGAGATATGGCCACACCTTTGGGCTGTCCCGTGGAGCCGGACGTATAGATCACATATGCCCAACTTTCCTCATTCTGATCGTGAGGGACTTCGAATTCGGACTGGAGTGATTGCTTGTCCGTCTGGAGTTTGATTTCGTTTTTCGTTCGGTGGAAAACGGCCACACAATCCGCGTCCTTCTTAATAAATTCCAACCGCTCATCCGGATAATCGGGATCCAAAGGTAAATAAGCGCCTCCCGCTTTGTGGATGCTCAGCAATATCGCGATCAGATCGGCTGATTTGGGCAGGCAGACACCCACACGAAACCCGGGTTTCATGTTGAGGTTCTTTAACGTTTTGGCCCATTGTTCGGCTTTTTGGTCTAAGTGCTCATAGGTGATTTCGGATGATCCATCGACTACGGCAATCGCTTCAGGATTGTGTTTCACCTGGGTCTCAAAGAGGCCATGGAGGGTTTCCGTTGTCGGAGGCAGTTGGTGGCCTTGACTCAAATTCCAAAGGTGATCCTTTTCGGATTCGGCAAGGATGCTCAAACTCGAGAGTGGTTGTTCTGGCGAGGCAATCACGCTTCCCAAAAGCGTCTGCCAGTGCTGTGCCATTCGGGCAATGCAGGAAGCATCAAACAGGTCGGCACTGTATTCGATCTGCCCACGCAATGTCTCACCGGTATCCTGAATGTTGAAACGAAGACCATACTTTACATGGGTTTCGGGAATGGGTTCCGGTTTGATAGACAAGCCGGCAAGCTCGGTTTCCTTTACATGGACTTGCTGGAGGTCAAATTTTACCTGAAACAACGGCGTGAACTGTTCGATGCGTCTATCAGGATTGAGCGTTTCAACCAATTTTTCAAATGGCAGATCCTGATGCGCCAAACCACCTTCAACCGTCTCTTTGACACGCGATACGAAGGCCTTGAAACTTGGATCTCCCGATGCGTCGGTTCGGAGGACCAATGTATTGACCAGAAGACCGATCAATCCCGCTGTTTCCGTTCGATCTCGATTGGCCACTTCACTGCCGACCACGATGTCGGTTGATCCGCAGTATTTCATCAACAGCGTTTTAAAAACAGCCAGAAGACATGCAAACAAGCTTGTTTCAAATTGGCTTGCCAATGATTTGATCCGTTCGGTGAGTCGGGCATCGATAAGGATCGGAAAGTGGGCGCCTTGATGACTCGGGTCTTTACAGACCTTGCTGGGTAATTCCAATTCGGGTAGAGGGGGGCTTAACTGAGATTTCCAATAACTTAATTGTTCCTCCAGCAATGAGCCCTTTAAGCGGTTGCGTTGCCAGAGAGCCCAATCCGGATATTGGATTGGAAGTTCCGGCAAGGGAGCTGTTTCTTTGGAAGACCTGTAAAAATGAGTTAACTCCCGCAAGAAAACCATGACCGACCAACGATCGCAAACAATGTGATGCGTCAGGAGAACCAGAACATGATCCTCCTTGGCAAGTCGATACAACTCCAATTGAAGCGGAGGTAAGGCCAGAGAGACGGGAGTGGATTTAGTGGATTCGATTCGCTGCTGGAGGATCAGTTCCGAATCGGATTCCTCACTGAGGTCATGCAGCGGAATGTTGACGGGTGTCGGTGGTAAAATCTTCTGGTAGGCCTCTCCTTTGTGGTTTTTAAGAAAGCAGGTGCGAAGTGATTCGTGACGGGTAACAATACGATTAAGAGCCTTCTGTAATTGATCCGAATCCAATGGGCCTTTTAATCGCAATGCGCTGCTCACATTGTATGCGGTGTTATCCGGATCAAACTGTTGAACAAACCAGAGCCGCTGCTGAGCCCAGGATAGAGGTAGTTCCGACAGGGAAGGGCGACGTTGAATTCCAGTACTCGTCGGTTTTTTCATGCCCTTTTCTCTGAGTCGACGCTCAAATAAAGCGCGCTGCTCCGGAGTCAAATCGGAAAGTTGCGAGTAAAGGTTTTTCATATGCTTGGTCCGGTCGCCTTTATTCGGGGTGGGGTGATTCCAGTTGAGATTTGGTTTCTTCAGGAGACAGGTTTTTGATCTCATCGAGAAGATCTGCCATCTCATCGAGAGATGCTTCATTGGGAAGTTCCGCCTCCAAAATACGGGCTATTCGTGCTGGGGTGGGTTCGTCCGTGACCAGGTGGCGTAGTTCGATTTCGATGGGAAAGACTTCACGCAGGCGACTGATGACCTGGATCGCCAACAATGAATGGCCTCCCAGAGCATAGAAATTGTCATCCACTCCTATCCCTTTGATTCCCAGGAAATCTTCCCAGACCTCGACTATCGTTCTTTCGATTGCGTTCGCAGGCGGTCGATATTCATTTGCCAATTTTGGGCGTTCATGTGCGATGTTCGAACCGGATTCGATGTTGGAAGTTTCGGTCGGAGTCGAGGTTGGTAGGACCCATTTTTCCAATCTATCATACAGAGATTCCAAGGAAACGATATACTGGCCAGGGGGTGCCTGTGTCAGAATGCGTAGAGTGGTTTTCCATGCTAATTCCTTCTCTATGGCGTTTGAAGGATGCTCCTCGTTTGTGCTCTTTTCCGAATCGGATTGGACTGAGCCATGCGTCAGGCGATCCCAGTTAATCGCATACCAGGCACACGATTGTTTCTGGTTTTGAATTGCTACCATGGCGTCCACTTGATGGTTTGTGCCGGAGTAAGCGGCAAGTCCCATGCCGCCGATGATCGATGAAAGCGATGACTGTGCGCATACAAATTTCGGTAAATCTGAATCAAGGCAGCTTGCCAAAGCCTCAAGCGGCATCCGTTTGGATTGCTCGTTGTATTCCCAATGGCTTTTTTGAAGCAATGTCAGAGGCGCTGCTGACTGTTTGTTAGCGGTGTCACTGCAGACAAATATTCCCCGTGGCATACCCGATGAGGATTGGATGGATTGAATCGCCGCTTGAATGGTTTCAGAGGTGGCGGCCTCCATCAGGCTCATCTGATCGTTCAAGAGGGATTGGGGAACTTTGGATTCCGGATGTGTATTGATCCAGAAAACCGAGGCACCCACTTCGAGCAGAGATGCCGCCCAGGTTTGTCCCAGCTCCGATTGGACGTCACCCAGAATCAGGTAGGATGCTTTTGATTGAATCAGGGGTGGTGTGCGTGGAGTGTCATTAGTTAAGGGGAGCGATTCATAATCAAGTATCCATCGGGTTTGTCCCCGGTAGGCAACAGCCACTTCTGCTGGATCGCTGACACGCAGTTCTTCCCAAAGGGTTTCGGCCATCCTTTTCAAATTGGACTGTGTGTCACCTATATCGATCCATCGACAACCGATGTTCGGTTTCTCCTGTCCAATGACCATGGAAACGCCTCTGATGGCGGACTGGAGAGGCGCCATGGTGTCTTCCGTCTCAATCAGCACAGCCTGGGTAGTACACACAAACAGGTGAATAGCTTCATCCGGCAAATGATCCGCTAAAGCTGCCAGTTCCTGGGACGGAGCTGTCTTGTTGTCATCTAGGGCCCACAAGTACATTATGTGCGTTGCCTGGGTCTCCCTTTCTTGTAATGCACGGAATAATTCTTCGAAACTTTTCGGATCGTTAGGGGAAGTCAGGTATTCGCGAAATCCGGCAGACCGACCTTCGGTCTTGCGCAGAACCTTGATGACATCTTTTCCACTTCGTTCGATGCGGTCGGCCAGCGCATTGCCAATGCCTCCTTCATCGAGGAACAACAGCCACCGTTGTCGTTCGGTAGGTGGAATGGGTTTTGGAATGGCAACACTTTTTCGCCAGCTTGGGTAATAGGTGCTGACTTCTGTGGAAGCCTTTTTTCTGCTGGTCGATATTGGATCCTGAAAATTGCCCTGATGTCTCGGTTCAACCAGGAATTGCCGGCGCTCGAAAGGATAGGTCGGCAGCGGCAAACGTTGGGGAGAATATTCGGTTGACCGTGTCAGCTCCCATTTGACAGGTGCGCCCTGCATCCATAATTCGGCGACCAGTCTTGGAAGGTGAAGGTTTGATTCGGATTGGGTCGTTATCACACTCAAGACCGGAGACTGAGTTTGCTTCTTGATCAACGGACCCAAACCCTGCCCATCCCCCAATTCAATGAATATCACATTGTCCAGATCAAGAACGGTTTGAACGCATGGATGAAATGCCACGGGTTCGCGTAAATGACGCCCCCAATATGCGGGTTCCATCGCTTCTTTCTGCTTGATCCAGTTCCCTGAAACGTTGGACAAAAAAGGAATGTTCGGTGGCGCTACCGAAACCTTGGACAATGCTGCAATCCATGGGGCAAGGATGGAGTCCATGGTTTCAGAGTGAAATGGCCGGGTGGTGTCGAGTCGTTTAAACGGGATCTTTTCGTCTTTCAGTTGATGTTCCAGTTTTTCGATCAGTGGGGTAGGGCCGGACAAAGTAACCATGTCGGGGGCATTGTGGGCCGCGATGGAAATTTTAGGCCCCAGCAAATCTTTGATGTCCTCGGGAGATTTCATGACAACCGTCATGGATCCTGCTGCCGTTGCATCCATGAGCCTGCCTCGGATGGAAACGAGTTTGACCGCGTCTTTCAGTTCGAAAACTCCTGCGATGCAGGCCGCAACCCATTCGCCAAAACTATGTCCAAGTAGCGCAGCAGGTTTGATTCCATATGCGTTTGCCCATTTGAAAAGTGCATATTGAGCGGAAAACAACTCAAGACATTCTGTCTCTACCTCACCTCGCTCGTGATGGCCAGGTTCAAGTGAAGCGATGCTTTCTTCATAGGCATCCTTGAATGTCGGTTCCGTGTCCAGCAATGCACTCACCCATCCTTGAGGGGATGAGCCTTGTCCTGGAAGTAAGAAGACAATGGACGGATTTTCCTTGGATTCACTGATCAAAGGAGAGCCATCGAGTTGGGAAATGACCTCGTCCACTGAGGAGGCGGTCACAGCACTTCGCCATGGAAATGGCTGCCTTCCTTCCTGAAGGGTGAAGGCTATATCTTGGAGTCCGAGACCAGAGGAGGATTTCAGATATTGACTTAATTTCGTTATCTGATTGTGAAGCGCGGACTTCGATCTGGCCGAAAGAGGGATGATCTGGGGCTGGTCGATTTCTTTCTGGTGACGTTCAGCGCCCACCCATTCCTCCAGGACGACATGCGCATTGGATCCGCCGATACCGAACGAACTGACACCGGCGCGGCGGGGAAATCCTTCATTCGGTTTCCATTGCTTTAATGACGTGTTGACATAAAAGGGTGAATGTTCGAAATCGATTTGCGGATTGGGTTGATGGTAATGAAGACTTGCCGGAATTTGTTGATGTCGCAATGCAAGGATCGTCTTTATGAGACCCGCGATACCGGCGGCTGTATCCAGATGACCGATATTGGTTTTGACCGAACCGATGGCACAGTAAGGGGAATCAGCATCCTGATGTGGAAAAACCTTCATGAGGGCGGCCATCTCGATCGGATCACCCATAGGGGTGCCGGTGCCATGAGCTTCGATGTAGGAAATTGATTCGGCTGGGGTCTCAGCCATGGTCAGCGCAGTTCGAATGGCGGCTGCCTGGTTTTCTGATTGGGGCGCGGTGAAACTCACTTTTCTTGAACCGTCATTGGTGACGGCTGAACCTTTGATGACCGCCTCAATGACATCTCCATCCTTGATGGCATCTTCAAGCCGTTTTAAAACAACAATCCCAACTCCGTTGCCACCGACCGTTCCGTTGGCGTTTGCATCAAAGGCACGACAATGACCATCTTCAGAATAAATGGATTCTTTTTGTGCGGGGTATCCCACTTGTCTCGATATCGCCACTCCACCTGCAAGTGCCATGTCACAATCTCCGCTCAGCAATGATTGACATGCCGCATGAACGGAAACAAGCGAGGAGGAACAGGCTGTTTGGATCCCTATACTCGGACCGGTGAGGTTTAGTTTGTAAGAAACTCTCGTACAGAGAAAATCCTTATCGTTGGCGACAAAAAGCTCATAGGGGCTGACGGTTTCTCGTACTTCCTGGTTGGCGTATAATTGCAGGAGATAACCGCTCATCCCAGCACCTGCGAATACTCCGATCGGGCCCTGATAACGGTCCTGGTTATATCCGGCCGTCTCCATGGCTTCCCATGCGCATTCGAGAAAAACACGGTGTTGTGGATCAAGAATCTTTGCTTCACGCGGACTATATCCAAAGAATTGAGCGTCGAAGTGGTCGGCATCTTTGAGAATTCCCCCTGTTTTGACATAATCGGGATCCTTGATTTGTTCTTCCGAGACACCATTCCGGCGCAGGTAGTCTTCGTCCAGCGCTGAAAGACACTCACGACTGTTTTTTAAATTATCCCAGTATTCGGTAACTGATTTGGCACCAGGGAAGCGTCCCGCCATGGCGATGATCGCGATTTCCAGACCATTCGATTGTTGAGTCGTTTTCGTCAAAGCTTCATCCGGTTTTGTCTTGGTCAGTGGTCTGATTTTGTCTTCGACGCATCAGTCGCGATCGACCCGCCTTCAATGCCCCGCTACGATCCGTATCACGATGGATTGAGGTCTGATGGTTGATATGGTTTGCCAACGCATGGAGTGATGGATGCTGAAAAAAATCAATTATTGGCAGTTTGATGCCCATCTGCTCCCTGATCTCGTTTTGAGCTGTTAGGATCAATAATGAGTGTCCGCCCATTTCGAAAAAATTGTCATGAATACCTACGGTATCCGTCTTGAGAACACGTTTCCAAACCTTTGCCAAATCGCGTTCCAATTGGGTTTGAGGAGGGATCCCCGAGCTGGCTCGGGTGATCCTCATGCTCGATAGGGTTTTGCGGTCCGTTTTTCCGTTCGGTGTGATCGGGAATCGATCCAGTTCTCGCATTCCTGCGGGAAGCATGTAGGCAGGCAATTTCCCCGATAAGTGTCGTCGCAGGTCGGTGTTAAAAGTTTCTTCCGGTTCTTCTGAATTCCTTGAACGTCGATAGAATACTTGGATGCATTGCTCACCTTCCCCAAAGTCATGTAGGACAGCCACCGCTTCTTCCACTTCTCCATGTGATTCCATTGCGGTTTCGATTTCTCCTAATTCAATGCGGTGTCCCCTCAACTTGATCTGAGAATCCATGCGACCCAAGAATTCCATCAAACCATCGGGCGTTTGTCGTACGGAGTCTCCCGTCCTGTAAACCCGGATAGGATTTGAATCAGCTTCATCCAATTGAACAAATCGTTCCCTGGTCAGGTCGGGGCGTTGGTGGTAGCCAGGACTTAGCCCGATTCCGCCAATGCACAATTCGCCAGGGACTCCAGGCGGTACTGGTCGAAGTTTGCTATCCACGATATGAAAGGAGGTATTGTCCAAAGGACCGCCGATAGGCATGGATTCCTTGTTCCCATCGATTCTGAGTGCACCGGACCAGATGGTGGTTTCGGTAGGGCCGTAAACATTCCAGATGGTAGAACCAGTCTTTAACAGTTCATCCGCCAAGGAAACAGGGAGTGCCTCACCCCCGCATAAGAATGTTCTTTTCCGATCATCTTGCTTGTGATGCTCATGGGGCCAGCAGGACATGATCATACGCCAAGCAGCGGGAGTGGCCTGAACTACATCAATGTCCCGCTCGTTGATCAGGTCCACCAAATGTCCACCATCCTTCAATTTTTGATCATCCGTCAACACCAGCGTAGCCCCTCGAGTCAAAGGAAGAAGCAGTTCCAGGGTGGCGATGTCGAACGCAAATGTCGTCAAAGAAAGCAGGCATTGATCTTGTTTGAACTCAATTCTGGACTCAATGGATTGAAGTAAATTTGCGAGGCTGAGATGCGTGATGGGAACCCCTTTCGGACGTCCGGTGGTGCCACTCGTAAAAATGAGATAGGCCAGATCCGAAGGGGAAACCCGTTCTTGCGGTTCACTTGAATAAACGGCCGAGGCGTCCCAAGTTTCAAAATCTATGATCTCAATGGATTCGGATTCGACGAGATGTCTGGTGGAGGTGAGTGTGATGACAGCTCTTAAATCACCATCCTTTGCGATGTCGATGAGTCGGTCTTTTGGGTGGCTGGGATCCAGCGGCACAAAATGGCAACCAGCTTTTAAAATCGCAAGCATGGCGATGACCATTTCTGGTGAGCGTGGAAGAAGAATGCCAATAGCCTCCTTGCCCACTTTAAAATCGTTTTGCAGAGCGACTGCAAGTTTTGAAGATTGCTGATCCAACTCCTGGTAAGTTAATATTTGTTCTCCACACTCAATGGCGGATTTATCTCCATGTATGCGCGCTGCACGAGTAAATGATTGATGAGCGCATTCGAGTTGGCTGGTGATGGTAGTCGGACCTTCGAATTCAGTGGGTCTTCTCAGTGCAGGAAACAGACTGGAAGAATCTTCCACAGGCAGATCCCCTAGGTTCGCCAATCGTGTGAGGATGGAATTCAGAAAATCGATCATGCACTCGACATCGTGCTTATCACATCGATTGAGTTGAAAATGGAGGCATAATTCTATCTCTTCTCCCCCACTGGCAAATAGTGCGAATGGATAATGTGTTTTCTCATCGACATTCACATGAGCGATCGAAAGTTTGGCGTCGTCCGGAAGGTGGTTGGATTCAACCGGGTAATTTTCAAAAATAACAACCGATTCAAATAATGGTTGATTTCGCGGAACGTCGGTTTGCGATTGGATGTCCGTCAAAGCCATCCATTCAAAAGGTTGCTGTCTTTCACCGTGTGCCTGGAGGTCTTGTAACCAAGCAACAGGGGATTTCTTTCGATTCAAACATACGCGCAGGGGCAGGGTATTGATGTGCATCCCCACTCTGTTCTCAATTTGTGTCAAATCAGCCGGTCGACCCGATCTGGCCACACCAAACACCACTTCATCTTGATCGGCATAGCGTGACAGCAGAATGGCCCAGGCAGCTTGAATCAATGTGCTGAGAGTCAACCGATGTCGCTGTGCAAATTCGGTGAGTTTTTGACTGGTCTCAGGTGCTAAGCTGCGTCGTAGGGTCTGGCTTTTTGGAGTTTCCTGACTCTGTTGATTGTCAGAGTGAGTCGCTAAGGTCGGGGGCCTGAGGATTCCAATCGGGGTGGATGAGGTAAATCCTTCAAGATAGGATTTCCAAAATCGTTTCGCTTTGACGTCATCCTGGCTTTGCAACCAGGTAATGTAGTCACGGAAAGGGTGCAAACTTCTGCCACTGATCGCGCTTTCTGGTTTTGGAAGAGATGTCTGTGACTGGATTTGGTAGGCTGTGATCCATTCTTTCAACAATAAAGGCAGCGACCAACCGTCGAGAAGGAGATGGTGATATGTCCAAACGACTCGATGATGATCTTCAGCAATTCGGAATTGAGTCACGCGCATGAGTGGGGCTGAACTAAAATTGAATTCACGCATGCGATCTATGCTGAGCCATTCCTGATAATCCGGTATGGTTTCCGGATTTTTGAATCGATCCTTCTCAATATTTTTCGATTCCCAGTCCAGTTTGTTTATCGTTAGGGCTGCCTTTTTACCCACGACTTGCAAGGGCTGGTCGACTTGCTCCCAGACAAAAGCGGTGCGCAGTGGATCATGTCGATGAATCAGCTGGTTCCATGCGCTTTCGAAAGCATCCTGATTCAAATCGCCGATCAAGGAAAAGGATACCTGAACCACATAGACACCGGCATGCTGCTCCAACAGACCGTGGAACAGCATGCCCTGCTGCACGGGGGAGAGTGGGTAAAGATCNAGGATTTGTTGGCCGTCTTCCGCATTCATTGCGATGTTGAGTCCTTGGCAGAATATTATTGCTCCGAGTGCATGGGGCAACTACCGGATCTGGAAGGTTGGATGAGGTTGCGTCGATTGCTTTCCAGACGGTCCAGAACTTCCGTGGCGATTTCTGAGTCGTTTCGAATACTACCACCTTCATCGCCGCCAAAGCGCTGACAAACGGCTCGGTGGGATATTGCCAATTGTTGATAAGCACTGACGAAGTCTCGATGGGTGTCTTCCAGTTCGGGTGGCAAATGGTTGAATTTGGATCGAAGCTTTTTCCATTGCTGAATGAGCGTGGAGTGATCCCATGACATGAGTCCGCTGAAATTGTCTTCTGAAACTTCAGGAGGCAGCATCGAAGGTCTTACCACTTTTTCGTAATCTTGACGGCTAAAACTACCTGCCAATTCCATGGCTGCACCGGAAGCTTCAAGCAGAGAAGCTGCTGTCGCCAGTTCGAGATTGGCCTCCTGTAAATCTCCCCTGTCCAAAGCCTCCTCGAATCGTCCCAGACAGATAATCAACCCCTGAGTGTTGACGAAAAATGACCAATGGAAAGATTTCCAAGTCTCCAGTGCAGAATTAGATGGTTTCATTGGGTTTCCTTCGATTCGAAAACTCTTCTCAACAGTTGAGAATAGGCCAGGAAACCCTGTTTTTGTTTTTCAACGTGTGTAGGATCCAGGGTGGGATGACCCGCATGTGCCTGAAAGAAAGCCAGGCAGGTTTCAATCAAACTCCTTACCAAAGTCAGAGCAGGATCGTTGGAAGATACATGCTCGAATTGGAAGTAGTGATCGTAATCTTTGATTTCGTGGACATCCAGAACGTCTCCCCGTTTGGGATGTGTGTGTGGAATGGTCTCGGCCTCTTCCAAGGAGGAAAGGGCTCTGGCCAATTCTGCCCTGGCTTCGTCTTCAGGTCCATGGAGCACGACCGTCTCTACAACATCGAGTGCCTCCAATAGTTTTTTTTTTTATGAGTGGGAGGCTGAGGCAGTTCGATTGGCAGTAGCCAGGGGGCTAACAGTTTCAAAGATCCGGTCATGGGTTTTCCTGATCTTCCTCCATCTGGTTTTGAAGACTGAGAGGCCGCATATCGGTCCAAACGGTTTCGATGTGATCCAAGCATTTCTGCTTGTGGCCGCTCGTGCCTTCGGCCTTCCATCCCCATGGAATTTCTTTGTATTCAGGCCAGATACTATATCGGCCTTCTTCGCTTTTAACGACGAGATAGATGGTTTCAGATGTGCCTTCGGTCATATTGAATCNTCAATTAACCTCATTTTACAGTTGGATTCAATCGATTTGCGACAGGATATATCGCGAAATGATTCAATGCGAAAGCAGATTCGGATCCTGGGAAAGGATTCGAATGGAGTGAGATCAGCTTGATCTCATTTCGAAACGTCTGGAACATGTTCAACAACATCCTTAGTAAGGGAATGGCTGAATCTCCCAGTTACATGCTGTCGGCAAATTGCTCATTTGGTTTGGTCATTTGCCTAATTGTCAGTGGATTGGTTTAATGCATNGCATTTCTTCAAAACAGATGCACTATGCCCGCCATTGGATACACAGATCGTGTGGAGCACAAACCGCGATGGAAACGTCGGAAATATGGTTTGCCAGTCGAATGGTCAGCGCCCGATGAAGCGAAGGGGCGTCGTCAACCATGTTGTAGTGGATCTGTCGAATAGGGGAGTCGAAGTGCCTCAACGTTTCTTTCGACGTCTTTTCCATATGATAAAACCGGAAATAGCCAACCAACAAGAAATCGACCCACTGACGAAATAAAGCCATTTCATGATGAAACCACCCTGGTGGCCGAAATGGAGCGCACCGACCAGGCTGTTTACTTTCATCACGATATCATCACCCGTTCCCAAATAAGATGCAGTGAGTGCTCCAGTTTTTGCGTCGAATTCAAATTGATCAAACTTCTCCCACCAATTGCGATGACGATGAAAAATGGCAATGTGAAAGGAGTCATCGGCGTTGCGTGGCAAGGCCAGGTAATCGGGAGTTCCTCCTACGGACGCGTCCAATGCCGCATTCACCATGGCATCCAGCGATGGGATGGTGGACCAATCGATCTGTGCAGGTTCAAAGGGTTTTTTGCCCGATAAAATATTTGTGAGGGTCAGTAAAAACCCAGTCAAAGCAATGATGACAAGAAACAGGAGATTATAAAAACCAATATGCCGATGGCTGTCTTTGAGGAGAGTCCGCAAGCGGAATGGATACTCCCATCCCTTGCCATAGAGCCAGAGCCCCGTCACCCCGGCTACGAGTAGCATGAGGGAGGTGGCTCCCACAATCCAATCTCCAGTGGACCCAAGAAATAGATTGGNATGCAATGCCAGCAACCATCGGCGTGGACCTTGGTCCTGAGCTCTGACAACCAGTTCTTCTCCGCTGATGGCATCCGCAATGACCGTCCAATTTCCTTCCGGTGCGGCAAGGCTGATCACCACATTTCGATCCTTCGCACCAGGTGCTTCAATAAATCGAGGATTCCAATCGGGGTGTCGGGCGGACGTTTTGGAAATGATTGCCTCCAACGGCAAATGATTTTCTTCACTCGCAGAAGAGGATCTGAAAACTTCCTGATCAAAAGACCGTTCGATCCATTGGTAGTGTACCAACAATGCTCCGGTGAGGGCAGTTATCAGGACTGGCAAAGCAAAGATCAAACCGAGCCACTTGTGCAAGGTCCAGGCAGGCTTGAGAAAACGGTTTCGAAGTCCGCGTTTTTTCATTAATAAAGTGGTGTCTTTTAAAGAAAATTGCTGGTTTAGTCAAATAGAGAGGCCGAATTGTTTTTGGATTGCTATATTTTTTAGAATGGTTGCGCAATCTCCTGTCCAATCACCGTTTGATTAAACGAAAGTCATGATGATGGATCTACGCTTCGTCCTCGTCAGGATTTGAGAAACCATTGCTCCAGTGTCGCATGTCTTCGACGATCAGGTAAAACGCCGGTACCAGCAGCAAGACAACAATCGTTGCGAACAAGATACCAAAACCCAGGGATATGGCCATGGGAATGAGAAATCGTGCTTGGGAGGAGGTTTCGGAAATCATGGGAAGCAGTCCGAAAAACGTGGTGAGTGAAGTTAGTAGTATCGGGCGAAATCGTCTGGCACCAGCGAGGCATATCGCCTCAAAAGGTGATCGTTTTTCCTGCTTACGGTAGGCATTGGCCGCAACAATGAGAACGAGAGAGTCATTTACCACCACACCTGAAAGGGCGATGATGCCAAAGAGGCTGATCATGCTGAGATCGTAACCCATCAGCAAGTGTCCACCAATGGCACCCACCGCACCAAATGGGATGGTGACCATGATGATGATGGGTTGGACATAACTTTTGAACGGGATGGCCAGCAGCCCATAAATGACCAACAATGCGATGGCGAAGCCATTGATCAGGCTCGTGATGGTTTCTTCCTGTCTCCTCTGTTCCCCTTCAAGTTGGAATCCAAGCCCTGGATATTTTGCCTGCAATTTTGGGAATATTTCTGATTTCAAAACAGAGACGACATCGTTTGCGTATGTGTCCGATTCGTCCTTGACCGACGCGCTGACCCTAACAATGCGTCGACCATTGTTCCGTTGAATACTGGTATACGATTGCTCATGTTTGATGATGGCAGCTTCACTCAGTGGGATTTCTCCACCTCCGGGTGCGACCAGGATCATCTGTTCGAGGCTTTGCATGCGACGTCGGTCTTCGATGGGAAGACGGACCAGGACACGTACTTCATTGCGCCCACGCTGCTGTCTCAATGCCTCAGCTCCATAGAAGGAATCACGAATGTAATTCGCCAGGTAAAGTGAATTGATACCCATACTTTGGGCTTCGGGTTTGATATGGAAGCTGAATTGAGGCTTTCCGATGGATACACCGTCATTGATTTCATCCAGCCCATCGAAACTGCTCAAATGATCCTTCAACTCACGTGCAGCGAGGTCCAATATGGTTCGATCACTGTGAGTTAGATCCACTTCGATATCGGGTCCTCCAAAGCCCGCAAACTCGGATGTCAGATTTATGGACTCTGCTCCCGCTATTGCTCCGATTTCCTTACGCCACGCTTCGGTAAATTCTCGTGAAGTGACGGTTCTTTCTGATGCGGGTTTCAAGCTGATCCATGCATTGATCACGTGTGCTCCATCTCCGCCGATGGGTGGGGGGAATTCACTAAAACTTTCTCCGGTACGAGTAAATACGCCCCGCGCGGCGTCCGGTTCTCCAAATGATTCCAAAACTTTGTGTGCAGCTGCGTCGAGGCGTTTCCTGATAGCCTGCGATTGTTCGAATGGGAATCCAAAAGGCATCACGACTTGAGCCAGAGATGCGTTTTGATCAATCCGTGGAAAAAAGGTAAAACCAAGAATGCCGCCCCCGACGATACCACCACAGAGAATCAGCGAAGCCACACCGCAGGCAATTGTCAGTGCTCGATGCCTTGTGACGGCATGTACCAAAGGTGTGTATCGCTTCTCAATGAACCGGTGCAGGGCCGGGTTGAAGCAACGTTGGGGGTAACCCACCAGTCGTATCAGCCAATTGTCCTGAGTGTGACGGGTCAAATGTGCAGGCAGGACAAATAGCGATTCAATCAATGACAGTCCCAGAACCGAGATCGCGACGGCTGGTATTTGAAAAAACAGTTTACCTTCAGCGCCTGGCACCATTGTGAGTGGCATGAATGCAACGACATTGGTAAGAACAGCAAACGTGACTGGTCCCGAAATTTGACGAACCCCTTCGATAGCGGCATCCAAATGGCTGGCACCACGTTCCCGCATTTCATAGATATTTTCTCCAACTACGATGGCGTCATCCACCACAATCCCCAATGTTACAATGAAGGCGAATAGGGATATCATGTTGAGGGATGCTCCGGTCATGTTTAGAACGATAAACGAACCGATGACACTGATTGGAATGCCCAGCATGACCCAGAATGCCAGTCGTGGCTCAAGGAACAATCCAAGCAGCAGCATGACCAAAATGAGTCCGGCCAATGCATTGTGTTGAAGCAATTGAATGCGGTCACGGTAGGCGAGTGATTCATCTTCCATGACCTTGATTTCAATCCCCTCGGGCAGAGAAGACTTCGAAGTGGCCAAATAGTTTTGAACAATGTCAGCAACCGAGATGGGTGTTTGATCCCCTACCCGCATGACTTGGACACGCAAGGCAGGTTTGTCATTTAGAAAGGCTTCCTTCTCGATTTCTTCAAAAGTGTCGCTGACAGTACCTATGTCTCCCAATTTGAGAAATCCACCGCGATTATTTGAAACCAGGGGAATATCCCTGAAATCACTCGCAAAGTCGCGTCGTTCTTGTGTTCGTAATAGCACTTCACCGGATGGAGCCCGAATCGCTCCTCCAGGAAGTTCCAGAGCGGTGCTCGCTACCGTTCCCGCAATTTGGCGCAGCGTTAATCCATAAGATCTTAGTGCTTGCTCCGGCACTTCCACTCCAATGCGTCGGGGGCTTGCTCCCAGGATTTCTACCTGAGTGATACCATCTTTCTGAAGCAGTTCATCCCGCATCAACTCTGTGTAATCCAGCAAAGTGCTTTCGCTAACATCCCCGGTGACCATAAGATCCATGACCCTGCCTCGGAATTGAAGGAGTCGAATCGTTGGTCTTTCTGCCATTTGAGGAAAGGACAAAATTGCATCCACGTTGTTTTTCACATCGGAAAGAACAATGGTCGGGTCAGCATAAGTTTCGAGTTCAAGGACAGTGAACCCAAAACTCTCCTGTGCAGTGGATGTCACATTTTTGATGCCGTAAACCCCGCTTACGGCTTCCTCGATGGCCAGTAATACTCCTTGCTCGATTTCTTCAGGACCGGATCCGGGATAGGAAACAAAGATTTCAACACTATCCAGAGCGAACTCTGGAAAAATCTCCTGCTTGACCTGGCGCATGCTGTTGAAACCGGCCACCAGCAGAAATAACATCAACAAATTGGCGGCGACCGGATTGCGTGCCATCCACGATAGAGCCCCGGTGTTTGAAACCGTATCTTTTGTGGTTTGGAATTCGGTCATTGGGGCTCCTCCCGCCGTACACGCATCCCCGGTGTCGCCACCGGCAGTGAGCTGGTAATGACTTGGTCCCCATCCACCAGACCTTTCGTAATGATCAGATCTTCTGATTCACGATGGCGAATCGCAAGGTTACGGATTTCCAATTGCTCATCCTTCCACACCCAGACGGTGTCTCCGGGTCGTACATAGGTGCGGGGCACCCGGATGGCATCTTGCAAAGTCGGCAATTCGATTTCCAGTTTCACAAAGGATCCCAAAAATAACTTTTCCCGCCCAGCATTGGCATCTTCCAATGCCAATGGATCCTTGACTTCCACGACCACCCGAGCCATTCGGCTGTTTGATTCAAGGTCCGAAAGAAAGCGTATCACCGTTCCTTCTCGTATTCCGGAACCTGGGGTATGAATGCGTGCCTTTGCCTCAATACCATGGTCCTCCAAAGTCCGAATATGCCTGGCCATATTCTGCGGTAGAGAGGTGATGACATAATAATCATCGGTGCAAACCAGACGACAAATGTTCCCGGTTGCGGTGATGAGTTGGCCTTTCTCGGCATTTTCGGAAAGGACGGAAGCATTGAAGGGGGATCGAATGATCGTGCGGTCGAGATCCAGTTGAGCTCGTTGAAGAGCACTTTCGGCCGCAGTCAAAGCGATTTCAGCTTGCCTGAGTTGAGGAACGCGCAAGGCCAGTCGCTTCCTGGATGCCTCCACGGGTTGTTTGTCGCCGAGCAATTGCCATTCGCGTTTGGCGACTTCCTGTCGTCCCAACTCCAGTTCGTGTTGCATGCGTGCCAGAGCCAGATCGGCTTCTCTCTGATCCACCGCCAATTCAAAATCGATGGGTTGGATCCGCATTAGTTCTTCACCGGACTTAAAAATGCCTCCGACAATTAGTCGGTCATCAATCACAGTGGTGATGCCGCTGACCTGGGCTTGAATCTGTACCTCACGATGTGCTCTTACCTCTCCAAATGCCTCCAGAACAGGCGTCACTTCATGGGATTTAACCGTCAGGACCTGAACCAATGGGGTAACGGAATCCTGCTCGGAGCGTGTGGGTTGTTCTCGTTGGTTGATCATCATCTTGGCAATACCAAGACTCGCCACGATCACCACGACCGGGATCAGCCAGGTGTTGATAATTTTTTTCATTTTCATTTGGGTGTTTGCGACGATTGGGTTTCCAGGGATTCCGACCAAACTCCCCCAATGGCTCTTAACAAATTGGAACGAAACGTCAGGCGGCGCCGGCGTTCCATGATGAGACGGCGTTCCAAAACCTGGGTCGTCTGCAGGGAAGTCAGTACCGGCAGATAGTCATTGAGGCCATTCACGTATCGAGCTCTGGCCTCTTCAAGGCTGCGGCGGGCATGGCCGATTTGTTTTTCCAGGGCAAAGATCAGTTCGTTTTGCCGTCGTTCCTGAACCAGCGCATTTTCAACCTCAAGCAAGGCATTGATAAAAAGTTGGGTGTAACGATTCAGTCTTTCTTCCAAGATGGCTTGACGCCGTCTCACTTCGGCTTTCCGTCTTCCACCTTCAAAAATGGGGCCGGTCAGATTTCCCAGCAGGGATGCGATCTGACGATTAAACGGTCCTGCGAGTTCGTTCGCTTGAAAATCATAAGTCAGGTTCAGGGTCAAACGTGGCAGGCGTTCCGCTACGGCCACGGCGACGTCGTGGTCGGCTGCTTCAATTCGATTTCTTGCCGCACGCAAGTCCGGTCGGGCATTCAGTAAATCCAATGGTGTGCCGATACCTGGCAATGGAGTGAATTCAGGAAGGACCACTGCGTTGGTTGACACGAGCCCTCCCATTGGATTTTGGCCCAACAGAATCTGAAGTCGATGTTGTTGCGTATCCAATACGGATGCCATCGATGGAATCTCGGCTTCGGTGGCGGCAACTTGTTGGCGTTGCTGCAGTACATCCAAAGCGGTGGCCTGACCCACGCTCAGTCGCAGTTCCAACAATTCCAACTGGGTTCGGTTGGCAGACAGTTGTTCGCGGACAAGCTTCAATAGTTCTACTTGCTGGCGTACTGAGAGCCATGCATCCACCACAGATGCCGACACCAGGAATGCGGTCGCTTGCACGTCTTCGAATGTGGCGGACAGATTGGAGCGAGCCGATGCCTTGAGCGAGTTGACTCGCCGCCAAATATCCAGTTCATAAGATAAACCACCACCAACAATGATGTTTTCCGTCGTCAAATCTCCGTCGATTACCGGCACACCCAATGACTCAGCGATGTCAATGAATTGTTGGGATGCACTGAGGGGCTTCCTGTCAGTTGTCTGAGTAATGGATGCACCGGAATTGATTCTTAAGGCGGGGAGTTGTCCGGCCCGATTGATGACATAAACAGCGCTCGCTTGAGCAAGCCGGTTCCATGATTGTTTGACGTCCAAGTTTTTTTCCAGAGCGACACCCATCAGGTCGTTCAGCTCGGGGGAATCAAATGTTTTCCACCATGGTTCGTTATTACGAGCATCTGATGATGAAGGGGATTGGAATGCTTCCGGTAGCGTGACATTGGGGGTGGGGAATTTTTCCGTTCGATGTACTCTGCATCCAAGACAAATGGTCGAAAGTAGGGTAGCAACCGCCAGCTTTCTGATTGTTGATGTCCAGTCCAACAGGGTTGGCGACGACACAGTATTGCTCAAGGCAACTGGAAGTTGTTGGCTGAAAGCGTTGGAATCTTCACAAATCGTCATGTGATCAGTACTACGGCATCATTGAATCGAAATCTCAAGCCTCTGGTCAGATTTCGCATGGCGAAAATCTTTATCCGTCTTCCTATTGAGCGTCAATACGGCGCATAGGTTTCCCTATCCACTTTTCACCCTGGAATTGCCTTCTAACATTCAATTAAAGGTTCTCAAAGGATGATGCTGATTTTGAAATGACATGCCCAATAACTGTAACCGGAGGTCAACAGCGGTAGCTCGGACCGTCACGATCCGTCCTGTTGTGGTGATTCATTGGAACGGATTGCTGAATTTCGGATCCGTGAGGAATCGTGTATCGGTGAGCGTATTCAGGAAAGCGATCAAGGCATCCGTTTCGGCTTCCCNTAAAACTCGGATCTTTTCCTCCGTAGTGTATCTTTTGCCTTTCATGGTCTGGTTTCTTTCTATTGAACCAGACTAACTTTTCAAGTGGCACAGTTTTCGTAATCACGACCAAAATGTTCAGAGAAGGGGGAATGGAGGTTTGGTTTGATTGTAAAAAGGTTATAGGTTCGGTCTATAAGCTACTTCAATAGCACTGCGAACATCCTAGCAGTAAAGGCGATGGTCAGATAGAAGAAGAAATACTTTGTGATATCCTTCACTTTTTCATTGAGAGATAGATATCCCTAGGAGGGCCGGATGTTCCCGAAACCCTTGGCGGCGAGGATTCAGGATGGTATTATGATTTTTCTGCAGATTGGTCTGAGGATCATAATAATCNTGTTACAGAATTAACATGTGTGATTATGCAATCACATACGGCGGTGTGAAGCGTGGGGAACCTTATTTATTCTTGGATGAGTTAGAATTACTGGATGAAGATGAAGAAGATTNTGAAACAAGATGGAGGGAAGACTCCGATNCGTGTGGTAAGCCCGAATATGCAGCAAAAATAAACAAATTTANAACTCGGTTGGTGGGTCCTGATCACCCTGNGTTTCAAATTTACAATCCTGTGTTCTGTTGTTAGGCCCTGATTGGTTGTGAATTCTTCATTCAATTCTTTAACCTTTAGCACACGAATTCAACGTTGAAACCACGCCTCATCTTAGTATGCTCCTACAATAAGCCTTCTGGGCCAGTTGCGCAAAGCGCCACTTAAACGACACTCAGCTCAAGAAGCGAGGTGAGGGGAAGTCGTAAGTCGTAAGTCGTTGAAGGAGTNGAGCCAATGACGAGATTCGAACTCGTGACCTACGGTTTACGAAACCGTTGCTCTACCAACTGAGCTACATTGGCACAATCCCATTATGGCGCTGCGGACAAGAACTTTGTCCGTAAGCATTGATTTATCTAGGAGACCCGGGGGCAGCCTGCAAGAACAAACTAGAACCGTTGCACTTGGTATCCATCGCTTTGTTGTCCTTGGTCCTTGGGTGATTCAATTGGATGGGCGCTTTTTGGGATTGGCAAGACCACCGCAAGAATGTTAAACATTCTTTATTCCCTTGATCAGGCCTATGGCTGCTCCAAACAAAGCAAGTCGTGGTGTCGCCCGTTTTGCCGGTCTATCTGTACCCATAGAAGAACTTGGGTCCGTTCATATCGGCGGTCTGGTGCGTCAGGAAGACGATATCTCCGTCCACCACTCGGATCGGGAAGATGTGCAGATCAAGGTCTTTGACCTCGCCTGCGGAGTTGAGGGGGAGGTGAGCCTGGGGCCCTATACTTGTTATCAGGCTGAAATAAAGGCCTATCAGCAAGCGTACGCCTTTCCCGCCTTGGTGCCTCAGCTTCCGCACTTCCTGGGTGCGTCGGTGGATGGTAAGGAGGCCTTTGCCTACATGGCTCAGTCAACGATGCGCGGCCAAGACTTGACTCAGTGGTTGGAGACCCTGAATCGAAAACCCTGGACCCATGAAACGGCCTGCCACTTTCGCCAAACCGCTCATGAATTGGTAGGATTGGCTCTTCAACTCAAACGCGATGGTCTTTTGCTGATCTGTTTGCGTCCTGCCGATGTGATCCATGCATCCTCGGGTCCCCTGAAACTCAACCACCTGGGGGGGTGTTGGGTCAGCGGTATCGATGGACCCTCCAAGGCGCTAACCTACATGGCATCCGTGGATTATTCAGAACTTCCGATCGATACCATGATTCTCCAGAGTGAGGAATCGCTGGAGGATGCCTCCGTGAATTATGCTTTGGGGGTCGGGCTCTTTGAATGGCTCAGTGGGCAATCGCGCCTTCACATCGATGCTGAGACAGCCCATGCAATTTTGGAGGACAGCGCGCTGGTGACTCGCCGCGACACTCGCATACGGGACCTTTGGCATCAATACCCGCATCTCGAATCCAAGTTACCGCTTCTCAGTCATCAGCTTGAGGAGCGATCCCTCTTGTTTGGCGACTTTTGGTATGGGTTGGAAGGCTATCTTGCACAGGTGGTGGACGACTGGGAAGGTCTTGAGGAAGCTGCCCAGAAGGAAATGCTCGTGGGCACGGGGCAAGATGTGATTGCCCAGCATCTGGAGGAGCGCTTTCAGTGGATGGCTGCTCCGATGGCTCATGCCACGATCAAGCGTCATCACCGATTAGCAAGCGTTGAGCATCTTCAGGAAATGCTCAGAGACCTCATCTCTCCGGATGTGCGCTACGATTTGTCTGCGCAGAATATG
>NYYT01000004.1 GCA_002686885.1 Pedosphaera sp.
TGATGGTCTAATGTGACAATTAGCGCATCGATTTACGGAACCATTTGGTATCTTATTGACGTAAGAACTCCTGGCCTGAATTTCGATGTGTGAAAACACCAAAAAACTTGCAATTGAAGTGATAAATATACTCAGACGAATTTTGCCTTGAAGGGTAGACACACCCTAAAGTGCCACATTTTTCTAAAGGGTCAACAGTACGATAAAATCGCGATAGAGGGCGAACTATTTTGCTTGTAAATGATAGTCTGCAAAATCCATAAACCTTTGCCAGTCATACATCTCAATGGAATGACCTCCCTCCCTGATATGGTAGCCTACATGCGATTTGATAATGGGCTTGCCGACTTCCGGGAGCTTGGAGGATTCCAATGCCTTTTTGCCGAGCAGCTGGTAGACCTCGCTGGCATGATAGGCTGAGAGATATTCACCTCTTGAATCTGCCCAGGTATCGTCGGTGGAACTGTGCACATAAACCGGCCTTGGGGCGATGCACGCGAGCAGCATGTGCTGATCGACGGGGAGATCATCTTCCTGCTCGACAAACTTCCAAGCATTTCGGCATAGCCAATAGGGAAATCGGGTGACCATTTTTTTGAGGGTCTCTCCTGACTTGCGTCGCCACAAAGCGGCTCCAGCGCAGCCGGATTGAGCCGAAATGGCAAGAGCAAAGCGCTCGTCCTGAGCTGCAGTCCAAAGAGTTGCTTTGCCCATTTTCGAGTGGCCCATGATCGCAATGCGCGAGTGATCGATCGCAGGGTCGGTTTCAAGGTAATCCATCGCACGGCTCGCTCCCCATGCGCATGCCGAAAGGACGCCCCATTCGTGGGATTTTGGAAAGCTCTGGCGCTCCGGATAGAAAAGCTTGTGAATGGAATGGAGAAACTCCACTTCATTGTGTCTGACAAGATCCTGCTGGTAGACCGCACAAAAGCCGTATCCTCGCTTGAAGAGCTCACCGAGTGGCCACCCATTTTTGAGAAAACCTGGGCGAGTACTGGAGGCATCAAAGTCGTCCGACTGGGTGTTGTTGAAACTGTGTTTGAGGAAAGCAGGAACCGGCTTCTGCGCATTGTTTGGTACAAAGACCAAAAAATGCATGCTCATGCGCCCTTTTGCATTTTCAAGGTGGATTTTGACATCTTTTCGGGTTGCCATTCCATCCATGAATCCCTCGTCTTCCAGAACGACTTCATAGCTGACCTCAATGGGCTTGGCCGGGGCTGGAACTCTGCCGTAGATGAGGTTGGCAAAGAGGGAAAGAATCTCAGGTCGGCGTTGCTGCATCCAAGCCTCCGGTGTTTCAACCGACTGTCCACTGGAAGTGGTCAACAAAGGGGGTAAGTCGTAAGGAGGCAACTTGGATTCGTCGTACTGGACGTCCTTGTCATATTCTTTGGCCTCACGGGCTTGAATCTGGAAAACCAAAGAGAAACAAAGACACAGGATTTGAAGCAATTGGGGCATTTCCTAGGTTGTCGATATTGGAAGAGGGGATGCAAGGGTAAATTCAGCCGACAGTTGATGACCTTCCTTTTGGATGGCATCATTTCTCCGTCAGTTAACTGCAAGGAGAAACGTTTAGATGATGAACGAAATGACGTCCCAATCAAAGCCGGAAACATCCTTGGGCGACCAGGATCATCGCCTGGATGAATACCAAATCATGAAATGCCTCATGGATTGGCGTCCACGCCTGTTGGCAGCCGCTTGGAGTGTGACCCGCGACGGATTTGCCGCGGAAGATATTTTTCAGAATGTGGCCCTCAAATCCATCACGCGGAAGGTAGTTTTTCGAGCAGAAGCGGCCTTGGTTTCATGGGCTTACGTGGCTACTCGACGGGAAGGAATCGACTGGCTGCGCCGAAATCGCCGAACCATGAACGTGATGGAAGATCAACTCATGGACATCATGGAAATGGAATGGATGCAGACACAAGCTACCTCCGTGGATCATCGTCTGGATGCGCTATCGCATTGTTTGGGTAAACTTCCCGAGAAATCGCGTCAATTACTCAAGTGGCGTTATCATGACGGGCTCAGTTGCCAGGAAGTGGCCGATCGTCTGAAATTAGAATTGAACGCTATCTACAAAAGATTGTCTCGCTTGCATCATGCCTTGCGCGATTGTGTTTCAAGACGCCTTCAACTCAACAGTGCCGACTGATGAACACGTTTCCAAATGAAGAAAACCTGACCCCATCTCAACAGGAGATGTTGATGAAATATTTGGATGGTCGTCTGGGAAATGATGAGACGGCAAGTTTTCATCAAATGATGATGGATAGCCCGGAAGCACGCGCGTGGTTGCGTGAGGCAGCTGAACACGCTGTTGCGGTTGTCGATGCCCATCGATGTGCCGCCGTCGAGCAAGTCGATTTTTCCAATCAAGAATCCACGGTCGTGCGGTCCAATAGCCGCTTTTACCTTGCGGTCATCGCTTCGGCGGCTGCCATATGGATGGCAACGTTGTTTTTCGATTCAATGGGTAAGCGAGAAGCGCCAGTCCGTTCATTCCCTGCTAGAATTACCTCTGCGGAGGGTGCGTTTAGTTTACTGGGGAATGATGGAAGTATTCGGCTTGAGGTGCTCCATGAAGACACTGAGCCCACCTTCTTCGAGGTAGGGGAGACCCTTTCCTCTCAAGGTGTGGATAGCATTCTTCAATTCGAACTCCCAAGCGGTGTGCAGTTTACCATGGCCGGTTATGCTGAATTGAGGCGCCTTCCATCCGGAAGCACCAACTGCTTTTATCTCCATACGGGTAGTGTGTGGTCTGAACCTGCCGAGAAGACAATGGCCATGCCATTGATCTTCAAGACGCCAACGGCACATGTGGATCTCAGTGAGGACTGTCAGTTTGATCTCCATGCCAAAAATGGATTCACGCGATTGCGTGTCAATCAAGGTGAGGCAAGGGTGCGACGCACGATGGATGGGATGGATGTCTTGGTGAAGGCAGGACATATGACCCAAATCACTCCCGAGCTTGATCGATCCCTGCAAAGTCAACCTCAGCCCAAGCCAGTCCACTCATGGAGTTGTGATCAGCTTGAGGCTCCTGATATTTTGCTTGGGCATTGGTCCAATCAGTGGCCCGCTTCGACCCTCCCTCCTTATAGTCTCGAGGTGAATGAGACGTTCATGGTGTTTGGATCCAGCACACCCAAGGGCCGAACAGCGCGCAGGAAAACTCAAGCCCAATGGGGAACATGGATGACGGCCTTAAAACAAGTTCTCCCCCCGGTTGTTCTGGGTGTCATGAAGCCAGAGCCCTCCAACCACATGCCTTCGGTCCGTGCACAGGCCTTACCGTGGTGCATTTCAGATGATAGAAGGGTTCTTCTCTACGCCACGGCTTTTTCGGTCTCCAGGAGTGGTCCTAATCCTGTGGTTCTTCTTCCTGGTTCCAGGCTTCGTTTTCTTTTCAGTTTCGAACGTGCGTATCCCATTCGGTTTGGATTTGCCGGGCAGCAGCTGCACAAGCCATTTGAAGGAAAATACGAACTGGATGTTCTTGAACAGGAACTGGGAGAGCCAGGTCGGCTTCACATGATGGATATTCCAGTGAATGCTTTTCAATCCAAGCGGCCCTCAGTCTTGGGGGATGCCCGCGGGTTGGAAGTCGATCACGTCTATGCGCTGAATTTGTTCAAGGACGCAGGTTTGGTGCTTCACAAGGTGGAAATCCTGGGTCCAGAAAAAGCACGGGGCGGCCTAACTGATTAGACCGCCCTGCACTGTGATAGAGAGACGTTTTGCGATTACTTGACTTCGCGAATTTTGATATTTCGAAAGGCGACTTCATTGCCATGGTCCTGCAGACAAATGTGACCTTTCGTGGGTTTTCCGAAATCCTTGAAAACTTTGAACTTGCTCTTGTCAACCCGTTGGTTCCAGTCATCACTGCCCTTGACGTATTCGCAATATTTGACGCCATTCATGTATTGTTCACAACGTTCCGGAGTGATTAACACTCTCAATTGATTCCATTCTCCGGCGGGTTTGGTCGCATCGGTGCTGGCAGGGTATAGCTGATAGAGCCAACCAGCTTTCTGAGGATCATGCCCATCAACATTGTCCTGTATTTGGATTTCTGGGCCTGTTTGCCAGGGGGCATTTTCTGTTTCAAGGACATGATACATCAGGCCACTGTTGCCTCCCTTCGAAATCTTGTAATCCAGCACCAGTTCAAAACTGTCATACTGCTTCTTGGTGATGATGTCCCCAGCTCCCTTGGATGCCCATACGATACAATCGTCCTTGATCACCCATCCATCTCCCATGGATTCCTTTTTGTAGTTACGCCATCGGTTCAGATTTTTTCCATTGAAAAGAAGTTTCCAGCCATCTTGGCGCTCACTTTTGGTGAGGCGATTGACCTTGCCTTCCTGTGCAAGGCTTGTCGTATGGAAGCATGTTTGGGCCA
Organism: Pedosphaera sp.; assembly: GCA_002686885.1. Classification (GTDB taxonomy): domain Bacteria; phylum Verrucomicrobiota; class Verrucomicrobiia; order Limisphaerales; family AAA164-E04; genus UBA7971. The sequence continues at coordinate 4,430 of NYYT01000004.1, forward strand.
AAAGGGCGGCGCCCAAAAAGGCTTGGGCGATGACTTGGTTGATTTTATTCATAATTGATTGATTTGAAGATGGAAAATATTCCACGCATCCGGGAATCCATCAATCCTAAATCAAGTGCCGAGGCTACCAATCAGTGCTCCACAAACCCTGGTTTCCACTTTCTTCAGCATGCAACTACGGAGGTGCCCCTTTCAGTGGGTTATTTGAGCGCGGGGGGATGGGGCGCAACGCTACGTAACTTGAGTGCTTTCTGGTTAGAGATATTCCCTGTGAGCGTAAAAGTCAGGTGGGATTCAACGACATCAAAAGGTGGGAGTTTTTTAAAATCAAAGACCTCAAGAAAGGTGTCTGAGAATGCCCCGGATGCAGTCTTGTCGATCCATTGGCTCAACAACTTTTGAGGATCTTTGCGGGCTTGTTCGTAGAAAAGTTGCGTCGATGCGATCGGGTTTTGATAATGGAGATATCCGCTAGCGCCACTGCCCAGGGTCTTCAGTGCTCTGTCGAAGGCAACGTTTTTACTTAATGCTGCTTCCCCGGATGCTTTGCCCCGAAGATAATCTTCCAAAACCTCAGTGTGGGTTGAAATTGCTACATGCCTTCCTGCCGGAGCGAAATGAAGCCCCATGGGTGCCTGGTTTTCGTCGTCTTGCGACGAGACAGGCACCGTAATGGAGTAGATGGTTCTTCCAAGAAAAGCTCGTTCCCGAAAAGCACCTTCCTGGGTGGGGAGAAGTCCGCTGGCCGCAATGAATGCATTGGATAATATTTCGGGATGGGAGCTCCCAATGAGGAACAGCTGAGGAGGGGAGATCAGGTCTTGCATCTCAATGGATTTCGGAGGCCACTGCACGACGATGAAGTCATCTCCAAGATGGTCGATGAAGCTCTTTCTGAAGTCAAAGGCTGGATCCCGATCCTTCCCTAGGAAGGACATGGACATTTTGACAACTTCTGCCATTTGGGGGGAAATTTCCGCTACAAGGCCCTCCAGGCTCAACCACAATTTTTTGCCATCGATGCGAATGCGCTGAAAGCTTGCGACTTCTTCGCTGACAAAATCAGGGGGAGTGGCATCGGATGACTCGATCTCTATCAATCCCAATAACCCCCGATTTCGGGTCGATTCCGGAGATTGGATCACTAGGTCAAAGAGCTGTGCATCGTCATTGGAGGATATGGCAAAGCCAAAGCCCTCCAGGGCCTCCAGATGGAGTGATCCAAGAATGGCTTGCGGTGTGGGGATCAATGCGGCCAAGGGGTTGTTGGCTGTGTCTGGTGGAGGAAAGTTTCGGGCTACCTCCTTCTTAATAGCCTGTAGTATGGGGGGAAACTGTATCCAGCCATGAATCAAACTTCCTTGAAAATGATCTTTTTCCATCATCTGAAAACGAGGGTTTTCAGAGAGGGTTCTTCCCGCGGATTGTCCGCCAGCTCGACGCATGATTTGCTGCAAAGTAACACGAGAGGTAGTCACCAGGAGCGTGCTCTCAGCTTGAGCCACACAAAGCCCCTGGGCACCCTCTTCATTAGATGGATCCAGGAGGGTCCCTTCCAAAGGCAGTGGAATGTGAATCATGCTGATTCCTTCGATCGTTTCACGGGCAAAGGGCTGCCCTTTTTCAGTCAATACGGAAGTCAACTTTTCGGTCAGCTCGTTCATTGGACCNACTTCACCNCCACTGTCGATCAGGAGCAGNGGTTTGATTTGAAGNGAGTCTTTACCNGGGATCAGGGCGAGAGTTGTCTGCCCCTTGGCGAGACGGTTCCACTGAGCCAANTCAATCCCTGCCTCTTTCTTGAGAAGNGTGAGGAATCGTTCGTTGATTTGTGTCTCCACNTGNTCNCTGAAAGGCTGCATGGGGGGAGCCATCCAAAGCTGCAACATGCCCTTTGAGAGTTGTTCCTTCGCATGCTCGGTGTTTGGGATGGAGATGAAGGCCCAGGTGTTCTCCGGTAGCAGTTCGGCACTGGGTGGAAGAGCTGCAGCTTGCAATCTTTCTTGAAGGCCTGTCCAGAGAACGCTGGTGAGTAAAGTGAGAATAATACTGGGAACTTTCATGTGTTTTGAAATGAAAACGGAATGACGGGGAATGAACTGACAGTGTTGATGGGAAGATGTGGCATACGCTCCTGGCGCTTCACGACGATGTTTTGAAAAAGAGTCGAAAACCCATGTAAACCATCAGGATGGCAAAGCCTCTTTGAAGATGTCCGGGTTTAATGACTTGGGTCATCCAGGCTCCCAGAAAACTCCCCGCAATGGCTAGGGGCACTATGGCACCTACAATCTTCCAGTCAATGTTACCTTGGTGGAAGTGTTTGGCAGATCCCATGATGGCGGTCGGGACGATAATGGCCAGAGACGTGCCGATGGCTGTTTTGATGGGGACGCCCATGAAGTAGGTCAGTGCGGGTACGATAATGATGCCCCCGCCGACACCCAGGAGCCCGCCCGTGATGCCACTGATCATTCCGATCAAGCTGTATATAACGTATTGCAACACTTTTTATTACTAACTGGATCCAAGAGCCTTCTCAATCATTTTCATGGTTCCAAACAACGTCTCCTGGTAGCGTAGGAGATCATGGAAGTCTTACAACTTGGTTTCAAGACCTGGGATGATCGACACCATCGGGTGCCACTGGGTCCCGGGACGCACCATCTGGGAAGTGCCAAAGACAATACGGTCGTCATCGACGATCTCGAGGTAGGCTCGCATCACTGTATCATCCGGATCGATTCCCATGGCAGGGCTTCAGTCCAAGATTCAGGGTCTTCCAAGGGAATCTACCTCGATGGTATGCCAGTCGACCAGGCAGAGATCCAGATAGGTCAAACGCTGAATTTGGGCTTGCTTGCAGTTCAAGTGATGGCTCCGGAGCCTTCATCCGTGCAGAAAGCTGAGAGGTCTCTAAAAAGTGTTCCTTTGAAGGATGGCAGCTACAGTTGTTTGATTCATCAGCAGCAGCGGGCACTTTACGAATGTGAGCGCTGCAATAGCCTGCATTGCGATCTTTGCGGGCCAAGTGACGAAGGGTCTTCAGTGATCTGCCCTCATTGTGGTNACGATTCGAAGACCATTGACTGGTCGGGCCTGACCATGACGGCCCGTGATGCGGCTGTTGAAATGATCCCTGATTCCGTCAAAAAGGCGTGGAGTTATTGGGAAAAATGGCAAGANCGGAATCGTCCCAGCCANGGANAGGATTGACCCAACCCGAACTCTGCCATGGGCACGATGGCGTTCGNGCAGTCTTCATGGGGTGGGTTCGTCNGCATGAGCAAAAACATGCAACCGGATTGACTTGGTGGGGAGTGCTTTTCTATGGTTNCCNANAACCTTAGGACCTTTTATGGACGAGATTGAGCAATTGTTGATCTTGCAGGATCGAGATCAGAAAATCATGCGAATGGAGGAGGAACTTTCCCGAGTGGAACCGGAAAAANCCGCCTTGATGGCCAAATCGGAGGAAGCGAACCAGCATTTGCAGGAGACTCGCAAACAGGCGCAACAGATTGAATCTCAGCGCAAGGATNTCGAGTTGGAGGTGGAAAGCAAACAAAGTCAAATTGAGCGCTATGCNGCCCAGCAGCTGGAAACCCGCAAAAATGAGGAATACCAGGCCCTGGCAAAGGAGATCGAAACCTGCAAATCCGAGATTNTCTCCCTGGAAGANCGNGAGCTGGANCTGATGGAGGCTGCGGACCTCAAACAGGGCGACATCGATGCGGCCAGCACAGCTGCCAAGGAAGCAAAGGAAAGAACCGACGAGTTGGTTGCCGAACTGGAAGCCAGGGCTGCAAGGCATCTTTCCGAGATGGGTGGTTTGCGGGAGGAGAGATCCCAGNTTGCGGAAAAAGTAGAGNGNAGCCTNTTGGATCGATACGAAAGACTCCTCAAGAAAAAGCGCGGTAAAGTCGTTGTTGGTGTCCACCGGGGTGTCTGCGGTGGTTGCCACATGTCCCTGCCCACGCAGTCACAGGTTGCCTGTAAAGCCCAAAAAGAGGTGGTGCAGTGTCCGAATTGTGGCAGGATTCTTCACTATACTCGAGATATGGAGCTCAATCTTTAANCAAACCATGTNCCTTCATCCATCTTTTNGCTATCTGGCCTTAGCCATCCTTTCAAGTTTGCTGGGATGTTCGACGGTANCTGAGACGGGTCGAAGGCAGTTGATCCTGCTGTCGGTTCAACAGGAGCAGCAGCTGGGGTTCAGCTCCTTTGAAACCATGAAATCGAGTGTTCCNATAAGCCAGGACAAGGAGCAAATCGCCCTGCTCAAAAAAGTGGGGGAGAGGATTGCTCAAGTCAGCGGGCTGCCCAAGGCNCAATGGGAATTTGTCCTCTTTGACAGCCCGGAGGCCAACGCTTTCTGTCTTCCAGGTGGTAAGGTTGGCGTTTTTACTGGCATTCTTCCCATCACGCAAGATGAAGCCGGTTTGGCGACGGTGATCGGTCATGAAGTGGCCCATGCGGTGGCCAGGCATGGCGCTGAAAGGGTCTCCGAGGCCATGATGCTTCAGCTGGGGGGAGGAGTGCTTCAAAGTGGACTTGAGTCCTACGGTTATGACACCAAGACCCAGGCTGCTGCAGCAACGGTTTATGGCATGACGACCCANCTTGGGCGCGTTTTGCCTCACAGTCGAGGCCAGGANTCGGAAGCCGATTATATGGGGCTCCTGTTCATGGCTCGTGCGGGGNATGACCCGGAAGCTGCCATCGGTTTCTGGCAGCGTTTTGCGGCTCAAAACCAATCCTCAGGAGGTGCTCAGACANCCTGGTTTCTCAGGACACATCCCTTGGACCNAAAGCGCATTGAACAATTGCGCCAGTGGCAANCGGAAGCCAGGGAGCAAATGCCTGNGCCNAGGCNCTGANCNCTGCGCCCGTCAAAGTTTTNAAGGTGCNCCTGCGTGNAATAGCTTTTGGGGCNCCCATGGATAAAGAAGAAATATGAATGCCGGAATTAGTGCCATCAACGAACAAGTCAAAGAAGCCAGTGCCTTTCTGCAACCCCTCATGGGGGAGATCAACAAGGTCGTCATAGGACAGAAATACCTTGTGGAGCGCCTCATTGTCGGGCTTCTCGCCGATGGGCATGTGTTGCTCGAAGGGGTGCCTGGGCTGGCCAAGACCACCTCGGTCAAGGCCCTGGCTCAGTCTTTGAATATTTGTTTTTCCAGAATCCAGTTCACGCCNGANATGCTNCCGGCCGATGTGGTGGGAACCCAAATATACAACCCGCAATCCGGCCAATTCACCACGCGACAAGGNCCNGTCTTTGCCAACATCGTTCTTGCNGANGAAATCAATCGTGCACCAGCAAAAGTGCAAAGTGCCTTGCTTGAGGCCATGCAGGAGCGCCAGGTAACCATTGGTGATCAAACCTACCCGTTGCCGAAGCCTTTTCTGGTTCTTGCCACGCAAAACCCAGTGGAGCAGGAAGGCACCTATCCCCTTCCTGAGGCACAAGTCGATCGATTCATGCTCAAGTGCAAGATCGATTATCCTTCAAGAGATGAAGAGCGGCAGATCCTGGATTTGATGGCCCGCACAGGCACGCCTCCTNTTGCCCAGNCAGTGGTAGAGCCTGACCAGATCATGCATGCCAGGCAAATGATCAACGACATCTATGTGGATGANAAGGTGAAGGACTACATCGTNGATCTNGTTTGCTGTACNCGAAACCCGGAATCCTATCAGTTGAACCTGCAGGAGTTGATTCAACTTGGGGCTTCGCCACGTGCTACCATCGCTCTGACCTTGGCCGCCAAGGCATATGCCTTCCTGAGAGGGAGGGGCTATGTCACGCCCCAGGATGTCAAAAGTATCGGGCTGGATGTGCTCAGGCATCGAGTGGCAGTGACCTTTGAAGCAGAGGCCGAGGAACGCACCAGTGAATCGATCGTTCAGACCATTTTCGATGAACTCCCGGTGCCATGATGTCATGTGCGGATTTTTTGTGCTCCNCCAAAGGGCGTTGATCGAATCGTCGAGCCTCAGAAGATGATCCCCAAAGAAATCCTCAAGAAGATTCGTCAGATTGAGCTGCGAACCAAGCGGCTGGTCAGTGAATCCACTGCCGGTAAATACCATAGCGTATTCAAGGGGCAGGGCATGCATTTTGATGAGGTAAGGGAATACCAGGCCGGAGATGATGTGCGGGCCATTGACTGGAATGTCACCGCCCGAATGCATCAGCCCTTCATCAAGAAATTTGTTGAAGAACGGGAGCTGACNTTGATGCTGGTAGTCGATCTCAGCGGGTCCGGTCTCTTCGGATCCGGCGAACAATCCAAGCGTGAATTNGCAGCTGAAATTGCATCGGTTCTTGCCTTCGCCGCCATTCGAAACAATGACAAGGTGGGGTTGATTCTCTTTACCGACGAGGTTGAAAAGTATATTCCCCCACGCAAAGGCCGGTTTCACGTGCTTCGGGTCATTCGTGACATTCTCTATCACCAGCCCGTTCGACAGGGCACCGACATTAATGAGGCCTTGCAATTCCTCAGTCGTGTCACCTCACACCGAGCGATCGCCGTGGTTATTTCTGATTTTATCGGGCAAAGCGCACCGACCAGAAAAGAGATGGAAGCGCACTTGTTGAGGGAAGCGGTGCTTTCCGATGTGCTCAAATATGCCTCTATTTCTGCCTTGCGACAGGCGCATCGAAGGCATGACGTGGTCGCAGTGCAGGTCATGGACCGCTTCGAATTACACCTTCCGCCCATTGGTCGAGTGGTGTTGAAGGATGCCGAAACGGGGCAGGTCATGGAGGTGGATACAGGAGACCCTCGAAAACGGGCGGCCTTCGCCAGCAAGCAGAAAAAAGCGCAGCGTGAACTGGGACGCTTGTTCCGCTCCGTCGGGATCGATGCCATTCAGTTGACCACCGATGAGCCCTACGATCTGGAGCTTGCCAAATTTTTTGAGAATCGTGAAAAACGAAGGGCTCGAGGATGACAACCAACGCTCCCGCACTGGTGCTGCCCGATCCTGCAGATGCTGGCAATCCATTGGCCGAATCTCTTCCCCCCTCCTTGCATGATATCAAGCCCCCTGTTGAAATCATTTCCTTCTGGAATATCATCCTTTGGGGAGCCTTGATCTTGGTCTTCCTTGGGGTTTGTTATGCCGCTTGGCGTTATTGGATGAAAAAGCAAACCCGGCGCCAGGCAGCCGAGGAATCGGCATCCCGCATTCCTCCCAATGAAAGAGCTCGCCAAAGGCTGGATGCTGCCCTGGAACATCTTCACGACCCCAAGTTTTTC
>NYYT01000049.1 GCA_002686885.1 Pedosphaera sp.
ACCAATAAAATATTGGAGGCACCCCAGCGATTTGCCAGATCCATGAATCGTTTGCACCGTTCCAAATGAAATCGACGAACAGGCGCATTGAAATCAATCAGGCCCACAGCCACCACCGGAAGCGAGATGATGGGGAGTTTCAGTTGGCGGCAAGTCCGTTCAATATCTCTCGCCTGGGAGGCTTTTAACTCCATGGCTTCGGTAAAGATGTCGACGCAGTCAAAGCCAATCCTGGCGATGTGTTCCAGACCGGTGCGTGTGTCCATGCCGACCTGTTCAAAAGCGCTGTTGATAATGCCTAGTTTCATTTGATGGAGTGCATTGGGTGTGGATTCATTCGATGTTAAGGATGCTGTAAAGGGGCGTGTTATGAATCGGATAGCATTTCTGCGAGAGGGATGGCTCGTTTTTCTTCGCTGCTTCGATAGGCAGCCTCCACCAGTGCCATGGTTTTAAGATTGTCTCTGCCACTGATGGCTGGTTCACAACCCTCCTCAAGAGCGATCAGGAGTTGCGCCATGGTTCCTGCAAAGGCGTCTGGAAACCAGCTTTGATCCCATTCCGGTCGGTGAAAAGAAGGATCTCCGATGCTGGCGTAGCGGAGTCGGCTTGGGGTGGTGTATGGGTCCTGACACCACCCGATATCCCCGATGGCAAGGCCTCTGAGGCCTTCGATACGCCAGGTAATATGAATATCCGATGGGCAGCCCTCTCTGGCGGGGCCTGTCCAGGTGTCGTCAATGCCCACACATCGTAGTCCGTTGGCGTATTCCAGAATGTAGGTGCAAATGCCGTCCCGATGCTCGAAATCGGTGCGGGGGTCGGTTCGAACACTACAATAGATATGGACCGGGTCGCCGAACCAATACCGAAAACAATCCAGATGGTGAATGGACATGATGCGCAAGGTGACCCACCCCAGGTCCTTTTGCCATGGCATCCAGTGAGGGATGCCGCGCATATCGATGGTGGTCAGGATCGGGGTTCCGATTTGATCTCCTTGCAATAGCGTTTTGGCAGCCCGTACTGAGGGGTCGTAGCGCATGTTCTGATTGACTGCCAGTGTGATGCCCGCTTCCTCGCAAAGGTGAACCGCCTGCTGGGCTTCTTTCAGATTCATGCCCAGAGGTTTCTGAGCAAGGATTCCTCGAATGTGGGGCTTCTGGACGGCTTCCTGAATGATGCTCAGTTGGACGTGGGGGGGGACAGCAATATCCAATACTTCAATGTGCTTGTCATTCAGTAGATCCTGAACCGTTTCATGAACCGTTGCCACATGGTGCCTCAAGGCGACCTCCCGAGCAGCCGGAACATTTCTCGAGGCGATTGCCTGGGCGTGGAAACCGGCCTGACGGTAGGCAGGGAGGTGGCAATCATTGACAATGAAACCCGAGCCTACAATGCCGATGGGTACCTTGCGGTTTTGAGGCATGGGTGCCTCAACGTGGAGCGAAGATGGGCTGGAGGAGGACATGGAGGACTCAGCGTTTGGGTTTTTCCTCTTCGTCAAAAGGCAACTCATCCTTCAGCGATTGAAAGAACGAAGCGTGCTCCTGCTCTGTGGCTGCCATTTCATTGGGTAAATCCGGAAGGACTGTCTCTGAAGGATGCCCCTTCTCGGGGACGCGAGAAACCGCTGACAAGGAGGGTTTCTCCTCAAGGGCTAGAGTGGCATCGCATTGGGTATCCGGATTGCCTGGCGATTCTGATGAGGGGGGACCCAGGATCAACGTAGGGCAGGGCGTTGCCTGGTCGGTGGAGTGGAGTTGAATGTGATGGGCGTTTTTTTCATGAAGGGCCTTTTCAACGACTCTGGCGGCGAGCTTGGGTTCATTGCAGTCCTTGGAAAGGTGTGCCAGATAAATATGCCTCAAATGATCGGAGACCAATGCGCTGGCAACCTTTGCGGCGGCCTCATTACTCAGGTGGCCATGGCGACTCATGATGCGCTGTTTGATGCTCCACGGGCGCCGGGTGTCGGATTGCAGTAATTGCGTGTCGTAATTGGTTTCCAGAACCAGCGCATGGGCAGGTCGCACGCGGTCCAATACCAGCCCGGTGGCATGGCCTAAATCGGTTAGGAAGGCGATATTGCAGCTTTGGGTTCGGAGCAGAAAACCGACGGGGTCTTGAGCATCATGGGGGATGGAAAATGATTCGACACTCACATCGCCGATATCAAAGGCATAGCCGGTCTGAAAGACTTTACCCTGAAAGGAGGTTTTGAGGGAGCTGGTGACTGCATCCAGCGTCAGCCGGTTGGCATAAAGGGGGATACCCATTTTCCCTGAGAGAACTTTCAGACCTGCACAGTGATCGGAATGTTCGTGGGTCAGAAGAATACCATGCAGTGTCTCCGGGGTTCTCCCAATGGAGGCCAGGCGGTCTTTGATTTGTTTCCCACTGAAGCCGGCGTCAATTAGTAAACGCACTTCATCAGTTTCCAGATAAGCACAGTTACCCCTGGACCCGCTTCCTAAGATGGTGAGTCGGACGGCCAATACATACGATCCTATTCAGCACTTTCCAAGCAGGGCAACGATATCTTTGCAGGAATTCCTTTCAGGGTCGTGGTTGGACCACAAAAAAGGGCGGCTGAATGTCAGCCGCCCTTTTTCTTAATGAAAAGTTTGATGGTTGATTATCCAACCGCCATGGCTGCAGAAGTGATCTCAAGCAGCTCGTTGGTGATCATGGCCTGACGAAGCTTGTTGTATTCTAAGGTCAGATCCTTGATCAGCTGATTGGCATTGTCCGTCGCATTCTTCATGGCCACCATGCGAGCGCTGTGCTCACTGGCCTTGGATTCCAGAAGAATTTGATACATCTGGTAGTTCAAATAATGAGGCAACAATTCGGCCAATACCGAACCTGCATCGGGTTCAAAGAGGAAATCACGGGAAGCTGATTTTAGTTCCTGATCGTTGCCCTCACCCTCAACCCCTGCCGCAATCCCCTTGATCTCCGTGACAGGCAGAAAGGAACGGATTTCAGGATACTGGTTGAGGGTGCTGACAAAGTTAGTGAACAGAATATCCACTCCGGCAACCTCACCTTTGAGGAAAAGTTCCTGAGCCATCTTCGAGATCGCCCTGGCTTCGGCAAATTCAGGTGAATCATTGTAAGAAAACTCGGCTGCGAGATCCCGTTTGGTACGACTTAGGAACTGAGCCGCCTTACGACCTGCTGAAATGAAAACCGTGTTGTCCTTGTCTACTTTGGTGGCTTCACGAAAAAGATTGGAGTTCAGCGCTCCGCAAAGCCCCTTATCGGTGCTGACCACAATCAGAGCCCGCTTGCCCGTTTCAGCTGGGGCCATCAAGGGGTGTGAAAAATCAGAGGCGCCTGCCGTCACCTCCGCCAGCACTTCATTCATCAACTCGGCATAAGGCCTGCCCGCCAGGGCCTGCTGTTGGGCGCGCCGCATCTTGGATGCAGCCACCATTTGCATAGCCTTGGTGATCTGGGAAGTGTTCTTGACCGATTTGATTCGTCGGCGAATGTCGCGTGTGCTGGGCATGGAAGCAGTTCGTTAGCGTTCGTGTGTCTCGCTTAAGCTCAGGAGTAGGTGCCGGCAAATTCCTCAATGGCTGCCTTGAGATCCGCCGTCAACGCATCAGAGAGGGCTTTCTCCTGCACAATCCGGGCCATCAAGTCTGCCTTGCGAGTGGTAAGGAAGTCAGTGAGTTTGTCCTGGAAGTCCTTGACCTTTTCCACAGGAACCTGGTCGAAATGGCCGTTTTGAACCGCCCATAGGATGGCAACCTGACTTTCTACAGGAAGCGGGTTGTACTGGGGCTGCTTGAACACCTCGACGATGCGCTTGCCTCGTTCGAGCTGAGCCTGGGTTTTGGCATCCAGATCGGAACCAAACTGAGCAAAGGCTGCCAACTCGCGGAACTGGGCCAAATCAAGTTTGATGCGACCAGCCACCTGTTTCATGGCCTTGATCTGGGCAGCAGAACCCACACGGGAAACTGAGAGACCCACCGAGACGGCTGGTCGGATACCTTGGTAGAACAAGTCTGTTTCCAGGTAAATCTGCCCATCGGTGATGGAAATTACATTGGTCGGAATGTAGGCAGACACGTCGCCAGCCTGAGTTTCAATGATGGGGAGGGCCGTGAGAGAGCCTCCGCCGTAGTTTTCGTTGACGCGAGCTGATCGTTCCAGCAAACGGCTGTGCAGATAGAAAACATCACCGGGATAGGCCTCGCGACCGGAAGGGCGTTTGAGCACCAGAGAGACCTGTCGGTAGGCCACTGCGTGCTTGGAGAGATCATCATAAATGATCAGGGCGTCCATCCCATTGTCCATGAACCATTCACCCATGGCGCACCCGGCAAAAGGTACCAAATACTGGTTGGTCGCCGAGTCGGCAGCTGCAGCGCTGACGACAATGGTGTAGGGGAGGGCACCTTCCCTTTCGAGGGTGTTGATGACCTGAGCAACGTTGGATTGCTTCTGGCCCACAGCCACGTAAATACAATAAAGGGGACGATAGTCCTTATCCCCCGCCTCTTCAGCTGCCTTGTTCTGACGTGCTTGGGCGATGATGGTGTCAATTCCGATCGTGGTCTTACCTGTGGAACGGTCACCGATGATGAGCTCACGTTGACCGCGTCCAATAGGAATCATCGCATCAACTGCCATGATACCGGTCTGCACCGGTTGGCTTACCGCCTGTCGGGTTACAATACCAGGAGCGATCTTTTCGACGGGATAATGGGTTTCTGCCTCAATGGCACCTTTACCATCCAAGGGCTGGCCCAGCGCGTTGACCACGCGGCCTAGCATGGCTTTGCCAACGGGAACCTGAAGCAATTTACCCGTGGTCTTGACTTCGGCGCCCTCCTTGATGTCGGTGTACTCACCGAGGATGATGGCTCCGACCTCGGTTTCTTCGAGGTTGAGTGCCAAACCGGTTGTTCCATTGCCGAAATCCAGCATCTCATTGAGCATGCAATCGGTCAGGCCTTCGATTTTGGCCACACCGTCACTGATTTCTCGGACAACGCCAACGTTTTCCTTGGCGACACCCTGTTTGGCTCCCGCTATTTGGGCTTCGATTTCTTCAACTAAGTTGCTCATGGTATTTATTGAAAAGGGTCTAAAAAATAAAAATGATCCATTATGACTGGCCGAAAGAGCCTTTCAGGGTTTGAAGGCGGCTCCGGATGCTTCCATCAAAAACGTCACTGCCTACCTGAATTCGAACGCCTCCGACCAAGGAGGGATTGATGGAAAACTCCGTGATCAGCTGGTTGCCATAGCGCTGTGAAAGATTCTGGGTGATGGCATTTTGAGTTCCATCGTCCAGAGCCACTGCAGACTCGATTCTTGCGGTGCGATTCTGGATGTCGAGTTTGACCAGATGCTGCAGGTGTGAAAGGATGGCAATGTAGCTTCTGGTTTTTTTTTCAAGCACGACCTTGCAGACTTGGCGCACCTTATCCTCATTCAGCTGGCCTTCCTGAAGGCAAGAACGGAACAAGGCCTTGGCGTCTCTTCTGGCTTGTTTTGTGATTTTCATGGAATAGGTGAGAGGATCTCTATCAACCAGCGCTACCAGCTCAGGCAGCCATCTGCTTGTTGGCTTCTTCTGCCAATCGCTTCTGATCCTCGTCGGTCAAGACCTTGCCAGCCACCGCGGCGGTCGTTTGCACGACCAGACGCCCAATCTCCTGCTTCAATTCGGCGAGCATGCGGTCGTGGTCTGCTTGCGCTGCCTCACGAGCCTTCGAGATGATTTGCTCGGCTTGGGAAATGGCTTTCTGGGTTTCCTGATCCTTGACCTGATTGGCTGCGGCTCGCGCCTCTTCGATCAATTTGTTGGCCTGAGCATTGGCCTTCTCCATGATTTCCTTGTGAGCGGCCTCGGCTTCAGCCAGTTCCTGCTTGATCTTGTCGGCATTCTTGAGGCCTTCCTCGATGCGCTGACGACGGTCCTCCAATGCTTTGAGCAAAGGCTTATAGGCAAATTTTGTCAGGAAAAAGGCGACGACGATAAACGCCAGCAGCTGACTGAAAAGCAATTGGCCGTTGACACCAAATTCTTCAGTGACCGCAGTCACCGGATTCTGAGAGGCAGCTAAAAAATGAATGATCGACATATATTTGAAAAGGGGGAAAACGTCGGGCAGTGACCTGCCCGACAGAATGTGCTTGGGCGATTACTGACCTCCAAGGAAGATGGCGATGAAAACCACACCCTCTGCCAATGCAGCGAACAAAATCGCTTGGTTACGAATCGCACCTGCAGCTCCAGGATTTCTCCCAGTAGCTTCGGCGGCTTTCATGCCAATGATGCCCACCCCAATGGCGGAACCGATGGCAGCCAGTCCAATATGAAGACTTCCAGTCATAATGTTTTTATCTTTCTTTGTCGTTTAAATGATGGCCCACACGGTCTTGCCATGTTCTGACCACCAAAAGTTTCCTTCAGGGCTCAATGAGCCTCATCCTCGTGATGCTCGCACATCAGTGCTGTAAAAACGGCCGTGAGCAATGCGAAGACCAATGCCTGAACGGCACCGACCAACAGCTCTAGTAGGTAAAAGGGCAATACCAGGAGCCATCCGAAGAACCAACCCCCCATGTGCATCACCGTCTCCAGAATGTTTTCCCCGGCAAAAACATTGCCATACAGACGGAACATCAATGCAACCGGGCGGATACAGATCGAAACAATCTCCACCACTCCGACGAAAAGGAAGACGAACACAAGGAAAATGCCTAAGAATCCGCCGCCATGGCCCTTTACGTTGAATATGTGACCGACCATGCCACCCGCGCCGACATTCTTCAGGGACCAGTAAGTCCAGAGCACAAAAAAGAAAAGAGCCATCGCAGCGGTCATGTTCAAATCGGCGTTCACTCCCCGCAACAAGGGTTCGGTGACCACAAAATGCCCGTCCACGGAGTGGCCATAACCAATTGTTCCAAGCCCTGGGATCAATCCAAACCAATTGGCCGTCAAGATGTAGATGAACACCGTCGCGAAAAACCAGAAGGTTTGTTTGACGAGATGTTTGCCGAGGATTTCCTCAAAAAATTGATAGAGGCCTTCCACAAGTAACTCGAAGAAATTCTGTAACCCAGATGGAACCGCTTGCACTGACCGAGTAGCGAGCTGGGCGCCGATGATCAGTATGAGGGCGACTGCAAACGAAACCACCATGGAGTTGGTCACCACGATAGGCCCTAATTGGAAAATGGGAACCGCCGCTGGGGGAAGGCCATGATGTTCGCCTTCAGCGTGTGCGCCACCGTGCCCATCGGCACCTTCCATGGCGTGCATTTCCTCGCCACTGGCGATTTCAGCCACTGCCTGCTGGGTGTCGGCAGCCGACAGCTCACCCAAAGACAAGCCTATCAAGAGGCAAATCAGGGTCCAATAACTCAAAAATCTCATGTAAATGGGGTCTCTCAAGGGATTTCACAGGAAGGACTTTATAGTTCATTCCCGAAAGAGACGGCAGTCTATGAATCGTGAATTTTTTCACAAGGATTTTTTCGCAATAAATCAGGACCATGAGGCCTCTGAATTCCCGCTAAAGCCCTTCTGGTCTGATACAGCGCTTGGCTGGATCGATAGGAGCCAAAAAGACCCGTATGGAGGTTGGGTCCGAGGTTGCCGCCTAAGGTCATTTTGGCTATGGGTAATAGTCATGTCTGCGACCTATGCCGATCTGAGCGATAAGGTGGTGCTCGTCACGGGAGGAGCCAATGGTATCGGAGCTTCTCTGGTGCGCAGTTTCTCGGAACAGGGTGCTCGCGTCTTCTTTTGTGATCAGGATAAA
The DNA here is from genome assembly GCA_002686885.1 of Pedosphaera sp. GTDB lineage: Bacteria > Verrucomicrobiota > Verrucomicrobiia > Limisphaerales > AAA164-E04 > UBA7971. Next base: position 7,803 of record NYYT01000049.1, read on the forward strand.
AAGAGAGGAGCCGCCTTATCAAAGGCTTTGGGCAACCGAGTGGGTTTTCATTTGGTAGACCTCAAAAAGGAAAGTCAGATCAAGCTCTGGGTCAGGAGGATCCAGAAGACAGTGGGCACCATCCATGTCCTGATCAACAATGCGGCAAGTGATCCGCGCATGGCCATCGATAGGATGAGCGCACGACAGTGGGATGATCTTTTTGCCCTCAACTTGCGCGCTTATTACTTGACCGCCCAGGCAGCACTCCCATCGATGCCCAAGGGCGGCTCCATTATCAATTTTTCCAGTATTACTTTTCATATTGGCGCCACTCCAATGACAGCTTATGTAGCGACCAAAGGGGGGATCATGGGCCTGACACGCTCGCTGGCTCGGGAGGTGGGGCCTCGAGGAATTCGGGTCAACACCTTATCCCCGGGATGGGTCATGACCGAGCGCCAGAAATCTGAATTTGTAACCCCTGCGGTTCGGCGCATGCTCCGCCAGTGCCAATGCGTTCCAGAATTGATTCAGCCAGAGGAGATCGCCCAGGTAGCCCTTTTTCTGGCTTCGGAGGCCAGCAGAGTGCTCACTGGCCAAGAAATTCTTGCGGATCGCGGCTGGGCCTATTCTTGATGCGTCCCATGAAGCGGCCTCCAACCCGGATTCAAGGGTGGAAGGGGGGGATGGTTTGTTTTCTCGAGCCAGCAAGCATGCCATGCATGTAGTCGGTGAGCCGCTCGACGATGCGGCGGGGAAAAGCTTCCCCTTTTTCACGAGTCCCCAAAAGGGGCGATCGATCTTTTTGGTCTTGCATGGCCTGGGAACGCACGTTTTCAGAAAACCATCTCAGGGCCATGGAGGTTTCAAATTCTTGGGCGTGACCGGGCAGGTCTTCCGGTAAGCGGTGTCCCCCCTCCAAAAGGTCCAAGGCGTCTTCTTGGTTCAGGACATCCCAGTAGGACATGAAGTGCAAATTGACGGGATGGCGACGTAGAAACTGATCCCACGTCTGTTGACAGGGTATCACGTTGCCGCCATGGCCGTTGAGCACCAGGATGTTTTCAAACCCAGCACGAACCAGACTGTCCACCAGATCATCGACGACGCTGAGAAAGGTCCCCGGGCTCAGGGAAAGCGTGCCCGGATGCTTCATGTGGTGTTCGCTGATGCCAGCCATGATGCCCTGTGCGACCACAACCCCCGGGCGAAGGGCTTCGGCAACCTGTTCTGCGATGACGTTGACACTGCGCCAGTCATGCTCCATTGCCATGTGCTCCAGGTGCTGCTCCACGGCGGCCAAGGGGAGGATGCACCCCTTGAGTTGGCAGGATTCCATGGCCTGACGAAATTCTCGTCGGGTCCATTTTCCGAGACGAACATCGAATGAAGTTTTTTGGGGCATGACAGGGGAATAGACAAAACCTTCTCATCAGATTTGGCAATTTTGAACGTATCCAAAGCAGTTTTCCCATCGATTTAAGCGATTTTTACTATTTTGGATTTGTCGAGCCATGCTGATTTGTGCAACTTCATGCTGCTTGCTCTTATGAGGCAAATCAACGTTGCAATCATTGGTGGAGGGACTGTGGGTGGAGGCGTCTACAAGGCCCTCAGGCAAAACGGTCGCTTGCTGGCTTCTCGCTTGGGGGTTCAGTTGTCGGTTACGCGTGTCGTCGTGCGCGATCTGCGCAAGTCTCGTGCCGTGTCGATTCCCAAGGGCAAGCTAACCACGGATTGGAAATCGGTGGTCGAGGATGAGCGCAATCACATCATCGTGGAGCTGGTGGGAGGGGTGACCTTGGCGCGTCAAATGGTTCGAAAAGCCCTCAGAGCGGGCAAGTTGGTCGTCACAGCGAACAAGGCTCTCCTTTCTGAACACGGCGAAGAGCTTTTCGAGCTGGCCCGCAAGCATCACACCAATTTGTATTACGAGGCCAGTGTCGCCGGGGGAATTCCTATTATTAAAGTGCTGCGTGAAGGGCTGGTGGGGAACCGTATCAACTACCTCTATGGGATCCTCAACGGAACTTGCAATTACATTCTGACTCGCATGGAGAAGGAAGGGAGTGATTTTCAGGGGGTTCTCGAAGATGCGCAGCACCTGGGTTACGCAGAGGCCGAACCGTCTCTGGATGTGGATGGGTTCGATGCCATGCACAAAGCGGGCCTTTTGGGATCCCTAGCTCATGGCTTCTGGATTCCTCCAGATCAAATTCACGTGGAGGGCATTCGCAAGATCACCCCCTTGGATATTCAATTCGCCAACCAATTGGGCTACACCATCAAGTTGCTGGCGACGATTCGTCCGACCCCCAAAAAAGGAGTGCAAATTTCTGTATGCCCCACGCTCATCCCTCTGCAGCACGTTCTGGCGGGAGTTCGAGATGTTTTCAATGCCGTCTACATTGGTGGTGATGTGGTTGGGGAAACCCTCTATTATGGTCGAGGAGCGGGGCAGGATGCTACCGCCAGTGCTGTTGTGAGCGATCTTGCCGATGCCGCACTGGATTTACAGCAGGCTCACGGCAGTCGCCTGCCTGCTTTTGTCTCTCACGTCGAGAATGGATCGGTCTTCCCCTGGTCGGAGACGATCGCTCCTTTCTACTTGAGACTTCACGTCGTTGATCGACCCGGAACGATGGCTCGAATCACTGCCATTCTGGCAGAGGCCCGCATTGGGATCTCATCCATCATTCAGCCCGAAGGGCATGAGGGGGATGCCGTGCCCCTCATCCTGATGGTGCATGATGCCCAGATTCAGGCCATGCAGCAGGCGGTCAAGCGGATCTGTCGTTTGAAGGTTGTGCATGGTGCCCCCCAGGTAATTCGCGTTGAAAATTTTGAGTTTTAGTTCGTCATGATGTCCACTACCGCCACTCCCGAGCCCATTCCATACTGGAGGGGCTTGATCCGTCAATATGCCTCCTTTCTTCCTGTTGAGGAGGACACCCCTATCGTTTCCCTTCATGAAGGCAATACCCCTTTGATCCACTGTGAGCGTTTGGTGAAGGCCATTGGTGGGGAGTTCGATCTCTATCTCAAATTTGAGGGACTCAATCCGACGGCTTCTTTCAAGGACAGGGGGATGACCATGGCCATGACCAAGGCGGTTGAAAAAGGGGCTCAGGTCGTGATCTGCGCCAGCACCGGCAACACGTCTGCCTCGGCTGCTGCCTACGCAGCGCGGGCAAAACTCAAATGCGTCGTGATTCTTCCGGACGGTAACATTGCGATGGGCAAGCTGGCTCAGGCTCTCATGTATGGGGCACAGACCATCGCCATTCGCGGTAATTTCGATGAAGCTCTGAACATCGTTCGCGAGCTGGGGGAAACGGGCAAGGTTGAGATCGTCAACAGCATCAATCCTTTCCGAATTGAGGGGCAGAAAACAGCCTCCTTCGAGATATGCGACCAACTGGGGCGAGCTCCGGATTTTCACTTTTTACCCGTGGGCAATGCTGGAAACATCACAGCCTACTGGAAAGGCTACCAGGAATACCACCAGTCGGGTCGGGTCTCATCCACTCCCGCGATGTGCGGTTATCAGGCGGCAGGTTCTGCTCCCATCGTTGATGGGCACCCGGTGGAATCACCCGAGACCTTGGCCACTGCGATTCGAATCGGCAATCCGGCCAGCTGGAAAGGGGCTCTGAATGCCCTCGAGCAATCCTCAGGTTGGATTGACAAGGTCACCGATGAGGCCATCGTGGAAGCCTACAAACTGGTCGCCAGCACCGAAGGGGTGTTCGTCGAACCGGCCTGTGCCGCACCCCTGGCTGGGTTGATCCAGTCGGTCAAAGCCGGGCGGATTCCTGCCGGCAGTGTGGTCACTGCGACCATGACAGGGCACGGACTCAAGGATCCTGACCGAGCCATCGGCTGCGCGGCTCAGAAGCCTGATGTGTGTGAACCTCATTTGGAAGATGTCTCCCGCTTGATCGGGCTATAGCGAGTTTCTTTTCCCGGACGATCATACCCATGGCGCTCATTGTTCAAAAGTATGGTGGTACTTCGGTGGCCACGACCGACCGCATCAAGGCTGTGGCTCAGAGAGTAGCTCGTTACCTTTCCCAAGGAGACCAGGTCGTTGTGGTGGTCTCTGCCATGAGCGGAGTGACCGATCGACTCATTGGGATGGCCAAGGAAATGATGGACCTTCCTACCGAGCGAGAAATGGACATGTTGCTGGCGACCGGAGAACAGACGACCATTGCGCTGACGGCGATGGCCCTGCACGCCATGGGTATTCCCGCAGCATCGCTCACCGGTGCTCAAGCGGGCATCACCACCGATGGTGTTCATTCCAAGGCAAAAATACGAAACATCACCCCAGCCCAGGTGAGAGCTCACCTGGACGAAGGTAAGGTGGTGATTGTGGCTGGCTTTCAAGGAAGAACCAACGAAGGCCAAATCACCACACTCGGTAGAGGGGGGTCTGATTTGACTGCCATCGCCATGGCAGCGGCACTGGAGGCCGACCTATGCCAAATATACACGGACGTCGATGGTGTTTACACCGCGGATCCACGCGTGGTTCCAGAGGCTCGGAAGCTTGAGGAAATTTCCTATGATGAGATGCTTGAGTTGGCCAGTTCGGGAGCCAAGGTCATGCAGTCCCGCTCCGTTGAATTTGCAAAGAAATTCGGTGTTATTTTTGAAGTAAGATCCAGTTTGAACGACAACCCCGGTACGATTGTGAAAGAATCTTCTGCTGACATGGAAAACGTCGTCGTGCGCGGTGTTTCGCTCGACAAGAATCAGGCCAAGGTGACCCTTGAAAACGTTCCGGATCATCCTGGTATTGCCGCCTCCATATTCAAACCCCTGAGCGATGCCTCGGTCAATGTGGACATGATTGTGCAAAACGTCAGCCACGACGGAGGGCAGCGTTCCACCGATCTTTCCTTTACCGTGGAAAAAACGGATTTGGCCAAGGCTCTCAAAGTGCTTGAAGCTCAGAAAGAACGTATTGGCTACCAACAGATCACTTCTGATGAAAACATCTGCAAGCTCTCAGTAGTCGGAGTTGGGATGCGGTCGCACTCCGGGGTGGCTGCCAAGCTTTTTGAAGTCCTCTCAGAGGCAGGAGTGAACATCCTGATGATCTCAACAAGCGAAATCAAAATTTCGGTGGTGGTTCAGGCTGGCGATGGAGAGTCAGCTCTCCAGAAGGCGCATCACGCGTTTGTAGGGGGCTGATCCGTTTCCTGATCAATCCATTGCAAATAGGAGGGCAGGCCTTCCTGCATGGCCACCGAGACACATTCGGGAACTTCGTAGGGATGATGGGCCTGGATGACCTCACCCAGAGCTGCCATCAACGCCTTACGCGTTTTGAAAACAATCTGGCATTCCGAGGCCGATTCGAGCTGGCTCTGCCACCAGTAGTGGGATTCGATTCCTGGAATGATCTTGGCACAGGCTGCCAGGTGCAAAGCCAATACCTCTTTGACCAGATCGCGGGCCACCTTGAGGTCCGGTGCCGTGACCCATACGATGCTGTAATCGCTCGCCTCCTCCATGACCGCAGTTTAGTGGTTTATTGGCTCCCTGAAAATGATCTTTGATTTCTTCATCGGCTCCCCAAGGGCTCCGAGTTGGCAGTGTGAGGGTGATTTTTGCTTTGATTTATCTTCAAATGCTTTAAAACAGCCGCTCGATTGAGTCCAGAGCGGCTAAATTGGCACACCTTTTCCATGAAGAAACGCACCATTCATTGTAACGAGATTCGTACCGAGCACATCGATCAGGTGGTCACCCTCAATGGTTGGGTCCATTCCCGTAGAGACCTTGGAGGGGTCTTGTTCATTGATGTCCGGGATCGTGAAGGTCGGACTCAGACGGTTTTTGACCCTTCAGATGTATCCAGTGATGTGTTCGATCAAGCGGCATCCCTGCATAGCGAAAGTGTGGTCGCGGTCACCGGAAAAGTGCGTCGTCGCCCTGAGGGAACAGAGAATTCCAAGATCCCCACCGGAGAAGTGGAAATCATGGTGCAGGAACTGGAGGTGCTCAACGCCGCCGATGTCCTTCCGTTTCCCGTGGATGATCCGGAGACTGCTTCCAAGGTCAATGAAGAGTTGCGGCTCAAGTATCGCTACCTGGATTTGCGGCGACCCGAGATGATGCATCATCTCCGACTGCGTAGCAAGGTGGCAACTGCTACCCGTGTGTTCATGGAAGAAGAGGGCTTTCTGGAAGTCGAGACCCCAACGTTGTTCAAATCCACTCCCGAAGGGGCGCGCGAATTTCTTGTCCCAAGTCGAGTCCACCCCTCGCAATGCTACGCACTGCCTCAGTCCCCTCAGCAGTTCAAGCAGATCCTCATGGTTTCAGGTGTGGAAAAATACTTCCAGTTGGCACGCTGCTACCGTGATGAGGACTTGCGTGCCGATCGCCAACCTGAATTTACCCAAGTGGACATCGAAATGTCCTTCATTGACCGAGAGGACATTTATCGACTCATTGAGGGCCTGATGGGGCATGTCTGGCGGTCTGCCCTTGGGCTGACCATTCCTGAAAACTTTCGTCGTATCACTTTTGAAGAAGCCATGAACACGTATGGCATTGATAAACCTGATACTCGCTTTGGTCTTGAGATTCATGATTTCTGTGATGCTTTTGCCAAGAGTACCTTCAAGGTATTCAGTGGTACGCTCGAAAAGGGCGGGGTGATCAAAGCACTCAATGCCAAAGGTCTGGCTGATGTGACACAGGGTCAAATGGAAGCGCTGACCCAGCTGGCGATCAGTCAGGGCGCCAAGGGACTGGCTTACATCAAGGTGGAGGACGGAGAGTGGAAGTCCCCGATCGTCAAGTTCTTCAGTGAGGAGGAAAAGCAAGCTCTTCAACAGAGGCTCGCCATTGAGGATGGTGACTTGATTCTCTTTGCGGCCGATGCCTGGCTGGCTGCTTGTGAAGTGCTCGGCCGTATCCGCCTCCAATGCGCGGAACTCCTCCAGCAGAGGGGGCGCCTCTCCCTGGATCCGGATCGTTTTGACTTTCTTTGGGTGACGGATTTTCCGCTCTTGAGTTTCGACAAGGAGATGAATCGGTGGTACTCCAGCCACCATCCGTTCACCGCGCCTGTTGAAGAGGATGTTGCGTTGCTCGAAAGCGATCCAAAAGCGGTGCGTGGACAGCATTACGATCTTGTGGTCAATGGGGTGGAATTGGGAGGTGGCTCCATTCGTATCCACCAGCCTGCCGTACAGCGCACCATTTTTGAGAAGGTGCTGCAGATTCCCGAGGATCTGATCCANGCACGCTTTGGCTACATGCTCGATGCNTTTCGATTTGGTTGCCCGCCCCACGGGGGCATCGCTCTGGGCTTTGATCGACTNATTGCCATGCTCTGTCACACTCTGAGCATTCGTGATGTGATCGCCTTCCCCAAAACTGCCAAGGGGACTTGCCTCATGACCGAGTCACCAGGTTCGGTGGACGCTCGTCAAATGCGGGACCTCCACATCCAATGGAGGCATCAACCCAAGGCGGAGGCGAAGGAAGAGGCTCCAAGTGGTTCGACNCCATAGGCTAGCGTCCATAATCCAGGCGTCCCAGAAGGCGGCCGGCACAAGCTCCAGGTGGTATGTGCCNTATATTCTTCTTTTCACCCGGCAGGTTGAAGGGCATGCTGAGCCTATTATGAAATCGTTCCTACCCAACAAATCTCTCATTTTACGAGGTAAGGGCCGTTTGAGTTCACTGGCNTTCACCCTCATTGAGTTGCTGGTTGTCATTGCCATCATTGCGATTTTGGCTGGTATGATTCTTCCCGCTCTGGGGCGCGCAAAGGATCGAGCGCAGCTCACGCTGGATCTGAACAATGTCAAGCAAGTCCTCCTTGCCAGTTTGATGTATTCTGGGGACAACAATGATTATCTCGCACACCCTTCCTGGGGAGGGAATCTGACAGGACCGGACAACTGGGTCTATGCTACCAGCAACAATGGGCGCATTCCGGGAGGGCCTTCGGCTCCGGGATCTGCAGCGGGACACGACATCGATTCGCCTGCGTTCGAACGTCAAATGGCGTTTTTTCGCATCAGCCAGCTGGGAACCTACATTGGCGACCAGAAGGCACTGTGGTGTCCCAAAGACATCACAACCCGCCGACGTGGTAAATTGAAAGACCTTTGGTTGGCACGTCCGGTCAAACTGACCTCTTACTGCTGGAATGGCACCATNGGTGGCTACAACAATATCGGTAAACCTTCCCTCGGTGGCAAAACCTATAAGACGACCAATTTTAACCCTACCGACTGGCAGCTTTGGGAACAAAATGAATTGTCTCCCCTGAACTTCAACGATGCCTCGAATGTGCCCCCTCCAGGCAACACCGGCAACGGTATTTCCATCCGCCATGCGGGTGTCGCCAATTGGTGGGAACTGAATAACCCCAATGGGCAGAGTACGGTCGACAATTTGCCCGGTGGAGCCGTGGTAGGGTCTTTTGGTGGGAGCGCTGAAATGGTCAAATGGGTCACCACCTATAGGATCATTAATTCCGATCCGCTCCCAAATGTCCTGTTCAACGGGCCTCCTTANAGCCGCTGAGAATNCCCGAATCNACAGGTCTGNTCAAATATCCGTCACTGATCTGAGCAAACACTTGATGGAGAGGCGACGATCCCGCATAAACAACACAGTGACGATGGTCGTCCCAGTAATTGTTATTTGTCTCGACTAGATTCATGGAAACCTATTTCAACAACCTGACCGACGAGGACGGTGGTCGCAAGCAATTGGTNCAGGACATCGGNAAACTNATCGAGGAAGCCGAGGGTTTGATCAAGAACACCGCCGAAGACCTTTCGGAGAAGAGCAAGGGTGAATTGCTGGAACGACTGGAGCGACTCAAGAAGTCCTGCCATCAGATCGATGAACAAACCTATTCGGGGGTTGAGGTCGTCGACCAGATCATTCGCCGATATCCTTACCAATCCATCGGGGCTGCTGCCCTGAGCGGTGTCCTGCTAGGCATTCTCCTGAGCAAGCGCTAAGCCGAAGGTAAGCTTGGGTGCTTTTCCCCAAACCCTACCGCGGTTGGCTGCTGCCTTGGCAAATGATGGGCTTTTGGTGCCCATGCGATCCAGCGATCGANANTCCTNCATACCCTTTTTACCCACACCATGCGAAAGCAATACCCNTTTGACCTGATCGAGCCCAGACGACAANGAATCTGGGAANAAACTCATGCNTTCAAGGCCTGGAATCCCGAGGAGCCGATTCCTGGGGATCACCCCTTCGCCATGCGCCACGGGCTGAAGGGCGCCGTGCCTGCCTCCCAGCTGCCACCCAAGTATTACATCCTCGACATGTTTCCCTATCCCTCGGGTGCTGGCTTGCACGTGGGGCATCCGGAGGGATACACGGCAACCGATATTTTAGCGCGCTACAAAAGAGCACGCGGTTTCAATGTCTTGCATCCGATGGGCTGGGATGCCTTTGGACTTCCAGCAGAGCAATACGCCATCAAGACCGGACAACACCCAAGGGTGACGACTGAGGCGAACATTCAGAACTTCAAACGACAGATCCAATCGCTGGGTTTCAGTTATGATTGGTCGAGGGAAGTGGACACGACTTCGCCAGATTACTTTCGTTGGACCCAATGGATTTTCCTCAAGCTCTATCACTCATGGTTCAACCCTCAAACCAAGAAGGCCGAGTCGATTGAGACCCTTGGTATACCTTCCGATCTAAGCACTGATCAGGAAAAAAGGGAGTATGTTGATCAACACCGACTCGCATTCGTGGCCGAGGCGCCGGTGAACTGGTGTCCGGAACTGGGAACGGTTCTGGCCAATGAGGAAGTGGTGGATGGAAAAAGTGAAGTGGGTGGTTTTCCCGTGGTGCGCAAGCCCATGCGCCAATGGATGTTGAGGATTACTGCCTTTGCCGAAAAGTTGATTGAGGGTCTCGACGACATTGACTGGAGTGATTCACTCAAGGAAATGCAGCGCAATTGGATTGGCCGCTCCGAAGGGGCAGAAGTCCATTTCAAGGTGGCAGGAGGTTCCAATATTCTTACCGTTTTCACCACGCGTCCAGACACCCTTTTTGGGGCCACCTACATGGTGCTGT
>NYYT01000050.1 GCA_002686885.1 Pedosphaera sp.
TCTTGCTTGGATCGAAAATACGGGTAATGCGGCTTCATTGATTAATCTCAGTGTGATCGGGCTCCCCGATGGGTGGACGGTTGAGGGGCCATTATCAGTTACCGTTGCCTCCGGTGAACTCCGTGGATTGCCAATCTCATTGATGCCCTCTTCAGATTGGGATGGTGATTCGTTTGTTGTTAGAGTGGGGACGAATAATGAGGCAAATTCACAGGAAGAGTTGATGTTAGAAGTTGTTTCATCCAATTCATCGTGGTCCAGGACTCCTGTATTCAGCCTCACAATGGGCGGCTCTGCATTGCTAGAGATACATGGGACTGGCCCCACATCAAATGTAGTCGATATTGATAGCGGCAGGGCGTTACAATGGGATCCTCTTGGATTCTGGGTGTTGTCGGACACCGTCAGCGGCATGGGGAGCGTCGTAGTTGATGGGTCGGATTCTATCCCCTACAAGGTTCAATTGGTTCAGATAACCCAGCGTGCGATGACGTGCAGCCTGAGTGGTTTCTACGGTTCACTCGATGCGGAGTGCTTGATCGGCGAGGGAGGAGATATCCTGTCACTCCACGGAATGCTGGTCGACGATGAAGGCAGGATTGTGGATGCTCTGGACGTTTTCCTGCAGGCTGACAAACCCGGATATCTGAACCTCAGCCATGACTCGTGGGGCCCGGAACCAGGCGTGAAGGCAGTCTCAGTCAGAATATATGACGAATATGGGAGATTGCTGATGATTAAGCACACCGATATTTCGATCAGATATTCGGATTATTGGAATCTTGGAATTGTAGGCTTGGAGCTTGACCCCCCTGCATATGACCCGGATAGCGATACTCAGAGGATTCGCGTACTGATCTCTAGAGAGGGGCTTCAATCCTACGATGGACTAGACTGTAGAGTCATCCTCCAAGCACCTGGTGTGGAGGACCGGGTGCATATCGTTGATATTACTGACAATTTCGCACCTGAGCCCCTTATCGAAAGGCCAGGGTCACTTGAAGATGGCATAGAAGTGAGCGTGAGGCTCACTTGCTCATTCCCTTGGGACGGAGACTCAGATTCTTCAGATGATGTCTCGAGAGTTATTCTCACCGGCGCAGCGGGAACGGATAGCCGATCTGAAGATTTCAGGACCGGGGCCATATCAGCAGTTCTCGTCATAGTTCTCGGGGGAGTGATTATCGCGAGTAGGCGTTCGAGGGCTCAGCAAAGAGAGCTCGAGGAAATGGCGAAAAGAATCCTGGAAGAAAGAGCTGCACGTAGGAAACCTGTGAGAGATGCCGATAACCCTGTACCATCAAGAATAGCGGAAGTTGCTGAGGAGGATGTGTTACCCGATCCGAAAGGGGCCTTAGAGCATGAAGTGGATGAGAAGCCTACCGACGACGACCCGGATGATGACCTTGATGAGTTCGAAAGACGGCTTAATCGACTAGGTCGATGAGGGATTTTCAATGGGCAAGTACATACCGACCTCTGGATTTCACACTCTCGATCCTATTCGCAATAATCCTGAGCAGGTTATCGATGCGATTCTTGCGTCTGTGGCAGGCGATCACGGGGACCTCAAGAAGGTCGCACCGGGGGTGTCAGAGATAGAGGGTCTGGTTGAAGGGGTGCCATCCGATATAGACAAGGCCACCCTACTCTTCCTCTCATGCATCGACTGGGAAACGAGCAGCGCCTCTGCTGCTGATTCATTGGACGGCGGAAAGGGATCCAAGGAAAAGTTAGGTAGGTGGCCTACCGAAGATGGCAATGCAATAGCATATCTGGTCGAATATAGTACTTCTAAGAAAAACACTCTGCACGAGTTGCTTGCAAAGCTCACATTGGGTCTGAATCCGGATTTTCTTGGTGAGGAGGGTTTCGATAGGGGAAATTTGGGCCTAGAGTTGTTGGGGTGGCTGACTGCTGATGAAGTGAAAGAACTTCGAAGGGAGATAACGCGCGGATCATGGGTTGTCAAAGCGGATGAGCCATTTGATGGAGGCGTCCAAGATGGTTTCAGGCACCTATCAGCCATACTCAACGGTGCAGAAAAACGAGGTCTTGGCCTCCTAATGAGGCGTCACTCCTAGAATGTCTGACCTGTCAAACGCTCAAACATTGATGCATACAAAACTGCAGTCTCGTCGATGACTGACTGCGGCAGCGGTGGGATGGGCGGTTCATCGGATCCTGCATCTCGTGCTACTTTCAGATCAGCATGATGTCCGGTTGAAATGTAATGTTGCCGTACTGCTTCTTTGGAGAGTTGAACGATTTGGCCTTCTTCAAGGGCTTCTGAATCCCACCACCTATCTTCATCCAGAGTTCCGAACGAATCGACAAGAACTGGAACTCTTCCTGGCCCTAAAGCGAACTCTTTCTTACCATCNACATGAATNAGCCCCCTCTTCCCAACCTCTTCTTGAATTAGATTATCGATCTCGAGTACGATNCTAAGAATATCATCTAATTCCTCCGGATGTAGATTTGATATTTCCAACGCCTCCTCTCTCTCCAAATTTCGATCAAATGCTTCGAACTTCGTAGAGACCTCGAGAAAGGGTTCGGGGAGCTTGACTCCCTCGTGTACTTGAGAAGAGTTTTCGAATCCCAATTGCTCGGGCGACAGGTCCCCCCGCTTGAATCGCCTCCATGCTGTACCTGCTAAGTAATGACGGCAGATTACCTCCAAGGGTACAAACACATTTTCCCTACTCTTGTCAATAGCGCCTGGTTCCCTAACTACATCGAATCGTCTTGCTATTAGCCTATCAGGAGCACTCGCCCTAACCACGTGCGTATCGCATATGCCTCTCTTATTTACCAAATCGAACCAATGGCACGAGGTTCTGTTGAGTGACTCACCCTTTCTTGGGATTAGACTTGGTATGATCTGGTCAAACACCGAAATCTGATCAGTGTATCGAAACTCGATTAAATCTGGGTCGTCTGTCGACCAAACTTGCTTTACCTTTCCATGATACAACATCTCTGACATGGGCGTTGGCCCCTGTGGAAGGCGAATGAACATTGCCGGTATTTCGCAATGACACTCCGCCGGACAAATCAGAATTTTTCCAATCAGATTAGTCCTTGGGCTTCCATTGCCTCCGCGACTTTGAGGAAGCCAGCGATATTTGCTCCAGCGACGTAGTTGCCATCCATACCGTACTTTGCCGCTGTGTCCGCAGCATTTCTATGGATGTTGACCATTATCTCCTCAAGTCTTCGATCTACTTCTTCTCTAGTCCAGTTCAACCTTAGGCTATTCTGGCTCATCTCGAGTCCGGAGGTGGCGACCCCTCCCGCATTGGANGCCTTCCCGGGTGCAAATAGCAGGCCATTCTNGTGGAAGCACTCAACNGCCTCAGGCGTACAAGGCATGTTAGCGCCTTCTGCTACAGCNATGCAACCATTGTCTACGAGCATCTTGGCTTCTTCCCCATTGATTTCATTCTGAGTAGCGCATGGTAGCGCAATGTCTACATCGATACCCCATANGCCGTTTAGATTNGGCTCGGGCTTCGATTCNGTATATTCGCAGCCGAAATGTTCTGCNTACTCCTTNATTCGGCCTCTTCTNACGTTCTTGAGATCCATGACCCATGCAAGCTTCTCCCTNTCTATCCCATCAGAGTCATGTATGAATCCAGAGCTGTCAGACAGTGTGACTGGCTTTCCGCCCAAGTCNAGAACCTTCTCAACTGCAAACTGGGCAACATTTCCAGAGCCAGATACTGCTACCTTTGCACCTTCGAAAGACTTNCCTCGNGTTGCGAGCATCTCTCTTGCGAANTAGACNGTACCNTACCCAGTGGCTTCGGGCCGTATNAGGGAGCCNCCGTATGACANGCCCTTGCCNGTAAATACCCCNGTGAACTCNTTGGCCAGTTTTCGNTACATTCCGAAAAGGAATCCGATNTCNCTNCCCCCTACGCCTATNTCTCCTGCTGGGACGTCGAGATTCGCGCCTATGTGTCTCCAAAGCTCCATCATGAANGATTGGCAGAATCTTCTTACTTCGCTGTCTGACCTTCCTTTTGGATTGAAGTCTGAGCCACCTTTTCCGCCACCCATTGGTAGNCCTGTCAGNCTGTTCTTGAANACCTGCTCGAATGCAAGAAACTTGAGTATGGATTGATTCACACTTGGATGGAATCTAAGGCCNCCCTTGTACGGCCCTATAGCGCCATTCATCTGNATNCTNAAACCCCTGTTNACATGCAAATTTCCTTCNTCNTCGTACCAAGGCACCCTGAACTGAATTATTCTCTCAGGTTCAACAATCGACTTGACTACCGGGAGATAANCAGGGTGTGCCTCGATTACTGGGCCGAGNCTGTCNAGCACCTCCTCNACAGCCTGNTGAAACTCAGGTTGATTCGGNTCTCTCNCGATTACGNNGTCATAAACTTCCTTCATTTTNGAATGCATCTTCAAAACCTGCTGTTGAAAGGTTCCTGATTNCGGGACCTACGCTGNCGCGGACNGTNANACCCTTTTTGAATANTCCTCATGGATANTGCGAGGATNATNATGNCAGNAGATGNAAATCNACNAATTCAGAGACTCTGGATTCNTGTCCNGGNANAGTCATGACGTAGGCTGCTGCTTGACTGACCTGCCGACGCTTCAGAGCGTCTGCTATAGGNGTATGATCCTTCANCCATCTAGTACGNCCATCGTCCCCTAAAACACGTATATCCACTTGGCTCATTCTTGGCTCAGATAAGAGGAGTTTNACACTAGGNACATCAATTGCGACATANCCCGGNTCCAATCCTGCCCTTGAGGCNATATCATCTTCNACGGATCGNCGNTGATNCGTATCTGTTGCTATCTTCACTAGACTNTTTATTTGTTCATTGCTCAAGTCATCCCGCCTGTATGTNGATGCTACCTTAAACAGTCTACGATACTTAAGCCGGGTCAAGATATCTCTCGCATAGCCTCCTGCTGCATCNAGATCCGCCCATATCTCNGAGTCNACCTTCCTCTGCATCTCTTCTGCTCCAGGAAGTGANTCTTCGCTGCGTTCGACNGCTCTCGAGAGCATCACCTCTGTAACTCTAGTCACCCTNTGGAANTAGACTGCGCTATACATCAGNCCNCGGGCCATCAACATCCCCTCTAATGCAGCTAATCCCCCTTCGTCGACTGCAACATTTCCTCCGCTCCTTCTCAATGACCTGATCANNCTTCTATGGTCTATGGANCCATGTCGNACCCCNGTAAANTGNGCATCCCTNAGTAGGTAATCGATCTGATCGCAATCTACGGGCCCNTGGACCATNTTTGCAAGTGTGACATCCTCCGAAACAAATTCCGAACTNCCTTCATTCCAGTCGAATAGGCTTCTTTCCGTNCCTGATGCGTCGGGCCCCCGNATTAAACTGGAGACTTCCTTGGGATCCATGTCNTATCGCTCGAGGATTTCAGGTATGGATGGTCGNGGACTTACTGAANGNCTTTCCGAGGGNGTGACAACATCGTACGATCCGGTGATTATCCCCTCTGTTATGCTCATGTGGTCCTTCCCNCCCCTGCTATGCAGAATGTGCTCGAGAGTGTGGGAGTAGGGGCCATGGCCAACNTCATGCAGCATNCCAGCAACTTGNACNATCTCTTTCTCATGNTCATCCAGGCCNATNGATTCAGACATCATTCCNCCCACATGGGAAACGCCNAGGGAATGCTCGAAACGTGTATGNTGNGCCCCGGGGAATACGAGATGGGCAAGNCCAAGTTGCTTTATGTGGCTGAGTTTGTTTACCTCNGGAGTGGCAAGNAGTTCTTCCCTCACACCNCCTATGGANAAATCGCCATGTATGGCGTCGTTGATCACC
Organism: Pedosphaera sp.; assembly: GCA_002686885.1. Classification (GTDB taxonomy): domain Bacteria; phylum Verrucomicrobiota; class Verrucomicrobiia; order Limisphaerales; family AAA164-E04; genus UBA7971. Next base: position 5,841 of record NYYT01000050.1, read on the forward strand.
TTCACNTCAGGTCGTGCGACGTTTGACACTTCAATCCAGTCATTAAACGGTCAGCATATTGTTTTACATTTGTATTACAATTGTGATACATTGATATACCGGCCGTGGTTCTGACGGNATACGANNGACATGCCNGCTCCGACCGCNCTCATCTCAATCAGGCTCTCTGAAGAGCAGATTATGAGTCTCGATCANAGAGTCGGAACAGATGGTTTCAGAAACAGATCNGATGTTGTTCGTGAGTCAGTTCGCCGGTTTCTCACTACGACGGATATCTCCTCGCATACGGTTGAGTTGAAGATAGGAGCAGATNTGTCCAGAACTCTAAATCGATTCTGTGCACTTAGAGGCGAGNATCTTGCTAGTGTCCTCCAATCGGGAGCCAGGATGTACATGCAAAAGGAGATTGCAGCGTCTAATGATCTCGANAGAGCCATAGAAGCACGTGTCGAAGANGTTGCAAANCGTCAGGATGATGATTCACTAACNCCATGAGGTGGAGACAATGAGTGGGGATGGGATGCACTCGGATGTCGTGGGGGGGCGAGTAAATCGCCCCTCCACACCCTCAAATTGCATGGANAATCTTGCTCGNCGTTCTTTGAGNGACTCNGAACAGCAGAANTCCAATTCNGGGCCATGGCGCTCCGTCGATATGAGCAAATATTGTTGACTGAATGTTTGCCTCACAAAGCCAATCTTCTTGGTCGGCCGAATAAGCACGTCGTAATGTGAAGGGAACTTCCTCTGCCCCTTGGATGCAATATTTTGCCCATGAAGAGGCTCGTGATCAACAAGGAGAATTCATGGAGGCATCTGCAAGTGCTCTTCTCGAAGGGCGTACAATAATTGCGGAGGCGCCCACGGGACTTGGAAAAACAGCCGCTGTTATTGCTGCTTCTGTCTACGCCTCCAGATGTTCAGAAAGCGTTTCAAAGATCCTTTTCCTCACAGGCAGACAAAGTCAGCACAGAATTGTGGTTGATACGATCCTAAGCCTGAATGACCGACTCCCCCCTGGAGTGCCTAAAGTCTCAGTTGTGGATCTAATAGGTCGGGAATCCATGTGTGGCAAATTGGATATGCAAAGGCAATGCTATTGCGAGGAAGATGCGCCTCCTGAAGCTCTGGGCTCTAGAAGATCGAGGCTCAGAAAATGGATTGGAGACCGTCCAAGACATGTTGAAGATACGATACAGAGGGGGCGTGCAGAAGGTACTTGCCCGTATCACTGCTCAATTGAAGCTGCTAGGGAATCTGAGATCATAGTGCTGGATTATAATCACGTCTTTGTGGATTCTGTGAGTCGCTCTTCACTATCGTCGATGTCTATAGATCTGGATTCATCCATACTAATTGTAGATGAGGCGCATAATCTACCAGACCGGATAAGAAGAGGGTTAGAACTCAGGCTGACAAAGAATATGGTCAATGCTGCCAGGTACGAAATGGAAGAATATGAAGAGGCGTCAGAACGTGATGGCGCATCTGATAGTGAGCTCTCTAGGATAGGGTCCTCGATAGCGTCAATGAGGAGGTTGGGGGATGGGATTGAGCGATGGATGTCAACTGGGAAGAAGAGGCTTGAAGAGGTTGATATCGATGACTTGCTCGTAAATTCGTCAGAACTGCTCCAAGTTTTCCGTTCTTCGCTTTCATCCTCCCTAGAGGGTGGCGGATGGGAAAAGGGAATGTCGCAACTCATGAGGGTCTTGACTGAGGTACGTGTCGAGGAAAGTGATGATGAAGAGGATTCTGAGACTTCTTGCAGTAGACTTTTCTCATTTCTCGATATCTTATCGAGATTTGAGTCTTCAGAAGCTATGGCCTTNGTTTTCGATTTGCTAGCAGACGAGGGACGGGTCACGAGTTGTCTTCTAGACCCATCAGTAGTATCTTCTGAGCTGATATCTAGCTGCTCGGGTTCGATATTGATGTCAGGGACATTACACCCCACGTCTATGTACGCTGATACGCTCGGAATAGATCGTGATTCTTCTATTGAGATGGTTTACTCATCTCCCTTTTCTCCCGATAGGCGGCCAGCAATTATCGCCTCTGATGTGACCACCCGCTACGCGGATCGTGGAAATTTGAACACAAAGAAAATTCGAGAGCATATTGGAGCGGTTCTCGATTCCACGCCAGGGAACGTTGCAGTGTTCACAACTAGCTATGGCATCTTGAATGAAATCCTAGAAGAAAGAGGTTGGATAAACAGATCATTCAGAATAAAGGAAGAAGATCCGGAAATGGGAAAGGGCGATGTTTCAAGAGTCCTCAAGAGCCTGGAAGAAGGGAACGGCAAGAATGTGCTTTTCGGCGTTATGGGCGGTCGTTTTTCAGAGGGTGTTGACTATTCAGGAGGAGTACTTTCCGCAGCGATATGCGTTGGTTTGCCATTGCCGCCGCCCTCATCACGGCAAAGTGCCACTCTAGAATACATGTCTCAAAGATTTGGTCGTGAGAAGGGATGGAGATATGCAGCAGGTCAGCCGGCTGTAAATTCAGTACTACAAGCAATGGGGAGACCAATAAGGAAAGAGGAAGATCGCGCTATTCTTGTTATGCTCGAGAAGCGTTTTGGCGATAGGGCGTACTCTAGGCTTCTCCCCGACAGTCTTGTTACGATTCCATGTGC
>NYYT01000051.1 GCA_002686885.1 Pedosphaera sp.
AATCGAGCAACATTGGAGCAAAATCGACGTTCAGGATCATGGGGTCGACCTTGACTCCGGCCGGAATGCGATGAGGCAGACGAGCCACAAACGGCATCCTCAGACTTTCTTCCAACATGAATCGCTTGTCGAAATAGTTGTGCTCTCCCAGAAAATAGCCCTGATCACTGGTGTAAATCACCATCGTGTTATCCGATAAATGATTTGTGTCCAGGTATTTAAGAATTATTCCAATGTTTTCGTCGATCGTTGTTGCACATCTCAGATAATCGCGGATCAGCTTTTGATAGGTTTCCCTGCGCTTGGTTTGAGGATCCTCCTGACTTGGAACCAGTGCTTCCCCTCCGTGATCGGAGCTACGAACCATGCGCTCGGTCAATATTTCGAGAGGCCAGCCGGGAATCCTCGAGTTTTTGGGNCCTGTCTGGCCCATCAGGGTNTCAGGCTCATCAAATATNACTCCATCAAAGAGATCCTTGTGCCTNGGAGGATATTGCCAGGGCTCGTGNGTCGACTTGTAATGCAGAAACATGGCAAATGGCTGATCACTCCGTTCGCGTGNTCAACCAAGCCAAANCCTTTTCAGTNAATAGATCTGTCGAATAAGAACCTTCCANAACCTGCGGTTGAGCAAGATCCCCTTCAAACATNCGNGGCTCNCGATACCGTCCCTGCCCCTTGATGATATTCCAGTNGTCGAANCCGGTAGGTTGCGATTTGAGATGCCATTTACCAANCAGTGCNGTCTGGTAACCTGCNTCCTGCANGTAATGCGCCAGGTGCTTTTTTTGTGGATCCAGGGCGTCTGCGAGTGTTTTGACTCCGTTGATGTGGCTGTATTGACCTGTCAGGATGGAAGCCCGGCTTGGCACNCAAATAGAGTTNGTGACNAAGCAATTGCGCAACAGAGCCCCTTCCTTCGCCAATCGATCAATGTGTGGCGTCTGAAAAGCGGGCGCAAATCGGGAACCATAACATCCCCAAGCTTGAGAAGTATGGTCGTCGGACATGATGAAAAGGATGTTGGGTCGCTCACTGGCTGACCACAGGTTCATGGATTGAAGAAGACCCAGACAAAGACCGACGAGGTTCTTTTTNAGGCACTGGAGGGAAGGCATGAGCTCATCCTAGGGTGGCAGGATCAAACCACCAGCAAGAAAAAAGCTGAGATATAAGAGGAGGCGACATCGCTGCCCGCATCTCATACCAACCTCGCCGACCTGTTTACAATTCCAGGACACCCTGATTCCTGAAGCGCAAACCGCGAGGCAATTCAACCAAAAGGATTTCCCCGGCACGATTGATCGTGACCTTGAATGGGAGATCTTCTCCATAGGGCCCGTCCATCNGATAGACTCGCATTCTGGAGTGNGCCACATTCAACCAATCCGAAGCAGCCTTCCATGCNGCAAATCCCGCTTCGGGGGATGGATCCGAGGGCCTATCCACTACCTTCATGTTTGGAAGACTTTTCACCGAGCCCAGAATCATCGAGACCGCTACTGACGGCAAGCCACTCAGGGAGGTCAACTTGGCAAGCGCCGNCTCNGGATCCCTGAGCTCATCAAAAGACCATTCGATGCGAGCTGTTTGCGCATCCTCTTCATCCAATTCGATGGCAAAGGTTTCCTCGCCGCGCCGGGCGTGAATGTGAACCCAAGTCCCTGCCATTCCAACTTTTCCGTCCAGCGAAACCCATTGGCGATCGGAGGAAAGNTCCAGTTGAATCATGAAACGAATGCGCCGCGGTTGATCTTCCCACTGCAGCTGACCATCCAAACTAATGGCATAGGCATGAATGTCCTGGATCAGCCCTGCCATTTCAGCTGCCTCGAGGTCGACATCCCCCTCCCGGTCNTTTTCAGCAGCCACCATGCCTTCCTCTCCCACCTGAACCACCATCCATCGGCAGCTACCCTTTTTCTCGTTCCCAAGATAAATGTCCAACTCAGAAGGGTCCGGGGTCTCCAGAATCCTGGAAAGCACCTTTTCTACAGGGAGGGGATTTCCGCTGACACCGGCCCCATATTCAGAGCGCCAAAGCAAGAGGTTCATGACCAACCAGAAGCCTCCAGCCAGCAGAAGCCAGCCATGTTTCATCGAGAGGCGGTGGTGGTTGGAAAGGGTATGTTGATCACCTGTCCGATCTGCAANCGGGTCGAATCAATGCCGGGGTTGGCTTGCTCAATCGCCTTGAGCCCCAATCCGTAATACTGNGCCAATTTGTAGAAGTTGTCATTGGANCGTATCACNTGCTTCCGGTACTTTTCCTCTGCAAGCGAACGCCCCGGGGTGGATGGTTCGGAAGCGACACCANCATCGGACTCCTTGGCCACAGGGCCAGANGGTGCCTTTTGCCCCGCAAGCGCCGGACTGGCAGCAGCNGGCACTTGCTGGCGAGCTGACTTGAGAGCCTGACTCTGNACCGCCAGCACTTCCCTCATCTGAGCCAGCTGACCTTCCATTTGGCCCACTTTTTCCAGAAGACCGTCTTTCTCTTCAACCAGGCGTTTCATGCGCGCCTCGGTATGCTGATTGAGAGGACCNAGGTTCACCGATGAAGCAAAATCCATCTTGCACCGCTCAAGATGATCCCGGATCTGGCCGGCCATCATGTGATCAGGCCGAAGGTCGAGCATTTTGCGAAAGTGGTAGATCGCGGCCGCGTAATCATGGATGTGCTGATAGTGAATCAGACCCAGNTCAAGATGAGCNGCNGCGTTTCGGGGGTTGACTTCGAGAGCTTTTTCGAAACCGATCACAGCCTCGCTGAAGTCTTCGGCAAAGAGCTTTTCTTTGGCATCCAGNAAATAGGCCTCACGCTCCTCATCCATGCGGGCAGTCGCCATGGGCTTNCAGCCGACAAAAAGACCGACACAACATAGTGCAGCGACCATTGAGAGGAACAAGCGAGGACTCATGGAAACAACTTACTCAGATTCCCTCGGGAACGCAAACCTGTGATCCAAAAAACCGTGTTCACCGTTTTTTGGATGAAGCAATCACCTCCTCTGAGGGTTTCCATGCTCCAGAAAAAAGCGAACCACACGATCCGGTCGCGGGTGGGTAAAGTGATGCCCNCCAGAAGCAGAGGTGCCCTCCTTGACNCGAATNAGCTCTATATCATGCCCAAAGCTTTGCACCTTTTTTCGTAACANAAGAGTGTTCTCTNAAGGTGGCACGATCNCGTCGTTTTCGGAAATGACANTCAACATNGGAATCCGCTCGCTNGCCAGGGAAGGANCATGGCGAAAAACNGGAAATGCGGAATCCCAAGTGTNNGCATCAGCCACACCATAGGCANCCAGCAANCGCTGCCAGTCGNCCTTNGAACCACGGCCGGAACCCNGGCCTCCAGGCCAGCTGCGAGGNTCACAAACCGGGGTATCGGCATAAATCGCCGCCACTTTCTGAGGATGCAGACCTGCCCACTGATACACAAAGAGCCCTCCACGCGAGACTCCCTCCATCACGGGTCTGGGATTTAACTGGTGACGTCGGGTCAACCACTCATACANCTCATCCCCCNAGGCCATGGCCTNCTCATTGCCATAGAGATTGGCNACATCCACATAGGCAATGTGAAACCCATGTCCAAGGATCTCATGATCCATTTCTGCATGAAAAAAAGGGAACCGCGCTCGCCAGATCCAAGGACGACCCGGGGCCGGCACCAAAGGCCTGACGACCCAAGCTTTCTGAGTCCCCAGCGCTACATGAACACGCTCATAGCCATGCCACTGATCCGACCGGATCGGACGCCACTGATCGGCGCTGAGATCGCGCACCCAGAACGCCACTTGTGTGGCCATCGCGCGATAGCCTTCGGCATTGGGATGGACGCCATCTCCGCTTGTAAGAAGATGCGGCTTTCGCCTCAGAACGGGGCCCAGATCCTCAAAGTGCAATCTCGGATCGTCCATTTGATCGCAAACCCTGCGTAGGACACCTCGAAGTTGCTCCAACCTCGGCAGCCGTTCCCTGAGGTTGGCAAGGCGTTCAGCGCTCAACTCGGGAGTTTCCAGCACCATGGCCGTTGGGCCAACCATCAAAACCCATGGAGAAGAAGGTAANTCAAGCAGGTGACGGATNAGCGCACGCGCATCAGCCTCGAAGCTCCCGATACGCGACCAGTTGCCTCGACCTCCGTCCACGGTATCATTGGTNCCCAACGCCACGATCACCCCNTCGGGCAGAAANGCATCGACCTTGGAAAGCTCAGACCAGACGTGAGGTGTCCCGCTTCGAAGAAGGGTGGCTCCTCCCAGACCAAAATTCCGCACCTCATAGCCTTCCCCAAGCTGTTGGCTCAACTGAGCAGGGTAGGATTCAAGCTCAGCCTNCACCCTCGCACCGGCGGTAATACTGTCTCCGACACAGGCAATGCGCAAAGCGGGTTCGATGGCTGCAGCCGCGCCAGACACATGGGACAAGATCAGAAAGATCCAAGCCCCGAAACAGGCCCTGACTTGGGTTGGGGTTAACAAAAGGACATTCATCGGTAGATCCTCGTGAGAGGAGTATTCAACCGTTTTATCCATGNCATTGTCGAGTTTCCATCCGAGGAACCCTTCCGGGNTTTCTGGTTGTCACATAAAGTCGACACACTCTAACGTAGCGCGTGACATCCAAGGCAAGTGCCCATTACTCCATCTTCATGGGGCTGCTGATGGCCTCGTTGCTTTGGGGAGGGAACAACGTTGCCACCAAGCACCTGGTCGATCACTGGCCTCCCATCTGGACGACCTGCACTCGGTTCTTCATGGCGGGTTGCCTGCTGCTTGTGCTGGCGCGTTTCACGTCGTGGTTTGGTGCCTACCGGCCTGTCACACCACAGCTCAACCGTATGCTTTGGTTTCGCGGGAGTCTGAGTTTTACCGCTTATATCCTCGCTTTTATCTGGGCACTGAAATGGAGTTCGGCAGCCCACATGGGCCTCCTTTTTGCCACCTCTCCTCTTTGGGCTCTGCTATGGGAAATCCGGGAAGTCCAGCGCTACGAATGGTTTAAACGCTTGGTGGCGGCCCTGCTGGCACTGGCAGGTGTTGCCATTCTCTTCCAACAATCCCTTCATCATCAGCCCTCTCACCTGTTGGGTAACATTCTGGGGCTTGCGGCTTCCGTTTTGTGGACTCATTACAGCCGTGTCTGCCGGGATCTCGGGCAACACCTTTCCAGTGCTCAGCTCAATGGACATCACTTCCTAAGGACATGCTGTTGGTTGCTGCCGTGGGCAGTGGCCGATCAGCTTTCTGCAGACATCCCCATGCTTGGATCTCTCTGGGCTTCGCAAATGTATTCGGTCGTAGGTGCCGGAATCGCAGCCTTTGCCCTATGGACCCATGCCCTGACCCATTGGCCTACCAGCCGAGTCATGCTATTTGTGAACCTGATCCCGCTGACCACAGTCCTATGGGGATGGCTGATCTTCGANCACAAGGTAGAGGCGTCCTTCTGGTGGGCCATGATTCTGGTGATGATGGGGGTCCTGATTGGGTGGGTGGATTTCCGACCAAGACGATCTGGCCGGCTTTCCCCTTGAGGCCATGGCCAGGCTATCGCAGACTCACCAAAGCTTGTTCATTACGAAATGACCGACGAAGCCCCATGAATGATTCCCTTCCTTCCATCATCCATGCCATCGAGAAAATCATGCGCCACGAAGGGCTTCATGAGGAGCGCATCCGCAGCTTCTTGAGAGATGTCGGCCGCATAGCTGAGGGAGAACTGAGCCTGATCCGAGAAGCCTCCATTGCCCCCATCCATGACCTTCCAGAGATAAACGCAGGAGAAGAAAGCAACGATGAATGCTCTGAGCGACTCAAGCANCTGGCCGTCATCAAACTCAATGGTGGCCTTGGCACTGGCATGGGGTTGAACAAGGCCAAGAGTCTAGTCCCTGTCAAAAACGGGCTCACCTTTCTCGATCTCATCGCAAGACAAATGGGGCATCTCCAACAAGGGCAGGGGACTGGACCGGGCTTTTGCCTGATGAACAGTTTCAGCACTCAGAAGGACACCGTCGACTGGTTGAATCGTCATGCACCCAGTATGGCGGGGGGAACAGCCCTGAGCTTTTTGCAAGGACAAGTCCCCAAACTAGATGCCAAGACCTTGATGCCGGCACAATACGANCCCAATCCAGCTCTGGAGTGGTGCCCACCGGGGCATGGAGATCTTTATCTCTCACTCCTTTGTTCAGGCATGCTGGATACCCTNCTGGATCAAGGCATGAAGGTGGCCTTCATCTCCAATTCAGACAATCTCGGGGCATCTGTCTCGCCCACTATTCTGAAAAGCTTCCTGGANAGCGGGAGCACATTGATGATGGAGGTTGCAAGACGCACATCATCCGATCGCAAAGGAGGTCATCTGGCTAGGCGCCTCACCGATGACCAATACATTCTGAGGGAATCTGCCCAATGCCCGCCCGAAGACATCGCCCACTTTCAGGATATTTCCAGGCATCGGTATTTCAATACCAACAACCTGTGGTTGAGACTCGACCACCTGAAGGAAGTCTTTTCCTCTCCCGAGGATGCCCTCAAACTACCTCTGATTCGCAACCTCAAGCGCTTGGATCCTGCCAACCCTCATTCTCCGGAAGTGATTCAACTGGAAACCGCCATGGGAGCTGCCATCGAATGCTTCAAACGCACCTCCGCCATCGAAGTGCCGCGCAAGCGGTTCTCCCCGGTCAAAAGCACCGCGGATCTGTTAGCCCTTCGCTCCGATGCGTATCTCATGACACCGGGACATCAGCTTGAATTGCATCCGGACAGGCAAGGAGCCCCACCCAGAATAGAACTCGACCTGGGCATCTATACCCAGCTAGACCACTTTGAAAACCACTTTGGACAGGTGGTGCCCTCCATGCTAGANTGTGACTATTTGAAGATTACGGGGCCGGTTCTTTTTGAATCAGGAGTGACGCTCCGCGGAAAAATCNTCATCGATAACCCCACTCGGGAGATTAAAACCATTCAAAAAGGAAGTTATGAGAACACCACCTTTCAGTGGGACTGAAGGACTTGAGTTGAAACTGGACTGGGCTGCCGGGCTATGTTGGCTGGCTGCTTTTCTCATGCCATGGGGCAACCTCATGGCAAGCGATGGTTCCATGATGGAGAGCGGAAGTTTCTTCCATCATCCCGGCATCCGTATTGAGATGATCGCTTCCGAACCAGATGTCGTTGACCCCGTCGCCCTGACCTTCGATGCCGAGGGGATGATGTATGTGGTAGAAATGCGTGACTATCCTTACGGAAAAGGGCCTACAGGCTCACCAGGAGGCACGATTCGAAGTCTGCGCTTTGACGCTGCAGGGGATTTGCGGGAAAGTCATTTGTTTGCTGAGCAATTGAGCTACCCAACCTCTATCACAGCCTACCAGAAGGGCGTTTTGGTGGCTGCCAAGGACCTCATTTACCTAGCCGATACCGACGGCGACCACCGGGCAGATATACGCCAGACCATCGTCACGGGCTTTCACCAAAGCGTTACAGACAGCAATTTCAGCGGCTTGCGATGGGGGCTGGACAATCGACTCCATGGTGTCAATGGAGGCAATGATGGGAAACTGCGCATTCCATGGNCNAACACAGCTTCTCTCTCGCTGGAGGATGCCGATTTTGCCTGGGACCCTAAGGGAGAGACCCTGAAACGCACCTTCCATACGGGGGGGGGATTTGGGCTGATTTTTGACCGATGGGGCCGTAGTTTTACCCCCCANAACATCAACCACATGCTTCAGCGCATCCTGCCGGTATCAGCCATGGAACGCTTCATGGGATACCCCATGGGAGATGGAACCGTCTCCATTTCAGACCACGGAGAAATGGCCCGTATTTTTCCGGTTTCGGAAGCCATGACCCGAGTCAACCATCCNGAACAAGCGGGACATTTCAGTTCTTCNGGGGGCATGGGGCTGATCCCGAAGGCTTTTGAAACGGACGTTATCGGGGGTGGGGTTCTCGTTTGTGACGTGGTCGGCAACCTGGTCCATCGCGATGTCATGTCGGGCCAGGGACCCGGCTTGGTGGCAAGCCGAGCAACCGAGGAGCAGCATGCAGAATTCATTGCCAGTCGTGACACCCATTTCAGGCCTGTAGGGCTGGAGCAAGGCCCGGATGGAGCCTTGTATCTGATCGACATGCAGCGCGAGGTCATTGAGCACCCGGATTACATCCCAGATCAAATCATGGATCGCTACCAGATCCGGGGAGGAGAANACCGCGGCCGCATTTATCGCATCCATCCCACCTCGAGACCCCACCTTGAAACCATCCACCCCGGCTCCTCTGATCTAGCCGGGCAAGTGGCACTCCTGGGTCATGAGCATGGCTGGGTTCGCGCCACCGCTCAGCGCTTGATCGTGGAAAAGGCCGCACCCGAGGCACCCGAACTCCTGACTCAAGCCCTCCACGCGGAGACCGCCTTGCATCGCCTCCACGCAATGTGGTCGATGGAAGGGCTAGGTCGACTGGAACGCAGCCAGTTAAAATCCATGATGCAGGATCCACACCCTGAGCTAAGGGCTCAGGCNCTGAGAGTCATGGCCCATCACCCGGAATGGTGGAATGCCTCCTGGCANCAGATTTTACGCAGCGGGCAGGATGATCATCCCTCGGTACGATTCCAAAGCGCCCTTTTGATTGGGGCGCACCCTCATCCGGACAACATTCAGATCCTCACAGACCTCTGGATGAAGGACTGGCAGAACCCATGGATGAGGAAAGCCGTTCTCACAGCTCTTCGAGAATATCCTGCCAGCCTCCTATGTGAGGTGCTCCGAGAAGGCCCTCCCTCAGGTGACCTACTCGAGCCATGGAATGAAGCCCTGCAGGAGCTTGCCTACATGATCGGAGCCAGGCTGGGGTCGACCACATTGAATGATTTTCAAACTCTGTTGAATCACCTTGGTCAAGAAGCGTTGAATCTTTCCCCATCCACCTTCATAGCCGTCATCGATGGGACAGGNAAAGGGGCTGCGCAGGCCTCCATAAGAGAAGAGCAGNGGGAAGCCTTGCGCCCAGGATTCCTNGCGCTGCTGACCCAAAAGCACCTGGGGGTGCGAAGAAGCATCTGGCAAACCTGCCGCGTTCTGGGCTACACCTCGCTTCCCGGCTTCGANGAAGTGTTTCAGTCTTCATTGAAGCTAGCGGGTGACATCGACGCACCTACAGAAACGCGTTTAAGCGCCTTGGACATGCTCTCNCTCGGTAGCTTTGAGCAGGCAGGCAAGGCCTTGATCGACCGACTCAACGGTCTGGAGGCTTTCCCCATTCANGCTCGGGCACTGGAAGCCTTGAGAGGCTACAANGAACCTTCGGTCGCTCGGGAGNTCATCCAACGCTGGAGAGAAATTGGTCCAGGTCTTCGCCCAAATGCCATTGGATTGCTCCTTGGTAGAAGGGCTTTCCATCTGCCGCTCATCGAGGCCATTGAAACCGATCAACTCAGTCTNGGTGAACTGAATCTCGATCTGGAACAACGTCGACTGCTGATGCGCTACAGTTCTGNGGAGGTCAAAGCGCGCGCAAGTCNACTTCTNGGAGATGAGGAATACAGCAACCGCAAAACCCANCTGGACCAAAGAGTTGCTTCCATGCCTTCTCACGGACNGNCGCAGGCNGGNCTTGAAGTTTTCAANCAGCATTGCGCCTCATGTCATCGCTCCGGANCCATGGGNNATGAGGTCGGGCCTGATCTGAGCGACATGTCGCATCGNAGCGTGGAGGATCTGGCATACAACATCCTGGATCCCAACATGGCCATCAATCCATCTTACATTGCCTACGAAGCTGAAACCCTGGACGGAGAACTCATCACAGGCATTCCATCGGCTCAATCCTCGAGCAGTGTGACCCTGCTNATGGCCCAAGGCGTCCAGCGGGAGTTGCCGCGCAAGCAACTNGNAGAGTTCCGATCGGGCGGCCTGTCTCTCATGCCGGAGGGGTTCGAGGAGCAGCTCAGTGCAGCGGAGCTCAGAAATCTCATTGCCTTCCTTCAAACACCACGCTGATCCGGAGCCCGTCACTCTTGTCTCGCTAGACGGGGGCAGCCCATCGCATGGCAAGTGCAGCAAAGTAGAGGAAAAAAAAGAAGCCAGCGACATCGGTCACGGTGGTCAAAAAGATGCTCGAAGCGAGAGCAGGATCCACACGTAGTCGCTTCAAGGTAAATGGAATCAGGACTCCTGCCAGGCCTGCGGCGACCTGGTTGAGCAACATGGCGGCAAAGATCACCCATCCAAGGGTCATGCTACCCTTCCACAAGTAGCCAACCACCCCAACGACCACTCCAATGGCCATGCCGTTGGCAATTCCCAATATCAGCTCCTTACCAATAGCTCGACGCCCGTCTCCGGGACTGATTTCTCCAAGTGCCATGTCGCGGATAATCACCGTCAATGTTTGCATGCCAGCGTTACCTCCCTGTCCCGCAACAATGGGCAGGAAAACCGCCAAGGCAGTCCACTGGGCGATGACACCTTCATACATACCCACGACGGCAGCTGCCACAAAAGCTGTCAGCAAATTCACCAACAGCCAAGGAAGGCGACGAGGCAGGGATCTCTTCCATGGAGTCAGCGCCCGCTCCTCACCGGAAAGACCCACCATGAGCTGCATGTCTTCGGTGGCTTCTTCTCTGGCGATTTCCAGAATATCACTCGAGCGGACCACACCCACAACTCGGTCCTGATCATCAAGCACAGGTAGCCCAAGGTAATGGTAATGGGCAAATTGTCGCGAGATCTCCTCTTGATCATCATGCACCCGCAACGCAGCCACTTGCTTACGCATGATTTCGGAAACCTGCCGACCGGGAGGCGCAAAGACCAGATCCCTGAAGCTCACAATCCCTTTGAGAATCTGCCCCTCATCCACCACATAAAGGTAAGAGATATCTTCGGAAAGGAACTGTTGGTTNTGTCGCAATCGTTGTTGGCANGCCTCGACTGAATCCATCATNGAGAGGGTCACAAAACGGTCGCTCATGATNCCACCAGCAGAATCTTCCGCGTAATGCAGAAGCCTGCGTACCGGACGGGCATCTCTCTCCGGAAGACGCTGCATGAGCTGCTGCTGGGCATCCGGCCCCAGTTCGGCAATGAGATCGGCTGTCTCATGATGCTCTAGAGGCCTGACNAGACGCACGAGTTCCTCGAGCTTGAGCTCAGAGATCACTTCCTCACGAAAGTCATCCTCCATTTCCACGAGGGCTCGTCCGGCACGATCCGCTGGCAGGGCATTAAGCCACTCCAACCCCTCCTGCAGAGGCAGGCGCTGAAGCGCGTCGGCAATGTCGGCAGGGTGGTGCTGCGAGAGCTCTTCGGGTGTAGTGGGTGGAATCGGATTCATGCANTCAAGGAAGTCACGGGCCATGGGTGCCAGCCATACGAGCTTCATGATGCCGTATGCTCGCCACATCGACAAACGCGTTTTCACTCGACTTGAGGGCAAGGAATGATCCCGTGGGAGCTCTGAAAGCCCGATCCACCTTAATCCATCCGAGAAGGCACAAAAAAAACGGCTGAGCTTCCGTAAAGCTCAGCCGCGTGAGAAAGGAAAAGATATGTCGTATTAACCCTTGGCAGCCAAATAGTTGGCATTGGCTGCATTCCAGTCGACCACATTCCACCAAGCCTTGAGGTAGTCGGGACGCCTGTTCTGGTAATTCAAGTAATAGGCATGCTCCCAGACGTCACACCCAATCACGGGCTTGCCGCTACCATCCATGACCGGGTTGTCCTGGTTGGGGGTCGAGACAACTTCGAGTGCGCCCTGGGCGTTGACAACGAGCCAGGCCCAGCCACTGCCGAATCGAGTGGCCCCAGCAGCTTCGAACTGGGTTTTCAGGGCATCGAAGCTGCCAAAAGCAGCCAAAATGGCTTCGCCCAGCTCACCGGTTGGCTCACCACCCCCATTGGGCCCCATGATGGACCAGAAGAGGGTATGGTTGGCATGCCCACCGCCATTGTTTCTCACCGCACCACGAATGTTTTCAGGAACACTGTCCAGATGGGCGATGAGGTCCCAGATATCCTTTTCAGCCAAAGCGTCCTGGCCTGCAAGTGCATCATTGAGTTTGGTAATGTAGGTATTGTGATGCTTACCATGATGAATTTCCATGGTCTGAGCATCGATGTGGGGTTCCAACGCATCGGTTGCGTATCCAAGAGCGGGTAATTCGTGAGCCATAGTGTGGGTCTAATCAATTGTTCTTCAACGCGGCGGTAAATAGTCNTGGCCGCCAACGAATGTNATCAATNATATCACGGCGTGGGCAGATGACAAGATGGATCCTTTGCCAGGTCGCTTAGCAGGAGCCGCCCAGCTGCGATGCCAAGTCAAATTCCACAAGCGCTCGAGCCGGACCAACTCGACGTGATTGTCGGCAAAGGCAATGTTGATTCCCCCCCTGGAAGGTCGTTCTTGGGNTCAAACTGGGTGGAAGCAGCTTCTCGACCTGCAGCATGTCTTGGNATGGNAAANCAGACAGGCGGAAAGCAGGANAAGTTTTCACGNTNGGNAAACCCNGTNTTANAANGTTCCGATCCAAAAACANCCAAAAAAACTTTCCAGCNCATTCANCTGCCGTAAAACCANCACCTCGATAGGCAATNTTACNTGAGGGCTACTGTGATTCCCCNTGCCCCAAATAAAAACTGGGATGCGGCGGCTTATTATAGACGACATTTTGCCANGCAATGGCCAGTCGATACTGACGATCTTCCAGCAGACACGCCATGCGATGACGCGTNGGNATCGTGCTGGTGTAGAGCCTGAGATGCGATTGATCCGGCGCGNGAAGCAGGATCTCCTCGCGCCAGTCACCCAAAATGTCTCCAGANAGACAAGGTCTTTCGAGCGAACCACCCGAGCGCAGGGGCTGAAGCAGCACTTCCTGGCCTTCGTTCCAATCCCACTTGTAAATGCCCCCTCGGCCTGTCAGTTCGCGCAGAAGGTCTCCATCCCACCATAGGGCCCAACGGGAATGACGGGGTGCCGGCGCAATTTCTTCCCCAAGATGATTTCGCAATCCTCCCGGGCCTCCCCACACCTCATAACCCGGAGAGGTAGGATCCACATCGGCGGCCATCCCGCTCCCCACGTCGATGCCTGGACTATGTGTCCAGATAGGCTTACCGGTCGCGGCATCATGCACACCCATGCCTGGGGTTTGGAAGCGAACGGTGTGCCCTTCGTTTTCACTGATCAGCATCAATTCCAAACCAGGCCGATCGGGGTAGAGNTCCGCCAAATGCATCGAATCTCCGTGCCTTCGGCCGGTGGTGTAAAGACCTTTGCCATCATCGTCAATCGTCATGGCCTGATACACCACTTCATCCCTGCCATCATCATCCACATCACCCACGCTCAAGGAATGTCCCCCCATGCCCGAAAAAGGAGAGGCATCCTTGAAGGGCGGATACGCAATTCCCGAATCAAACACCCACCGACGACNGAGTTGCCCCCCTCTCCAATCCCAAGCCACCATCACGATACGGCCATAAACCCCTCGGCACATGACCACACTGGGGCGCTCACCATCGAGATAGGCCACACATGCCATGAAACGATCACAGCGATTGCCGTATGGATCATTGTTTCCATTCCCGCCAATCCCTCCCCACCCATCGATCGGATCCCGGCTTGGAACATAATCCACGGTTTGGAGGACCTTGCCGTCGCTTCCACGAAAGACGGACAAATACTCCGGCCCATGGAGCACTCGACCAAAGCTTTTGGAGGACTCATCCAAGGTACGCCAATCACGCTGAGCATCCCCGATGACCTGCCCAGTGCCATCTACAGACCCATCAGCCGTCTTGCATACCACTTCGGCAGCTCCATCTCCATCAAGGTCATAGATCATGAACTGGGTATAGTGCTCCCCATCGCGGATNTTGATCCCNAAATCCAGGCGCCAAAGCAATGANCCATCNAANTGGTAGGCNTCCAGAATGGGGCGTCCGGTCAAACCGGAATGAGAATTATCGCGAGGCTGCTTGGCTTGATGGATGACCAGTTCNAAGTTGCCGTCTCCATCCAGGTCGCCAAGAGAGGCGTCTCCCATCCGATATCCAGGGAGGCATTGCACGGGAATGGAATGGTAGTTTTGTTGCCAGGTCGAAACCTTGGAGATCTCCTGCTTACCATGCCCATCATCGCTGACCAGAAGGAAGTGGGATCTTTCCGAAGCGCCATCGGCATCATGGCGAAACCAGGTGACATCGCTGATGGGCTNTTCGTTCAGGGGTTGCCTGGCACCCTGCGCGTCAACACCGACAAGATGAAAGGTGGTTTTGGGGTCATCTTTTTTTGACCATCGCCAACTGAAAAACATGCCTCCTTCCTCCATGGGCACCGCCACGGCACCCCGATCGAGGATTTCCGACAGACTGGTTGAAGGCNCTAAAAAGCAAAGGGGAANGANTGCCCANAATGCAAAAACAGGAGTCAGGAGTGGTTTACGACGCCATGGATCAGGCAAGCAGCTCATGCACCACCTTTGCAGGTTCCACNCCAGTCAAACGACGATCCAACCCTTGATAGGTATAGGTGAACCTTTGGTGATCGACACCCAGACAATGAAGGATGGTTGCNTTGAAATCGCGAATATGAACCGGATCCTTGACGATGTTGTAGGAAAAATCATCCGTCAGACCGTGATCGTAGCCAGCCTTGATACCGCCTCCTGCCATCCACATGCTGAAACAACGACCGTGATGATCCCGGCCATGATTGTCTTTGGTCAACTGCCCCTGAGAGTAAATCGTTCGACCAAATTCGCCGCCACAAATGACCAGAGTATCCTTGAGCATGCCGCGCATTTTCAGATCGCGCACCAGGGCCGAGGCAGGCTGGTCGATATCCTGACATTGGAGACGGATCAAGCGAGGCAAGTCACCATGCTGATCCCACCCTCGGTGAAAAAGCTGCTGAAAAGGAACACCACGTTCGGCCATCCGACGAGCCAGAACACAATTGTAGGCAAAGGTGCCTGGCTTTCTCGCATCAGGGCCATACATATCCAGAACAGCCTCCGGTTCATCGGAAAGGTCCGTCAGTTCCGGTACCGAACGCTGCATGCGGAAAGCCATCTCATACTGGGCAATGCGGGCCTCAATTTCAGGATCACCCACATTGGCAAATGCGGCTTGATTGATTTCCCCCACGGCATCCAGAAAGGCTCGACGATCCTCGCTGTCCACTCCACCTGGGTTATTGAGATAGAGCACCGGTTCTCCAGAACTCCTGAACTTGACCCCCTGATGGCGGGAAGGCAGGAAACCGCTGCTCCACAAGCGCGAATACAAAGCCTGGCTTTGACCGCGTCCCTTGGAAATCATCACGACATACGAGGGAAGATTTTGATTGGGGCTTCCCAAGCCATAGCTTANCCAGGAACCCATGGACGCATGCCCCAACTGCTGAGTACCCGTNTTGATGTAGGTAATGGCAGGATCATGGTTGATGGCCTCNGAGTGCAGCGTACGGACAATNGTGATTTCATCAGCAATCGACCCGATGTTGGGCAGCAGATCACTATTGATCCACGTACCGTGACTGCCGTAGCGCTTGAACTGGAACATGGGGGCCACACATGGAAAGGACTTCTGTCCGGAGGTCATCCCTGTCAATCGCTGACCTTGCCGTATCGATTCGGGCAATTCGATACCATGAATTTTCTGCATGGCTGGCTTGTAGTCATACAGGTCTATGTGGGACGGNCCACCCGAGAAAAACAGAAAGATGACTCGCTTGGCTGTCGGGGTGAAGTGAACCTTGTCCATGGCTCCCGCGTTGGGGAGAGACGCGCGACCGAGGAGTTGATTGGAAGTGCTGGCAGAGGCCAGCCCCAGGGCACCCATTCCCGTCGCACCGAGGCGCAAGAATTGTCGTCGATCCAGCGAAGGATTGGGCAGGGAAGGATTCTTCATACAAGTCTATCGATTAATGGGTAAGAACTTCGTCCAAATTCAGGATGGCACTGGCAATCAAAGTCCAGGTCGCGAGTTCGGCCACATCCAGGGAAGTCGTTCTCTGGTGATCACCTACGGCAAGCAATGCTTCGGCGCGATCCGGATCCTCNCGGTAAACCNGCAACTGTCGCTCATGCATCGCTTTGAGTGCCTTGAGCTGAACAGGGCTTGCCATTTTGGAGAGAGCCAGGCGAAAGGCGTGATNTAGCCGATCTTCGAAGGCTGCCCCCCCCTCGAGCAGAANCCTCTCAGCAAAAAGCCTTGAAGCTTCAACGAATTGTTCGTCATTCATGGTGACCAATGCCTGCAAGGGGGTGTTGGTGACCTGTCGTTGGATGATGCATTTTTCGCGGGTGGGCGCATCAAATGCCACCATGTTGGGCATGGGGGCCGANCGCTTCCANAAAGTGTACATGCTTCGCCGGTAAAGACGGCTACCCTCATCCCGCTGGTATTTGAGNTTCCCATCCAANGACACCTCATTCCATATACGGGGAGGCTGGTAGGGTTTGACGCTTTTGCCGCCCACCTGCTGGTCCAGAACCCCCGCCAGCATAAGAGCGTTGTCCCGAATGAACTCTCCCTGAAGTCGTCGACGAGGACCACGACTCAGGTAAACATTGGCGGGGTCCATTTCCAACTTGGTATCCCCAAAGGTGGCTGATTGCCGGTAGGTTGCCGACATCAGGATTTGTTTGATGGTACGCTTGATATTCCACCCGTTGTCGACGAAGTCACGAGCNAGCCAATCCAATAATTCCGGGTGCGAGGGCCATGCGCCTCGGGTCCCAAAATCCTCAAGAGTTTCTACAATGCCTCTACCGAANAACATCGACCAGTAGCGATTGACCGTGACACGTGAGGTGAGCGGGTGGTTGGGCATAACCAACCACTGAGCCAGACCCAGACGATTGGNGGGGGCCCCATCGGGCATCGGTGGCAGGAAGGAAGGCACACCGGGATGAATGACTTCATCCTTGATTGGAGAAGCATAATGGCCCCTCATCAAAACAAACGTCTCTCTTCCTTCAGCCAGGTCTCCCATGATCATGGAAGTCGGAACCGTTTTCAACAGTTCGGCATCTTCTTTCTCGAGCTCGGATATGCGGGCCGCACGCTCCAGACCTTCCGACCAAAGGGTGGACTGGTAATAGTTGGAAACTTCTCCAAACTGTTCTTCCGACCACGAAGCCAGCTCAAGTTTCAAGAGCTCCCGCACCGAATCCGGCAGNGCATCTCCNACCAGTCGAAAGTAAAANCCACTCCCCCCACCGCCATTGACAATCTTCATCAGAAAGTGGTTTTCCCCTTTCTCAAGGGCAAGAATCGCACTGTCTTGNTCGGGAGCNACGCCACGGCTGGTGTTGTTTTCGTGGATCACCTTGCCATTGAGCCAACANTTGATGCCNTCATCGCTACCTAGAGACAGCTTGACCTCCCTGGCCTCTTCGGAGGTGATCACACGATGCAGATAAACCGCTGAGTTACCCGGGAGCCCGAGATCGATGGCTTTGCCATCCTCATAAGATGGATCTGACCAGGATTTCCCATCGATGATCGCAGTCAGATCAAGCTTTGTTTCAGGACCGAAATCCTTGGCAAAGAGTTCCCCGGTATTGCTTCCTTCGAAGGGNCCCAATTGNTTCCAGGCTCCCAGACTCGGTGGAGCCCATAGAGGTTTGGCTTGCTCACCGCGGGCCCAGACTTTGACCAATTCGGAAGAGGGCTTTGCCTCAGCATGCTTTTTCTTCAGGGTCTTGATTTCCTGTTCCAGGGCCTGATGCCTTTGCTCTTGCGCCGAGTCAAAANACCGTACNAGNGGGGCCTCGTTGCCNTTACGCGTCTGCATGCCGGGNTCNGCAGCCTGATTGAAAAAGGCGTAAAACTGGTAATATTCCTTCTGGGTGATGGGGTCGTATTTATGCTTGTGACATTGACCGCACTCCATGGTCANTCCNAGCCAGACCATGCTGGTGGTTTTGACTCGGTCGACGATGTATTCCACTCGATACTCTTCGGCAATGGCGCCNCCCTCATCNGTAGTCCCGTGATTGCGGTTAAAACCAGAGGCGATCTTCTGCCAGACATCATCACCTTCCATGAGGTCTCCCGCCAACTGCTCCATGGTGAACTGNTCAAATGGCTTATTGGTGTTGTAGGCATTGATGACGTAATCCCGCCACAACCACATGAAACGCTCTCCATCGGCATGAAAGACACTCGAATCGCCGTAGCGGGCCAAATCCATCCATGCCAGAGCCATGCGCTCACCAAACTGGTGCCGGTTGAGAAATCCATCCACCATACGTTCGTAGGCAGCAGAATCGGTATCTCCCAGAAACGCATCCAANTCCCGTGGGGTCGGTGGGAGGCCNGTCAAGTCAAAGGCCACNCGTCGAATCAGGGTTGCACGATCGGCTTCGGAGTTAGGNGTCAATCCCTGGCTTTCCAATTCGGAGAGAATAAAACGGTCGATCGGATTGCGCACCCAGGACTTTTGTCGCACCTCGGGAAGTGTGGACAACNCTGGCGTCTGAAACGACCAGTGCCCTTCCCAAGAAGCGCCTTGTTCAACCCATTTTTGAAGCAAGGCCCTCTGATCATCGTTCAANGGCATTTTGGCCTCAGGGGGAGGCATGACATCGTCCTCATCGTGCGAANAAATCCGCTCGATCAGCAAACTCTTGGCAGGATCTCCAGCCTGCACCACCCAACCCTCACCCGTGTCTCCGAAGAGACCCTCGCGCGTGTCCAACCTCAAAGCGGCTTCTCGTTTGGCTTCGTCAGGTCCGTGGCAGGCAAAACAATGCTTGGAGAGCAATGGGAGAACATCGCGATTGAATACCACTTCTTCGGCCTGAATCGATACGAACAAGGAAGGAATGATGATGACCCACCCCGTAAGGAGAGTGGCCAGCATAAGGCGCTTCGGCCGTATGAAATACCCGCTGCTTTGAACGTTCATGGGATGCTTCTTCATGGTCATCAGTAAGCGAACCAGTCCTGGAAACTACGACTTGGGTCCGACCAATTCGACAAAGTTTCCATCCGGATCTCGAACAATGGTCAGGTACACTCCCTTGCCCAACGAAGCGGGAAGCTCCTGAGACCCGCCTGCAATCGGCTTGATACCAGCTTTCTCAAGGCGCTGGAGAGCCTGAGCGGTGTCCTTGACCTTGATGGTCAAGTAACTGAATCCAAGCTGGGAATGGATGTAACGATTATCGGTCTGTTTGCTGCGCGCGCCTTCCACATGCATGAGTTTGAGGCGAGTGGCAGTGTCTCCTTCCCCCAAAACAAGCACCTTGATATCNAGCATCTTGCCATCGGTNAGCCCAACCTTGGAGGCGTAATCGCCTGGCACGGAAAACCCACTCACTTGTTTGAAGCCAATGGCCTGGGTGTAAAAAGCCACAGCCTTGTCGACATCGCTCACGACGCAACCCAAGTCGATGGTATGGGATGAGAAGGCTTGCTCAGACTGAGCGTTGAGGGAGTTCGAGGCAAGACAGCACGCCATGCAAAAGAATACAAAACAATGAAAAGCCGATTTCATGGGGATTTCTAGGGTGATGGTTTTCTATCCACAAACTAGAGCGCATGGCATGCTCCGTCAATCTCGGACACGCTGGCGACCNCTCCATCGACCTCTGAGGACAGGATGGAGCATAGGCTCTACCGGGGATTCCTGTTGCTTGATCTNCTGTAANAAGNGCATATTTCCCTATGTCANCGAAGCCATATGCGACCCACCCTCCCACCGATGCTACNCCCCTTTTCGAGGCGTTTCGGTGGCGCTACGGTTCCTGCCTTCTNACGGCATCGGTGAGCCATCTGGGGGTTTTCCAAAAGTTGGGNTCTGGGCCCTTGAGCGATGCCNTGTTCAGAGAGCGACTCGGGTTGGAAGAACGTCCTTTTCAGGTGTTGTGCACCGGGCTTCTAGCCATGGGATTGATTCAACGCAATGCTCAGGGAGCCTTGGAAACCACCGCTTTGGCTAGAGAGCATTTGCTTNCTGAGAGCCCCTATTTTGTTGGGGATTACATGGGACTGGCAGCAGAAAGTGCCGAGGTCATCGACCTTGTCGAACGCCTTCGAAGTAATCGCCCGGCCGACATCGATCAACAGGGGCATGCTTTTATCTATCGAGATGGGATTCCTTCGGCCATGGAAGCCTCGCAGTGGGCACGCCATTTTACTCTTTCATTGGCGGGAAGGGCTCGCAATGTGGCTCCCGCTCTAGCCGAAACACTCCATATGGACGGGGTCCGGCATCTCGTCGATGTGGCGGGTGGCACCGGCATCTACTCATTGGCCTTGCTTGAAAAAAATCCTTCTCTGGAAATCACCCTCATCGACCTACCAGAGGTCCTAAAGGTTGCCTCAGAGGTCATCGGAGATCACCCTGAGCGACATCGGCTTCATCTTCAGGAAGCAGACATGTTCCAATGGACCTCTCAACAGCCTTTCGAGGCCTGTCTGTTTTCAAACGTTTTTCATGATTGGGATATCCCACAGTGTCAGACATTGATACAACATTTTACCGATCAACTCGATCCGGGTGGCCGACTGATCATTCACGATGTCTTTTTGAATGATGCCTTGTCGGGCCCCCTGGCCATTGCGCTCTACTCCGTTGCGCTTTTCACCCTGACCGAAGGACGCGTTTATTCAGCCTATGAGTATCAACAATGGCTGATGAAGGCGGGCTGCCATGCTGAACCGGTCCTACCAACGGCTATCCACTGCGGCGTGCTGCAAGCCCGCAAGTCCGTATCAGTGTAATGTATTGGGAACCATCCTGAAAACTTCCTCTGTGCCTGCTTCTTAACGACTGGGGAGGATCTCGCATCCCAGCTGGACATCCCACGGCACGCAGTTAAGTTAAAAAGGTTCACCGATGCGTCCACTGATACCAATTGAATCGTTCGATAGAATGAGAAGAAACCAACGCCAGGCCTTCTTGACCTGGCTGGCCCTGCTCCATCTTCTGACCTGTCTGGGGCATGCCGAGACGCAGATCGATTTCAATCGAGATGTTCGCCCGATCCTGTCCAAACATTGCTTTTTCTGCCATGGCCCAGACTCTGATGAACGCAAGGCAAACCTGAGGCTGGATACAGCGGAGGGAGCCACCATGGATCTGGGAGGCTACAAGGCCATCCTTCCAGGAAATCCTTCCGCAAGCGAATTGATGGCTCGGATCAAGAGTGCTTCACCGGATGATTTGATGCCACCGCCCGATTCCGGCAAGCAGCTGAGCGAAGAGCAAATAACTCTCCTGGAGCGTTGGATCCAACAAGGGGCTGAATACCAAAATCATTGGTCGTATGTGGCGCCGAGTCGCCCACCCTTGCCGGAGGTCTCCCGTCCCGCATGGACAAGCAACCCAATAGACACCTTCATCCTTGAGAGACTGGATGAACAAGGTCTTGCTCCAGCACCCGAAGCAGATCGCGTGACACTGGCGCGAAGGCTTTATCTAGACCTCACCGGCCTGCCACCCACCCGTAGCCAAGTCAACGAGATACGATCCATGAAGGATTTCGACCGAGAATGGCCTGAAGTTGTAAGGCGTGTCACTCATCAGCCAGCCTATGGGGAGCGGATGGCCGTTTTCTGGCTCGATCTAGTACGCTTTGCCGACACTGTAGGTTATCATGGGGACCAAGATCATAGCATCAGCCCTTACCGGGACTACGTGATCAAGGCATTCAATGAAAACATGCCTTACGATCAATTCACCCGGGAACAGCTAGCGGGAGATCTTCTACCCGAAGTGACACTTTGGCAGCACATTGCGACAGGATACAACCGACTACTGCAGACCTCTCACGAAGGTGGCGTCCAAGACAAGGAATATCTGGCCAAATACGCTGCCGACCGGGTTCGCAATTTCGGCTTGGTTTGGATGGGGGCAACCACCGGGTGCGCCGAATGCCACAACCACAAGTATGACCCATACACTATTGAGGATTTTTATCAGCTGGCGTCCTTTTTTTCCGATCTCAAACAACAAGGGGCCTATCAGGCTGCCAACGCCATTCCCACCACTCGGCTCCCAGAGATCCAGGCATGGAGTTTGACTCAGTTTGCCCAATGGCAGGCATTGGACACGCGCCTGGCCAGCCTGTCGCAGGAAGCAGATCTGGATCCAGGGATTGCGCATGCCCTTTCCGAAAAAAAACAGGCACTGAAGGCAACCTTTGCCCCTTGCATGGTCAGCCAGGCCGTCGAACCCAGACCCATGCGTGTCCTGCCAAGGGGCAACTGGCTCGATGAAAGTGGTGACCCTGTCTTACCGGGCACCCCTGGTTTTTTACCTGCCCTGAAGGTATCCTCGACCCCCAGCCGCTTGGATCTTGCCAATTGGCTGTTTTCGGAGCGACACCCCTTGACCGCACGCGTCATGGTCAATCGCCTCTGGAAATTGTTTTTTGGAGAAGGCCTCTCGCGGACCGTTGAAGATCTTGGCGCACAGGGAGAGCTCCCCTCGCATCCCGAACTCCTGGATTGGTTGGCCGTGGAATTCGAAGAAAGCCAGTGGAACATTCAGCATCTGATTCAACTCATGGTCAGCTCGAACACTTACCGGCAAAGCTCCAGGATTGAGAGGACCATGCAGACTCAGGATCCCGCCAACCGATTTCTCTCCCGGCAAAATCACTTTCGCCTGCAGGCTGAGTTCGTTCGCGATCAGGCCCTTCAGGTCAGCGGCCTTCTGGCACCGCTTCTGGGCGGAAGGAGTGTGAAACCCTATCAGCCAGAAGGCTACTACCAGCATCTGAATTTTCCTACTCGAGTGTATGAAGCAGACAAGGGTCGTCACCAGCATCGACGCGGCCTCTATACTCACTGGCAGAGAGGCTTTCTCCACCCCATGCTGAAGGCTTTTGATGCGCCCAGTCGAGAGGAAGGCACGGCCAGCCGCACCCTGTCCAACACCCCACTTGCTGCATTGACCTTACTGAACGATCCCTCTTTTACCGAGGCAGCGCGCTCTTTTGCCCAGCGTATTCAGGCAGTGGAAAAAGCCTCCACGGAGGATCGTATCCGATGGGCTTGGCAGGAAACCCTCTCTCGTCAGCCTACCGAGCAGGAGGTTCAGGCATTGAGTGGCCTTTTTGAGCGTGAAAGAAACGCCTTCCTTCAGGCTCCGGACATGGCAAGGCAATGGCTGGCCTCATCCTTCACCCCCGAACAGACATTCGACGACTCCACATTAAGTCAACAAGCAGCCTGGATCACCATTGCCAGGGCTCTCTTCAATCTCCACGAAACCATTACGCGCTACTGACTCAAGCCATCCCGAATTTTGCCTCGCACCATGACAAATCCATTGTTCAACCCGTTGGCTCAGCAGCAAAACCGGAGGTTCTTCTTGAGACAAAGCTCTTTTGGGCTGGGGCTTGCTGCTCTTCATGCCATGGGCAAACCAAATATCAGGGGGGCCTCAGAATCGCCACCCTTGGCATCTCCCAACGCACCCGGGGTGGAGGGGTTCCCCAATCTTCCCGCAAAGGCCAAGCGGGTCATTTTTCTGTGCATGGCAGGAGGCCCTTCCCATCTTGAAACGTTTGACCCAAAACCCGAACTGGCTCGCCTCGATGGCCAACCGATGCCGGAGAGTTTTACCAAGGGGCAACCCATTGCTCAGCTTCAGGGCCAGGCACTCAAATGCCTCGGGCCACAGACCTCCTTTGCTCGATATGGACAATCCGGACAGGAGATCAGCGCCTTCCTCCCTTGGACGGCAAAAATGGCCGATGAAATAGCCATCGTACGCTCGATGGTAACCGACCAAATCAATCACGACCCTGCCCACACGGTCATGAACACAGGCACGTCCATTTCAGGCAGACCGAGCATGGGTGCCTGGGTGAATTATGGACTGGGCAGTCTGAGTGAAGATCTTCCCGGATTTGTCGTTCTTACCAGCCAGGGAGGGCGCAACCCCCAGCCCATCGGAGCCAGGCAGTGGCACAGCGGATTTTTGCCCGGACGCTTTCAGGGGGTTGAATTTCAATCCAGTGGTGATCCGGTGCATTATGTGCGCAACCCAACCGGGATCTCCAGAGCCCGCCAGCGCGATCTGGTGGACACCGTTCAGCAGTTGAATCAACTGCAAGAGCAACGTCAGTGGGATCCTGAAATCCAGACACGTATCAATGCCTATGAGATGGCCTTTCGCATGCAGGCCAGTGTGCCTGAATTAATGGACCTCTCGCGAGAACCACAGCACGTCCTGGACATGTATGGCACTCAAGGATCCGACGGCAGCTACGCAGCCAACTGTCTGCTGGCAAGGCGACTGGCAGAAAGGGGCGTGCGATTCATTCATCTTTACCACCGCGGGTGGGACCACCACGGAGATCTGACATCATACATGAAGACCTGCTGCGGGCTCACCGACAAGCCCACCTGGGCGCTGTTGACCGACCTCAAGCAACGGGGCCTTTTGGAGGATACGCTGGTCATATGGGGAGGTGAGTTTGGGCGCACTCCCATGTTCCAGGGCAAAGGGAAACAACCGGGTCGGGACCACCACATCAAAGGATTCAGCATGTGGCTGTGCGGTGGCGGCATTCAGGGAGGGGTGTGTCATGGTCAGACCGATCCGCTCGGCTATCACGCCGTGGAGAATGTTGTGCATGTTCGAGACCTTCACGCAACGATGCTCCATCTGCTAGGCATCGATCATCAACGGTTAAGTGTCCCTTTTCAGGGACTGGATGCCAGGCTTACGGGTGTTGAGAAGGCTCACCCCATTGGAGCCATCATGCGTGGCTAGATCCACCTCCAGTGGTCTGGCTGGTCGGGCTCTACCTGCTCATGGGCCCTCATGCCACCCATTGGGTGACGTTCATGATCGAGTGGCCATCGGTCGCAATCAGGCAATCTTCGCGAGACGGTTCGACGGTATAGGATCCGGTAAAGGTACCGAAAGAAGGAAGGGTGCAGGAAACTTGCCCACGGAACCAGAAACAGGGCAAGCGATACACACGTCGACCCTGAACCGAAAGCTTGACCGATGGATGCACATGACCACTCAAAACAGGATGAGAAGAAGGTTTTTGGTCGGTATGCGCGCAACAAAACCCCTTCCACGTCCAGGATGATGGATGGACCCGCACCTTAAGATCAGGCCAGGGATCGCCCGCAGCATGATCATGATTCCCACGAACCAGCTCCACTTGGAGATCAGTGTGTCGCTTGCGCCAGTCAGTCAGCACTCGATGCACTGAGGAAGACCGGCTCGCAGCATTGTGAAAAAAATCTCCAAGGATCACCAGCCGGATGGCTGAAGTACGTTCAATCAAAAGCGACAATCGCTGGCAATCGTCATGAGTCGCACCTTCGGGCACAGGAATGCCAGCTGAGCGAAAACTAGCCGATTTACCAAAGTGGGGATCGGCAATGAACAATGTTTTTTCCCCGGGATGCCAGAGGGCTTTATCAGCGAGCAACTGCCAGTCCACTCCCTGCCAATGGAATGCGAGAGAAGACCGACTCATGAATACTGAACCCTCTTTTGCTCTCGCTGACTGTGTCGTTGCATGCGGTCGGTCCAGGATTCACTGGACACATGACGGCGCTGTGCCTCCGCCCAGAGAGGGAAGGCAAAGGGAGAGAGATGCTGGAGGTCGACGATGGACCATTGCTGGTGGCTGATTTGCTGCAAGGCACGTTCCATGCGATTCCAGTCCAGGGCACTGGAAAGGACCTCCCGACGCGTCTGCTTGAGCAAAAGGTTCTGCGGGTCGTAGCTGCGAAAAACTTCAAAAAGAAGTTCACTGGATACTTGCAACTGTCGAGTTGGCTTGCGGGCACCCGGAAAACCTTGATGGATCAACCCCGCAATCCGCGCTACGTCCCGGAATTGGCGGCGATCCATTTCGACGGTATGGATGGCTTGCTCCAAGTCTTTGCTCAGGTTTTGGGGATCCAGAAAACGACGCCAATCCTGCACTGTCCAGTTTGGGTCCTCCTCACTGAGAATATGGATCCCATAGTCATTGAAGGTCATGGAGAGACTCATCTTTGAGCTCAAGCTCATTCGGTACGCCAACAAGGAAGCCAGACCTTCATGAGATAGCCTGCCTTCAAAGGGATAGAGGAACCATGCCACTCCCTGCCGAGTCACAAGACGCTCCATCAGAAGCTGCTCCTTGCCCGGGATCATGGAATGGCTGGCCTGAACCGAAAGCAGCGGGAGGAGCTCGCGCACTTCGGGCCATGAGGAGCACCGGTCAGAAGCATCCTCCAGGGTCCGTCGAAACTCAGCCGCCAACTCGCTTGAAAGGGGTGCTTGCCCTCCCGACCAAACCGAGACCGTTGCCCGGCCTCCCTTGGCGCGACGCACCCAGGCAGTCATGTCACGCACTCGCACCAATTCAAGGCGGCAACCCGCAAAAACAAAATGAACTCCCGGCTTGAGACGACTGACAAACGATTCCTCGACCGTGCCCAGGCGTTTTCCGCGGATTATACGCACCTGCATGGCAGGATCACTGGCAATGGTGCCGATGCTCATTCGATGGAGACGTGCCGTCTTGACCTCCGCCACCGAGTAAAACCCCTTTTCAACTTTGACTTTCCTGAATTGGTCGTAGGCCTTCAGACACGCACCGCCCTGGGTAATGAATTCGAGCACCCAGCTCCATTCCTCGGGGCTCAACGCTCGGTAGGACCATGCCTTGCGCACTTCCTGATAAGCCTGCTCTTCATGAAAACCACCCCCCATGGCCAAGGTGACCATGTGCTGGGCCAGAACATCCAGCGGCCCTCGCAATGGCTCACGCGATTCGATGCGACCTTGCTTCATGGCCTCTCTGGCAGCGGCAAACTCCAGAATCTCCATGGCATGGGTTGGAACACAAAGAATGCGACTGGTGCGACCGGGTCGATGCCCACTGCGCCCTGCACGTTGAAGCAGCCGCGCCACGCCTTTGGGTCCGCCAATTTGGATCACCTGATCGACCGGTGAAAAATCGACTCCTAAGTCCAAACTGGAGGTGCACACCACCACCCGGATATTCCCTGAAGAAAGTCGCCGTTCGACTTCCAGTCGATCGCTTTTCTCGAGAGATCCGTGATGCAGACCCACCTCACCCTCCCACTCAGAGCGCTTCTGCAAAATGGCCTGAAACCACCACTCGGCCTGGGAGCGCACGTTGGTGAACACCAGGGTCGTCTTTTCCGCTTCGATAGCTTCAACAACCTGTTCGACCATGCGTTGCCCTAGATGCCCCGCCCAGGGAAAGACCTCCCACTGCTTCGGCATCAGGGTCTGGACCTCTGGAAGCTGGAAGGAGGTGGCACAAATCAAACGTCCGTCTAGTTCACTCCCCAGAAGTGCCTGCATGGCTTCATGAAGATTTCCCAGGGTGGCGGACAGCCCCCATGTCTGCAAGCTGGGACACCACTGCCTGAGACGGGCAAGGCACAACTCGGTTTGGACGCCTCGCTTGGTGGAGAGCAATTCATGCCACTCGTCGACCACCACCGCTTGCAATCCCTGAAAGGCATGATGGGTGCTCTCATAGGAAAGTAGCAGCGAAAGACTCTCAGGCGTGGTGATCAAGACTGAGGGAAGGATTTGCTTTTGCCTGGACTTAATGGACGCCGAAGTGTCACCGCACCGTGACTGCACCTCTCCCGGCCATTTCAGGGTCGTGAGCAGGTCCTCAATGGCACGCCGGGTATCTTCCACCAAGGCTCGAAGGGGCGTGACCCAAAGGATTCGGAGTCCGGTTTCAATGGTTGGATGACTTCCAAGGGCACGCTTTAGAAGCGGTGCCGCGACTGCCAGGGTTTTCCCTGATCCGGTCGGTGCATGCAGGACACCACTGGAGCCCTCTTCAATGGCACGCCAAACCTCCAGCTGGTGAGGAAGCGCTTCCAGGCGAAGTCGGCGATAGGTGCTTTCGGCCACTGGTGAAGTCGAAGCCACGTCGTGCTTCACATCCTCCAACACATTGCAATGGAAAGAATTTGATAGCATCCCTGATGCTTCAAATTGCCATGACAAGTTGGGCTTTCAAGTCTTTGGGAAAGTAGTCGACAGAACCCCGGCTTTAAAGTTGATTACCACTGCCAAACGTCTATACTGGGACTGTGAAGGCAGGGTTCACAATTTTCCTCATCCTATTTTTCGTGTACCCATTCTGTCCGTGTCAGATCTTTTGCGCGGATCACGAACACGATGTATGCGAAACCGCAGTCGAGGCACAGTTCTCTTGGAATGATCTCGATCATTCGCATGATACACATCACCACCCACCCAGAACTGTCTCCACACTACACGAGAAAATAAAGATACATCATTGGCTGAAGGTCTTGCCCGACTCTGACCTCAAACCTAATGCAAATCGCCTTTGGCTATCAAGCCGCTGGGCTACTCCGCCCCAACGGGAACCTTTCTTACCGCCATGCCAGACAGGAAGATCCACACTTCGCCTCTGTTGTCGCATGTTGATTTGAGCTAGGGCTCGTTTCAACCATCCGCCCCGCCCTTAAAAAGGTAGGGGATTCCCAGATATTCTTGAAGCAGCACGCCATGATTGGCCTGCCTTCCGTGCACGTGGCAAAAATGACAAAACCAAAACACCCTTCCATCCATAGTCTTTCCATCCAAGGATGCCTGCTGAGAACCAGCCTTTGGCTGGCCATCCTCTGGCATGGGACTATTGTTCGGACTCTAGGTGCTGAGCCCCCCTCTCCCCTTTCATGGACGATCGAAACCTTAGCTGAGGGAGTTTGCAGGCATAACAAAGAACTGGCAGCAGCCCGCTGGGTGATCGAATCTGCCAAAGCCAGAAGTCGGCAAGCAGGCAAGCTGACCAATCCCCGCATAACCACCTCTTCGAGCCTCAACACGATCAACCCGGAGAACATGCAGGGTTTTTCCTTGCAGCAATCCTTCCCCATCACGGCCAGGCTTCGCCTCGAAAAAAACGTGGCATCCCTGAATATTGAACAAGCAGAAAAGGAAGTTCAATGGATGGCGCACCAGAAAGTCATGGAAGCCATGGAGTCCGCCACACGTTGGTTGGCACTCCATGAGCGTAAAGAAATCCTGAAAGAGCAAATCACCCTGGCTCAGGAGCTGTATGCGGCACTCAAACAGCAGCAAGAAAGGGGTGAGCGATCCCCACTGGATCTTTCCCTGGCGGTCATACAGATCAAAGAGCTCGAACTCAAACGACCAGGCCTGGAATCATCCATCCATTCCTTGGAGAACCAGATGCGTTCCTTGTTGGGTCAGCAAG
>NYYT01000052.1 GCA_002686885.1 Pedosphaera sp.
TTTTATTCCCTTACCAAAACCAGATTATACTAAAAATTCAAATATATACTAATTATCACTTAGGAAGCTACGGACGTTTCGATGAGTTCATTCATCAATCTTCGATCATTAAAAAGTTGTCGGTTGCCATGCCTTTTTGCTCTGGACAATACAGATACAGTTGATTTGGTGCGGTTTCGGCCACTGTAATACGAACGTATGATCCTCGGTTGCCGGGTATACCGTTGATGACAACGCCTTCTCGATATTCCTCCCCTCTTTGGTGGACGCCGTTTGCGGATGAGGAAAACCTTAGTGGGAACCCTGAATTGCCTTCAAGAGATTGGTCTAGAAAATACGTGTTTCCGCGTTTTAAACTCAATTTGGGGGCAAAACCTCGNTTGACCATAAATCGTAATNCATTTNTCAAATCAACGCTGATTTCATAGCCGTGGTAGGTTACTCGNTTACCCCCATATTCACCGAAAGGTATCCTCGTAGGGAGTTGGTAATCTTTGTTGTTGATAAGGAGGTAAGCCTTTGAATCCATTAATTTGAGATCCTGTTTAGAACATGGCTTCCACTCCGAATGTAAATTATTACACCAACCTCGTAATTCTGAATTCTCTTTGGGGGTGCCCGGTGGTCTTGTGAGCATCTCGTAATAGCCAATGTTCGTCGCCCATATATGCCAAAAATATTCATCAATCTGGCAGCCCCAACCACATGATGTGTCGTCGTAGGTATACCATGCATTTTCAGGATAGGTCCATTTTCCATTNATGGGNCTTACTGTGCGGTCGATTCCACGTGCTTGATCCATCGCATTTGAAAGGGTTGATGACCATGTGTCATGGGCTTCATAGTCCGGTAGACCAAAATCCTTTGGGTATACCCTCTGGAAGGCTTTTCCATACTTGTGAAACAATTCCTCAACCGCNATGTCCATCTCACCATCACGGGAATGGCCAACACCGGAATGTCCAGGCCGAAGGGCCTGTGCCGGAACCCAAAAGCGCTGACCGGGCCTAAATGCGATCCACGCATTATCCATTGCTTTGGTGTCGACCAAAACAATGAGATGGTTTCGGCCTTNATGATCCTNCTGATGATAATCGAANATTCGTGGATCATCTGGGGTAAAGTCCTCATCGTTATCCATTAGTTTGGCGTATATTTTCGCTGCATGGATTACCTCGGGAACTGGCGTGTTTGGCATCGCCGCGACTGTTACACCAAAGACATTAATGTAAGTATCGAAAAAGTCGTCAATGCCACAATCAAGCCCCGCCAAGTTAGGAAACTCCGCCTTGTATTGCTCAAAATTCATAGGTCTGAAATCCGGCTTCAGATAGGGATTCGCTATTTCTTTTTTAGGCGAGCCCATTGTATGTAAAATTTTTGAAACAGGTTCCTCAGACCCAGTTGATTCTACGTGAGGTAATTCACAACCTCCTAGAAATATGAAGGTGAGTGTTATGAGTAAAAGAAGGGGGGCGTTCATCTATCTTTGGTTTGATTGAGCGTTTACCAGTTTTACCAAGTAATAATAGNCAAAGAAGCAATCCAATTTGCGATGGCTTTTTCCGGAGAGACGCCACGGAGCTTTGCCGATTTTCTTAGTAGGTCGAATTGTTGTGATTCTGCTGTTGTGAATCCGGCACCTAGATTGTTGCCAGAGGCAATTTGGGTCAGTATGAGGTTCGCTCGTTTCCGAGCTTCTTCGTAGCTCTTGAAATATTTGGAATGCCTTTTTTGCTGAACCCTAAAAACAACTCGCTAACTAGGTTTGGCCACCGATGGGGCGTAGATCGTGACGACTTGGGAACCTTTGGAGAACTTGACTGGGAATGTCGGCATTCTTCCTTTGCGACCCGCTCTAGGCGCTTTTTTATCGCCTGAAAGCTGTGTCTTTTTTGTGTCCNACGACGCNTTNTTTNCGTAAGTCGTNGATAGAGATGGTCGGAGCGACAGGATTCGAACCTGCGACATCCAGCTCCCAAAGCTGGCGCTCTAGCCAAGCTGAGCTACGCTCCGACCCGAGGCAGGCGATAATAAGAAGCCAAAAGCGGACAAAAGCAAAGGTTTTTTTCCAGATTGTTCGTGGGTCCGGTGCCTCGAGCAAACAAGGGCTTGGAGTGGCGCCCTATTGGGCTAGAATGGTCTCTACCGATGATGCGTTCGTTTTTCATCTGGGCAGGGCTTTCGCTGCTGGTTTCGGTGGTGGCGATCTGGGCACGCTGGCGTGCGCCTATGATCGACATGGGGCGTTATGACACCTTGTTTGAGGAAGTGGCGGCACCTTCACCCCTCCATCCAGCCTTGATCAAGGCGGTGGCTTGGCAGGAGAGTCGCTTTGATGCCGAGGCCAGGGGCGGGGTGGGTGAACTCGGTCTGATGCAACTCACGGACATGGCNGCCTATGAGTGGGCCGACCATCATGGANNGGTTGCTTTCAAGCCGNAACATNTGCTCGANGCNCGCACCAATGTGATGGCGGGTACGTTTTATCTGGCTAAGCTNGTGAAGCGTTATCAGGACTTGGATCGTCCCTTGGTGTATGCGCTGGCTGACTACAATGCCGGGCGCAAGCCGGTCCTGGGTTGGATGGAGGGAGCCGGGGCCACCAACAGTCAGGTTTTTCTCGAACAAATGGACTACCCCTCAACGCACGAATACGTCCTGCGCGTCTTGAAATATGCGGAGGATTTCCGTTACGACTTCGAACCGGGCCCTCAGGACCCTGCCGGTGAAATGATTCCTGAGGAGCTCCGCGAGAACCCCCATTCGGATCGCACCCCTCCTGCACAAAGTGATGAGTCCACGCCCTGATATTGGGCAAGGCACTCAACGTGCCTTCTTGATTTTCTGATAAGCGGCCAGCGCGCGTTCGCGGGCAATGGTGTGGTTCACCACCGGATGTGGGTAGGTGACACCCAGCTGGATGCCGGCTGAAGCCAAGGCGAGAGGAGGGACTTCCCAGGGGGCATGGAGATCTGCATCGGAAAGTTTGGCAAGCTCGGGCACCCACCGTCGGATATAATCGCCGTGACCATCAAATTTTTCGCTCTGGGTCATGGGGTTGAAGATGCGAAAATAAGGCGCGGCATCGGCGCCACAACCCGCAATCCACTGCCACCCCAGGGTGTTGTTGGCCAGGTCAGCATCCACCAGGGTGTCCCAGAACCATTTCGCGCCCTCCTGCCAGCGGATCAACAGATGTTTGACCAGAAAGGAACCCACGATCATGCGCACGCGATTGTGCATCCATCCTGTGGACCAGAGTTCACGCATGCCGGCATCGACCATTGGGTAACCAGTCTGGCCTTTCTGCCAGGCACGAAGCAAGCCCTCGTCTTCCATCCATGGGAAAGCCTCGAACTCGGGACGAAGTGGGCGATCGGTGGTGTCCGGAAAATGATGCAGGAGGTGATGGGCAAACTCCCTCCAACCCAGCTCTCGCATGTAGCACGAGCTCATCAGTGCGGTGGGACTCACGCCTCTGGGTTGGAGTCGTTTCAGGAGGCCATGATAAATTTGTGCTGGAGTGATTTCTCCAAAATGCAGGTGGGGAGAAAGACGTGAGGTTCCCTCGATGCCGGGAAGATCTCGGCCGACCTCATAAGTCTCGTAAGCCTCAGAAGCAAACCGCTCCACTGCCTGAGCGGCGCCTTTTTCGCCAGGTTGCCAGATATCTTTCCACCCGGCATCCCATGAAATGGAAGGCAGCAGGTGAAGAGACTCCAGTGGGTCAGAGGCAGGCCACTGTTGGGGAGAGGGCCAATGGGTGGGGGCTGGAAGGGGTTTGCCCGGTTCAAACCCCTGACTCTGAGCCCGCCAGAACGGAGTGAATACCTGAAAGGGTTTTCCGCTCTTGTTGCGGACTTCCGTTGGTTCCCACATCAGGTGTCCACCAAAGGTTTTCCACGTGATGTGTCTTTTATCCAGAAAACCTTGCATGGTGTGGTCGAGCGCATCGGTGGAGCGATCGTATGCGCGACTGGCATAAACCGCCTTCGCACCGGTCTCAGCGATCAGTTTTGCAAGGACCTCCGCGGGGTCTCCCTGGCGAACAATCAGCCTTGCTTCCACGGCCCGCAACCGTGCCTCGTGAGCTTGAAGGGCATGATGCAGCCACCACTGAGAGGCTGCCCCCATGGACGGGACGGTTTCCGTCTCGTGGATGTAGAGCGGAAGGATGGGCGAACCTCCCTTCAACGCTTCTGAAAGGGCGGCATGATCTTCAAGTCGCAGATCGCGACGAAACCAGAGGATGATGGGCGCTGGACTCATGTTTGATAAAGAGATTTGGAAACTGTGCCACGAATCAGTGTGAGTGCAACCAGGGGATCCACCCACTACCGGGACATGTCTTCGGCCTGGAGGTATTCGCGATGGGTGAAGAGCAGACAGCCCACGCCCAGGCTGATAAGGGTTGCCATGGCGAGCATGAGAAGAGAAAGCCAGGGTTGAGCGGAATCACGCACCAGGTGCGCCCCAATCTCGGGATGCAGGGCGAGGAGATCTTTGAGGTGATGCGTCATGGAGAGACTGTGAAGGTTGGTGGGGATCTGTCCCACGCCAAATTCGATCACGCAACCATAGATTAGACCTAAAACAAGATACTTTCGGGTCAATAATCCCATCAGGGAACTGATGGCTCCATAGACCAGGATGGCAGGAACGGCAACGCTCATGAGGCCCAGCATGACGGGTAACCATCCTTCGACCTCCTGCAGCCACCACATGCTTCCAAACGCCAGATAGGTCAGGGCGACGATGATACATGTCCACAGGCACTGACAGGTATATTGGCCGACGAGAAACTGCCATCGGCGTATGGGACGGGTGAGGATGTAGCAGGCTGTATCCTCCTGCAGGTCATCCCTGACCAGGCCACCAAAGCTATGCAGGCAAAACAGGGGAAGGGCGAGGAAAGTATAAAGGTCGATCGTAAAGAGCATCCATCCGCCCATGGATTGAAAGGAAGAAGCCCTGAGGTAGCCCAGGAGGGGGAGTCCCATTACGTGGAGCAGGATCGCCAGGGACTTGCGCCAGCTGAGTTGCGAGCGCCAGGTCAGGCACCACAAGCCTGCAAGGCTTTGCCAAGTGCCAGGGTGCCGTGTGGCAGCTCGCATGCGCAGGTCTTGTGCAGAATCGCTCTCGGCCTTCATGAGTGAGTGACCTTGTTGAAAAGGGTTTGGAGGGATCGGTTCCCGCTGCGAATTTCATGGATGGCCTGACCGCTTTCTCGCACGAGCGATGCCCATTGCGGAAAAAAGCCTTGAGGATTCTTGATGCGGAAGGTCAGTCGACCTTCCTCCTGATGGGCATCAAAACCCAGCAAATAACCGCCTTCAAACAGGAGTGCTGCCAGGCCTTCAGGATCTTCGCAAAGGACCGTAAGTTGTTCGGGCCAGTCCGTCAGGCCAGAACGTATGTGCTGTCGGGCGCCGGTGGCCATGACTCGCCCCCAGTTCAGAATCATGATGTTTCGGCATAGGGGCTCCAGCTCGGCCAGGATGTGGCTGGAGATAAGAATGTGCACTCCTTGAGCCGCCAGTTCCTTGAGGATGGTGGCGATCTCCTGTCGGCCCATGGGATCGAGCCCATTCATGGGTTCATCCAGCACCAGCAAATCGGGCTGGTGCATGATGGCTTGAGCCAGCTTCACGCGCTGCCGCATGCCTTTGGAAAACTGTCCCAGCCGTTTGCCCCAGTCAGCTTCCCGCAATCTTACTTTGGCAAGGGAGGCTGAAGCGATTGGGCCTACCTGCTGTCGTGGGAGCCCCGAGAGCAAACCCAAACCGGTCAGCCATTCCAAAGGGCGAAGGTGTTCGGGGAGGGCCTCCTTTTCCGGACAGTAGCCCAGACGAGCCAGGGTGGGGGGATGGTTCCAGGGAGTGTGGCCGAGAACTGTCAGCATACCGGAACTGGGTTTGAGTTGGCCCGTAATGATCTGGATCAGGGTGCTCTTGCCAGCTCCATTGGGGCCCACCAATCCGGTGATGCCCGGCAGGATGTCAAAACTGATATGGTTGAGTCCCATCACCAGTCCATACCAGCGACTCACCTGGCGAGCTTCAATGATCGGAGCACTCATTCGGGTTTTACCTTTCGCTTGAGAATGCTCGCGCTCATTCCCACCATGATGGCCGCACCCACCCAGGGGGCGGCACCCTCAGCGGTAGGGAAACGCATCCATCTTTCGGTGAGGCTGGTGAAGCTTCCTAGGATGGGGAGGTTTTCCATGAGCTGCGAGACATGAGCCGACGGGTTGAAAAGTTGGATGGCCCATTGATCCAGGATGTGGGTGAAGCTCAAATACGCCAGCCATGGATGATCTTCCCCCTGGGACTTGGCCAGAAAGTGGCCGAGGATCCATAAAACCAGCCAGATCACGGTGGTGGCCTTCTCACGCTGGGAGAGAGCGGAAACTCCCATGGCCAGCAGACTCAGGAAGGTGATGGAGGCGACCACAAAGCCGATGCTCTGAAACAAGGCCAGGCGGGCATGCCAAAGAAAGGACCACTCCGGTGAAAGCAGGCAGCCCAGTAACCAGGCCTGAATGATGGGCAAGAGCCAGACAAAACCCAGCAGTCCGAAAACGGCCATGAACTTGCCGAAGAGATAGTCTCCCTGGCCAAGGGCCTTGGATCGATAGATGATGATCGCGCGACTGGAGAGATCCTGTGAAATGAGCATCGGGATCATCAAAGTCACCAGGACCAGGGAGAGGGGCTGAAACCAGCGAGTAAAGTAATAGAAACACAAACCGTAGGTGCTGCTTACCGAGAGGTCCGGGCGTTCCAGAATCCAACTCACCAGGCCACCTACCAGGGCACGTGGCTGGGCATCCATCTGGTTGACGACGGTATAAATGACGCTGTCCTTGACCAGCAACTGGCCCACCCCGAAGAGAATGGCACTTTGCCCGAGGCAGAGCACCCAGGCGGCCAGGCTCAGGTGCCGCACCCATTTGTTGGACCACACCGAGCGAAAGGCCTGCGCTGCGACGGCCAGACGCCGGTGCCAGATGCCACGGGCCTGCCCCTTCCAGTGTTCGTAGAGATCAGGAAGCAGGTTCATCATGCGTTTCGAGGGCTTGAACGAAGAGGGCCTCGAGCTGGTTGGGGCTTTGAAGGATTTCCAGCGGTGTGATCCCGGCCTGATCCAGGGCTTCTACCAGGGGACCCAGATGGTCGCACCCATGTTCGACCTGGACATGCCCGTTGGTCAGCAGGGTGGTCTGCCAACCCGAGTGCTGCATACAGGCCATGACCGTCTCGGCAGGAGACTCGGTGATGATTTCAGCCGTGGGCTTGCGTTGGGCCTTGAGCCGATCGATGCGATCCTGCATCAGCACTTTGCCCAGGGCGATGATGGTGATCTGATCGCAGATGCGTTCGACATCGCTTAGGAGATGGGACGAGAGGACCACGCTGATCCCATGGTCCTTCCAGAGGGAGCGGATGAGCTCGAGAATTTGTTCCCTGCCCGACGGGTCCAGACCGTTGGTGGGCTCGTCCAGAAAGACAATTTCCGGGTCATGCACAATGGCCTGGGCGAGTTTCACCCGCTGCTTCATGCCCGTGGAATAGGTGTCGACCTTGCGATAACGCTCCTGGCCCATACCGACAAAATCAAGCATCTCATGAGCGCGTTGTCGGGCGTCCTGAAAGGGCATGCCTGAAAGTTGGGCGCAGTAGGTGACATACTCACACCCGACCATGCCTGGAATGTGGCAGTCTTGCTCGGGTGCATAACCGACGCGGGTGCGGATGTCGCGGCCCGCACGGGCAATGTCGCTGCCCAGAAGCCAGGCCTTACCGGAAGTGGGCTTGAGGAGTTGCAGCAGGCACTTCATGAAGGTGCTCTTGCCGGCACCATTGGGGCCCAGAAGGCCGATGGCACCCGGAGGGATCGATACCGAGACCTCATGAAGAGCCCACTGCGATCCGAAGCGCTGACTCAAGCCTTCGGTCTGGATCACTGTGTCTGGCATCCTGCTGGAATTACGTCAGAATCAACGTCCGATCACCATGACAGGCCGGCTCAGGCTCGACAAGCTTGCGATGGGGCAGGAGCAAAGGTTGGGTTCATGCATTCTCTTTCTGACTGAGCCCCAACGAAGGAGAAAGACATTGCCTTCATGCATGGCCACTATGAAACTGATCCTTCCGTGAGAACACCGCTTCCAGTCTATGATATCCACCAAGACTATGATTGGAACTATGCCCATGCTCCAAAGCTGTCCATGGAATCCATCGATTCCATGGACCCTGTACCCGGACAGTGGACTTATGCCGGGTTGTCGGTTCCCTCTCCATTGGCCATGGCGGCGGGCCCGCTTCTCAATAGCCAGTGGCTGCTTTACTACGCGCGCCTGGGGTTTGACGTGCTGACCTACAAGACCGTGCGCCGTTGTGAACGTGCCAGCTACCCCATGCCCAACCTGGTGCCGGTTGTTTCAGACGTTCTCACGCCCGGGGTGCCTGCGGTGAATGCGCAAGCCACGATGGGGGATGCCTGGGCCGTCTCATTTGGCATGCCCTCCAAGATGCCAGCGGTGTGGCGCTCCGACGTCGCCCTCTGTCGGTCACACTTGGCTTCTCACCAGATCCTTTCGGTCTCAGTGGTGGCGACTCCAGATGCGACGACCAGCGCTGTGGCTCTGGGCGAGGATTACGCCCAATGCGCGGTGTGGGCTTTTGAAAGCGGTGCCGACGTGGTGGAGTTGAATTTTTCCTGCCCCAATGTCTCCACCTCCGATGGACAACTTTCCAACCAGCTGGATGCGGCAAAGGGTGTCCTGGAAACCGTCCGTGCTGCGGTAGGGGATCGCCCTCTGTTGGCCAAGCTGGGTGTCGTGGACGACATGGAACAGATCGATTTGTGGATTGCCCTGGCTCAGTTGACACGCATTGGATTGGTGATGATCAATTGTGTCGGAGCTCGAGTGCGAACGGTGGATGCTTCCTCCAATACCTTTCACTTTGGCGGAGTCTCTCGAGGCATTGCCGGCAAGGCTATTGCTCCTGCTGTGAAGCAACAATTTCATGCTTTCGCAGAGGCCCGTAAGCGGCAGCAGGCCAGTGTAAGCCTCCTGCCGGTCGGGGGCATTGATCAGGCTGAGGAAGTCACCTGGTTTCTGGACCGGGGGGCCGAAGCCATTCAGGTGGCCACCGCTCCCATGCTCAACCCGCACTGGGCCATGGAGATCCGTCAAGGCATGCACCCTTGAGGCACCGATTATGACAAAAATGTCATGAGCCAACTGCAATCCTCCATTGCCAGGCAGCCCATCCGGTTCTAATTTGAAATCAGACAAGCGGCTTCTCAAAAAAGCGTCAACCAAGGCTTGTCGACACTTCAAACATGTATTGGATCTTATTCATTGGAACCTTGCTGATGGGTCTTTGGGCCCAGACCAAAGTCAAGGGTGCCTATCGGCGCCAGTCACAGATACGGGCTCACAACGGTTATTCCGGAGCCCAGGTGGCGGCCCAAATGCTCCAGCGTGCCGGCATCCAGGATGTTGGTATCGAAATGCAGCGGGGCATGCTGAGTGATCATTATAATCCGACTCGCAAGCGTCTGGTCCTCTCCGAAGAAAATTATCATGGCACTTCGGTTGCTGCGATTGCCGTTGCGGCTCATGAGTGCGGTCATGCCCTGCAGCACCAACAGGCCTACGGGCCACTGAACATCCGCATGGCCTCAGTCGGTATCACCTCCTTCGCCAATGGCATGCTGACCTGGCTCATGGTTGGAGCCCTGTTTCTGGGGTTGATTCCCATCCAACTGGCCCTGCCCCTTCTGGTGGGTTGCTGGGGCATCATCATGGCCTTCAACCTCATCACGTTGCCTGTGGAATTCGATGCTTCGCGACGAGCCAAGGTGATGCTCACTGAAATGGGCTTCACCGCAACAGCCACCGAAGACAGAGGGGTCTCCGAGGTGCTCAATGCTGCGGCCTGGACCTACGTCGCTGCCTTCATTACCTCTTTGGCTTACTTCCTGTATTATCTGCTACCTTTTCTGACAGGCCGCAGCGACGATTGAAGCAGGGACCTCCTTCCCTCGCGGGCAAGGGTTTCCATGGACTTTTCCCTCCCGTGGGTCGCCGCAGAAATTCATCAGCTTGATGACAGATTCGCGTTGCCACAGCTAGGCTGCGATCGGCAAGATACGTGGGTGAGTCACAAGAGCAAAGCCCCGGGCTTGTCGGCCTACCCGCGTCTGGACCCCCAGGGCATTCGCCCCAACATGAAAGTGGCCGATCTCATCGATCAGGCGTTCCTCGCCTACAATGGTGGGCGGTTACGGGAAGCGGCCCACTTATTGACCACCCAAATGCTGCCCCATGAGGGGACCCTGGGCATGAGTCTTACCGGAGCGCTCACTCCCGCCGGTCTCGGGAAATCCTGTCTCATCCCGTGGATGAAGGCGGGTTTTATCGACTGGGTCGTTTCGACCGGTGCCAATCTCTATCACGATCTGCATTACGGCTTGGATTTGAATTTGCATCAAGGTTCTCCCTTCCTGGACGATGTGCAGTTGCACCGCGATGGCGTGGTGCGCATCTACGATGTCCTATTTGATTACGATGTCCTTCTCGACACCGATGCCTTCGTGCGCCAGGTCATTCAGGGGGAGGAGTTTCAGCGCGTCATGGGCACCGATGAGTTTCACTACTTGCTGGGCAAGTATGTGGCTGAACGAGGTCGCAGGCTGGGGCTCAAGGATAGCTCAGTGCTGGCGACAGCCTACCGTTATGGCATCCCTATTTTCACCAGCAGCCCGGGCGACAGTTCCATCGGGATGAACGTGGCCGCCATGGCCCTGCGAGATCAGGCCCTCCAGTTTGATGTCAACCGCGATGTCAATCAGAGCGCCTCTATCGTCTATGATGCCAAGGCTTCCGGGCGCACGTCTTCGGTTTTCATTCTGGGGGGAGGTAGCCCGAAGAATTTCATGCTCCAGACCGAGCCTCAGATCCAGGAAGTGATGGGGATTGATGAGAAGGGCCACGATTACTTTCTGCAGTGCACCGATGCCCGGCCTGATACCGGAGGCTTGAGCGGTGCCACTCCGGCTGAAGCCGTCAGTTGGGGTAAGGTCGATCCTCAGACCTTGCCCGATTGTGTGGTGGCCTATGTAGACTCCACGGTTTCGCTGCCACTGCTCACTGCTTACTGCCTTTCTCGGGTGCCCAAACGCCCGCACAAGCGGCTCTATGACCGCCGCGATGAACTGATGGGGGCCTTGACGCAAGCCTATCTCAAGGTGGGAAGTGTGGCCAAAGTTCAGGCGAAGCGGCATCTGGCCAAGCGGGCCACGGGTGCTGGTAAACAAGCCAAGCGCCCTTCCTGCCGAAAATGAAAAGCGACCTTCAGGAAAGAGGTTCCCCAAAAAACTCAAGCGATGCATTGGGCTGGTTCCTTCTGTTGATATGCCTGGGCGTACTGGTCGGTTCCTTTGGGGTGTTGGCAGACGGTGCGCCCAAGGCATCGTCTGGAAAAATCCTGAAGGTGATGTCTTATAATATTCATCATGGTGAAGGGATCGATCGGCGTCTGGATCTGGAACGCATTGCGGCTGTCATAGCTGATTCGGGGGCAGACATCGTGGCCCTTCAGGAGTTGGATCAATCCACCCGTCGCACTGGTGGGGTAGCTCAGACCGAGGTTCTGGCCCATCACCTGGGGATGCATCATCAATTTGCCAAGGCCCTTCATTTTCAGGGTGGGGCCTATGGTCTGGCAGTGTTGAGTCGGTGGCCCATCCTGCGGCATCGCGTTCACGCCCTGCCCTATCGCCTGGGCCAGGAGCCTCGCATTGCGTTGGAGACCTGGATTGCGCCGGGTGAGGGGCGCCCGGAGTTACACCTGGTGGATGTCCATCTTTGTCACATGAGCTCTGAGACGCGACAGGAGCAAGTGCAACGGGTGCTCCAGCTGATCGATCACCGTGGCGCCGCACTGACGCTTCTGGCAGGAGACTTCAATGCCCGCCCCGCGAGCCCGCCCATGGAATGGCTGTGGGAACAAGGATGGCAGGATGACCTGAAGCCTCACCGTGGAATTGATTATGTGCTTCGTGCGCCTGGCTCCAAACTCAAGCGCCGCTCGGCCAAAATCCTCAACGCACCCACTGCCTCGGATCACCTGCCGGTCATGGTGACCTATGATTGGCCGGAGGTGGACTGAAGCCCCTCCTTGAGGTCTTTCACAAAAGAGCGCACATCCTCGGGGGTGGTGTCCCACGAGCACATCAGGCGACAGCCTTTTTCTCCGATGAAGGCATAGAACTTCCAACCCAAATCGTGCAGATAGCGGATCAGGCTCTTGGGCATTTCCACGAAGACCGAATTGGCCTGTCTGGGAAAAAGAATCTCAATACCCTCCACCGGGCTGAGCAGTTCATGCATCAAGGCGGCCATGGCATTGGCATGAGCCGCATGCTTGAGCCATACCCCATTTTGCAGCATGCCTACCCAGGGAGCCGAGAGGTAACGCATCTTGGATGCCAGCTGGCCGGCCTGCTTGCAGCGGTAATCAAACTCATGGGCCAGTCGGCGATTGAAAAAGACCACCGCATCTC
This sequence comes from Pedosphaera sp., assembly GCA_002686885.1. Taxonomy (GTDB): domain Bacteria; phylum Verrucomicrobiota; class Verrucomicrobiia; order Limisphaerales; family AAA164-E04; genus UBA7971. Next base: position 12,586 of record NYYT01000052.1, read on the forward strand.
CTACCGCCGAGCCATTTTTGGTGCCCCCCAGGCAAAGTATGTCAACCCCGGCCTGCCAGGTGAGGGCTTTGGGAGCGACGCCCAGTTGTGCCACGGCATTGGCAAAGCGGGCCCCGTCCATGTGCAAGGTCAGCCCCAGGTGCTTGGCCCGGCAGCCCAGTGCTTCCAGTTCATCCACCGTGTAGCAGGTACCCATTTCGGTGGCCTGAGTGACACTGATCACCTTGGGTTTGGGGTAGTGCACGTCGGTGCGGCGCCGGACCATGGCTTCTACCGCGTCGGGGTGGATTTTACCATTGGGGCCTTCGATCAATTGCACCTTGGTGCCATTGGAAAAGAACTCAGGGGCCCCGCATTCATCCCGTTCCACATGGGCGAAGTCATGGCAGAGGATGCTATGGTAGGATTGGCACATGGCAGCCAGTGACAGGCTGTTGGCAGAGGTGCCGTTGAAAACGAAAAAGACTTCACAGTCGGTTTCAAACACCTCACGGATCATGTCGCAGGCTTTCACCGACCAGGGGTCTTCACCATAAGCCGGCTGATGATCCCGATTGGCCTCTTCCAATACCTGCCATGCCTCGGGGCAAACTCCTGCATAGTTGTCGCTGGCAAAATGACGTGGGCGTTCTTTTTTCATGGTGTGCTTGAACCCTCTTGGATGCTTGAGNAACTTGCCAGCGCCCTGGCNTTCTGGCCAGCCGGAATGTNCTCAGGNCCCTTTGCTCANGGCTTTTCCCTGTTGCNGCNGAAGGGGTTTTGAGGCANNNTTNGANANNATGAANCGTTTTTNNCTCTNCATCCTGGGANCCCTTNCACTGGTGTTTNCTCTGACGCTGAAGGGTGCTGAAAAGCCCACTCATTCAGCCGTCACGCCCGCACCACGGGAAGGTGGTTGGATGAAACGCCACGACCAATTCAATCAAAACGTTCAAGCCCACCAGGGAGACATCGACTTGATCTTTGTGGGCGATTCCATCACCCAGGGATGGGAAGGTGCGGGCAAGGCAGTCTGGGAAACCTACTACGGACACCGCAAGGCACTGAATCTGGGGATTGGTGGAGATCGCACTCAGCATGTTCTCTGGCGTTTGGACCACGGTAATCTTGAGGGTATTTCACCCAAGGTGGCGGTGGTGATGATCGGTACCAACAATTCAGGGGACGATCGCAATACGGCCGATGAGATGGTCGATGGCATTACTGCAGTGGTCCATAAGCTCAAGGCCAAGCTTCCAGAGACAAAGATCCTGCTTCTGGGTATCTTCCCGCGTGGAGAAAACTTCAACGACCAGCGAGGCAAGATCCTGCAGGTCAATCAGGCTATCCAGAAGCTTCAGGACTGGAAGCGGGTGCAATACTTGGACATCGGTCATCGCTTCATGGAGCGTTCGGGAAGCATTCCAAAGGCCATCATGCCCGATTTCCTCCACTTCTCCACCGCCGGTTACGGCATCTGGGCCTCGGCGATGGAAAAGCGCATCTCCACCCTCCTCAAAGATCGACCGGTTGAAATGACCCATGCCGACTTTAGTGGAGAATGGACCTTTTCCATTCAGGGACCCAACGGTGAAATGGTGGATTCACCCTTGAACGTCAAACAAAATGGTGCGCGCATTCGTGGCTCCATGACCATGGGGCCTGACCGGTTTTTTGATCTGGAACACGGTGGCATCTTTGGGGATCAAATTGCCTTCACCATCACCCGCGACCGACCCCAGGGCGGGCAGATGATCTACCAGCTCAAGGGAACTCTCAAGGACCAGCGTCTGGAAGGAAAGGTGACTGCCAAGATGGATGGTGAAACCACCACCATTGACTGGAGCGCCAAGCGATAGGCTTGGTCTGAAAAGGTCTTTTGAACAGGATCAAAGCCTTCCCGCGAAGTAATCCAGGCGGCGTTTGACTTCGTCACGATCTTCGGGGTCCTTCAATTGGGACACGTCAAAGGGCAGGGGGTTTTCCACCCGGTCGTGGAACAGCACTGCGCTATTAAGGGTGATGAGTTTCACTGCATGGCTGGCTCCTTCATCGAGGATTTCATAAAACGTGGGGCGTGGGTCCCGTTTGCCGATGAGTCCCAGAAATTCAGCGGCACGAAGTCTTACCAGTGGATCTTCAGCCTTGAGCAGGGCCTTGGCCTGTGGAACAAAGGCTGCCGCCTCTTCGCCGAAAATACTGCACACCGTCAAGGCCCAATAGCGTATGNTGGGATCTTCGGTTCGAAGGGCACGCATGAGATTGCGCTCGGCCTGATCAAAGGGTTCCAGCGCCAGGTTGCAGATGCGAAGCAGCTGTCGAATGTCCCGTTGGTGCTCATGGCCATAGCCAATACCATCCTCAAGGGCATGCGCTATCATCTCACTCTCGGGATAGAGGCTCAGGTCATTGATGCGGTTCATGTGATAGCTCAGCCGATCGCGCATGACCTCCAATAGCGCGGCATGACCGGGGCTTTGCGCCAGGTTGTTGACTTCATCCGGATCTTCTTGAAGGTCAAAGAGCATTTCCACCGGTTTGGGCTGGAAAAAGGCGCTTTGAGCGGCATTGAGTTTGCCTTCCGCAAAAAGCTTCCGCCACTCGGCATAAGCGAGCATGCGGTATCGATAGTTGTTCTGAAGCCCATCTGGGTAGAAGGGCTGAAAGCTGCGAATATACTTGATGGAACCTTTGCGAAGGGAGCGGACCATCTCGTATTTCTCATCAAAACGATCGGCATGACCAAAGGCTTCATCCCGCGATTCGAGGCGTGCAGGGGTAAAGAGTTCTCCCAGAAAAGGGTTCCCATCCATCACGGCAGGAATCGGTAGCCCTGCCAGGTGAAGCAGCGTGGGCCCAAAATCAATGAAACTCACAAAACCCTGCGGACGGGTGCCAACCTTAAGTGGAAGGCGCTCACGCCAGGTCTCGGGAATACGAATGACCAGAGGTACGTGGAGACCGGTTTCATAAAGGTAGCCCTTCCCCCGGGGCAGTACTCCGCCATGATCCCCGAAGTAGAAAATGAAAGTGTTCTCCAGCAAACCATCGGCTTCGAGTTGACGCACCAGGTTACCGATCTGTCCATCGACCTGTTGGATACGATCGAAGTAACGCGCCTTGGTAAAACGAAAGGTAGGGGTGTCGGGTTGGTAAGGGGTGAGATGAATGTCAGCGGCGTCGGTCCGGTTGGGTTGCTGGGTAAAGGCCGTTTCATCAAAATGCAGGGAACTTTCGTGAGTGGTAGTGAAGGTCTGCATGTGAAAAAAGGGTGTTTGTGGCGTGGGGCGATTGCGCCAGCTGGCCTGGCGAGAGGAGACATCCCACACGCCTTCTCCCTCGACCACATTGTAATCTTTTTTCTGGTTGTTGGTGGTGTAATACCCGGCCTCTCGAAGCAGCGCTGGCCACATGCGTACGCCTTCGGGAAGTTGGGCCTGCTGGAGCTTGCGATGGTATTGAAACCCCCCTCGAGGCGCGAGAATCCCGGTCATCAGGGTAGTGCGGGCCACCGAACAAACCGGAGCGTTGGAAAATGCATGATCAAACACCAAACCTTCCTTGCCCAGAGCGGCAATGGCTGGCGTGGCTCCGTGTTCGTTGCCGTAGAGTTGCATGTAGTGCTTGGAGTTGTCTTCGGAGAGGATGAAAACAAAGTTGGGAGGGCCTTGGGTTGCTCGGGCACTGAGCCATGGCCCTGAGCATAGGATGAAGACAATCAACGGGCAGGCGCGTCGCAGGCGATCAAGGAGCGAGGGGATGGATTGCATGGCCCCATCCAATCACAAAAAAAGCTTCCTTGGCAACCCTGAGCGGCTGCCGGGCTTAACGATCCCAACCCAGGTCCTGGAGGCGCTGGATTTCTCCCACGATATCCACACCTTGGTAAAAAGAAAACCAACCCTTGAGTCGTTGGGTTTCTCCCGGGGCGCAGTCCGGAAATTGGGGGTCGGAGTGCATGCAGGGGCAGGGTGCGTTTGCCCAGCATCGTTGGTGTGGGGTCCAGGCGGTGATCGCCCATCGCCTTCCCTCAACGTCATGACAGGCAATGTAAGGGGGAAGAAGCAACTTGTTGTCGTTTGATTGAACCTCGAATCCGGCGAGTTCACGAAACATCACACAGTTCTGAACTCGGAGATCATCCAGCGCCGCCTCGCTGCCATTGCGAAGCCACATGTCCATGATCAAGCCTCCGTGGGCCCCTGCCACATGGGTGCCAAAAGAGATCCCGTTGGGAAGAAGACGCTCCATGCTCAGAGAATGATCGGGGTGCCGCGTCCATTCGGTAGTTTCCAGAGCGATGGATTGTTCATCCCAGACCGTGGGAATGTGGGTATGGGCCAAGTAGGTCAGTCCCAAATTCGACCAGATGGCCTCGGGGATATCCAATACGGCATAACCGCCTCCTTTCCAGGGAGCAAAGGCACTGACCTTGGTTTCGCGCTGAGGATCGATGGCCCCGTCCAGAAACCCAATGCGGGGATGGCGGCCTCCAGGGTAGGGAAGGACGAGTAGATGTGACGGGCTGGATCGAGTGGGAGAGGGCTGNATCGACCACTCTTGCATGGCCTTTTCAATCTGCGGATGGCTCAGACCGGTAGCCGATGCTGCTTCTGACACCGAGAAATGATGATGGGTGATCATGTTCTCCAGCCAGTAGCGCAGCTCAGAATCATGGCTAGGTGTGCGTGCCAAAGAGGAGGCTGCCTGAAGGTTGGATCCCAACCCGAGCCCCCACACAAGCCACCATGGGACAAGCGTTCCCACCAGGGCGCTCAGAGACCTCAAGGTAACTTNACCCATGCAGAAGAGAGAAAGGCTATGGCTGACCAGCTTGAGGATGTCAGAAAACAGGGCTGAGGGGTGCATGAGTCGGTTGTAAGCTCCCTTCATGAAAAGTCCATTGATATTCAAAGGGTGACCCGCTAGCGTGAAGTGATGTTGGACGACCGCTCCTACATGCAATCTTCCTATGAGCCTGCNAAGCGCTACCCTGCCGTGGTGGTGCTGATGGGGGTCTGTGGTGTGGTCTTCCTTCTCCAGNNACTGACCCGCACGCCNGGCTTTCCCAGTTTGTGGGANAAATATTTTTTTCTNAGTCAGGTGGGNGTGGGAAGCGGTTTTCTCTGGCAGTTGATCNCCTTCCAATTCATTCACGGTGACGTGTTGCACCTGCTTTTCAATGGTTGGGCGCTGTATGTTTTTGGTCGGTCGATCGAAGAGACGTTGGGCAAGGATGGTTTTTTGAGTCTCTTCTTCNTGTCGGGTGCTGTGGGTGGGCTGCTTCATTTGCTCATTGCCTGGTTCACCGTCGGGATGCAGGTGCCTCAATACATGGTGGGTGCCTCAGCAGGTATCTATGGTCTGATTGCCGTTTTTGCCCGTCTGTGGCCCGATTCCCCGCTCATGCTGTTTCCTTTCCCGGTCACCATCCGGGTGAAGCATTTGTTCCTCCTGCTGCTGGTCATCGCAGGCTTGGGTCTGCTCTTTTCCAAGGCAGGCCAGGTGTCGCATGCGGGGCATTTCGGAGGAGCCATCGGTGGTTTGCTCTATGCCCACTATTTCATGGGCAGACGTTCGCCCGTTTTTGTAGCGCAGTCAGAGCCGGTGCGCCCCAAGGCACGCAAGACAGCCCCGNTGGCCAAAGTGACCCGGATATTTGGTCAGAAGGCCTCGCGCGTGCAGAAACCCGCCGAGCTGACTCGTGAAGAATTCATTTCCCGCGAAATTGATCCGATTCTGGAAAAAATTTCAGCTCATGGCATGCATAGCCTGACCGACAAGGAGCGCCGTTTGTTGGAGTCGGCTCGCTCCAAACTGGACGGTCGCTCGCGTTAGTATCCTTCTTCCAGGACAGGAGTCAGAGGACCACGGCTCCCTTCCATTTTGAGGGATTGTAGCCACCCCCCAAAGGCAAGGGATCATGATCAAGTCACTGCCCATTGTAGTGCGAGAATTGCAGGTGGCCAGCCGCCGACCTTCCACCCATGGATGGCGCATGCTTTGTTCTCTTGCAGGTTCTACCCTGGTCATGGTGGCTCTGATGAGTGTGTCGCTAGCCAGTCTTAGAGGCCCCACTCAGTCTGGTCAGGGCCAGGGAATCTTTCATTCATTGAGTATGGCCGCTTTTGTCTTCTGTGCGCTTGCCGGCGTGTTTGCCTGTTCCGATGCCTTGAGTCGTGAACGTCGAGAAGGCACCTTGCGGCTCCTGTTTCTCACCGATCTGCATCCCTTGGATGTCATATTGGGTAAATGGACGGGGCATGGCATCAATCTCTTTTTTGGATTGCTTGGAATGGTTCCATTTTTTGCCCTGACTTTTCAATTGGGAGGGGTCACTTTTGGCCTTTTTTTGAAAACCATCCTCTTCCTTTTCAACACCCTCTTTCTCTCCATGGCTGCCACCTTGCTGGTTTCCTCGTTCAGTCAGGACGAACGTCGCAGCTTGATGGCGTCGTTGGCTGTGGTTGGGACGCTCATTCTGGGACCCGTCGTTTTTGTTGAATTCCTGGTGGGGCGCGGAGGATCCCCCTCCTGGCTTCTTTTCACGGCCAGTATCTTTTCTCCCATGCACCATTTCCCCTTTCTAATGGGGTCTTCTTCCTGGGTCTCTTTTCGAACTCCTGAAACGTTGGCTTCCTTTGCCGCGCAATGGGGAGNCATGCACCTTGGCGCCTGGTCTCTTCTATGGCTGGCTTCTCGCGGCATCATGGAGGATGCCTCCTCAGGAAAGCCAGCCCAGTGGTGGGCGCGTCTTCGACTGGGGTGGCATTATTTTCTCTACGGCAGCGGTCCTTCTCGTCGCAGGCGCCGCCAGCGCCTGCTGGACCATCATCCCATGGTTTGGATGGTGATGAGGGAAAAGCTCAAGGAGCAGTACGCATGGATTCTTGTGATCTCGGTGGCGATCATTTGGTCCACAGGTTATCTCACCCATGGTGAAGTCATGGGTGAGCCGCCGGTATTGCTGGTGCTTGGCTGGTTTGTGCATCTTTTTCTCAAGATATGGGTGGCAGCGGAAGCTGCGACTCTCATCGCTGAGGACCGACGCAGCGGATCCATGGAATTGCTGGTGACGACCCCCATGGGAGCCCGAGGCCTGGTGCAGGGCATTTTTAAAGCCACTTTGCTGCAATTTACCAAACCTATGATTCTGCTATTGGGCTTGGAAACCTGGTTGATCATAACCCTCGCCCAGGGGACGAGAGTCATGCTCCTGAACGAAGCTATCTGGCTCTATGCTGCAGGCATGTTCATGCTGGTGGTCAACATGGCTTCCATTGGTTGGGTAGCCATTTGGTATGCCATTNTCACTGGCANCGCCCACAAGGGAATCAGCCGATCNGTTTTGACGACTTTGGGTGTTCCGTGGGTCCTGTTTCTTTTGTTGGATGGAGTGATGCGCTACCTGGCGACTGTGCATGGAGTGGTATGGATGGATCATCATGCCGCCCACGTCCTTCTCTGGATCCTGGTGGGTCTTGGCTGGAACGCTGTCTTTGCCTGGGGCATCATCCGCCGCCGCGTTCTATCCCAGTTTGAAAGAACGTTAGCCGAGGGTGCCATGGGTGCTTCCAAGGCGTCGAAGGCCCACTAGTCTGACCACGCATCTCTGAGTGCCTCGGGCTGAGAACCTTGCTGGCGAAGGGTTCTTAGGCTGAGAGACGCATCTCGCTTTGCCAGTCGCTGCCCATGAGCATCGCACACCAGTGGACAATGGTAGAAATCAGGGGCTTGCCACCCAAGAGCACGATAGATCAGGAGTTGTCGGGCAGTAGATACCAACAAGTCTTCTCCTCGAACCACTTCGGTGACCTGCATGCGATGATCATCGACCGTCACGGCCAGCTGATAGGATGGCACTCCATCGGAACGCCAGATCACAAAATCACCAAAGTCGCGTCCTGCTTCATAAGATAGGGGGCCCAGACGGCCGTCTTCAAAGGCGATGTGCTCTCCCTTGGGGACCTTGAATCGCCAACAATGGGGTTGATCCGTGATTTCCCTGATGGAAGCCGAGTCGCTGGGGCGGCAAGTGCCCGGGTAGAGCCATTCATCATCTGCGGCGTGTGGTGCACGCTGGGTTTGCTGGATATCTTTTCGGGAACAGGTGCATGGATAGAGGCAACCTTTTGCTTTGAGTTGGGTCATCGTGGCCTGATAGAGAGAGGTCGAGGTGCTTTGGAGGTAGGGTGTGTGGGGGCCCCCTACATCGGGCCCTTCCTGCCACCGGAATCCAAACCAGCTCAGGTCTTCGTAACAGGCACGGACAAACGCTGGTTTGCAACGGGGCCCATCCAGGTCTTCCATTCGGAGGATGAGGGTGCCCCTCTGTGCCATCGCCCGCTGTTGAGCTTTCCAGAAAGTTCGTGCGTGGCCCAGATGCAGNTGTCCCGTCGGTGTCGGGGCAATCCGCCCTCGATAAATGGGTGGAGCATCTTCCATCAGAAAAGGCATTCGGGATGATCCCTCAACCAGGTTTCAAAACTAGGCAATGGAAACGAGAGCATGGACTGAAGCTTGGAACAGTCCAGTGTGGTGTCCGGCGCCCGGGGTGGGCCTTGGTAGGAAGCCAGGGAGGTGGCCTGGATCAACGAGGGATCATGTCCCCACCGGTCGTTGAGCAGGACGCCAATAGCATGGCGTGAGAGGCGCTGTGAACCGCACAAGTGGTAAAGCCCACGTAAGCCTTTCTCGAGCATTTCCCACAGGGCCCTTGCCATAACCGTCGCCGCCAAAGGACTTCGAAACTCATCCACAAACAAGGGGATCGGCGTGCCTTTTCTGAGAGCCGCTTGTATTTGCTCGTTGAAACCACGGTCTCCGGTCGGCGAAATACCTCCATTGAGAGAAGTGCGGACGATGGTGTGGTGGGGATTGCCTGCGACCACCGCCTCTGCTTCCCATTTGGTGCGGGCGTAGGTGTTGAGGGGATGGGGGNNCTCATTCTCGGCGTAATGCCCTTTTTGGCCGTCAAAGACCAAGTCGGTGGAGAGAAAGATAAGAGGNATGGAATGGGCCAGCTGGGNCAGGTGGCGTGTCGCATCCACATTGATCGCTTGAGCTTCCTTGGGTTGGGCTTCGCATTGAGGGCTTTTGCTCATGCCGGCGCAGTGGATGACGGCAGCCGGTGCACGATCCTTGAATTGCCTTTCGACAGCCCCAAAATCCAACAAATCAAGGTCACGGCGCAGCCAACCAATGACCTGCCTGTTCCCAGGGCATTGCTTCACCACATGGTAGCCAATGAGGCCACCAGCCCCGGTCACCCAGATGGGACCTTCCCTCAGAGCCTGCTTTTCTGGCAAGGTGGAGGCTGTCAATGAGTCTGACATACGGCAAAGAGTCTAATGTTTGAAGCGTTTTGGGGGTTTACTTTTCCTCAAGAGGTGGGTCCATTCCTCTCTTTATTACATTTTTGTACAAGTCCGAGACTTGCAACCACAAGCAACTTAAAGCAACTTCCTCCTACCTCGCACGGTCCATCACCAACTAATGGNCGGGATCTTAACATGTCAGGATCCGGGCTCAGTAAGGTTTTTTCTATATCATGCATCGACAGGTTCAGCCATGCGGCCCCTTTTCGGCAGCGCATCACCCAACCGAAACTTCCATCCTCAGGAGGCCCTCCGGATATCCTCTAGGCCTTTGGACTTGTCTTGTATTGCTTTTGGCCTTCGGCAGTGCCTGTGGGAAGTTTGGCAAGCCTAAAGACAAAGAAGAAGCGGAAAAGGAGACTTCCATTCCCGTTGAGCTCACGACCCTTGGAAGGGGTGCGATTGAAAGTGTGCTGGAGGCTTCCAGTAGTCTCGAGGCGGAGCGCGAGGTGAAAGTGGTGGCGCGTACGGCCAACCGCGTCGAAACTNTGCANGTAGAGGAGGGGGATTCGGTGGTNNTGGATGACTTGCTGGTTCAGCTCCAGAACGATGTTCAGCTCCTGCAGGTGTCCAAGGCGAGTAATCAGGTAGAAGAGGCCAAGGAGGAGTTTGAGCGACAGACCTCCCTCCATGAGCAAAACCTGGTCAGTGATCAGGCTTTCAGCCAGACCAAGTACCAATTGCAGCAGCTGCAATTGAACCTGGAAGACGCTCAGCGCGAGTTGGGATACACCCTTATCAAAGCACCCATTGGAGGCAAGGTGACCCAACGATTGGTGCGGGTGGGTGATCAAATCACCGCAGGTCAGCATCTTTTCACGATCATTGATTTTGATTCGATTGTGGCGCGGCTCTTTATTCCGGAAAAGGAGCTCAAACGCATCGCCGTTGATCAGCCCGTGCGGGTGCGCTCGACCGCGTTCCCGNATCAGGTCTTTGAAGGCTATGTGCTTCGGGTGGCTCCGGTGGTGGAGTCCGCTTCGGGCATGATTAAGGTTACCGTGGGTTTCAAGGATGTGGGTCCCTTGCTCCCTGGCATGTATGTGGATGCCGATATCGTGACAGCTTCCCATGAGCAAGCTCTGCTCTTGCCCAAAAAAGCCATCGTTTACGATGGGGAACAACGCTTTGTCTTTCGGCTCAAGCCAGATGACACTGTNGAGCGCATTTTGTTGACCTCAGGGTTGGAGGATGCCGACCATGTGCAACCGGTAGCCGTACTTGAGGTGGGGGATCGCATCGTGGTGGCAGGTCAGACCGGTCTGAAGGATGGCAGTCAGGTGAAGGCACTGGATGTCGGATTGGCTGATGAAGCCGAGGTGCCCGCCGATGAAGCGGCTTCCCCACAAAACCCCAACCAGTCCTAAAGGACGCGGCCTTTGAATCCCATGCCTTCATGAGTCTTTCTTCCCCTCAATCACCATCCTCACATTTCACCACGGAGCGACCGGTTGCGGTGCTGATGGTGTTTGTTGCTGCAGTGGTCTTCGGGGCTTTTTCCTTCAAGCGGCTACCGCTGACCTTGATGCCCGAATTGAATTATCCGACCCTGACGGTGCGTACCGAATTTGAAGGGGCGGCGCCGGAAGAGGTGGAAAATGAAGTCAGTCGTCCCATCGAGGAAGCCCTAGGGGTGGTCAATGGGCTGAGCCGCATCAGCAGTGTCAGTCGGGCGGGTGTGAGTGATGTCTCGCTGGAATTTGTCTGGGGGACAGACATGAGCCAGGCGGCTCAGGATACCTTGGAAAAACTGGACCAGGTGTTCCTTCCCCGTGAAGTCGACAAGCCTTTNATTCTCCANTTTGACCCTTCCCTTGACCCGATCATGGAACTGAGCCTCTCGGGTGAGGGAGTTCTTTTTGAGGGAGAAATTGGTTTGAGGCGTTTGCGTCGTTTGGCAGAGATCCAGATCCGTCGTGCGCTCGAACCCATTACCGGTGTGGCGGCGGTCAGGATTCGAGGCGGTCTTGAGGAAGAGATTCACGTGATGCTGGATCAGGATGCCCTTAGGCGCACCGGTCTTTCCATTCAGAGTGTCATCGGTCGTCTGCAACAGGAAAACATCAACGTCGCGGGTGGCCTGGTCAAAGAGGGGCGCTCCGAATACATGGTACGCACCCTCAACGAATACCTCAACCAGGAGCAGATTGAAGACACCATCGTGCGGCGAGACGCTTCGGGTGAATTGAGGGTGCGTGATCTGGCCACGGTAAGCCGATCTCATCGGGAGCGGGAAATCCTGACGCGCACCGGCGGGCGCGAGAGCGTGCAGATTGATATCTACAAGGAGGCGGATGCCAACATGGTGGCCGTTTCCGAGGCCGTACGTTCGGCCCTGGGCCCCATTGAAACGGTTTCTCCCAAGGGGATCCAAAAATGGATGTCGCGGTGGGGGTCTCCTGGTGGAAGACGTCATTCCGACCGGCTGGCAGCCCGTCTCTTCAAGCAGGAGGGGGCACGGCTCGAAGTGGTCGCCGATCGTTCGGTGTTTATTGAAAACAGCCTCCGTGAAGTTCAAAAAACAGCGGTGATCGGTGGCTTGCTCGCGGTTCTGGTTCTCTTTCTTTTCCTCAATGATTTCAAAAGCACGTTGATTGTTGCAGTGAGCATTCCCATGAGTGTCATCATGACCTTTGCGCCTCTCAATCTCTCTGAGGTGACACTCAACATCATGTCACTGGGTGGACTGGCTCTGGGGGTTGGCATGTTGGTGGACTCCTCCATTGTGGTTCTGGAATCCATCTACCGCTGCCGCCAGGAGGGGGATTCGATCAAGTTGGCTGCGGTGCGTGGAGCACGTGAGGTGCGCGGTGCCGTAACGGCCAGCACGCTGACCTCCATCGCGGTCTTTCTACCCATGGTTTTTGTNGAGGGGATCGCNGGGCAAGTCTTTGGAGATCTGGGGATCACCGTCGTNGTNTCCTTGCTCGCATCCCTGCTGGTGGCCGTTTACTTCATTCCCATGTTGGCCAGTCGCCAGGCCCTTGAAAGCCAGACCCGTGTCGAGCCAGTCGAGAAGGCGCCCCATCGATGGGTCGCCTGGCACGCCTTTTTGCAGGACTACCACAAGTGCTCTCCTTCCTGGCGTTGGGTGTGGTTGCCCTACGGTGCCTTGCGCCTCCTTTTGGGATGGGTGTTGGAAGGCCTGGCAAAAGGAGCTGCAGGACTCCTGAGCTTGATCTTCGCTGCATGGGTTCGCGGTTTGTGGCCTTTGATGAAGACGCTGGGTGGGGCTCTGATGTCCCGCCCGGTGGTTTGGACTCAAGCCCTCATTGCGGGGCTTCAGCAGAGGTATCAACGGCTGCTCCATACGGCACTGGATCGACCCATCACGGTTTTCACTATCGTTTGCTTGTCCCTTTTGCTCACCGGATGGGCGATTTCACAATTGGATAGCGAGCTGCTGCCTGAGGTGCATCAGAGCGAGGTGACTTTTGAGCTGCAGCTTCCTGTCGGGACGCCTCTCGAAGAAACGGTGCGGGTGCTGGGTCAGGTAGAGGCAAAAATTTTGGAGGATGTGAGCGATATCGAGACTGTGTTGACGACCTTTGGTTACGATATCACCAACATGAAGCGCTCGGATGAGGGGGAGCATTCGGCTCGCTTCAAGCTGCTGCTGCGACATGAAGGTCATCCCGTCGAAACGGAAAATCGAGTCCTTGAGCGTATCAGAGCCCTTTTGGTGGATGTGCCGGACCTGCGTTTCCGAGTTACCCGACCTGTTCTTTTCAGCACACGCAAGCCCATTAGTGTGGAGATTCATGGGGATGAACTGGAAACCCTCAAGGTCATGGCGCGTGAGGCCGAACAGTTGCTTGGCGAGCTGGACGCCTTGGCCGACGTTGAGACCACGCTCCGATCCGGTGCCCCCGAAATTCAAATTACCTACGATCGTGCACGGTTGGTGCGCTACGGTTTGAATATTGGAAGAGTGGCTGAGTTGGTGCGCGATTTGGTGTTGGGCAATGAGGCCACCCAGTTCAACATGAAGGATCGGCGCATTCCCATCATCGCCCGCCTGCAAGTTCAGGACCGCCAGCGGGTAGAAGATATCGGACAGCTGACGGTCAATCCAGGTGAGCCACAGCCTATCCCTCTCAGTGCCGTCGCTCAGTATGAAATCGGAGAAGGCCCCAGTGAAATTCGAAGGATCGATGGAAAGCGGGTGGCGTTGGTTCAGGCTAATCTAGGTAATGCTTCACTGGGTGGAGCCGTGGAGGCGATCGAATCAGCACTGGATTCCCTGATCCAATGGCCTGCGGACATGACCTACTTCATTACGGGTCAGAGCGAAGAATGGCAACTCAGTCAGAACAGTCTGCTGATGGCCATGGCTCTGAGTGTCTTCCTGGTCTACGTCATCATGGCCTCCCAGTTTGAATCGCTCCTGCAGCCCTTCATCATCATGTTCAGTGTGCCTCTGGCCTTTGTCGGTTCGGCGCTGGGTCTTTGGGTAACGCAAACCAGTTTGTCCGTGGTGGTCTTTCTTGGGTTGATCATGTTGGTGGGTATTGTGGTCAACAATGCGATTGTCCTGGTCGATTACGCCAACTTAATGCGTCAGCGTGGGCTCACGGCTCGAGAGGCCATCACCCAGGCCTGTGCAGTGAGATTGCGGCCGATTTTAATGACGACTGCCACGACCGTTCTGGGTCTGCTCCCCATGGCCATCGGGCTGGGAGACGGGGCAGAGATTCGTACGCCCATGGCACTGGCGGTGGTCTTCGGTTTGCTCTCCTCCACTCTACTGACACTGATTGTGGTGCCCTCGGTTTATCATTTGCTGGAACAGTGGTTGGGTGGAAGAGTCCCTTCAAGATCTTTATAACCCGAAAAAAGCAACACCATGCATCCAGACCCCGATCAATGCTCGAGTTTTTCCAGTCGCCTGGCGCGGTTTTCATTGGATAGGCGGGTCACGGTGTTTGTGTTGGTCCTAACCATCGTCGTGATGGGGGTGATTGCTGCTATCGGTCTGCCCATGGAATTGTTCCCACGCGGCTATGAAACAAAGTTTCTCGTTGTTTCCGTGCCTTGGAGCAACGCCCCTGCGGAGGAAACGCTCGAGAAAATCACCAAACCCATGGAGGAGGAGCTTTCCACGGTCAAGCATTTGAATACCATCAACTCATGGTCGAACCAGAATGGCGCCAATGCCTTTCTGAGCTTCAAATCCAAGACGGATATCGCGGTCGCTTACCGAGAAGTGCGTGATCGCATGGAACGAGCTAGGCTGCGCTTTCCCGATGATGTCGAACGTTACTTCATCAGGAAGCACGATCCATCGGGGATCCCTGTTGCTGTGCTCGGAGTCGCTATCGATCCTTCGATGGCCGACTACTACAACCTTGTGGAGAAAAAAATCATCTTGCCTATATCCCGTATTGATGGTGTGGCCAAGGTCGATCTCAATGGTCTCCTAGAAAAAGAGGTAATCATTGAAATTGACAAACAAAAGTCCGATGCCTTTGGGCTCAACATCTTTCAGTTGGCGCAGGACCTGGGACAGGACAATTTCACGATGACCGGAGGTGACGTTCGTTACTCCGACAAGAAGTTCATGGTCCGGTCGGTGGCGACCTATACTACCCTAGAGGATTTTCAAAACCGACCGATCAATGATCGTGTGAAACTCAAGGACATTGCCACCATCAAGTATGAGGAGCCGGACCGTCGTTTCAGCGTGCGTGTCAATGGCAAGCCGGCCGCAGCCATTGTGATTTTCAAGGAAGGCGAAGCCAATGCGGTTGAATTAGGTCAAAAACTCGACGCTATGATTGAGGAGATGCGGCAACGACCCCTGTTTGCCAGCATGGACATGGAGCTGTTTTTCAATCAGGGGCGGATGGTGCGATCTTCCATTTTTAATCTGGTGCAGGGTGGCCAGATAGGTGGCGTGCTGGCTGCCTTGGTTCTTTATTTCTTCCTCCGGCGTCTACGTCTTACCTTGATTGTCAGCCTGTCGATACCCGTGAGTCTGCTCATTGCCCTCTCAGTGATGTATTTCGCTGGAGAGACCCTCAACATGCTGAGCATCCTGGGGCTGGTTATCTGTGTCGGGCTCTTGGTAGATAATTCGGTTGTTGTCGCTGAAAATATTTATCGGTTCATGCAGGATGGTATGAGCATCCGCCACGCCTGCATTCAGGGTGCGAGAGAAATCGCCCTCGCCATCACCATGGCCACTTTGACGACGGTGATCGTGTTCCTTCCGGTATCCTTGGTCGAGGGCGAGGGGCAGTTTTTCCTGATGCGCCTGGCACTGCCCATTTCCGTCGCATTGTGCGCTTCCCTGTTTGTGGCCCTGGTGTTCATCCCACTGAGTGTGTATTTGACAGCCGGATCCGGAGCACCGCCTTCTCAGGGTGGAGGGACAAAGTCTCCCTCTGATGCTTCGCAGAGTCGTTGGCANCGCCTGCTGGCGGCCCTGTACCGCATGACCCTGGAGAGATGGCATGGTTTTTACAATCGCTCTTTGGCCTTTTTCCTCCATCGACGCATGGATCTGGTGGTCTTGTTGATGGCGGTCATGGGAGTCACCTATGGATACTTGATGCGGCAGATTGAATTTGCCCCCAATCAGGAAGAGGATCGCACTTCCTTCAAGATAGGCGTGGAAATGCCTCGCGAGGCGGTTTTTGAAGATACGGCTTCTTATTTTGTAGAGGTCGAAAAGGTGATGGAACAAAAGAAAGTCGAGCTGGATTTGAGTGGCTACATGGCCATGCACTTCAGTCGAGGGGGCAATATCGAGGGATGGTTGAACAAGGAAGTGGATCACGCGTTGACCGCCACGGAAATGGCCGAGAAAGTCATGAAAGATCTGCCCAAACGGGCCGGTGTGAAATTAAGGACTGGGCGAGAAAGCGAAACCGAAGAGGCTACCGGCAAGACGGTCCACGTCGTCCACCTGGAGGGAGATGATGCTGCCATACTCGATCAGGTAGCCGAGGATCTGGAACCCATGGTCGAGGCACTGCCTGGGGTGATTGGAATTCGAAGCGGACGGGAGCGGGGTGCGAACGAACTGGCGTTGGTAGTCGATCGTGACCGCAGCGAATCCATTAACGTGAATCCTCAGTTTGTGGCCGGTGTTGTGGGCAATGCACTGCGAGGTCAGACTCTTCCGCGCTTCCACTATGAAGGGCGAGAAATACCCGTTCGCATTCGTTTTGAGGAAGCCGATCGCGAGCGTTTGAGTGAACTTTCCAATTTCCAAGTTCCGACTCGAGATGGTCGTCTGGTGCCCGTATCCTCCGTAACCGACGTGAAAATGCTCAAGTCGCCCAAGGGCATCAATCGGCGCAACAAGCGGATCAGCCGCAGCCTGACGGTGGATTTGGATCCCAAACAAGCCACCGAAGCCAAGGCGGCCATCATCGGGCTGACGCGTCAGATGCGTCTTCCTGAAGGGGTACAATTTGGCACCAGTCTCAANGATCTGTCCACCAATGAAACGATTGTGAACCTTCAGTTTGCTGCCATCCTCTCCGTGTTGTTCATCTACCTTCTGATGGGCTTTTTGTTCGAGAGTTTCGTGCTTCCGCTTTCCATCATCTTGACGATTCCACTAGCTGGGGTCGGAGTGGTCTGGATTCATTGGTTGACCGGCAAGGATCTGGATGTGCTGGGTTTTGTGGGGAGCATTCTTTTGATCGGAGTGGTCGTCAACAATGGGATTGTTCTGGTGGATTACATCAATCAATTGCGGCAGCAAGGGCTCTCCCGAACCGATGCATTGCTCAAGGCAGCCGATCGCCGCTTCCGCCCCATTCTGATGACGGCCCTGACAACCATCATCGGCATGGTGCCTTTGACCATCAGTCAACCCACAGAGATGGGTCTCAGCTACAAGAGCTTTGGTTTGACCTTGATTGGGGGGATGACCACCGCGACAGTCCTGACCTTNCTGATCGTGCCCATCTTCTACACTTTCTTTGACGACCTTCGCAGGTGGGTGGAGGAGCGCTTGGCTCAGTGGTTGCGTCCTTCGGCAACCGAAAGCGACCTCCAGGTACGCTCATCTAAATTACCTTCTGCATGAGCGGAGCCGGGGTTTCCTCAAAACCGCATTGAAAGACCCAGGAAAGGGTTGGCATCAGGAGCGCTGGAGGTGATGCCGAAGTTGCACCCGCCATCGAGTTGTATCTCTGAACTGATGGCGTAGGTCAGGCCGACATTCCATTGACCCTCCCATGCCTGGTCGCTATCGAGATGCATCCTGGCCGCCCATTCGGTGTATCCTGCGAGATTTCCGACAATCGCGTGGCCGATAGTGAGTGTGTTGAACCATTGAGTGTCCAGACCGTTCCCTTCATCCTCGACCCAGTCCACCTCGGTTTGGGCCCCCAGACTCCAGCCTTTTTTCAGTTCCACGGCAAAAGGTAGAACGACCCCTCCGGTTGTGCGTTCCTGTCCGATTTGATCAGCCCCCGTTGGGAATGTTACAAAAGGTATGATGGCCATGGCCGTGCGGCCTCCATCATTGCCCCACAGATTGATCTTGAGACGTGTGGTCAAGTCCCCCGTGCCTTTTTTGCGTTGGCTTTGGCCTGGGGTCGAGCTTTTGGTTCGCTGGTCCACATGTATCGGAACGATGGTTTGCAGATCCACTTGATCGAGTAGCCCCAATTTGAAATTCAGCCCTCCCCAGATGCGACTATCGGTGGTGAGACTCTCTCCTTGGTTAACAGTACGATCGTAGGTGGCATTGAACAGATCGATTTCCCATTGAACGTGCCCGGCATCGACTGTGTAGGGAGACTCCGTCAGGTCGGGTCGATCCGTNGAAAGATCGCGCAACGCGTCCTTGGGCTTCGGATTGAAAAGATGATGCCGCGTCTCTCTGGATATTTCACCAGGCTGTGCAGCCTGAAGAAGGGGAATCCCTGCTNCCAGTGCAATCATGAAAAGATAATAGCTTGAAACTTGTTTCATGACTTTAGATTCAAGCAGTCCGGCTAAAGCTACAATCAAAAAGTTAGCAATACCTAATAAAGTTATTTTAGACTAATAAAAGGATTACCCAACCGATCAGAAGCTCCCTCGCAAGGAGAGTCCGGCTAACCTGACTTGAAGGTCATGGATCGAATGGCTTCTTAAGGTTTTCGCCGACGAGAAAGCTCAGTGCTTGGATCCTTCAGTTGCATGCTGCTCGAAATCTCGCACCGTTGCATAGAGAACCGGCACGACAAACATTGTCACGATGGCAATCATCATGCCACCAAAGGCCGGAATGGCCATGGGGAGCATGATGTCCGAGCCTCGCCCCGTAGAAGTAAGGATGGGCATCAGTGCCAGGACGGTCGTGGCGGTTGTCATGAGGCAGGGCCTCACCCGCCGTTGACCGGCCTCGACGGTGGCCCGAAGGATCTCTTCTTTGTTTTTGGGATGCAGGCGTTTGAAGGATTGATCCAGATAGGTGGCCATCAGGACCCCGTCATCGGTGGCGATCCCAAAGAGTGCCAGGAAGCCTACCCAGACGGCGATACTGAGATGGGTGGGCCCTACCTGAAAGAGCGTGCGCAGGTTTTGTCCCCCGATTTCCACGTTGAGAAACCAGGGTTGTTGATAAAGCCAGAGCATGATGAAACCACCGGCCCAGGCAACGAGAATACCCATGAATACCATGAGTGTGGTTGGAGTGGACCGAAACTGCAGGAAGAGAATGAGGAAGATGATCCCAAGGCAAAGGGGGACGACCACCATGAGTCGTTTCTCGGATCGTATCTGATGCTCGTAGTTACCGGCAAAGCGATAGCTCACTCCTGGAGGCAGGTTCAAAAGACCTGCCTCAATTTGATTTTCCAGAAAGGATGCAGCGGCCTCGACCGTCTCTCCCTCGGCAAAGCCTGGCTTTCGATCGAACATGACGTAGCCCACCAGAAAGGTGTCCTCGCTCTTGATGTTTTGCGGGCCGCGTCGATAGTCCATGCGGGCCAGCTGTGACAATGGAATTTGAGTGCCGTCAGGGGCGGGGACAAGGATGCGACCCAGCATCTCGAACTGGTCGCGCAATTCTCGCATATAGCGCACCCGCACCGGATACCTCTCGCGGCCTTCCACCGTCGTGGTGATCCGCTTTCCGCCAATTCCCAATTCGATGATTTCCTGCACCTTTGCCAGGCGAATGCCGTAACGGGCGATGGCTTCACGATCGATTTCGATCTCCATGTAGGGCTTGCCGATGATGCGGTCAGCAAGGACGGCTGAAGACTGAACCTGGGGTACCTGCTTGAGCCACTTTTCCATTTCAACCCCCACGGATTCTATGGTTTCCAGGTCGGGCCCCTTGATCTTGATGCCCATGGGAGCTCGCATGCCTGTTTGCAGCATGACCAGTCTGGCGGCAATGGGTTGCAACTTGGGTGCTGAAGTGCTTCCCGGAACTTCCGCTGCAGCCACGATTTCATCCCAGATATCCTCAGGTGAGTGAATGCCTCTCCACGGCAGGCGNTCTGGATTGAGATCGGTGCNCAAGGCTGGCCGCCACAAACGAAAAGGGATGCCTTTCGCATCGGGAATCAATGCACCACTCTCATCCCGCTGNAANCNNCCTTGCACTTGATAGGGCTTTCCATCGGGTGCGGATACGGGGTCTCCATTTGGTTTGCGAAACCAATCGGTTTGAGATCCATCCCATGCGAAACGACGCCTCTTACCATTTTCGTCCAGCAGAAACATCGAATGATATTGGATGATGGTTTCCACCATGGAAACGGGAGCTGGATCCAGTGCGGTTTCAGCCCGGCCTAACTTTCCAACGACTGTTTCGATCTCGGGAATGCCGCTGATGGCCATGTCTTGTTTGCGCATCGCATCCATGGATTCACCGATGGAGGCATGGGGCATGGTCGTCGGCATATAAAGAAAGGAGCCTTCATCCAGCGGGGGCATGAATTCACGTCCGAGGCCTGGAAAGGTATGAGCCAGCGCGACACCGGGGGCGCTCAAGCGTATCGACGAAGGCAACCATCCCAGGCAGCGTTCAAAGCCGAGCCAACTCAACAAACCCATCAAAACCAAACCCAGAGGTAAACTCAGGAAGGTTTTGCGATACTGCAGACAGAGTGTGAGCAGACGGCTGTATTGATGTACGATCAGCTGGGCGATGCCCAGGACACCTCCCACAAGGCATGTGATGAAGAGCAGGTTCCACCCCAGACCCGACGCCGGACCCATGGGGGACCAGAATCTTGCCAGGAGCAGGCAGATCAGCGCTACGACGATCCAGTGGCTTGCGAATGAGAGTCGGTTTCTCCCGGAGGCCTTTGCTTGCGATCGTTGCCCGGGCTTTGCCATCAGCAGGCGGGCAGCGACGGGAATCACAAACAGAGACACCAGCAATGCAGAGATCAGGGCAAGGGTCTTGGTCCATGCCAGAGGCTTGAAAAGTTTTCCCTCGGCCGCCTCCATGGTGAACACCGGTAGAAAGCTGATGACCGTGGTGGAGAGGGCTGTGAGGACCGCATGGCTTACTTCGCTGGTCGCCTTGAAAATGATTTGGGTCAGAGAGGTGTTTGGAGAGGCTTCCTGCCGATGTTTGAGAATGTTTTCACAAACCACGATACCCATATCCACCATGGTACCGATGGCAATGGCGATACCGGAGAGAGCGACAACATTGGCTCCAATATCGAGCCATTTCATGGCGCCAAAGCACATTAAAACGGCCAAGGGGAGGAGTCCGGAAATCAGGATCGAGCTGCGAAGATGACGCACCATCACCATGACGACCAGAATGGTGATGAGGATTTCACCTACCAGGGCATGGTTCAGGGTATCGAGGGTTTCATGAATGAGTCCTGTGCGGTCATAAAAGGGGATGATTTGAAGTTGGCTTTTTCGACCGTCCTCCAGAGTGCGGCTGGGGAGTCCCGGTGAGATTTCCCGGATCTTCGCCTTGAGGTTTTCAATGGTTTGCAGGGGGTTTTCGCCGTGCCGAACGACGACAACCCCACCGACCGCTTCGGCACCCTCCTTGTCCAGGGCCCCTCTTCTCAGAGCAGGGCCAAAACTCACTTTCGCCACATGACTGACATAAATGGGGACGTTGTCTCGGACGGTGATGACGCTTCGCTCGATGTCTTTCAAGGATTGGATGAAGCCAATGCCACGAATGAAGTATTCGACTTGATTGACTTCGACGCTGCGGGCTCCCACATCCACATTGGCTTGTGCGACAGCGCCGAACACCTCCTGAAGGGAAACCCCGTAGGCGCGCATTGCATCCGGATCCACATCGATCTGATACTCTCGGACAAAGCCGCCGACCGAGGCCACTTCACTAACGCCATCGGCTGAAAGCAAGCCGTAGCGGACATAGTAGTCCTGCACGCTTCTCAGTTCGTCGAGATCCCAGCCTCCGGTCGGGCGTCCATTTTCATCCCGCCCCTCCAGTGTGTACCAGAAAACTTGTCCCAGAGCGGTGGCATCGGGGCCCAGCTTGGGCTGCACGTCTTGAGGGAGCGTACCGGGTGAGAGGCTGGCCAGTTTTTCCAGGATCCTGGAGCGTGACCAATGAAAATCAACCTCCTCCTTGAAGAGGATGTATATCGAGGAAAAGCCAAAAACCGAGTAGCTGCGCACGGTCTTCACTCCGGGGACGCCCATCAGCGAGACGGTCAAGGGGTAGGTGATTTGATCCTGAACGTCCTGGGGAGAACGTCCCGCCCATTGCGTAAAGACAATCTGCTGGTTTTCCCCGATATCTGGAATGGCATCCACCGGAATGGGGTTGCGCGGAAGCCAGGATGTTTGCCAGGCAAAGGGAGCGACGCTGATACCCCATAAAACCAAGGAAACAACTGCCAGAGTGACGAGCAGTTTGTTCTTCAGGCAATATTCGATACAACGATTGAGCCGTCCTTCTGCCGGATGGTCATGGTTCATGGGTGACACTTTCCTGGGAGGTTGCATCGGATTCGTGGAGGGTTTCCTTGACCTCCCCGCAGGCAAACATGCGGCCACCGTAATAAGGATTTTCTATGGCTTCATGTGCCTGGATCCAATCCGCACCTTGCCCCTTGAAGGCCATGGGGCAGTGAAGGAGGTAGAGATTGGATGAAGAAGAAGAACCCCACCGCACGAGGGTCTCACTCAATGCCAGGGAGAGCGGGGAAAACGCCTCTCTACATTTTCCCGGATCGGATGAGGATTCAGAAAGGCTTCGAGCTGCCTGGTGCATGCTGGCCTGTAGTGACTCCCAGGCGCTGACTTGTTCTTCGTTGATGGAAGGAGACGGCATGGCGTCGATCGCCGAGTGCAATGCCTCTGCGAGGGCTTCCAGTCCATCGAAGGCATCATGACTCAAGGCGTGTTGCAGCGGCAGATAGGCTTGTGTGACTGCTTCCAAGTGTTTCNGGAAGGCATCGGAGGACTTCCAGAGGGGAAGTGCCGAGAGGGTGCCCTCCGCAGGATTCATCATGCTGGGTTTGGCAAGGATTTGAATGGCACTGTCGATCTTGAAATTACCTCGGGTGACCACACGATCGCCTTCCTTGAGACCTCGTTCAACAAGGTAGTGGTCTCCGGCCCTGGGGCCCAAGGTGATGTCGCGCCCTTCGTAGATGCCATTTCCCTTGTCCAGATAGACAACGGCTCGTTTTCCCGTGATCAGCGGCGCGCTGGCTGGAATGACCAGCGGCGCGGTGTCTTGAGTGGCCTCGGCATAACCCAGGGATTGGGCGCTGACCAAATCCATGCCGCAGATGTCACAGGTGCCGGGTTCAT
This sequence comes from Pedosphaera sp., assembly GCA_002686885.1. Taxonomy (GTDB): domain Bacteria; phylum Verrucomicrobiota; class Verrucomicrobiia; order Limisphaerales; family AAA164-E04; genus UBA7971. Next base: position 35,673 of record NYYT01000052.1, read on the forward strand.
CCTTGATGATCTCAGGATGCATGGGGCTGATCCATTTTCCTGCAAGTCCGGGATCCATGACCTGGCCTCCTTTGGCGATCCTCGAACGAACAACGGCGCGCACGAACATGTCCGGTTTGAGCTTGGACTGGGTGTTGGCCAAGTTGACACGCATTCTGACCGTACGGGTGCGTGCATCGAGCACGGGGTCGATAAAGGCAATTTGTCCCGTGAAGGTCTCTCCGGGAAAGGCCTCACTGGTGAATCGGACGGACTGGCCGTAATGCAGCCAAGGAAGATCCGATTCATAGGCTTCGAGCTCGACCCAAAGGTGGGAGAGATCGGCAATCGTGTAAATTTTCGAACCGGTTTGNACATACATGCCTTCGATGGCATCCTTGTGCACCACGACCCCTTGAACCGGAGAATAGAGNGTGATGTGGTCTTCGGCCNANCCGCGTTCGAGGATGGATGAGAGCTGGTCCTCATTCAAGCCCCAGAGNAGCAGTTTGTCGCGTGCGGCCTGAAAACTCTCCATCGCGCTCTTTCGCAGATATTCACTGGCACTGGGGCCCAGTTGATGCACTGTGGATTGGGTTGTCAGCAATTCTTCCTGTGCCTCAAGCAGGGCGGGACTGTAGAGGTCTACCAAGTGATCTCCTTCGTTGACCTTGACTCCCGTATAGTCCACAAAAAGGCGTTCAAGGCGCCCGGAAACTCGGGCAGTGACATGGGAGAGGCGTGTCTCATCATAGGTCACCCTGCCGACCATGCGTAATTCCGTTTCCACATGCTTTCTTTCCACCCGCGATGTGGCCACTTCAGCCAACTGTCGAGCCCGTTCGGAGAGGTGAAGTTGACGTTCCCCAACTGCCGGTCCCTGTCCCTCTCGAACCGGAATCAAGTNCATACCGCACTGTGGGCAAGTGGCGGGTGAGGGCTGTTGAATGTTGGGGTGCATGGAGCATGTGTAAAAGCGAATGTCTGATTCAGGGCTACCTGCGTTCGTTTTGTCATGCTGGTGGGCGGTGCTCGGGCCTCTGAGTCCGTAACCCGCCCCAAAAGCCAGGAGCATGCAACAAGGTAAAAGAAACCATTTTGTTTTCATGAGAAATTCGATCAGTGTGTTTGATGGGGGTTGATAGGTGCAGGCTTTGATTCCGGCGTTCCAAGGAGTTGTTCCAAGGTGGCATGTGCCAGTGCTTGATCGGTCTGCGCACGCAATAGAGAGAGTTCGAGATCCAAGAGCAATTGGAGTGCATCGATCCACTCCTGAAAGGTGCTTTGTCCGGTGCGATAAGCCTGCTCGGCCACCTGCAGAGCACTTTCGGCCAGCGGTCTGAGTGTATCCTCATGGAGGGCCTCTCGGCGAAGGGCATCGGAAAGAGCAAAGTGTGCTTCACTCCTCGCAGCATGGAGCTGATTGCTTTCCTCATCCAATGCATGCCTTGCGGCGGCTTCCTGAGCTTGGGCTTGAGCCACAGCAGCTCGGTTTTTCTTTTCCCAGATGGGTAGATTGAACATGGCGCTCACCATCAGGGGATCCTTTCCAAGATCGGAGCNATCCATNTTGCCGGTGGAATCGGTCTGGATGAGATCNAGGCCAAGGGTGAATTGTGGCCGGCGCTTTTTNCGGGCAAGTTGCACCGCAGCCTCCTGACGGCGGAGGGCTGCCTGTTTCCTCAAAATGGCAGGATGNTCCTGCCATGCCGNGGTCGACTCAATGCTCTTCCAAGTTTCCGGAGACCATGACTTGGANGGTTTGAGTGATGGGAGTGGGGNGCCGGAAGGACGATTGAGCAATCCATTGAGCTGCGCCACTATCGGCTCTTTNCGATCCGTCCATTCAGTGACCTGTTCTTCCAATCTGGCAAGGGTGAGCTGAGCCTGCACGACGGCGAGCGCATCTTCACCTGATCGAAGCCTTGCCTGTGCCACTTGTTCCAGTCGCCGGACAAGTTGAATATTGTCTTGGGTAAGGGCCGTTGCTCTATCGAAGTAGTCCCAATCAGCCCACAAACTTCGGATTTTGTGCACCAACTCTCGTCTTTGGGTTTGATAGGTGGCCCAAGCCTCCATGGATTTTTCGTCGGCCANCGAAGTGGCAAGCTTCCTCTGACCAAACCAGGGAAAGGTCTGAGCAACTCCAACGCGCTGTTGCTGGGGACCGACCCGGGTTTCCACTTCTTGGATGAAGTAGCCGTAACGGATCGTCGGATCNGGCAGGGCAGAGGCTTGAGGGATGGCCTGACGGGCTGCCTGCCATTGCTCCCATGTGGATCGGAGGCCTCGATTCTCCTCAAGAGCCCATTGAATCAAGCCCTCCAGATCCTCAGGTATTTCGCGACTGGAGNNGNTTGAAAGAGCTTGTTCAGNANAAGCGCTGTTGGGTGGTCTCTCCTTCGACACAGAATTTCGTGGTGGGGCGAATTCTGATGTCCTCACGGGGGCTTGTCGATGGGTAGAACATCCCGTTGCCAGTAAGAGTATTCCGGTACAGGCGATACGACTCCAGCACTGCTTGTGGAGTGGTTCAAGAGGATAAAAGCACCTTTTAAAATGGTATGTTGAACGTTTCATGCATTGGGAGTGGTGCGGCAGAGCACCACGACTTAGAATCAGAGTTGGCAAACCTGGAGGGCCTACCTCCACGGTTCAAGACGCATCAGAGCCGTACANAATACGACTCTTCGATAAGGAAGCTCAGATCAGGTATGAGCAGAAACGTTGGTAGGCAGGTCTNGACGGACCATGGGATAGCAGCGATGGGCTCAGAACGACGACGCGGATGGTGTCGCACCGATTCAACCAAGTCTGAAGGTTGCCGCCCACTGCGGTTGCNGAACACTTGAGGATATGTGTTGAAGTGGTTGGTAGGCTAAGCGGTTCGGGTTCCTGATGATCGTCAGCCTCCACACAACAGCTTCCTCCTCCACAGGCGCAGCGCTCACAGCTGGTCTGCGAGCCCTCACCCAAGACCTCTGCATGGACCGGGAGGTGCATCCCGATATGGGAAATCACCACGGTCAGCCATAGCAGCGTTTGGAATGCCTGTTTCAACACAATTGATACATTAGCTCAAAATGCCTCCAATAGCGAANGGAAAGTTGTGGCAGGCATCTCTCTCACTAAGGTCTTGGTTCACTTCGAATGCGGAAAAAGCCGGTCGGAGGGNNNCCGACGTCAACAGTAAATGCATGCCTTCCAGTCTGTTGGGGAGAAATCCACACTTNCAATGGTATCCANGCCTCATCGGTCAGTTTGGCGATGGTCTCGAGGGTATAGACCTGGTTTGCCTGNTGATNGAAGGCAAGGGTGGCACGGTGATTGTCGGAGGGGAGCAGGGCTATTTCCAGGGCCCAGTCTCCTCCCGCATCGCTTTCCGAAAAATGCCCGGGATCGCCTCCGGGCTCCCGACTTGCCACCCATGCCCGGGCTTCATCCCAGGCGTTCCAAGGGGTCGTTAAAGTACGAGCAGTCAGGGAAAAACCCTCTCCATCGGTGGTTGGATACCATTGATCACTGAACGAAAAGTCCAGGATGCGCTCACCGCCGGCATCTTCCAGTCGCAGACTTTCTCCACCATTGTCCAGTGCCCCATCAAAGACGCCTGCGATGATGGTCGAATCACCGAAGCGCGATCTGAAGGCGTCCTCATTTCGAACGATCACCACCGACTGACCGGTTTGCAGGGATAGGGGCGAATCATCTGCAAACGCAAAGTCGATGCCTCGTGTGAATCGAATCCCCCTTAATTCCAGGGTGGATATGCCTGCATGAGTGAGTTCGAGGTATTCAAACGCTTCGCCCTGATCAGACAACGGAGGTTGAGGATTTGGGTGATAGAATATTTCGGTAATCCTCAATCCAAGCTGGGCAGGTGTGGGTTGCCCTTCGAAGGTATGCTCCAGGTGGACCCTGTCATCGGGAGATGTCAGGAGGATCGTTTCACCGCGAGCATCGAGTTGTCCCTGATAGTTGCCTTGAACAAAAAGACTTTCTCCTCCGCGAGGGGATTGGCGGCGCGACCTNAAAGCAGAGACGCGAGGCGTCAAATAGAGGATGCTTTCTGCAGGGATGACCGTTCCTGGACGAAAGGCATGCCGAACCCCTCCACTGAGTCGCCAGCCCGAAAGATCGAGCGCAAAGGGATGATCATTTTTCAGGGTCAGGTATTCTTCAGTCTGGTCGCCTGAAGCTGGGTNGAACTCAAGAGGGCCGAAGGAAGGAGCTGCCAAAGCGGGCTGAGAGGCGGGAATGGTGCNTCTGCCAAGGCGGGGAGATTGTTCAAACAAAAACCGACGCCGCCCCGGTAAATGAAGATCGATGATGCGCTGTGCCTCGCGACGCATGGACAATCGATTTCCCCAGCTACCCCAGCGTTGGGTGTCCAGGTCAGCATCGCTGGTGCGGATTTCCGGGGGATCCATACGGTCCATCAAGGCCAGGATGCGTGCTTCGATGATGCCCTGGTTGCTGCTGATANCCGGTGCCTGCAACCATTGATCCATCACGGTACGCAGACGACGCAGCACCATGCTTTGAAAAGGNGTGGCCTGTTTGACGAGTTCGTAAAGGCGGTTCGTCGGTTTGTTCTGCTGGCTNGAATTGTAGAAATCCAGTTCGTTGTCCTGGTAAAGGGTGTCGTGGAAATAGCCTCTGGCATCGACCCAGTTTCGGCCCCAGGAAAGATCAACATCCCAAGGGAGGGGGGCCCATTCACCGGAGCCTTCACTGTCGCGGTAAAGGTAGTAATTCTTGTGCCCATGGTCCTGACTGCTGCACAGGGCTAGAGCGACAAAGTAACTGACCGTTTGGGGAAGATCCAAGACATCCCAGGCATCTCGAGTACGCTGGGCCAGGGGACGACTTTCACTCAAAAGGTTCACCAGNTCCTGGAGATCCTGCGTGTTTTCCTCTCGTCGGGTCTTTTTTTCATTTCCNCCGGCCCCGCCCAGGTTGTTGTACATCTTGTAGAGGGCTCCCTCAGGATCCAGCCCCAGCCGCTCCAACCAGCGGTCATCGGCGTCCTCCATCATGTCCGCAATGCTGAAAAAGGATCCATTGCGTTGAACTCTTACGGGAAAACAAAAATGGCCATGGCTCCCAGCCTTCTGGATCATCTCATAGGCAAGGGTGTTTCGAACCCGTGATTTGTCCCCCCACTGCGTCATCAGGCGGATATCCTTNACACGCTTCGCATTCGATTGGTAAGCAAAACGATGATCCTGATTGAAATCCAGGTTGTAACTTTTTTTTGGAAAACCTCGAGAGCTCTGACCGTGAACACTGATGTGGATGTTGTCGTAAAATTCTNCGTCATGAAACAGAGAGGCTCGAGTGCCAAGATCGGTGTCGGCCATGCTGGGGTTTTCCATGAACAGGTGAACCACGGGCAGCTTCGTCTGGATGGACGGGTCATGGATTACCAGACCCAGGTAAGCTGCTGAATCCCGTGGGTTTGGAAAGAGCGGCCATCGCATCGTGTTGCCATCTGCATCCACACCTTGGACCGCGTATCGGAGCATCCATCCTGCCGAGTTGATGGAAGTGGGGATGATGGCCGTCCAGACACCATCCTCCGCCGTGTCATCTCCTCCCAAGCCATCATCCCGCATGGGGATTTCCTTTTCGGCTTCAAACATGAATCGATAGCGCAGATACAGGGAGTCAGGTTGGGGTAGCGAAGCATCCAGCCGAGCGGTGACGTGGATGGGGTCTCCCGCCATGGGCTGGGTAGGTTGGTGGCTGACATCGGTCAAAAGGGGAAGGCTCTGATCGGGTGTTGGATGGTTTTTTTCTCCCGGGGAAGGGGATCGCATGAACATTGGCTCACTTCCCCTGTCGATGGAGGAGACCCCATCCAATTGCAGGGTGAGTANGAAATCCGGATCGTGTGCATCGAGGTTGAATCCTCTCACTGCCAGGACATTCCAGCCCTTGTGAAGCAGGGAAGCGTCCAGTGAATAGGATCGCCATTCCATGGCTTCCTGATCGGGATGCTCGTCGGTGGCATGGCCCTTCCAATCCATGTTTTCGGGAGCATTCCATGTCGCCACCTCCGTGCCATTGATCCACGCAACAAAGCCATCATCGATTCTCAACTTCAGGTCGAGTTGGTGGAGTCGGTTCGGATCAGAAACCTCAAAAGTGAAACGCGTGTCGACGGTTGACTGATGCTGATACATGGAATCTTTAAGATCTGTTTGAATCAGTGCCGTGTAATCCTTTGCCAGGCTTTCCTCCAAGAGCTTTTGGATTTCCTCATCACTCAGTGCTCGCTTCCAAAGTGCGACCTCGTCGATGGATCCCTTGAAATGATTGCCCGTTGCATCAAAGATTCCATTTCCGCCCACTCGAAAGGGAAAGTTGGACCTGCCAAAGTGGTCCCCATTGTGACCGCTGGATGCTACCCGCTGGCCATCAGCATAGAGAATGAGTTCACGATCATTGCCGACTGCAGCGATGTGATGCCATTGCCCCGAGGGATGAGGGTAAGCCCAATTCAGGCTGCCGGCAGGTGACCAAAGCTGCAGGGTTCCTTGCTGAATGAAGCCAAACTCAATCGCATCGTTTTGTCCCCACAGTCCGGTGCGGCTGGACTGAGTGCCCTCGGGACGAATCCATCCGGCCATGGTAAAAGCCCGACTTCCACTGAGCAGTCGCTCTGGACCTTCAACAGCATCGTTTCGCCCATCGAAGCCGGTCGCCAGGTTGTCGTCATGAAGGATGGGGAAGGCTGGAGGGCGTGGCCCTTCTTGGGTGAGCCTGGGCTGACCTTGATAGAGGCCCTGAGCGGCTGATCCCAGTGACCCCTGATTGGCCGCCAGGGTTCCCTGAGTTTCCTCGAACGCCCAGTAAAGCTCAGGTTGTGAAGCCTTTAATTGCAGAGCGTGACCTGCAACTTGTTCATCCTTGGTTCCAGTGTCATACCCCATGCTGGGTAGGGATGTCGTCCAGGCTCCGTCGTTGAAATCCGACTGGATCCAATCCATATCTGCGTTGTCGGGAACCTTTAGCCGACCTTCTGTGTTGGGATCGATGAGGGAGAAGGACTCCTCGCGCCATACAAAACCATAGGAGATGTCAGAAAATTGGGGGGGGTAGCTGGGTGAAAAATCGGAAATGGCTTCTTCGGTATGGGGCGCATAGAGACCCAGATACTCACCCTGGGCGGCCAATTTGAAATTGGTGTGCCAGGGGCCTCCTTGGGGCTGTCGGTTCTTTCCAGAAGCAAAAATGACAAGATGCTCTCCAGCCCTCAAGACCCTGGAGGGCAAGATCCATTTTTTTGGCTTTTCAGGATCGTCGGTCAGAGACCAGCCCTCGGTGGAGACAGGCTGGGTGCTCGTATTGGCAATCTCAATCCAATCCACACGCTGCCTGTCTTCATCGATCAGACCTCGTCGATTGGATGCCAGGAATTCATTGATGATCAGCTGGCCTTGTAAGGTGCCTGTCAGAATCAGACTCCACCCAAGAAAGGCCATCATGGATCTGCAATGGCCGCTTGGCCTCCAATGGAAGTGTTTGCTTTTCATCGGTCGACTTGGGTGAGTGCGGTGTCCAAAAAAACCCAACGGCAGGAGCTGTTGGGTTCTGGTTTCGGTTAATTTGTGGAGAAAGCTTCTTTTGGCCTCATCCTTCGAAGTCGTAAACCACGACCTTCTTGCAGACTCTTTTGAAAATCTCTTCGACAAATTTTACATGATCTTCGTGAACCTGGTAAGCATCTTGGGTGGCCTTGTCCTTGAAGGCTATATTCAGTGCCACCTGATAACTTTGATCCACCACCGGGCGATCACTGGTTGCCATCCGCCCTACATGAAAAAAATCCGCGCCGGGAATGTTCTTGAGGTATCGGTGAGCTCCGTCGATCAACTCCTGAGCGGCGTTGGGTTGTTCAGGATCCGTCCAAAAAATAACCACGTGTGAAAACATGGACGCATTTCATCTGCTGGATGCAGGCAGGGCAATGCTTTTTTGAAATCTTATGGACTCCTTATGAAATGAAGGACGCCCACTTACTTGGCGAATTCGACGCAGCGCGTTTCCCGGATGACGGTCACTCGAATCTGTCCGGGATATTGCAAATCATCTTCGATTTTCCGGACAATTTTTCGACAGAGTTCATAAGCTTGTTCGTCTGAAATGATTTTGGGAGAGACCACGACTCGGACTTCGCGCCCCGCCTGGAAGGCAAAGCATTTTTCGACGCCTTCAAAAGAGGTTCCAATATCTTCCAGATTCTGGAGCCGCTGGATGTAGGTGGTCATGCTTTCGGATCGAGCCCCTGGCCTTGAAGCACTGATGGCATCGGCTGCGCTGACCAGGATGCCCAGAACCGAAAGATGCTCGACCTCATCGTGGTGGGCAGCCACTGCGTTGACCACAGGATCTTGTTCACCGTGAGCCTTGATGAAATCCGCTCCGATGATGGCATGGGAACCTTCCATGTCGTGTTTGATTGCCTTGCCGACGTCGTGAAATAGACCGGCTTTCTTGGCATCCAGAATATTGAGGCCAAGCTCGGTTGCCATCAAACCGGTGAGATGAGCGACCTCCACGGAGTGGTTGAGGACGTTCTGCGAGAAACTACTCCGGAAATGCAACTTTCCGAGTGTTTTGACAATTTCTGGGTGTGCTGGAGGCAGGCCCGAGCGGTAAACCGCTTCTTCACCCAGTCGAATGACGGTTTCATCAATTTCCTCCTCCACCTTGTGAACGACTTCCTCGATGCGTGAGGGGTGAATGCGGCCGTCCTCAATGAGCCGACTCATGGCTTCCCGAGCAATTTCCCTTCGGACAGGATCAAAAGCAGAGAGGACCACGGCTCCCGGGGTGTCATCGATCAGGACTGTCACGCCCGTCGCAGCCTCGAAAGAGCGTATGTTGCGGCCTTCGCGACCGATGATGCGGCCCTTGATGTCATCGCCGGTCAGTGCGACCGTGGAGGTGGTCGAATCAAACGTGTGTTCGCCGGCAAAGCGCTGGATGGCTAGGCTGATGATCTTCTTGGCCCGGACTTCCGCTTCCTGCTTGGCTCTCTCGAGGATGCGTCGGTCGGCTTCCTGAGCATCCTTGAGAGAATGTTGCTCGGCCTCGTGAAGAATGATTTGACGGGCCTCTGCCTGAGTCATTTGGCCGATCAATTCGAGTTCTTCCTGTCGCTGGGCCGAAAGCGATGAAAGTACTTGCTCCTGTTTCTTGAGTTCCTGCGCCCGTTCCTGAAGCTGCTCTTGCTGGGACTGGAGCATCTTTTCCTGTCGAACAAAACCAGCAAGCTGCTCGTTGATGAGCTGCTCTCGTTGCTCCACTCGGGTGATCTGCCTGGCGTGGGTTTCGAGTTGGGCGTCCAGGGAGGCTTGCGCCTTTTGCTTGATTTCGGTTGCTTCAGCTTCCGCCTTGCGAGTGGTTGAGGACAATAATTCCCTGGCCTCATCTGCTGCCTGACGCAACAGGGAGGTTTTGTCTTGCTGCCACTTCTGCTGCCGGATGCGCATCCATGCGTAGCAAATGGCGAAGCCCGCAAGGGCCCCTGCGGTGAGCCAAACCGCCGGGCCCCAAATCACAAGAGCTATTGACATCTCATGCTCACACGTCCTTCCGGGCCTTGACCCAGCGATGGGGTGTGATGATCCAATCCATTTTCTGATCCAAGGGTTCGTGCGGTACCGATTCGACCCATTGATGATCGAACGCCACGCCACATCTTAGGCCGGAGATGGAAGGCAAAAGACGGTCGTAGAAACCTCTCCCTCTGCCTAACCGCCAACCTTCACTATCAAAGGCCATTCCCGGGACCAAGGTCAAGTCAACGCTTTGGTTCTCAAGCCCGGTACAACGCGCCACGGGCTCCGGGATCCCGTAGTGCCCGGGGCTGAGGTCATTGTTGAAATCTCGGATGATGGCTCCCCGGTAGATGCCAGAATTTTTTTGAAATTGTGGGAGGGCTATGGTTTTGCCCTCAGTCAATGCCGATCGAAGCAGGGTAAGAATATCCGGCTCATCGCTTCTGGGAACGAAGGCGAAAATACAATGAGCCGCTTGCCATGCGGAGTGTGAGGAAAGGGTATCCCGTAAGGATCGAGACTGGGCGGCACGTTCCTCTGAGCTGAAGGATTGGTTTCGGAGGCGCTGAGCTTCTCTCAACTCTTCTTTGCAAGTAGCGTCTGACGCTTGTCCTTGGTGATTCTGGATCATTCGCTAATATGGCATTGAAGGGCCTAGGTAGCCTGAGTTACTTTGTAAAGATACCTTTGACTCCACGGGCCCCCAGTGCATTGACAGCAACCTAGACAAAACAAAATATATAGACGATGAAAACTTCCACCACTGACTTTCTGATGAACGCCATCTTCGTTCCTTTCATTTGCTTGACTTGTGTAACCTTCACGATTCAGGCCCAGCGCCCACCTTCGGTTCCTTCTCAGACTTTCCCGGAATTGCGGGAACAAATCCAAGGTATGGTCCAGGAAGCCGAGGAACTCAGGGCTTCGGGAAAGCATGAAGCTGCAGAAGAAACTATGAATCGGGCCAGAAAATTGCGCCACCAGCTTGCTGAGCGGATGGGGCGTCGTGGCGATCGCGCTCCGCAGTCCCAAGACCGGCCTCACAGCGAAGACTTTTTTAATCAAGCGCAGGCCCTTCGCTTAGGCCCGCCTCCCATGATCGAGTCCATTCATCAGGCAGTACAGGAAATACGGGAATGGACGCGTCATGCAGACTCTCGGGAATCTTCCAATGAGTTCGGGGAACTGATCCAGCATCTGGAACATCGAGTGGAAGATCTTGCGCAACGATGGGAGAGATTCGAGAGGTTGGAGCAAGAGCTGGAGCAAACCCATCATCGCATGCGCGAATTGGGTGAGGCTCTGGAGCACGCCCATCGCCTGATTGAGGAACAGCAGCAGCACTTTCACCATGTAGAAGGACTCCATGAAAAAGTTCATCAACTGGAGCAGCATGCTCGTGAGACAGGCTCCATCCGGGAACATATCGGTGGTATCGAGGAACATATGGGAGGGATCCAGGAACACCTGGAAGGTATGGATCGTCGCATTGCGGAAGTCGAGGAGCGGATGGAAGCTCAGCAGCGCTGAAACCCTAGCCTATCCCATGGCATATACTGGTGTTGCTTTCCATGCTCTTTGGACCCCAGGTGAGGCGTGCGGAGGGCTCCTAGAGGCGAACCCTTAATTGCTTTGACGCCCTATGCCCCTTCACCTAGTTTGTCCTTTTTGTCGCGTGTGCGGGCGGTGATCCACTGCTTGCGTTTGCGAAAGCCCAGATTGCCATGATTGGACCCTTTAAAAGTATATTCAAAAAGATTTTTGGAACGGCAAACGATCGGGAAGTGCGTCGTTACAGCCAGATTGTCGAGGAGATCAACGCCATGGACCAGTCCATGCAGGATCTCTCGGATGATCAACTCAGGGAAAAGACTGCTGCCTGGAAACAGGAACTTTCTGTGATCGAAGATTCGGTGCAGTTGGCCCAACGTCTCGAGCAAGTCATGCCCGAGGCCTTTGCGGTGGTCAAACAAGCCTGCCGCCGTCTCTGTGGAAAAGACGTCATCGTGCGAGGCCACCCCCTGCGATGGGAAATGGTTCCCTTTGACGTTCAGTTGATTGGCGGCATGGCCCTGCATACGGGCAAGATTGCTGAAATGGCAACCGGTGAAGGCAAAACGCTGGTGGCGACATTACCGGTTTTTCTCAATGCCCTGACCGGGCGTGGGGTGCATGTCGTGACCGTGAATGACTACCTCGCGGCTCGCGACAGCGAATGGATGGGTGCGGTTTACACCTTTCTCGGTCTCACTGTAGGTTGCATCCTGCATGATCAGCCGCCGGCTCTGCGCCGCGAACAGTACGGCTGTGACATCACCTACGGAACGAATTCGGAGTTCGGTTTTGATTATCTTCGTGACAATGGGATGGCAAACAATCGCGATGACCAGGTTCAACGGGGTCATTACTTCGCCATTGTGGATGAGGTCGATTCCATCCTGATTGATGAAGCACGCACGCCGTTGATCATCAGTGGGCCAGCGGTGGTTCATTCCGATCACAACTTCGATCAGGTCAAACCAGCCATTCAGTCTTTGGTGCAGCGACAACAGAAGCTGTGCGATCAGTTTCTCAACAGGGCCGAAGAGGTGGTCAAGGAACTTCAACCTGAAGATGGCTCCAACCCTCAGAATCCCGAGGCCCTCGAAGAGGAAATGGGCCTTCTGCTCTACAAAGCGAAGCTGGGGCAACCAAGATCGGACCGACTGATGTCTCTGCTGGAGGATCCTGAAAACATCAACCGGATGAACCGTGCCGAGGCGATGTTGTATACCGATCAAACCAAGAAAATGCTCTACGCCCAAAAAGAGGAGCTTTTCTTTGCCATGGACGAAAAGAGTCACGATGCCGACCTGACAGAAAAGGGACGTGGCTTCCTGAGTCCCAATGAACCTGATGCCTTCGTCCTGCCTGATCTGGCCGAGATCTACCACCATATTGACGCTGATGAATCCACTCCGCTGCAGCAGCGCATGGAAGCGAAGAACAAGGCTCAGTCTGATTTTGAAACCAAGGCGCAGCGTATCCACACCATCTCTCAGCTACTGAAGGCTTATTGTCTTTACCAACGGGATGTTCAGTATGTGGTTCAGAACAATGAGGTGGTGATTGTAGACGAAAATACGGGCCGATTGATGACGGGGCGCCGATGGAGTGAAGGCTTGCACCAGGCGGTGGAAGCCAAGGAAGGGGTGGAAATCAAGAGAGAGACCCAGACCTACGCGACGATCACGATTCAGAATTATTTCAGGCTCTACGACAAGCTGGCGGGTATGACAGGAACAGCTGAAACCGAAGCAGGCGAGTTTCTGGATATCTACAAGCTGGGAGTCCTGGTGATTCCGACCAATCGGCCGGTGGCTCGCGAAGATGGCAACGATTCAGTCTACAAATCACGGCGTGAAAAATACCAGGCCGCTATTGAGGAGATCAAACACGTCCACCAGCAGGGAAGACCCATCCTGGTAGGAACCATTTCAGTCGAAGTCAGCGAATTGATCGCCAAATTGCTGAAAAAGGAGGGTATCGTGCACGCGGTCCTCAACGCGAAGTATCACCAGCAAGAGGCCGAAATCATCTCCCGAGCGGGTCAAAGAGGAGCTGTCACCATTGCCACGAACATGGCTGGGCGCGGCACGGATATCAAGTTGGGCGAAGGCGTGGCTGAGTTGGGTGGGCTTCATGTCATTGGCACCGAGCGCCATGAGTCCCGCCGTATCGACCGCCAGTTAAGGGGGCGTTGTGCGCGTCAGGGAGACCCGGGATCCTCGCACTTCTTTATTTCTCTGGAAGATGATCTGATGCGACTTTTTGGATCGCCCCGGATCGTCAAGATCATGGAAAAACTTGGGTTGGAAGAAGGGCAGGAATTAAACCATGGCATGCTCAATCGCTCCATCGAGACGGCTCAGAAGCGCGTCGAGCAGCACAATTTTCAAATCCGTAAACGCACGCTCGAGTATGACGATGTCATGAATAAGCAGCGTGAAATTATTTACGGTTTCCGCAATGAGGTCCTGATGGCAGAGAATGCTCAGGACCAGCTCATGGACATCATGGAGGAGGTGACCGTCGAAAAAGTGTTCCAGTTTTCCTCCGCGGACCAGGATGTTCAAGATTGGAACCTCCGGGGTCTTTCAGACTGGGTCAATTTGAATTTTCCCATCGGCCTTCAGGAAGAGGACTTGAGGAAATCTGCCAACGAAGGTTCACAAGACCCCGTTGCCGGAAGTCTCTTCGATGGCATGAGTGCGGCTCAGTTTGCTGTGGCCACGCTGATTTCAGATCAGGTGCGACAAGCGTACGAATTGAAGATCAGTGTCGAGGATGCCGACGCCTTGAAGTCCATGGAGCGATTTACCATCCTCAGTGCCATCGACAAATTGTGGCAGGAGCACCTTTACAGCATGGATGGATTGCGCAGCAGCATCTCCCTGCGTGCTTACGCTCAACGAGATCCCCTCATTGAATACAAGTCGGAGGCCTTCAAGGTTTTTGATGAGTTGATGGTGAATATCAAGAGTCAGATTTGCCACAACATCTTCCGAAGCGCCTCCAGTCTGATGGCTTTTCAGCAGTTTCTCAGCAAGCTACCGCAACGCGCCTCTCACCAGGAGGCAGGAGCTTTTGCTGGGGTGCAAGCTTCTGCAGAAAAGCCGGCGAGTGATGTGGTGAGTGAAGCCAATGAGGCCATCGCCAAGGCAGCGCCAGTCCGAATGGGGCCCAAGGTGGGCCGAAACGATCCCTGCCCCTGTGGCAGTGGGAAGAAATACAAGCAGTGCTGTGCTTAGAGTGGAGTGATGGTCACCCGGGATCATGGTTTGATGCGTCTTTTCGGTTTTCACCCTGTTTTTTTATTTGAAACCCGCCGAAAAGCTTTATCGTTAAAATTGCAGCTATAACGCTAGCAATTGAAGGTTTAGGTCCCATTTTTTCCCATCGTGAGGGTTCTCTTACCTCGCCGTGCTTAACGTTTTTTAATCCTGTCAACAAAACCACTTGCAGATCGTTGGCGAATGCTTGAAAATCCCAGTCTTTTGAGGAATCTTTTCCTTAGTAAGGGCCTTGTTACCCTTCCTTGTCTCCTGCTAAATTAAATTTTTATGGCCAATCAATCATCTGCGATAGAATCTAATCCTAGTGGTACCAGTGGGGTGACCACCGATTCATCTCCCAATAAGCCAAAATACCCAGGCATAAGGTTAACCTGCAATGGGAATCAGCTAGTTACCCAGCATGTGGAAACCAGAATAACAGATGGTGGGATTTTTTATCCAATAACCCCTTCCACCGAAGGCGGGGAAATCTATCAGCAGTCATACGCCTCTGGAGAACTCAACGTCTTTGGGCATCCCAAAGTGGCAATCGAATGCGAGGGTGAACATGCAGCACAGGGAGGCGCAACGGCTTTTGCCGTAACAGGTAAGCGGGCAGTAAACTTTACTTCTGGTCAAGGCATTGTCTACGCAATGGAGCAGTACTACCATGCACCAGGAAAAGGTTCAACTATGGTTCTGGAGGTTGGTGCTAGAGCGTTAACTAAACATGCTCTCAATGTTCATTGTGCGCATGACGACTTCTACGCCGCGCTAGATACCGGATGGATAATGGCAATGGGCAAGACAGCCCAACAAGCTGCAGATCAAGCAATTATTTTAAGAAAGGTATGCGAGCTCAGTTTGAACCCGGGCATGAATATTCAAGATGGAATGCTCACAACTCACTCAGAGAGGACTTTCTATGCGCCCGAAGCGGACTTGCTTCGGGAGTTTTTGGGTGCACCAGATGACATGATCGATTCTCCCACGCCCGCCCAAATCGAACTTTTTGGTTCCAAGCGTCGTCGCGTGCCCGAAATGTTAGATTTGAAAGCCCCAGTGCTTTTGGGCCCAGTGCATAACCAAGAGCATCATATGAATGGTGTTGTTGCACGTCGCAACAACTTTAATGAACCTATATTAGGATTTTTGCAAGACGCCTACGCCGAATTTGGCCAGTTGACAGGGCGCTATTACGGCTTGGTTAGCAGTTACAAAACTGAGGATGCAGATACAGTATTTGTTTCTTTAGGATGCGCAGCTGAAAATATTGAAGAAGCCGTCGACCACTTGCGTTCGACCGAAAACGCCAAAGTGGGCTCCATCCACATCAATGTTATTCGGCCCTTCCCTGAGGCAGCCGTAATCGAGGCGCTCAAAGGCAAGAAGCAAGTGATTATTCTCGAGCGTACTGACGAAGGTTTGTCCGCAGACAATCCTCTGGCTCGTGACATTCGTACCGCTTTCAGCAAAGCGGTGGAAGCACATAAGCATGGAGGGTCCCTGCCACCGATCGCACCGGATGAAGTGCCTTTGATTTTCCGAGGTTCCTACGGCATCGGTAGCCGCGACTTCCGGCCTGAGCACATTTTAGGTGCCTATGAATACTCGCAGGGTCGGATTGCTCGCAACGATGGTAAAAAGGCCGACGAGGGTGAAACGTTTTTCGTGCTCGGGGTGGAGCATCCCTACGCGGTAAAATCCGAATCCACACCTTCATTGTTGCCCGACATGGCCATCGCGGTGCGCTTTCATTCCATCGGCGGTTGGGGGATGATCACCACAGGTAAAAACCTTGGATCCATCATCGGTGAATTTGGTGATGTCATTTCCAAACGTGAGCCTACCTACGACACTTTTGGCGCTCTCGAAGACAAGCTTTTTGTCAGTGCGAACCCCAAATATGGATCTGAGAAGAAGGGAGCTCCGACCAATTACTATCTGGTCGTGGCGCCCAAGCCCATTCGTGTCAACTGCGAGTTGAATCACGTGGACGTCGTACTCTGTTGTGACCCCAAAGCCTTTACCCACACCAATCCGCTGGAAGGCCTCAAACCAGGTGGTTGCCTCGTATGGGAATCGGGAGATACACCAGAAACTGCTTGGCAGCGTATTCCCAAAGCGCGCAGACAATTTGTAAAGGATAACAATATCCGTATTTTTATTTTGCCAGGTTTCGATATAGCCCGCAAAGCAACCTCTCGGCAGGATCTTCAGTTGCGCATGCAAGGTAATTCGTTTCTCGGCGGTTTCTTTCGTGTTTCTTCTTTCCTGCAGGATAACAATATCAGTGAGGAGCAATTTCAAGATATCGTACGCAAGCAGTATGTGAAAAAATTTGGTCGCTTTGGTGATGCAGTTGTTGACTCGAACATGGAGGTCATGACTCAAGGTTTTAAGCTAGCTCAGGAGATCCATTACGGTGAGTTAGATGATGCGGATACCTCAAGTATGCGAATCTCACCTCTTGCTCCCAATGTTAATCATGAGATTGCTCCGACGGCTGGCTGTGCCGAATCTGGCTGTGACAGCTGTAGCCCTCCTGAAGGTCAGCCGGATCGTCCTGAGTTGATGAAGCTCTCCAAGTTTGACTCTGAATTCAGAAATGGTTTGGGCTACCACCAACCTGCAGGAGCATTGGCCTCCATGGGAATCATGGCGGCTGCCACAGGAGCCACACAATCCAAGTATGTTGCGCGTCGAGAAACTCCTGTTTACATCGCTGAAAATTGCACACAGTGCATGGAATGTATCACCGCTTGTCCTGATACAGCTTTGCCGAACACGGCTCAGGATATCAGCACGATTCTGGAGCGAGCAGCCCACAGTTATGTGAGTTCACCGGAGGATCGAGTTGCTTTGACCAAGGCAATTCCCCAGATTGATGAGCGCTCGAGAGCTATCATGGTGGAGGCAGTCAAAAATAAGGAAAAGAAACCTTTCTGCGAGATTGTTCGTGCCGAAGTTTCCGAGTTTGAAGGAATTTCCGATCAAGCCAAGGAGGAGTTCTGCGGCATCATTGAACAGTTGCCACTTGCCTACAGTGATGTGACAGCTATTTTCAAGGCTGTGGAGAAGAAGAGCCCCGGCAACGGGGGACTCTTCTCCATCTTTGTTTCTGATCTCTGCAAAGGATGTGGTGAGTGCGTTCAGGTTTGTGGGGACCATGATGCGTTGCGGATGACAGCAGAAACGGAGTCGCTCAATGCTAAACTCACAACGGCACAAATTTTCTCCCGTCTACTGCCTGATACACCGCAAAAATTTCTTGGACTTTACCAAGACAACGCTCCACAGGATTCGCGCGAGGCAGCTCTGCGGAATCACATGATGGTTCGGCGCAACTACGAGGCTCTTGTATCAGGAGACGGAGCTTGTGCTGGCTGCGGAGAAAAATCTGTATTGCACGCAGTGGCCTCAACAACCGAAGCTTACATGCGACCGCTTTATCATAGTAAATCGGATCGGTTACTCGCTAAAGCTGATTTATTAGAATCTGAAGGTATTAAAAAACTAAACTTTTTCAGGGAAAATGAACAAGAAACATACGACCGATATCGACGATCGGTAGCTCATATTGTTATGGGGCTTGGAGGTGAAACAGACAAGGATACAACCCATCGTTTGGAAGAACATGGGCCTATCAATGATGAAGAGATCGTGAAAGCACTGGTCTCTGTGATGCGGCAGGACGCATTCAATCACAAGGAGCTGCAAGCTCTTGAAGGGCGGGATGCCAGGGGGCAATCAGTGATGTTTATGGGAGCTAGCACCGGTTGCAATACGGTTTATGGATCCACTCCACCTAGTAATCCTCACCCTTATCCGTGGATGAATTCCTTGTTTCAAGATGGGGCTACAATAAGCTGGTTGATGGGAGAAGCTCTAATACTAAACCATGCACGTCGATCAGTGGTTCCTGAACGTCTGTGTGACCTTTTAATGGAGCGCAATGAAGATCTAATTTCAGAGGAAGACTACTTCTTATTAGCGAGACTGGATGATTCTAATATGACAGCTCAAGAGTTGCGCGAATTACCTAAAGTATGGGTTATTGGGGGTGATGGTGCCCTTGGAGATATTGGGTTCCAGAATGTCTCAAAGGTTATTCTCCAGAACCGACCAAATATTAACATCCTTATGCTCGACACGCAGGTCTACTCTAATACGGGTGGACAGAACTCGGATTCATCCACCATGTTGGGAGGATACGACATGAACCAATTCGGTGCAGCCAGTCAAGGTAAGTTAACCGAAAAGAAAAATGTTGCTGAGGCGTTTACTTCAGGGCATGGGTCGCCTTTCGTCGCACAAGTCTCAATGGCTAATTCTGCGAAAATGTATAAAGCCATGCTAGATGCTTTGGAATATAGAGGCACAGGTTTCTTCCAAGCCTACACTACTTGTCAGCCAGAACATGGCGTGCCAGATCATATGTCTGCAGATCAAGCAAAGCTTGCTCGTGACTCGCGCGCCATGCCTGAGTTCGTTTTTAATCCGCAGGTTGGTGAAACTTCTCAAGAGGCTTTTAATCTCAAAGGTAATCCAACGCTCAGTAAGGATTGGTGGGAGACCAAATATAAGGGAAGTGGAGAGAAGTATAACTTTTCAGTGGCTCATTGGGCTTTAACTGAGGCACGCTTTCGTAAGCACATTAAAGAAATCTCTGAAGAGCAAGCAGCTGAATTCATACACTTTGACGACATGCTCATCTGTATCAATCAAGATGATGTCACGCACCGCCGGGTGTTTGATTCTCAGCACCGGTCCTACGTGCCGAATTTTGGCACCTATATCAAGGCTGAGATCAAGGGCAAGATGCGCTACTACACGGTTACACGCCAGATGGTTCTCTTTGCCGTCGAAAGACGAAAGGCATGGCGCATGCTTCAAAGCAAGGCAGGTATCGTAAACAAGGATTATCTTGCTCAGAAAGCACTGCTTAAAAAGGTAGATTCGGGTAGCATTGAGGCTGCTGATCTACTCGGGCGCACACGGGATTTGTTCCAGAGTGAGCTGGATGCGCTAGCTTGATAGGATCTGTTCAAGCGGATTCAATCACCTTCACCGACCCCCTCATTGTAGGGGGTCGTTTTTTATGAGGCCCATGATTCCCTTGCCTTCCAATTTGTACCAGAACCTTGACCCTGAGCACTACATGCTGAAAAGTATATCATCTATGAGCTTTTGTTGGCAGCCAATCCCCCGAGGAGGGATGTCCGTCCCGACTGATCGGGCTGCCTTTTGGTCGGGAGTGCTCAGCTGCCTGTTGGGGCTCTTTGCGGCTGCTGATGAGCCTTGGTCGGATCAGGACGGGTTGGGCTTTATTGCGACCTATTGCGTGGATTGCCATCAGCCGCCCAAACCCAAGGGGGGGCTTGATTTGTCCGGCCAAACCTCCAGAGAGCAATGGGTCGGTCACGCCCTGCAATGGGAAAAGCATCTGCCGCGTGTAAGGGATAACGAAATGCCACCGGATGATGAGGGGGTTCCTCAGCCATCTGCCGAGGAGCGCCTCTCATTTCTGCAATGGGCCCAGGAAACCCTCAGGACAGCGGCCTGCGAAGATGGTATTCAGCCGGGTCCTCCCATCTTGCGGCGCCTCAATCGAAGTGAGTATTCCGCTTCGGTGCGGCATCTTCTGGACGTTCACTTTGATGCTGGGGAAGCTCTTCCGGAGGATGGAGCTGGAGGGGAGGGTTTTGACAATGCTTCTGAAACGCTCATCATTTCGCCCATTCATGCTGAGAAATATTTGGATGCCGCGCGATCGGCTGTGGCCTATGCGTTTGCCGATACGCGTTCTAGTAAGCGCTTCATGGTTGCCGAACCGGGTGAAGACCTTTCCGAAGAATCTGCGGCCAGCAGGATTTTGGATCGTTTTCTTTCTTCTGCCTTCCGTCGGCCTGTGGAGCCTGCTGAAAGAGACACCTATCTCGATCTCTTTCGCGCAGCTCGTCTGAGTGAACAGGATTTTCATTCAGCTTTGCAAACCACCCTAGCGGCGGCCATGGTCTCCCCAAAGTTTCTCTTTCTCATCGAAGCTCCGGTTGAATCCGGGCAGGTGGCACCTGTTTCACAGGAGGAGATGGCTTCTCGGCTATCCTATTTTCTCTGGGGGGCGCCACCCGATGACACTCTCATGCAAATGGCTCAAAGTCAGTCGCTCCACGAACCTGAGATCCTGGCAGCTCAAGTCAAACGGATGGTCGGAAAAGACCATGAGCGAAAGGTGCGTAACGTGGCACAGCAATTTGTTGAGCAGTGGTTGGGGACGCGTGCCTTGGGCCGGGAGTTCAAGCCCGACGCTTCCATTGAGGGCTATGACTCCGAGCTGGAAGGTGGGATGAAATACGAACCGGTCTTCTTTTTTCAGGAGATCCTCTCCGAAGATCGTCCTTTGACCGACTTAATCGATGCCGATTACACTTACATCAACCGAAGGCTCTCTCGCCACTACAAGGTCAAAGGAGAATTTCGGGAACAACCCAAACGAGTGGAAATCGCTGAGAATCCTCACCGCGGTGGGCTTCTGAGTATGGCAGCCATTCTGGCTGTATCCTCCCACCCGCATCGAACCAGCCCTGTTCTCCGAGGGAAATGGATTCTGGAAACCTTGTTGGGAGAACCCCCACCTCCTCCTCCACCCGACGTTCCGGAACTTGAAGAAAACTCCGATGCCAAGGAGCCAGCGTCCTTGCGCGAACGACTGGAGGCACATCGGCAGGATCCCAGTTGTAACGCGTGTCATGAGCGCATGGACCCTCTTGGATTCAGCTTGGAGAATTATGATGTGCTGGGTCGCTGGCGGGATCAGCAAGACGGCGAACCCATCGATGTCACCGGATCGCTTCCTGATGGCACCCGGTTTGAGGGGCCTCAGGCGTTGAAGGCACTTCTGATGGATCGCAAGGAGCAGGTGATGCGGCATTTGACCCGCAAAATGCTCGGTTATGCGCTCGGGAGAGGCCTCAGCCCAGAGGATTATTGCGCTGCAGAAAGTATTTTGAGTGATCTCAGGGAACATGGTTACAGTTCGCATCGCCTTCTAATAGGTATTGTCCAAAGTGTTCCTTTTCGTTACAAAATAGGTCCTGAAACCCCGTCAGATCTGTAAAAGCCCAACATCCAGTCCCATGCTGATTCAAACCCAACCCACCCCCTTATCGCGGCGCACACTTCTCAGAGGAGCAGGGGCTGCATTGGCCTTACCTTGGCTGGAGGCCATGGCCCCTTTGAAGGCAGCTTCCACGGGTGAAAAGCGGCCGCGTAGACTGGGCGTCCTTTTCATGCCCAATGGGGTTCGACAGGATGCCTGGACCCCTCAAGGAAAAGGTAGTGATTTCACTTTGTCCGAAACTCTTTCTCCACTGGAGGAGTTTAAGAAGCAGCTTTTGATTCCAACCCATCTGTGGAACCAGGCAAGCAATGTGGGAGACGGCCACTATGTCAAAACATCTGGATTTCTGACCTGTCAGACCATCAGCAAGTCCTTGGGTTTTGATCTGAACAGCAACGGGATTTCCATGGATCAGATAGCTGCCAATGGTCTCAAGGGGCAGACACCCCTCAGTTCCCTGGAACTGGCGATCAGCCCTGTCAGCATTGGTGTGGATACCAATGTGGGATACACTCGTGTCTATGGATCCCATATTGCTTGGAGTCGCCCTACACGGCCTTTGGCAAGGGAGATCAATCCCCGCCTGGCCTTCGAACGTTTATTGAGGGTCACCCAACCTTCAGAGGGCGAAAATGCCCGAGATCGACTGTTACTGGATCGCGTTCTTGGGGATGCCAGAGAACTCAAGAAGAAATTGGGGGCAGGGGATCAGTCAAGGGTAGATGATTATCTGGAGTCGGTTCGCTCTTTGGAAAAGCGTATTGAACAAGCCAGTCTACCTGAGGGGCGTTCTTGGCAGCCTGCTGCCAACATGGACCCCATGGAAAAACCCGCAGGCATTCCTCAAACCCATGCGGAGCATGTGCGATTGATGCTGGACATGATGGCTCTAGCCTTTCAGACCGACAGCACGCGCGTGTGTACCTTCATGTTTGGCAACGCAGTGAGTAATACCAACTTTTCCTTTCTCGATGGGGTCAGCGGGGGACATCACAGCCTCTCCCATCATGAGAACAAGGCGGAAAACCTCGTCCAGTATCAAAAAATAGCTCAATGGCATGTGGCGCAATATGGATACCTGCTGGGACGCCTCAGTGAGATGAAAGAAGGAGAAGGTAATGTTTTGGATCACTCAATGATCCTTTTCGGTTCAGGGCTTCGTGACGGTAATTCTCATTCACCACGCAATTTGCCTCTGGTCATTGCCGGCCGGGCTGGTGGAAGGCTCCAGACGGGTCAGCACCTTGTTTGTGAACCCAACACTCCTCTTTCCAATCTATACGTGAGCCTGCTCAGTGCCTTTGGGACACCGGTGGATCGTTTTGCCGACAGCACGGGTCCATTGCCAGGTGTGCTGAGCCGGGTGTGAACCAACCAACAAAAAACGGCTGCGACCAAGAGTCGCAACCGTTTGGAAAGTTTTCGGCTATGGTCCGAAGACCGGGTAAGCCTCAGAGTTTCTCTGCATTGGCTGCCAGATAGCTGGCCACTCCATCGGCGTCGGGCGTCATGCCACTCTGGCCTTTCTGCCACCCTGCCGGGCAGACTTCACCGTTGGCCTCGAAGTATTGCAGGGCCTCCACAACGCGCAGATGCTCATCAATGTTGCGTCCCAACGGTAGGTTATTGACCGTTTGCGATTGAACGATGCCATCCTTGTCGATCAGGAAAGTGCCACGCATGGCGACGTTGGCCTCCGGATGCTCCACGCCGTAGGCCTGGGTGATGCGATGATTCAGGTCGGCGACGATGGGGAACTTGACGGGCCCAATGCCACCTTTATCGACGGGCGTGTTCCGCCAGGCATGATGCGTGAATTGTGAGTCGATGGAAACACCGATCACCTCGACTCCCAGCTCGGCAAACTTGGGTTGACGATGATCCATGGCAATGATCTCGGTAGGGCAAACAAAAGTGAAATCCAGAGGCCAGAAAAATAAAATCACATACTTTCCCCTCAAGGAAGAAAGTTGTATTTCTCCGATACTGCCATCGGGCATGGCTGCGGCTGCTTTGAAATCAGGGGCTTCTTTGGCGACTAATACGCTCATAATATCAATATTCAGGTTCGTTAGATGATCAGAATGATGCCTGACAACTCGGCGGCTCAAGCAGCCTGTTGCCATGGCGCTGAAAGTATGACCCGAAAGTCGTTTGATGCAAAAAAAAACAACTGATTTTTACTCGGCTTCGGGCAATCGAGCCTCGGCATTCAGTGCCTCCGAGAGACGATAGCCATCATAGCCTGCCAATTCCATGTAGGCTTCCCCGACCACTTGATTGGAGGCATCACGGATTTCACAGGCGCCCTCCCAGTAGGTGACTCCGCTGATGCGCCCGATCATTTCCTGACCATCGAATAATGGGACAACACGGTAGGACTCTTTTGCTGATCCTTTGCTCGAGGGAAGGTGAAGTTCCCATTCCACCGGGTAGGTGATGAGGGTTTCAGGGCTTCTCCAGAATCTCACGGGTTGCCACATGTCATCGCTGAGTGCTTGCTGAGTCAATGTTCCCTCAGGGTCGACCCAAGCAAGCGTGGATGCGGGGTCCGTCTTGCCTGCTTCGGTGCGCATGCGGTAGGCCATGAGATCCCTGCCATTGTGAAAACGAATACTGATCCAATCCCACCCGACTTGTCCTTCTCCCAGTTGATTGCTGCTGACTTCATGATCCATCCAGGATTCGCCTTCAACTGATAAGTTCCCTTCAGCACATTGCAGGGTTCCAGAGGTTTTCATGCGGGTGAACGTCATGTAGTAACTCGCGGCGTTGGGCCCCTCTCCTTTTTTGGAATACCCCTGATCTCCAAACAAGGTGATGGGTTTGCGTGGGCGAAGATCGAACTCGAAGGCCGCCTCCGAGAGAATGGTTCCTTTCAATTTGAAGCATTCGCCTTGCGAATCTTCCGTTCGTTCGAATGTCCAATTGCCATGTCGCAAGGCGAGGTTGTTTGGCGTTGCTGAGGCGAGGGGAGATCGATTGAGTCGTTCCTGATGCAAAAAACGTTTGTTCTGCAAATCCAACAAAGCCATGTGGGCAAGAAACCAATCCCCGGAATCGGACTCTGATGGCTGGATCGATGGGGGTTGTTCAGCACCTGCAAAGCGAAAGAAGGTTGCCTGATAGCCAAAGCGACGTTTTTTTTGCCGGTCACGCAAGTGCCCTGTGACATACCACCATTCAATCTTGAATCCTGGATGGCTTCCATGGTCTGCGGGGAAGGAGAGCTTTCGGCCTGGTTCGACTCGTTCGAATGCTTCTCCCTGGTCGCATCGAGTATCCGATGGATAGCAGATGGCAAGGATAAGACCGGTGATGAGAGGGCCGACCTTGCAGGTCAAACCGTTTTGATTCCATGGAGCAAGCGGATTCATTCTTCTTTGTGCATGCGTTGATTGGCGGACCACCAACCCATGGGGATGGTCGTCAGCCAGGTGACCAAGGTGAGACTGAGCCACAGTTTCACGTAGTGATACCCGGGAATGACCATCATCAGGGTCCAACCAAAGGATTGCTTGTTAATTACATGAACCAGAAGCCAGCCCAGCGAAATGGCAAGAAACAGACCACCGACAAAGCCAACCCATGAGCAGAGCACGCTTTCCATGGCAATGGTCCGGGCCATTTGAAAACGTCCCATACCCAGGTGTTTGAGAATCTGAAATTCCAGACGGCGTTCGTGCAGGGAAGTGTTGAGGGAGAGTATGAGTCCTACCAGAGCCACACCGATTGCCAGCCACTGAAGAACAACGGTCACAGAAAAAGTTTGTTGGAAAATATGGATGACTTCTGCGCGGAGTTTGGACTGTGTGCGGACTGCGATTCCTGGATGGTTCGATAATAATTCTGCACGAACCTCTTCAGGATCGATCCCAGGCTTGAGGGTCAAGGCCACATTGATGGCGCGATCGTCCTCAAACCATTGGCTCAAATGGGATCGGCCGACGGCCAGGGTGCCGCGTTCATTGCCATACTCAGCGAATACTCCAACGACCTGAACCGTGTGGCTGCCTGAAGGAGTGGGGATCTCCACACGATCCCCAAGATGCACGTCAAATCTGCTTTGAAAACTTTCGCTGATGGCGGCTTGTGGAAAGGTTGCATTTCTTTCGCTTGATGATTTCTGCTCAGACGGTTTTTCCAGCCACATGGGGTAAGTCCATTGAAGCGGATCCTCCTGGGGCATACCCGTGAGAAAAGTGGGTTTGCCTTTCCACTGAATGGGAAACATCTGGCCTACTTCAGCTAATGAAACGGCTGGATGACTTACCAGAGCGCTCCATGTTGTGCGCGCCATCCGGTTTTGGCTGCTGGCATTTCCGACACCCTTGCAGGCGATGTACAAGTCGGCCCGAAGTGAGTGAGAAATCCACTGTACCATGGTTTTTTCGAAACTTTTGATCATCAGTGCCATGCCCCCTGCCATGCCAATGGCGACTGCTAGGGCGGCAATACTCAACAAATGACGACTCGATGGTCGTCTGGCCTGGCTGCTGGCAAAGAGCAAACCCGGAGAAGGACTCCAAGCCGATAAGCTCTGCCCTAAATAACGAAAGGCGGCGGGCAATACAAGAGTGATGGCCAGTACCCAAAGCAGGGCTGCTGCATAACCACCCATCGGGATGGATTGTCCTCCCATGGACCATGCAGGCGACCGACTCAAAAGCCATCCAATCAGGGCACAGAAGACACCTGTCAAGGGGCGGTTAAGGGCTTGGGAAGAACCTTCATAGCGGCTTTTTTTAAAGGTCTCGGCGGCCGGTGTGGTCGCCACGTGCCTGGAGGGAATCCAGCCTGCCAACATACTTGCAAGAACTCCAAGCATCATGGCCAGAGAGGCTTCCCCCCAGTGCCATTGAGCGGCGTCCTGAGTGCTCTTGACATACAGCGCATTGACCGTGGTTGCCACCGAACCCACAAGCCATTGAGCGGCTATCCACCCCATCAAGCAACCGATGAAGCTCCCGATCATACCCAGAAATAAACTTTCCAGCAGCCATGCTGACTGAACAACGCGAGCCGATACACCGAGTGATTTCAGGGTGGCAACCTCCATTTGTCGCCGCGTGACAGCGGCATCCAGACCTTGCAGGATGAGGTAAAGCCCGACCAGAAGAGCGAGTGCTGAAAGGATGGTCAAGTTGAGTCGAAAGGCCTGAGTCATCGTCGCTCGTGATTCAAAAGCCGACTGCGCTGTGTCCACGAGCCACCCCTTGCTTGGTTGCTGTAACATGGTTTGAGCTTGCTGGACCCAACCTTGCTTGAGCGGACCGGGCGGTACGAAAAGCTCGATACGATCGAAGCTCTGGCCCGTGCCGAGCATTTTTTTCAGGGACACCAGGTCGGTGAAAAGAATCGAAGCAGGTTGGGAAACGCGAAACACCTGATCCGGAGCGACGTGCATGATCCTCAGGCTGCGGACTTGATCGTCAATGATCAGGCTGAGGGAATCGCCTCTCTGGAGTTGTTTCTTGCGAGCCAGTGCCTCACTGATGAGAACCCCTCCGTCAGCGGAGGGTGCCAAAGGGTCCGCAAGTGAGGTGTCTCCAAAGGAAGCTCGGGCCCGGTTTGCAAGGGCATCGGGATCGTGATAACTCAAATTGGCCAGCGCAAGGGTATCCAATCCCAACAAGGTGTATTGCTCAGTGACCAATCGATCCTGGTCTGGCAGATCCTCACTGGCCGTTGTTTCGGCTACCGGTACGAACACCACAGGGAGATCTCTCACCAGATCCTGGGCGAGCTGCAGTTGATCGGGTCGCATTCTCCCTGAGGGACTGGTCAGGATGAGGTCGGCTTGGATGCCAATGGAGCGATCAAAAAGCCCAAAACCGGTAATTGCTGCTCGATTGGCAAGGCGGATGGAATAAAAGGATGCGACGCCAATGGCGATGATGAGACAAAACAGGCTCGACACGATCGGGTGCCGGCATGCGTGGCGAAAGTGGACCTGCCACGCAATCAGTCGAAGGTGTTTGAACCATGGATTCACAGGCGATGGTAGAGCGCGCTCAGGAGTGAAGTTGACCGTCTTCCATGAACCAAAGGCTGCGACAAACCGCAGCTGCCTCTTTGCTGTGGGTCACCAGTATCAGGGTGCTGGATTGACGGGTGATCAGTTGTTGCATCAGCTCAAGAATGCTTTCTCCGTTTTTGCGGTCCAGGTTACCTGTCGGTTCATCTGCCAGCACCACTGAAGGCCTCATGATGAGTGCCCGAGCAATGGCCACCCTTTGTTGCTCGCCTCCACTGAGCTGGTTGGGGTAGGCCTGCGCCCGATGATCCATGGCCACAGCTTGCATCATTTCCTGGACGCGCTCGTTGCGTTCGGCGGCTGTGTGATCCTGCATCATCAACGGGAAGGCGATATTCTCAGACACTGTCAGGGTGGGCAGTAGATAGAAGAATTGAAAAATGGAGGCGATTCGTTCCCTTCGAAGAGAGGCGATCGCCTCCTCTCCCATTTGCTGCAGATTGTTTCCCTCGAAAAGAAGACTTCCTTGATCGGCTCGATCCACGCCACCCAGACAGTGCAGAAGTGTGCTCTTTCCGGACCCAGAAGGCCCCATGATGGCCACGCTCGAGCGAGGGAATACCTCGAGACAAACTTGGTCCAACACCTTATAGGCACCGTAAGATTTGGACAGGCCTTCCACCTGATAAATCATGGAGCTTTCATCCTTCGTTGGGCTGGAGTCGGATGTCATGGAGAAGAATATGCCCTAATACGGTCCCACCGCAACGTTCTCACTAGAGTCTCCTCTGGGGCCGCTCGCCCTGGAGGACTCAGATGGAGGGTAGGGTGGTGGTTCTTTGATAATGGGTCCACGCAACCACCACCAAGGCATGCTGAATCCTGCCCTGGCCGATCCATTGGTGCATCTGATCGGATGTGGCAAGGATGGTTTCGATGTCCTCGGACGGGTCAAACTCTGTAGCATGTTTGAGCTCGCAACCTTCGATAAGGACGGTGTGACAATAATTTCCCTGTATGGCAGGGTTTGGCGCGATCTTTCCGATGACACGCGCTGATTGGCCTTGATAGCCGGTCTCTTCTCTCAATTCGCGAATGGCGGTGAACTCGGGAGTGGGGTCTTCTGCGTCCATGACGCCCCCTGGAAATTCCAGATCCACCGTATCGGTTCCATGGCGATATTGACGCACCAGAATCAATCGCTGATCGGTGGTGACAGCCACGATGTTCACCCAATCCGGGCAGTCCATGACATAAAAGTCATGGGCTTTTCCGGTGATCGGATGCAGTCTGGAAACGGCACGAACTTTCGCAATGCGATAGTCTGCCAGTGGAGTGCTGGAGAGAGTTTTCCACGCTGGAATGTCTCTCACTGGATCCCTTTTTCTTTGGCAGCCCATCCCTGCTTCATCAAATGGAGTAAGTGGGCCATGGCTTGATGGTAGGGTTGGGATTTCAGCTGGGCCAGCTGGCGCGCCCTTTTGTCAAGCTGCGCTGCCATTTCAACGCTTTTTTCAGCAGGGGCGCCCATGTTTTGGAGGATCACCTCAATAGCCTCCAAGGCAAGGGGCGACTCTTGATCGGTAGAGTCATCCTTCGAGAGGGCATGTTCCTCTTCGGCCTGCAAATTCAGTCTTCCTTGGCTCGGATGGTTTTGACTCCAACGCGGTTCTCGGGTTTGCTCATTTCCCCCCCGTTGCTCATCGACGTGGGAGTGTTGCCAATGGCTTCGAGTACCTCATCTCCCTCAATCAACTCACCAAAGCAGGTGTATTGGCGGTCCAGAAAGGTGGCATCTCCCAGGCAGATGAAGAATTGGCTTCCCGCGGAGTCGGGATCTTGCGAGCGCGCCATCGAAAGCACGCCTCGAACGTGCGACCGATCATTAAATTCGGCCTTGATCTGATAGCCTGGGCCGCCTGTGCCCACATGGGGGTGATCTTCTTTACTGAGTGGATCGCCTCCTTGAATCATGAAACCGCGAACAATGCGATGAAAAGCCGTTCCATCGTAGAAACCTTCGCCAGCAAGCTTGATAAAATTTTCGACTGTTTTCGGAGCAACCTCAGGCCAGAGTTTCACGGTCATGCTCCCGGCATCGGTATCGATCACCACATGTGTTTCAGCGCTATCAGACATATCCCCAAAGGGTGACACTCCAATGAAGCTAATGCAAACCGGGAATGGTAAAAACTCCGCTTCCACCCTAAAACCCATGAGCGGCGCCCATGGGTTCGCTCTCAAAATCTGTTTGTTCTCCTTCTGGTGCTCCCATACCCTTAGGGGATGGCTCGATCTCGGAGCACAAAAAACAAATCAAGTGCTGAATCCAGCGATGGTCAGCGCGATTGGGGGCAGGTTCTTGGGCTGGTCTATCTGGGGCTTGGGGTCCTGATTTTCGTTGCTCTCCTAACCTATGATCGTTCGGATCTTTCCAGTAACACGGTGCCTCCCAATCCGGTGATTCAAAACTGGATCGGACCTTTCGGTGCGATTGTGGGCAAAGGATTGTTCTTCTTTTTTGGAGCCGCCGCCTACCTGGTTCCTACCATTTGCCTGGGTTTCGGCCTGGCTCATTTCGTACCATTTTTGATGTATTTGATCCGTTCATGGCGGGCTCCAGGAGCTGCCATGGGACTCATGTTTTCAGTGATGGGAATGTTTGATTTGTATGATGCATCCCTTCAAAGCCTGACTCAGGCTGTCATGGGCTCCTCCTCCGCTGGTGGGGTCGTGGGTCAGGTGCTCAATGATGCGTTCATCGTGAAATTCTTCGGTCGGCCTGGCGCTTTCATCATCTACGCCACTGCCTACCTGGTGAGTCTGGTGGCCGTCACCAACATGGACATTGGTGCTTTTCTGATGGAGCGCTGGGAGCGCCTCAAAGATCGCCGTGATCGATTGGATCCCGACGCATCCGAGGAAGAGAGAAAGATTCACCGTCAGGTGCGCAAGCTCGAACGCCAGGCTCGCAAGGAGTCCAAGCCGGTGGAAAGCGACGCCAATCCCTTCAGTGTGGGAGTGGATGGGATGCCTCTTCCAGAACCCACCGTCAGGGATTTGAGTGTGTCACAAGGCAAGGATAAGTCTTCAAAGAAAGCCAAGAAGCCTCGAAAAAACTCCAAGGAGGTGGATGGTGACCCTGCCATGATGCATGTGGGTGATGTCATTCATGCTGGAGAAGTCAAGGGAGCCACTAAGGAGGATATTCTCGGCCAATCCAGCACGGTGGAGAAGGAAGGAATTGGCGAGAACATTCCTGAGGTGGAAGAACCTAGTGAGCCGGTCCTTCCGCCAGTCAAGGCTGTGACGATGCCTCACAAACCCTCTTCCAAGAAGCGGGCGCCCATTCGGGTTTCCACCCCACCGGTGATTGGCGATTATGACCTGCCGACTGTGGACTTTCTTCATGAACCCGATACCGAGCAAAAGCCGACGGATTCTAAGGAAGCACTCATGGCCAATGCCCGCCTGATGCAAACGACTCTGGGACAATTTGGTATTGAGGTGTCGCTTGGGGACATCACCAAGGGCCCAACCATCACCCGCTACGAATTACATCCGGCACCGGGTATCAAACTGCAGAAAATTACCAATCTGAGTAATAATATCTCAGCTTCTCTCAAGGCGGAACGTATCAACATCCTGGCTCCTATTCCTGGGAAAAGTTCGGTAGGGATCGAAGTGCCCAATGCCACCAAGACCAAGGTGATCATGCGTGATCTGCTTGAATCCAGCGAATGGGAACAATCCAAGGCACGCATTCCGATCGTCCTTGGCAAGGATGTCTACGGAAAACCTGTTGTAGCCGACCTGGCGGAGATGCCACACTTGTTGATCGCCGGTTCCACAGGATCGGGCAAGTCGGTTTGCATCAATGCGATCATTGCCTCATTGCTTTTCCGGTTCTCCCCTGACGAGCTGCGATTGGTGATGATTGACCCGAAGGTAGTGGAGCTTCAGCAATACAACGTCCTGCCTCATTTGGTCGTGCCCGTCGTGACAGATCCCAAGAAAGTAGTCCTCGCTCTTCGATGGGTTGTGAACGAGATGGAAAAGCGTTATCAGATTTTTGCCAAGGCTGGCGTCAGAAATATCGCCAGTTTCAACAGCCGCCCGAAGGAAAATTTACCCAAAGAGCAAGGTGAGTTGCCACTAGAATCAGAAGGTAACGATGAGGGTGTTGCTACCGAAATCGATGAGAAAATTGTTGTTCCCAGAGAGGACGATATCGTCATTCCAGACAAGCTCAGCTACATCGTGGTGGTGATTGATGAGTTGGCGGATTTGATGATGGTGGCTCCATCGGATGTGGAAACAGCCATTGCCAGAATTACGCAGCTGGCTCGCGCCGCCGGCATTCATTGCATTGTCGCAACGCAACGGCCGAGCGTGAACGTAATCACTGGTGTGATCAAAGCCAATATTCCTGCGCGTATTGCTTTCCAGGTAGCCTCCAAAATTGATAGTCGAACCATTCTCGATGCCATGGGGGCGGACAAGCTTCTTGGTAAGGGAGACATGCTGTATTTGCCACCAGGATCGGCCAAACTCATTCGAACTCAGGGGGTGCTGATCACGGATGAAGAAATTCAGAAAGTGGTCGATCATATCGGCGAACAAGGCAAACCCAGCTATGAAATGGAAATTCATGAAAAGCTGAACAAGCCTTCGATTTCCGGTGGTGAGAGCGAATGCGACGAGGATGAGGAGCTCATCGAGAAATGTATCGAGGTCATTCGTTCTGAGCAGCGTGCCAGTGCCTCCTTGATGCAGCGTCGCTTGCGTCTTGGATACAATCGTGCTTCCCGCATCATTGACGAGCTGGAGCGAAGAGGTGTCGTGGGGCCTGGAAAGGGAGCCGAGCCTCGCGAAATCCTTATTGACCTGGATGGTGGCGGCGCGGACGGCTCCGGGCAGTCTCTGGTGTGAGACCACCTCGTAGACCTGAATGCCTAGCGATCACGTCTCAGATAGCGGGCAAGATCAGGGGAAGCCACCTCGGAGCATTGACGCATCTCCTCCATGAACGCTTCGCAAGATTGGACCTCTCCACCCATGGAGAGAATGGTTTCCCGTTCGGCGTGATCGTTGGTCACCACCACGACCGGACCATAAGGCAACAACCGATGAGTCACGCGCTCGATCATATGGTCGGCGGTTTGATTTCCCTGACTGTAGAGGATTTCAAGGTGAGGGTTTGATTCGACTCTACTCGGCTTGCCGCCGGTTCCTTTTCCATCAAAAAAAAGAGTGATGGGTTGCCCCATGGCATCCTGGTATTTCAAACATTTGTGAGCGAGCCAGTCCTGCGCCTTGGCCGTGTGGGGCGCGGTTTGAGGGAGCTCTTCTCGGCATGCATGCAGTACACTAAAACCATCAATGAGTATTCGAACAGGGCCCACGGGAGCGATTTTGCTAGTAGGCGGATGGTGCGCAAGTTCAAAACGCTGTGATAGACGATCCGGTATCATATTCGACAAGGCAGCAGCCATCGATGTCCATTACCAGTCATCGCCCTTCTGTTCGGAGTTTTAACCTATCTATGCTGAATCTCTTGATAAGATTTAGAAGCAGTGACAGGTCTTTGATGAGCAGCCCGAGGTGTTTTCAGTATCGCGCGTGATGAAATTGTGTCAGGATCCTCTCGCCATGGCTGAAATTGGTCGCTTCAATTCACTCATCGTCCTACGTAGCACTCCGCAGGGACTCTATCTGGACGGTGGAGAGCACGGGGATATTCTTCTTCCCAAACGCTATGTTCCTGCGGATCTTGAGGAAGGCACTGCCATGGCGGTGTTCGTGATGCGGGATTCGGAGGATCGCCTGGTGGCGACTACCGAAACGCCCATTGCCATGGTAGGTGAGGTGAGCGCTCTCAAAGTGGTGAGTGTGCACCCAACGGTAGGTGCCTTTCTTGATTGGGGGTTGGCCAAGGATTTGTTGCTCCCCTTTCGTGAACAGTCAGGGCGAGTCAGGGAGGGCGATTGGGTGGTGGTTAAAATATGCCTGGATCCCAAGTCCGATCGCATTATTGCAAGCACCCGTTGGAACCGCGTTCTCGATGCGGGCACGCATGATTTCCGTCGGGGACAAGCCGTTTCCATCATGATGGTGGACGCTTCACCACTCGGTTGGAATGTGTTGATCCATCAGAAACACCTTGGATTGCTCTATGCCGATGAGGTGCCTGCGGATGTCCGACCTGGAACCCGGCTCAAGGGTTATATCAAGCAGGTTCGCAGCGATGGTAAACTGGATATCACCCTAAAACCTGATCGGGGCGCTCGAGTTGTTTCTTTTCGAAATCGCATCCTCATGGCTTTGGAGGAGCAAGATGGATTTCTTGCCTTGAACGATCAAAGCTCTCCGGAGGCCATTCGAGCTGCCTTTGGAATCAGTAAAAAGGTCTTCAAGCAGACCTTGGGTTCTCTTTACAAAGAGCGCGTGATCCGCATGGAAGATGACGGTATTCACCTTGTTCGCGATTGAGAAGGTCCTCTTTTTGGCGATAAACACGCTTCGAGTGCTCGTCTTATTAGGTCGTTTTGCATTTGCCCATCATCGCCAAAAAAGCACCCATCTAATTACTTTTTTGCCTGCTGTTTTAGTGTAAAGCAAACAACATCAGTAAATTACGGAATCGCTCACCTGCCCTTGACATCAGGACGCGGCAGGGAATGTTAAGGTATCCTTATGAAAAAAATTTGTTTCCTTCATGTTCTCCTTTTTCTGTTTTCGGGTTTGGCAGTTTCTAAGGCGCAAAGCTCTCCATCGCAGTGGAATCAGTGGCGAGGTCCCAACCGCGATGGCCATGTAGACGCTCAAGACTGGCCGGAACGCGTTTCAGGAGACTCCTTCAGTCTGCAGTGGTCTCATCCTCTCAAGGCAAGCTACAGTTCTCCAGTGTTGGATGACACATTGGTCTACACCACTGAAACCGTGGACGATCAAACTGAAAGGGCCCTGGCGTATGACCGTTTGAGTGGGGAATTGGTATGGAGCACTTCCTGGTCAGGTGGTATGAAAGTGCCATTTTTTGCTCGTGCCAATGGAAGTTGGATTCGTTCTACTCCCCTGTTGGACAAAAATCGACTTTACGTCATGGGGATGCAAGAAACATTGGTTTGTTTGGATGCGGGGTCTGGAAATCTTTTGTGGAAACTTTCAGCGCCCAAGGCACTCCAAACACCGGACCCGTCCTTCGGAGGTGTTTCCTCGCCGTTGATTGAGGGGGATGCCCTCTATGTTCAAGCTGGGGGTGGCGTGATCAAGGTTGATATCGATAAGGGTGAGCTCCTCTGGTCCTCAGGTGTTTCTTCCGATTCGATGAACAGCAGTCCCTTTTCATCACCCATGCTTTTCGATCTTCACGGTCAGACTCAACTAGTGATCTTGGAGCGAACCCGGCTGTGTGGGGTGGATTTGGAAAACGGCAAGCACCTCTGGAGCAAAGAGGTTCCTGCTTTCCGAGGCATGAACATTCTGACGCCTACCCAAGTCGGAAATCGACTTCTTACTGCGACCTACGGAGGTAAGACCCATCTTTTTGAGCCAAGCGTTTCAGAATCGGGAGCATGGCAAGTCAAAGAACAATGGCAATACAAGTTTCAGGGTTACATGAGCTCGCCTGTGGTTGCCGGAGGGCATGTCTATTTGCATGGTCGTTCTGGCCGTATGGTATGCTTGGATCTGGACTCTGGAGCATTGAAATGGACTTCCGAGAAGAGTTTCGGAAAATACTGTTCTCAGGTAACCAATGGAAAGAAGATGTTGTGCTTGTCGAATGACGGTATGATGCGGCTAGTTGAAATCAACCCCTCCAAATGCGTGATCCTTGATGAACGTCGTGTTTCAGATGAAGAAACTTGGGCTCATCTGGGAATGGTGGGTCGTGATGTTTTCATTCGGTCATTAAATGCTCTGAGTTTCCATAGATGGGAGAGCTCAGAAACGCAGCGGGCTGATCGTGGGAAAAGCATCCAAAACGGTAGCACGGCTGAATCCCTCGATAGTTGAAACCTGTTGAGACAGATTTTTTGATCATTGGCGGAGGGCTCACAGGTCTAATGTGTGCCCTCCACCTGCATAGGCATCGTAAAGACTATATCCTCGTTGAAGCTGCGGGTCGAGTCGGAGGTCGGGTTTGGACTGACTTTCAAGATGGTTTTCTTCTAGATCGTGGTTTTCAGGTCTACCTCGACAGCTACGACCAGGGCATTCCCTACCTTGATTTGACGAAGCTTGATGTAGGATATTTTTCAACCGGAGCTTATATTCAAGGCTCATCCGGGCGCTCTTATTTTGGCGATCCCTTGCGTGAACCTTCCTCCTTGTTGTCCACTTTGATCTCTTCAGCCGCTTCGCCGCTAGACAAATGGAAATTGTTTCGATTGGCACAGTCGCTGAAGCAAAAAAGCGACGAAGAAATATGGTCTGCTCCTGAGGTGCCGACTGCTGCATTTTTAAGATCCCTGGGATTTAGTCAAAAGGTGCAGCACGGCTTTCTAGCACCTTTTTTTGGAGGCGTTTTTCTGGATGACTCATTGGGTGTTTCCAGTCGTTTGTTTCAATTTCTCTACAAGCGATTTGCCCTAGGGCGGGCTTGTCTGCCACGGCAAGGGATGGCTGCCATTCCTCAACAATTGTTTCGGCAATTGGATCCTCAACGAATTCTATTACATCAACAGGTTGCCGGCTTGGAAGGCTGCGAAATCAAAACAGAAAGTGGCATGAAGTTGCGTGGTCGCCATGTTTTGTGTGCCATGGATCAACCCTCGGCTTTTTCATTGATGGGATGGAGACTCGAAAAAACGCATAGCCGGTCCACTCGTGTTTATTATTTTGCGACCGAGGAGAATCCTTTTCTCGACCGACCTGCCTTGCTTCTCAACGGTAACCCCGAAGGACCCATTCGACACATGAGCTTTCCTAGTCTCGTCCAGCCTTCCTACGCCCCGACTGGATGGCATCTTGTTTCCGTTACCACTCGCAACGATATCAGTGGTCATGTCACTGAGATGAATGAGAAAACGATTGCACTGAAAGCCGGTGAGGCCTTCGACATAAACACCCATCATTGGAACTTCCTGCGATCCTACCATGTGTTGCATGGATTGCCCATCATGGCGAGTATGTCTGGTCCAGGATTCATGGAAATTAGAGAGGGGGTATGGCTGGCAGGAGATTACCTTACCTATCCATCGATCAATGGTGCCTTTCAGAGTGCGAATCAGCTGGCCTCTCACCTTCTGGCTGATTAACAGCTATTCCAGAGATTCTGGAGGTATAATTTACCGTTGCCTCGCATTCCAGGTTTGAGCGATGATGCAAGCTTCCGATCATGACCATTCCGAATGATTTTATGTGGAGACTGAGTGTTTTGGCCGTTGTGCTGTTTCCTTTCTTCGTGGGCGCAGTGGAGTCACCTTCCCCCACGGAGGAAGCCATCAAAGTGATTCAAGCCGTGGGCGAGGAGGGGCAAGGCAATGAAAAAGCTTCCCTGGCCCTCCAACAATTAGCCGCAGGCTCCACCGACACATTGATCGAAGTGCTCGAAGGTATGAAGGGCGCTTCACCCATTGCTCAAAACTGGCTGAGAAACGCTACGGAATCACTCGCTGAATCTGCATTGAAGCAGGAAGGAGCCCTGCCTGTCTTGGGATTGACTGAATTTGTCCTGGATACGAACCAAGATGCCAACGCGCGGGCATTGGCTCTGGAGTGGCTACAACAATTGGATCCCTCTGCGGCTCAACTCATGTTGCGTGGTATGTTGAATGATCCTTCCAACGCCTTGCGGAGTCAGGCCGTCGCTCTGTGGATGGAAGATGGCCAAAAGGCACTGTCAGCCAACCGACCTGCTGCGGCACAAATGATCCTCCGGCAAGGAATCGAGCATGCGAGAGACGTCGGCCAAATCCGGATCTTGGCCGATGCTTTGCAAGATCTTGGTGCTCAAATTGAGATCACTCAAATGTTGGGTATGATCACCCAATGGCACGTCGTAGGTCCTTTCCATAATCGTGATCGGTCGGGTTTTGAGACAATCTTTGCACCTGAACAAGTCGTGGATCTCAAAGTTTCCTATCAAGGGAAGTCGGGGGAGGTGAGCTGGCAGTCCATGCAAAGCGACGACCGTTTTGGTATGGTCGATCTCAACCAACCCTATCCAGGTTACCTCAAGGAAGTCACGGCCTATGCCTACCACGATTTCTACTCGAGTGAAGAGCGTCCGGCTCAATTGAGGCTGGGATGCAAGAACGCCTGGAAGATATGGCTCAATGGGGAGTTTATCTTCGGCCGTGATGAATACCATCGCGGAGCTCAGATGGATCAATACATCCTTCCAGCTGAACTCAAAAAGGGTTCCAACAGCTTACTGATCAAGCTCTGTCAGAACGAACAGATGGAAGACTGGACAGTGGAATGGGAATTTCAGCTCCGGGTTTGTGATGAGACCGGTAAGGCCATTCACTCGGAGATCGAGTAGGCCTTTTTTTTAGCGCCCTCCAGAAGGGGCCCGAGGATCCCCTTTGAAGTGAAAAGGCTTGCCTCCCAGCAGATCCGCCGAGGTGATGGTGGAACATACGTATTTTTCGATGTGCTCCACAATCAATTCGGTTCCGCGAAAGTGATCCACATAAGGCCACATTTGAGGGTTGTACATGGTATCGGTCATATCCCGCATCAAGACAACGTCCTTTCCATTCTTGGCCATCTGCCGGAGACCAAAGGGCCGGCCCAGCACACACATGTTGGTGTGAACACCCAGAACGATCACATGTTTGACATGGTGTTGTTCGAGTAAATTCCACACCTGTTTGCCATCATCGGTGATGGCATCGTTGGGGTGTATTTCTAGAGCCTCCACCTGTCGGATCCAGGGCGCTCGAGGATTTCGACCAATGCTTTCGAGATAATCAGCCCATGCAGCATGTTCGATCGGGTCATCATCTTCCCCACCATCGGATTGATCAATGGGGTAGACGCCTTTTTCTTCCTCAGGGATGATGTAGCACCATTGATCGATGGCTTCTGGAAGGTTTTTGGCCGTTGGAGCCTGCATGGCCTTGAGTCTGCCCGGATGCCCTTGGTAAAAATCCATGCAACTGCTCGGCGAGTGAATGATCAGCGCTCCAGCATTCCTTGCTTCGGTCAATACCGCATTCATGCGATCGGTCATTTCACCCACACGCGTGACGGCATTCTTACAATGGTGCAGATCCCACATATCACAGACGATGATGGCCGTTTCTTCGGACTTCCAAGAAGCTATCTGAGTCACACTTTCGAATGCGGAAGGATCCTCTTGTTTCGCTACTTGTTTCCTTAGGTGGACCTCAAAACGTTCAGCCATCATTTCAAAAGTCATACCGCAAAAAATCCCGAGCAAACAGAGACATGAGACCGCGGAAAGGGCAGGGATCCGCACATGTTGATTATTTTTCATGGAAGCGGGTTTCACCGTGCCAGTTAGAAACAATCCTCGTATTTGATCAACCTGAAAAATGGATTGCCTAAAAAGAAGATCCGGCAGCTGAGCGGATCTTCAAGATTCAGCTGCCGGACGATGATTAACCCTCATCTCAAGCAGGACACCGTGATTCGGTGCGACGTGAGCTCAAGTAGCTGGGTTTCTTCCGTTCCGATACGGAAGAGGTTGGACGCAAAAACGGTTTAGTTTGTTGCGAGATCCACATTTTATTTTAGCATAATTTGTGCCATGCGCAAATTTTTATTAGAATCATGTCTTTTTGCCGGTTTCAGCTAAAAAAACCACTTTTTGGCGCACTTTTGAGTCAAACCGTTTTTTAAAAGTGGCTTTTTATGAACATCATTTGCGCCAATTTGGCGCATCCACTCAACCTTGAGCACAAAAAAACCCCCTCTCATGGGTGAGAGGGGGTTCCTGAAAAAGTAAATAGCCAGCTACCTCACCGCATTGATAGTACGGGTGCTACGTTCCTGCATCCAGAAAACGTCCTTGTTGTTGGGGGAGGGGACATTCAATGGAATGTTAGCCTTGGAAAGCTTCGGCATGGTACGAGCGTCTGTCCAGCGATGGATGTCAGCATGGCCATCGGCAAATGCGAACGTGGATGCCCCATTGTGATAACTGGCAGGATAATCCACAATTTTGTAGCTGCCACCATTTCCGGGGAATCCCGCCATATCGACGACGAAATAACCATCATTGATGCTGTCCTCGCGCTCATCGAGAAGTACGAATGTCATGGACGGACCGGGATCGGTCAAATCGGATTCCTTGGTGTAGGTTTTCCATTGATTGCCTGAAGCACTCCAAGCAGGGCCTCCAACCCAGTTGTTCATGGACATGCTGCGGATCCGGGGAACGCGTTGGCCGCTGGGATCGATGCCATAAGATTTGTCAGCCGGGCATTTCCATATTTTCTCGCTTCCTCCACAATAGTTCCAAAGAGGGCTTCGGCGGGTGTATTGTTGGTGATTCCAATTGCTAGGATCCTTTGGTGACCCTAGTGTGAGCCAGCTTCCAGCGGTCCAATTGGGAACTCTTCGGCCGTTGAGCTGCCATTCGGAGGCCCCTACCAGTTTGCTTTCGTTGTCATCCGAATAGAACCGCCATGCCAGCATCATCTACTTGTTGTTGTTCATACAAAGGATGCCTTGGGCTTTGGTTTTTGCCTTGCTCAATGCGGGGAGTAGCATCCCTGCAAGAATGGCGATGATGGCGATGACCACCAGAAGCTCAATCAGCGTGAATCCTTGAAGGTTTNTCTTGGATCCAAAGGTTGCGTAGGGACTTGGAGTTGTTTTCATGGTGCCTGTAAATAACTTCAANCTACTCAAACCATCTTGGCCATGCAAGCTATCGATTGATAGCAACCGCATGACAAGTTGCATGGATTGTCTGGCAGTATCGGCTATTCCTGTCTTCTGCGAGACTGGAATCCTTGTTCTCTGGGCGCTCCAAGCCCTTTTGATTTGCCGATTCATCGATTCGGGTTCAGAATTTGGACCCAAAAAATGGGCTCTGATTTATCATCATTGCATTCTTTAGCATTGGACCCATTTCAAAAACATGAAGCCTACAGCCATCATCGCCATCCTCCTTGCAGGAGCGCTCGGTTATTTCGTNAACCACTTTACTCTGGCCCCAAAGCTTAAAGTGGCTCAAGAAACGGTGGTTCGCCTTGAAACGGAAAAAAATGCCCTTCAAGAGCAGATGGTATCCATGCAGGGGCGCATGCTCAGTGATGCTGAACGACGGCGTATGGAGCGCGAACGCAAGGAACTGGCGTCTCTTCGAGGGGAGATCGCGCAGCTGCGAAAAAAGATTCAGGACCAGGAGCAGAGTCAGTTGCTGGCCGCTCAAAAAGCGAAGCAGGCAGCGGCTGGTGCCGAATCCCAGGAGCTTGAAGAGGAAGAGTTTGAACCCTCTGATTACTACGCCGCTACCCTGAATGTGGCATTAGAACTCGGCATGACTTTGGTGACCGGCGGTTGGCAAACTTCTCCAGGACGAAGAACCTTCATGTTCATGACCCCTACCATGGGGTCCTCCAATAGTGGATCGGGGTATCTTCAGTTCGTTTCNAAGGTTGCAGAGCTGGATGATAGCGAGTTGGAAGCTTTTTTTCTGGATAATATGCGCGTTTCCGGCAACGAAACGGACCAAGCTGGTGGATTCGACGCAGAGAATGCCGCTTCTCTTTTTGAAGGAATCAAAAGATCTCCCACGGGTAAGCTTCTGGGTTTGCCCACCGTGGTTACCAATGCAGGCAAGGAGGCTGTGGTCAGCACTTCTTTTCAAATACCATCCGATACAGGTGCCATGCTCCGTAAACTTGAGTTAGGCGTACTTCCCATCCTTAATGAGGATGGGCAAATGGAACTGACCCTAGCGGCTACCATTTCACTGCCAGAAGCCGAAATTCCGGCAGAGGAACCTTGAATGCCATTCGGGTCATGATGGATTTTTCAAGGCTTTTCGGTAAAGATCCTTGAAATCCTGCTTCGACAACGATTTGGGATTGAATCGACCTGTCCATTGTTCGGTGGCCATTGTTGCCAAGACATCCAAGTCCTCGGAAGTTACACCGTGTGGTTCGAGTGAACCCGGGATTTCCGCCATTTCCAGCGCTATTTCAACGGCCCGGATGAGGTCCTGACTCGCCAAATCATCACGGTCTTGACNNGATACGGAACTCAATCGCGCCAATCGTGCATAACAGGCCTGAACGCCAGGGTCGGCTGCATTCAAACGCATGACATGCGGAAGC
Organism: Pedosphaera sp.; assembly: GCA_002686885.1. GTDB lineage: Bacteria > Verrucomicrobiota > Verrucomicrobiia > Limisphaerales > AAA164-E04 > UBA7971. The sequence continues at coordinate 77,402 of NYYT01000052.1, forward strand.
ATCACTCCAACAGCCATTCCGTGGATGACTCCAAAGCGAGCGGTCAGGGGATTGGCTGTTGCGTGAGCGGCACCCAACATGCTGTTCTCAATCGCGGTACCTGCCAAAGCAGCCCCAAGCAGCAATTGTCCGCGTGCTTCCAAGTCCTCAGGGTGAGTCAGAACACGCCCTAATCCTGGTAAAATGCATTTGGTGGCCTCCTGGGAATGCATCCAGCTGAACGCATTTCGCTTCAAGCTTACTCCCGATTCAATGGCGTGGGAAAGTGCATCGATCCCCGTGCAGGCAGAGACTTTCCTTGGTTGGGAGAGCGTCAGTTCCGGATCCAGGATGGCAACTGCAGCTGCAGCTTTGGAATCGCCGCATGCCATTTTTTGATACGTTTTTTCGTCAGCAATCAACGCAAAGGACTGACATTCGCTTCCTGTTCCTGCGGTAGTGGGTATCGCAATCAGGGGAAGCATGGGCTGAGGCGCCTTTCCAATACCCCAATAGTCCTGCATTTTCCCACCGTTGGTGAAAATGAAATTGCACCCCTTGGCCGTATCCATGCTGCTTCCACCTCCCAGGCCCACTAGCAAATCGGTTTTGTGATCGCGTGCCGCCTCGACACAGAGATCGACATCTGCTGTGGTTGGGTTTTCCCTGACACTGGCGAAGGTAGCGACTTCCAAGCCAGCAGACTGAAGATGCTCGATCGCTTTCGCTGCGTGTCCTGCCTTAACAATGCCTTCATCCGTTACTAGTAAGATGCGTTTACCACCCAGTCCAGCGGCGTGTTTCCCCACGGATTCAACCGCTCCTGGGCCGAAAACCAAGCGCACCTGGGTTTGGATGTCGAAAGCATCCAATGACGAGGTGGCCTCTGAGCAATGCNTGGCTTCTGATTCCATGCTGNTTACGTATGTTCTCNCTCGCCCNGCTGAAGCATTCAGACAGTGGTTNCCNNNCGGAAACTCTCCTCTTAAGGACCGATCAATCGGGCAATGAGTTACGATTCTCTTTCGATGGACCTTCTTTTGTAAAGAAACTCAAACATATTGCCCTCATGAGGCTGGTCCCATGAGATTTTCATGGTCGGAATGGCCCCCAGATTGAGTCGCTCTATCAGGTCGGATTCCAGCAGTTGCTCAGTGAAATCTGNATCCTTTGTAATCGCGGTCACCACCAGGGAGGGTCCTATTTTTTCGAGCATCTGGCTCTGGGGTATTTCGACAACGCTGGCGTAGGGACATAGAAATTCCCGGTTGGCGAGGGGGTGAGCCATGGAATCGCAATAAACGATGGTAGGAGTGAGATAGGTGCCTCCCTNGAAAACCAACTTGCGAGGTCCCGTTCGGTGGGGTGCTGTCATATCTTCAGCCCCTGGCTCCGAGAGATCTTGTTCGATGGCTCCCTCAATGTAGTCGGCCATTTTTGGATTGGCAAAACCAGACAGGCGGGCTGCCTCGTCTTGCGGATTTGTCGGCTGAATGGGGCCCAACCTCTTGCCGAGGGCTTCAGCAATCTCGCGACCATAGCGAGGAACGATCACAGCCGAAGCATTGATGCAGCTGCGTCCTCCGTTCTCCGATATGGAGGCGACCATCAAATCTATATGATCTTCCCACTTTTCAACCTGATCCTCACCCATGAGGATTTTGCTGAANCCAGGACCATGAATCTGGATGCCGGGATTGTTGGCATATTGAGCGGTGGTTTGTTGATCTCCAAAAATCAANGCGCGTCCGCAGGATTGAAGAATCACACCGGCCCCCTCATGGTCGGTAGGGTAGAATCCAAATGCCTCAGCAGGGCACCCTGCTTGAATGAAGGCCTGGATCAATCGATAGGGTGTCCAAGGTTCCTCCCTNCCGGGTTTGATAATGACGGGCGTCTTGAGTGGAATGGCTGGGAGCCACAGGGAATTGACGGCAGGCGAATTGCTGGGCATGACCAGGCCCAAAGCCTTCGCAGTCGGGAAATAGCTGATACGAGTACCAAATTGTTCACCATAGCCTTTGTCCAGAATACNGAGATCCAAACCTCGGGTCAGGCCTGTCAGGACGGTTCTCATATGGGTCAATGCATGGTAGATTTTCTGCATGTTTCTTCGAACCATCACATGAGGAAGCCCCGAAGTGGAGGAAAGGGTTTGAATATAGTCTTCAGGAGATTGTTGGTGACCTTGGTCACCCAACGGTAATGTTCCATGAAGAAAGGCTTCACCAGCTTTGGCACTGATTTCAATCAATTGATCAACAGTGAAGGCGCGGAGAGCTGCCTTGGCATCACCGATGCGCTTGAGATCACGGCGGATGATACCGGCGTTGACCGTGCTGACCGTTGCCAGGGNTTGTTGGTCGCTGTAGCCCTTGACCTCGATTTGATCCAAACTTTCGTAAGGTGAACCTTTNCNCAAGCAAGGGATGTGGGGAAGTTGACTCATTTTNNTTTTCCTNNAGANTTTTCTAATTAATAGACCCCTTCNACGATCTTCTTTTCCATGGCACCGAAAGGACGCACCTCTGCCACTCCATCCCATNGATAGGGTGATCTGGGTTCCTTGCGAATGGCCTCATCACGTTCGAGAAATCTCGGCATGAANAACTCCTTGGTTAATGNGGTGAGTTCAACGCGACCCCATTCACCGTAATCCTTGAGCTGGTCAGTTTGCTGGGGATCGACCACCCTCAAGACAGCTCTTGGTTGTGGGGAATAATAGGTAATGGAATAATGATCTTCCTTGGTGATCGGAACGCTTGCCGCCAGCCCCATCAGGGTGTTGCCGTAGGTTGGGTAGAAGCCGATACGATTTTCCAATACTTCCTCCACCAGGAAACGGGTGTATTGCGGATCCATGGTTGTGCCACCGCAAAAGACACCACGAATGCCAGATTCCCAGAGATCCAATTTTTCGGAGAGTGCCTCCAACAGTTTGGGCGTGGTGAACACGGCACTGACCTTACGGTGTTTGAGAATAGTGACAGCCTGATCCACGACGTGATCCATGTAGCTTCTGGCAACATCGAACTTCTTCTCTGCAATGACCTTTTTGACGAAACGAGGATCCAGGTCGATGAAGTAGCATGAGCATCCCCTGACGTTGGCCAAGTGTTCAATGGCCAGTCGGAGCCTTCTGGGTCCTGTGGGTCCCATCATCAGCCAGTAGTGGTTCCTCGGGAAATGCTCATCCGCAATTTTTTCCGAGAACTCGCTGTAATCGANCTTGTAGTCAGACCACCCGATACGCTGTTTGGGCATGCCCGTCGTACCTCCCGTTTCAAACACGTTGAAGGGTTGGCCTTCAAAGGCCTTGGGGACCCACACTTCGGGTTGGAGATCTCTGAGCCATTCATCTTGAAAATGAGGAAATTTGGCGATCAGGTCATCCAGAGATTGAACCTCCTCTGCGGGGTTCCATCCGGCCTTGGAAGCCCAGTCCAACCAGAAGGGGCATCCGGTATCGGCAGAAAAATGCCAGTTGACGATTTCTCGCACGTGCGCATCCAGAGCTTCTTTGGCTTTTTGGACAGCCTCATTTGAAATGGGTTCGTTACTCATAGGTTCAAAACTTGTCGNTAGAAAGCTATGCCCCAGATTGGGGAATAATCAACGGTCAGGAAAAAATTTTCGGAGAGTGTTTTCGCTGGGCGGTGAAGTCAGGAGTGAGACGATCACCAAGGCCAAAGAGGATACCACGAAACAGACGGCGACGGGCATGATACCCGGTCCCAGGACCAGCTCCTTGCCGTAGCCACTCATCTTGAAATAGTAAAACCAGCTGGCAAGTGCTGCAAAAATGCATGCGTAAGCCCCGGCTTTGGTGGCGCGCTTCCAATAAAGAGCCGCAAAGATGAGTGGAAACAAGGCCCCGAAACCGCTGAAACACCAAACTGCGAGATCAAATACATTTTGTGGGGCTACCAGAGAGACCAGGTAGGTCAGGGCTACGATGACCACAATGAAGATGCGGGCGATAAAGATGATTTGTTTGTCGCTGTAGGCNTCCTTGGCTTTTTTGTGTAGAACAATGTCATTGGTGAACATGGTGCCAAGGCAGAGGAATTGTGAATCCAGTGAAGACATGATGGCAGCGAGAACACCTGCGGTCAGGAATCCTGANAGTACGGGGCTCTCGATGACACTTTTGACGACTTGTCCAAGTACGGCACTGACCTTGGAAGGATCCAACGGAGGGAGAATACCTGTTGCCCAGATGCCGATTAGTACGCAGGGAACCCATACCACGAGAATGCAGAGCGGGTGGGCAATGACCGTCAGCTTGAAAGCCCGCGCGCTTTTTGCCGTCAGCCAATGCTGAAAGAGGTGAGGAAACATCCCGACACTCAGGGGGATGAAAAGGTAAGTNGCAAACATCCAGGCAGGTATGCCGTATTCCCTTCGAAAGGATGTGATTTCCCCCGTTTTGGGATTCTTCGCATTGAGCTCCACTTCAGTGACGGTGCGACTGAGCAGTGGGTCTGGGGAGTAAGTGCCACTCACTGGTTTTTCTCCTTCGAAAACGAGCTTGCCAATGACCTTCGGGGGATCATTCTCCACCAGCTGTTTCTGTGCATTATCCCATCGGTAAGGTTGGACGACCTGGCCTTCTTCGGTCACCTTGATCGTGACTTTCGAAGCGTTTTGGAGGCCTCCAAGGCTTTTGGCGATGAGGACAAAAGCAACGATCCCCATGACCATGAATACGAGCGTCTGAAAGGTGTTGGCCCACGCCGCTCCGCGAGATCCACCCATGAAAACATAGGTAAGAACCACGCCGCAAATAACCAGACCTGTCAACCAGACAGGAATCCCTCCGGCCCATTGCGGGGTCGCAGGATTTGGAAACCATGCAGGGAATGCTCCCGCAGTGACCGGCAGCAATGTTTTGCCTGCGCCGATGATGCCAATCAGAAGATAAGGAATGACCAGCAGAACCAGGATTGGGAAGAGCAGATAACCAATGCGACTGGATTCAAATCGGGCCCTGAAATATTGAATCTGGGTGACATAACCGTATTTTTTGCCGAATACCCATAGGCGCATGCCAATCAGGAAGAAGACAGCAGCGTGAATCAGACCACTGATGGAAGCCATGAGGCCGTAGACGCCAATACCTCGCTCGAAAGCCTTCCCCGTCGATCCCACCAGGGCAAAAGCCGTCATGGTGGTTCCAAAAACACTCATCAGCAGGAGGAATGGGCCGATGGAGTGACTGGCAACAAAATAGTCCTTGCTTGTTCCTCGGAAGGAACGGCTGCTTAAAATACCCAGGCCAAGGAGCAGGGCCAGATAACAGCTAATGACAATGAGTGGGGTCATGGATCGGATGGGTCAGGGGTTGTCGGTGTCCTCTTCAGCCATGGCTTCCAAGTGATGTGGCCAGGCTACAACCATGACAGCACCCCACCACAAAGCCGCTACAATGGAAAAGGCTGCATGGTAGGCGAGCCCAACCGGGAGAAAACCAAAAATCATGGTCTGGTGGTCATCCCAGAACCAAACATCTTGATGGAGGGCGATGAGCAGCAGGGTGCCGACCCATACCGTCCAATGAATACCTTGTTTCATAAATGATTTTGAAGTGNGGGAAATGGATGTGTGCGATGGGGTGCCCTGCAAATGCCTTCCTGCAGAAGCTTGAAAGGGCGGTGCATCCTCTCAGTTGAGAGGATGCACCGCCTCTGATGATTACTTGTTTCCGATGGCGTAAAGATGGGTCTGAGTTCCGACATACAGCACCCCATTGGCGACGACCGGAGTCGAATAGATGGGAGCACCGAAAAACACCTCATTGAGAACTTTCTTTTCTGCGGATGCCTCCAGGACGACAAGATCGCCGTCCTCATCTCCAAGGAAAACCTTCCCATCGGCTACCAGCGTGGAGCCCCACATGTGTGCTTTCATGTCATGTATCCAATGTTCCTTTCCTGTTTCGGCGTCCAGGCAATACACAAAACCAGAGTAATCCGCGATAAACAGCAGGCCTGTGTCCGGATCGATGGAAACGGTGGAAATGGTGCGGTTGATCTTGTCGTAGCTCCAGACAGCTCCCCCTTGGGTGATGTCTCCNTTTTGGGTTGCATCAATACAAACCAGGTTGCCGACTCCTTCACCGTGTTCAGGGTCCTGACCAATCGCAATGTAGACACGATTTTTGTAAAAAACAGGAGAACAAATAAGCTCGCTTGGCCCTTCGGCTGCAGGGTATTTGATCGGCTCACCATCGCGCATTTTGTATTTTGCAGGCACGCAGTCATACTTCCAGATTTCCTTTAAAATGGAGAAATCGCCATCTGGGACGGGCTTGGGATCGAAAGCATAGCAAACTCCGTCACCTGCACCAAAAAGGACCATGGGCTGACCATTGACCTCGCCGAAACCAGGGGAGGACCAATTGCAATGCATCAGGTTCTTACTGATGCCGGAGGCCTCTTCACCCGCATATTCGCCGGTTTTCTTGTCAAGTACGACCAAGCATGGAGCCATGGGTGAAGGGATATTCAAATGAGACCAGTCCTGCCCATTGGATGTGGTTGCGTAAACGTGATCTCCAACCACCAATACGGAGCTGCTGGCAATATTGTGAGGAAACACACCTAGCTCCTCCCGCATGTCGAAGACCCAGATGATATCAGCGTCGGTTTCACCTGGAGCGACCGGTGGCTTGCCCGGGCCTCCCANATAGGCGGCTTCATCCTGAAAACCCTGATTGCCATTGGCNAGNCCGGCGGTGTCCAGGCAGAGAATTTCGCATCGGTTTGAGACAACNTACATGCGATCTCCCTCGACAAAGGGTGAAGAGCAAATGCCCAGGAATTCCCAGTCGCTGACTTTCCCAGCCCCCAGCTTCGGTACGACCAGCTGCCATTTAAAAGCCCCTGTTTTTTCATCCAAGCAATAAACAATGCCCCGGTCTCCAGAGTGTTTGGGATCTCTCAACGANTCNTTGTTNGTTCCAATGTAGATCTGACCGTTGGAAATGGTGACATTCCCNTAGGCCTGTGAGCCCAATTTTGCGACCCATTTGACATTTTTGGTCGTGCTGAGATCCACTTCNTCGGTGCCAGGCTTGAAATCACCNGGAGCGAACTCATGAGGGATTCCCTTTTCAGGACTGTAGAAGTTGTTGTGCGCCGTGCGTCCCCACTGATTCCAATCCTCAGCCAGAGTGGCTGTTGAAAGGGGGATGGCGATCGTGAGGGTCAGCCGATGGATAATATTCGCAGTGTGCATATGCCTTGTAGATTGAATGATTGAAAAATGTGGGATCAGTTCGAGTAGACGGAAATGTTGTCCACATAAACGCTGTATCTGGATTGGGGTGAAAAGCCAAACAAACCTGGAGCTCCTTTGGTGTGAGCGATTTTATGGGGTACTTCGATGGTCCATGATGAGGGCTCCTCTTCGTCTCGAGGCCAGGCCTTCGCTCGGACCACACCGCTTCCATCTTTGGCGACATCGACGCGCGATTTCAAACGATACCATGTCTTGGTGGACCACTTGAAGGGCACCGAAACCTTGATACGGTCGTGATTGGAGCTGACTTCCAGTTCCTGCCAGTTCCCTATGAGGGCGATAACATAGCGCTGATTGATCACCCCGACGGTCGACTTCATGCGGCGGTTGCCATCTGTCATGACATCGGCCTCCACTGTGTAATTGGAGGCGTCGGGATGCCCGATGAAGGAGGTGGCTCTTTGAAAGAGGACGTTGTCCAGCGTTTTGACCAACACCTTGCTGCCATCCATTTCGCGGATGTCCCATTTGAAGCGCGCGCCGATCCAGGGAAGAGGAGGGTAGGCAAAGGCAGTGCCTGCCTGAACATGAGCTGCTGGATAGGCTTCGTTGATATCAAAGGATTCAAAGTCTTCGCTGAAGGGCAAGCCCGGGAGCACTCTGGCTCTGAGAATGCCTGAAGCCTCGTCTTCGGTCGCCTTGAAAGCTCCAGCTGAGGTGCCTGCATCCCGATCGGCTCGAATGCGGTTGCGCCTTCCAAAAGTGGCATCCGCAGTGGATTTGACTTTTGCAGTGGGCGGNATGAAAGAGGCCCAATCGGGTCTCATNTTCTCCTGCACCACCCATCCGTCTTTGTCCAATCCCACAACTTCCACCTGGCTACGTGCTCCGGGAGCCAGAAGCACGTCCGGAGGAATGATCTGCAGTTTGGAGACAGGGCCTTTGCTGATGGCTGCATCCTTTTCGACAGCGGTCTTTGCCATGGATGCCTTGCTTTCACTGCCAAAGCAGTAGAGTTTTTCCATGGTGTGGATGTACATCTGACCATTCCAAAGAGTTGGAGCACCGAGACACCCACCAGCCAGCTCGATCTTGTCCAGCACATCGACTCCATTCTCTTTGACCTTGAGAATGTAGAAGTTGCCGTTGCCCATGGGCACGTAGAGCTTGCCATCGGCGTAAAGGGGTGAAGCATGAAGTTGTCCATTTTCCAATTTGTGCTCCCACAGTTCTTCTCCTGAAACGGCATCTACACAAATCAACTCGCCGGTGTGGGTCACTTGGTAAACACGGTTCCCTACCAGGACCGGAGAGCTGGTAAACATGACGTGAGGCAGACGCCAGAGTTCCGCAGATTTGTCCAATACCACCGGACTTGCCTGANCTGCGGAGGGTTCTGAACCGATCTTGATTGCGGCCATGCGGCCGACCTCCGAGGANTCGAGATTCTCTTTACCGTGGATGGCAATCACCTTGTNATTNTTGTGCAGCAGTAAGGATGAATTGACGCCGCCGTAACTGAAATGNTAACGCCANAGCGGATCTCCATTACGCGCATTGATGGCNACCAGATTTCCGCATCCCGTGCCCGCATACAGGACCCTTTTGTTNTTGTAGTAGCCCAATACCGGCGAGCNGAACGANCTGTCTTTNGGCGGNGTGCCCGGTGTTGAGGACCACACGAGTTGACCGTCGTGCTTGTTGAAGGCAAAAAAGCGATCTCTGGCCGGTCCATCGGCTCCCCAATAGCTGGTNATGCAGTGGTGGATCACCAGGTCGCCNTCAATGATGGCGGCACCCCTGCGTCCGTTGGGGAAGGTCAGCATCCCAAAGCGCTCCATCATGCTGTGCTGCCAGAGAACTTTTCCATCTACATCAAAGCAGGTCATTTCTCCAGCTGTTGACATCAGATAGATATTTCCGGTTTCAGCATCTACGGTTGCCGAACCAATGGTGTAGCGACTGTAAACGATATCGCTCAAAAAATCGTTGAAACCATGTTGCCAAATGACTTTTCCGGTCTTTTCCTCAAGACAGGTCAGGTATTCTCTCAGGTCCGGCCCGCTTCCCTCGTAGCCCCAAGCATACACACGACCATTGGCAATGACGGCCTCGCCTCTACCAGCCATGTCAAAAGTCCAGAGGTGATTCTTTCCTCCTAGTGTGACCTCTTCGATGAGTACTTTTTCGTCGGAGGTACCGTTTTGATGTGGTCCACGCCAATGGAGCCAGCCTTCCGCGGGAGCAGCTTGAAGCATGGAACCGACGGTGAAGCAAAGAGCAAATTGAAGCCCGCGGCTCAGGTAATGGGGGCAGAATCTGAAGTTCATAAACCTTGTGGTGATTGTTTGGAGGGAAGTCATTTTGTCGCCTAGATTGAATTTTCTTCCCGAATGATGCCCACTATTCTATAGGTTTTCGGAGTTCGCAATCAAATATTACCTATACGTAATAAATTTTACCAACGCGATGGCCATGGATGACATCTCAAGTGCTCTGGACCAAGGTGCGATGCCCGATGAGGTCGATTCTCCTGTGAAATTTCGTTTCCCGCTGCTTCTTCGAAGGGCGTGGTACGGGCTGAATCAGGCTTTTCGTCGCCGAATCGTCCATCTCGGGATCACACCGGACCAGTACACGGTCTTGCGAAATTTGTGCGAAAAACACATGGATGGCCTGACGCAAAAGGATCTTACCCAGAGAATGTCCAGCGACCCCAATACAGTGGCTTCCTTGTTGGAACGTATGGAGAGTGCTGGATTGCTCACACGTAAAATTGACGATCAAGATCGTCGAGCTCGGAGAATCATGCTTTCAGCCGATGGAAAAAGGCGGTTTCATCAGGCCCAAGCGATTGCTCAGGAATTGCAAGTTGAGGTGCTTGGGGCGCTGAAGGGCGGTGACTGCCCCCGTTTCATGCATGAGCTCGGGATTCTGGCCGACGCCTGTCGTGAGGCTGCCGACCGTTCTCTCAAGGGCACCAAAACATCATGAAGCCTTCACCTTCGAAATCAGCAGACGTGGGAGAGTCGGTTCGCATGGACAAGTGGCTTTGGGCCGCAAGGCTCTACAAGACCAGGACTCTGGCCACCCAGGCCTGCAAGGCTGGGCATGTCAAAATTCAGGGAACGGCTGTCAAGCCCTCACGCATGCTCCGAGTGGGGGAAACGCTCCAGGCGCGATGTGGATTCTTGCTTCGTGAAGTNCGGGTCCGCGCCTTGCTCGAGCGTCGCGTGAGTGCCAAAGAACTGCCCGCTTACCTGGAAGAGATCTCCGTGCCTGAAGATCTGCGACCTGCTGCCAGGCAGCAGATGACTCCGCCCGTTTCTCTCCGGCCTCGAGGTAGTGGTCGCCCTACCAAGCGGGACCGTCGCCAGCTGGACGCACTGGACTGGGGCTGAGTAGCTCTATGGCTTTTGACAGTTGGGTTTGAACTCGCCACGTATCCCTTTTTCAGTGAAGGTGAGGGTACTCCGCCATGGTGATTCCAATTCCAATGCAAAAATGGGCTTGTTGGTTCCTGATGCTGAACATGAAATGGGCGTCTGTCCTTGCCGAGGAAAAGGCCTTTCCCAACCTCNTCATNCTTTTGGCCGATGATCTCGGCTACGGGGAATGCGGTATGCAGGGGAACCATCAAATCAGGACCCCGAACATTGACTCCATGGCTCGCGAGGGAGTTCGCTTTACCCAAGCTTACGTTACAGCTCCCAACTGCAGCCCTTCCAGGGCTGGCTTGTTGACGGGCCGTATTCCTACCCGATTCGGTTATGAGTTCAACCCGATTGGAGCACGCAATGAGAAACCCGGGATTGGATTGCCCAAGCAGGAGGTTACCCTTGCGGAATGGTTGCATGACAGGGGGTACACCACTGGATTGATTGGTAAGTGGCACTTGGGGGGAGCTGCTGAGTTTCATCCCATGCGACATGGGTTTGATGAATTTTTTGGGTTCACCCACGAAGGACATTTTTTTGTACCTCCACCCTGGAGAAACGTGACCACCATGCTTCGGCGAAAGGTGCTTCCCGACGGTGGCCAAGGCAGATGGTCCAGCAAGGGGCTGATTTATTCCACCCACATGGGATATGATGAGCCGGATTACGATGCCAACAATCCCATCATCCGTGGAGGCCAGCCCATCGCAGAGACTGCCCACTTGACCGATGCCTTTACCCGAGAGGCGGTAGATTTCATCCATCGTCACGCCGACAAACCTTTCTACCTTCAGGTCTCTTACAACGCGGTTCACAGTCCGTTGCAGGGAGCCGAACCCTACATGGCAATGAACGGTGATATTGAAGACATGCATCGGCGAATCTTTGCCGCCATGCTCACGCATCTGGATGCGAGTGTGGGCCAAATCCTCCAGGCCATTGAAGCGGAAGGACTCACTGAGGAAACGATTCTTGTTTTCCTCAGTGACAATGGAGGGCCCACACGAGAATTGACTTCCAGCAATGCTCCTTTTCGCGGAGAAAAGGGGCAAATGTATGAAGGGGGCCTTCGAGTGCCCATGGTCATGATGTGGCCGGGCCATCTAACCGGCAATCGCACCTATGACGGAATGACCGTTTCGGTAGACCTCTTTGCCACCATGGCCTCCTTGGTGTCAAAGGTGCCCGAAAAACTTGATGGAGTGAATCTCATGCCCTATCTGACAGGAGAAAAAAGGGGAAATGCCCATCAAACCTTCTTCTGGCGACAGGGNAAAAAAACGGCCCTTCGCATGGATCAATGGAAATTAATACAAATGAAAGGCGACCTGCGTGAACCTAAGTGGGAACTGTATCATCTGGAGTCCGATCCGACCGAATCCATGGATCTGTCGACCAGGAACCTTGCAGAGCTGGAAAGCATGCTGGAGCACTGGCAACGCTTCCAAAGCGAGATGAGGGAACCTCTCTTCCAATAAAAGGATGAAGCAAAAAAAGACCAAGCAAGCAAATCGATGGCATGTCCACGTATGCCTTTTGTTCGCTGGTTTGAACCTGGCATGGGCAAGCCTTCGAGCTGCAGAGGACAGGGTTTATTACGAAGTGGATGATTACCCTGATGTCGAAAAAATAGACGCTCATTTTCATATCCGTACCGTGGACTCGTCCTTCGTTGCAGAAGCTGCCAAGGAGGGTTTTCGCTTTCTCAATGTCGCAGTCCATGTCTCAGATCCTGTGGCCTTCCGGCAACGGCATCAGGCCGCCTATGCTCAGAAAAAAGCGCATCCCAACCGAGTCGAAGTGATGGTCGCCTTTGAATTGCGGGGGTGGGACGATCCGGATTGGGTCGAGCGGACGATTCAATATCTTGGGCAAGCCAAGGAGCGTGGTGCACTCGGGGTGAAGGTGTGGAAAGACATCGGGATGGTTTTTCGGGATCGTGAGAATCAACTTGTGATGATTGACCATCCTCAGTTCGATCCTGTTTTTGACTTCATGGAAAGAGAGGGCATGCGATTGATGGGGCATTTGGGAGAGCCTAGAAACTGCTGGTTGCCTCTAGAGGAGATGACCGTCAAAAACGATCGCCGGTATTTTCAGAACAACCCTCAATACCACATGTATCTACACCCCGAAATGCCGAGTTATGAAGAGCAACTGGCGGCTCGTGACCGGATGCTCGGGAAACATCCAAACCTACCTTTCCTGGGCGCTCATTTTGGAAGTCTTGAGTGGAGTGTGGATGCTCTTGCTCGCTTTTTGGAGGAGCATCCTTCGGCTGTGGTGGATACTGCTGCGAGAATGGGGCAGCTTGAGTATCAAAGTCAGCGCGATTGGAAGAAAGTCAGGGACTTTATGCTGAAATACCAGGACCGGATCCTTTACGGTACCGATGGTGGTGTTCAGGCCCCAGGTCAGGCTGCTTCAGCACTCATCCAAATGCAAAAGCGATGGCAATCGGATTGGATTTACCTGGCTTCCCGCGAGGAGCAGTCCGTGCCTGAGCTGGACCTTCCAGTCAAGGGATTGCACTTACCTCGTTCTGTGCTGGACAAAATTTACCACGGGAATGCGAGGCGACTTTTTCCTACAGCCTGGACGGAGTGAAGGATCTTGCTTTGAGGGCTCCGATCGTATCGGCGCTGATGGAGGTTGGATCCCGCCCCTGGACCCTTCCTGGTTGGAGCGCCGCCTCTTTGGGCTTTGGGATGCGATGAACCCTATAGTCATGTCTTGACTCTGCTGCTGTTGTCCATTTTGGAAAATGATTTGCTTGGCCAGTGCTGCTTTTGTGGCAACTTCGCATTGGTTTGAGTATGAATAATTCATTGAATTCCACCCTCGATACCCATCAAAAGGCGCTCTCCATCAACATGGATTCCGCGAAATATGGCACGTTGGCCGAAATAGGTGGAGGGCAGGAAGTGGCACGCTGGTTTTTCAGGGTGGGTGGCGCCAGTGGAACTGTGGCGAAAACCATGTCGGCTTATGACATGGCCTTCAGCGATGCAATCTATGGAGCCTGTCAGAGATATGTGAGCCGCCAACGCGTCAGCACGATGCTGTCTCATGAATATGGCTTGCTCGAGGAGCGTTTGGCACCCCAAAGAGGCCATGTGAGCCGCTTTTTTGCCTTTGCCGATACGGTTCGAACTCGAAGCTTTTCAGGAAAGCAGAATGGTCAAGGGTGGGTCGGTATTCGCTTTCAGCATGAGGTAGGGGCTCCGGCTTCTCAAATCCTGATCCATGTCCAGCTGTGGGGAAAAGAGAGCATTGAAGATCAGGAAACCCTTGGGGTGCTGGGTATCAACCTCATTTACGGAGCCTACCATCTCCATGAACAGCCCGAGGCGCTTGTGGCATCGCTGGCCGACCATTTGCCTCAAAATAGGCTCGAAATCGACATGGTAGAATTCACCGGGCCAGCTTTCCGCGGTGTCGACAACCGTTTGATGTGCCTGAGATTGGTTGAAAGAGGTTTGGCCAACGCTGCCATCTTCGATGCACAAGGCGCCATGATTGAGCCTTCTGAGCTTTTCCACAAGAAGCCGGTGTTGCTCCAGCGAGGCCATTTCCGCCCTGTCACTCGCCTCACCGTTGACATGCTCGAACGGGCTGTTTCGCAATTTGTTCAAGAGCCAAATGTCGATCCAGGAGATCTGGTCATCGTTCAGGAAATGTCCTTGCAGCATTTGCGACACGCAGGACAGAAAAAGGACATCGATGCTCAGGATTTCTTGGACCGTGTGGATTGTCTGAGTGCCTTGGGCTATCCGGTTGTTCTATCCAATTATGATGTGTTTCACCGCTTGGCCGCCTATTTGTTCAGGCAGACAAGCCAACCCATAGCCCTTTGCTTTGGCGTGCCAACCTTGTTGGAATTGTTCAAGGAACATTATTATCAGGATCTTGACGGAGGCATTCTTGAAGCCTTTGGCAGACTTTTTCAACACGAACTCAAGTGTTACACCTACCCATGGAAGGATCCTCTAAGCGGTGCCTTGATCACTGCAGGCAATCTTCGGGTCGAGCCTCATTTGAGGCACCTGTATCAATACCTGCATGAAAACCACTTCATCCAACCCATTCGTGATTATGATCCGAGCTGCTTGCCGCTTCAGGCTGCTGCGATATTAAAGCGATTACAGAAGGGCGAACCAGGATGGGAAAAAGAGGTTCCGGCTCCTGTGGCATCGCTGATTCGTGAGAGAGGACTTTTCCAAAGGCCTCTGAAGAGATCCTAAGCAAGATGGGGGACAGAACTCAGGAGTTTTTGAGTTCCTCCCAGAGCGGTTTCAAGTCTTCATCGCGCCTGGCCATCCGGATGAGCTGTTTCCGATCTCCGATTTCCAGCGCCATGCGCAAAAAAGTGCGCGCTTCTTTCAAGTGGCCTTCTTGGGCGGCGTAGCAGGCAAGATTGTAAGGAATGATGGGCTCTCTGGGAAACTTGGCAGCCGCTTCGAGCAGGGCTTCTCTTGCAGCCTCCAATGATCCTTTGGGTGCCCTTCGAAGCGCATAGGATCGGAGAATGTAACCACTAGTATTCTCCGGATAAGCTTCCATCAATCGCTGAGCCACTTCTAGTCCGAGGTCCCACTGTTCGAGATCTGCATGCACCCTCCACTCGGTTTCCAGATATTCCGAAGTGGATCGATCTTCGGGATCGATTTTTTGAAGTTCTCCCAAGGCTTCGATGGGGTTGTTCAATAACAACCAACCTTCGGCACTCGATAGGCAGTGACTGGTTGAATGTAAACTGGAGGCAGCCACTTTTTCAGAGCTTTTGAGTAGGGGGCAAAAAGGAAATCGGGTCCAGATGCTTGGGTACATAACCTACCGAGGTTTGAATGGCATTTTCACACGAACACCCGGCACTGGCCTCAGGGGCCAAGAGAAGTCCTCCGGCAGGGATCATTCCAAGCCAACAACCGCTTCTCAGGCCTTCGAATTGTGTGCGTTGATTGGTTTGAAGGTCCCATTGACCATGATAATAGTGACGGTAAAAAATGCTGTTGAGTGCCGCTGACATGGTTCCACAACCTCTTCGTTCAGGTAAATCAGTGCGGAGTAACTTTCCATCCCTCAAACTGAATGCTCGCTGGTCTGAATAATAGGTGTCCCCAATCACGACAGGGTGCTGGAGATGGCCGCTGTGATGATTCTTGCCGGCTTCGTGGCTTTCCTCCCACAAGAGAGATCCCGCTCCAATCGCATTTGCCGGCTGGTCGGGTTGTTCGTTGGGCACCGATCGCGTGCTAAAGGCAAAGGTGTGATAATGCTTTTGTTTGTCAGCACCTGCGACCACCAGCGTGTCGTTACTGTAGGTCATGTAGGTCATGAATTGACAGGCGCTGAAATCATGCACGCGTTCCCAAGAGCGCTGTCCGTTTTTGAGATCCAGGCACACAAGTCGGAGATCGGTCAGTGTTTCTGGAGTCAGTCTGCCCGTGGAGGCGGAGATAGCCTCTGGATTCCGGCTTTCAAGGAAGAAAATCTCTTCGCCTCCAATGGTAATGGTTGAATTGATGATGGCTCCACCGGTGTAGGTCCAAAGGGGTTCCCCTCGATGGCGGTCCATGGCAAAGAGGTGGCTGCTGACGACGCGACTGACGTCTTCTGGGTGGTCTTCTTCAAACCATTCTCCATCATCACCGAGATAACCGGATCCAGCCTTCACGCTGCTTCCGATGAGCATGTCGCGATGCGATGCCAGATAGCCCCAATCCATTTTCATGGATGTGTCTTTCCCATACGCCTCAAAAACCATTTCCCTCCGTCCACTATGCCCCTCGATGCCGATGCAGTGTCTGCCTTGGGCGACGTAAAGATAATCATGGGTGCCGATCATGTTGCTGCAGTCTCTAGGAAGATTGGCGCGCCGCATTTCCGGACTGAAATAATTCCACAGGATGGTGCCATTGTAGGCGTCCAGCCCAAAGAGAATCCGGTCTCCCTGGATATAAAGACGCCCGTTGACCGAGATGGGGGCTGGGTTGCGTGGCCCGCGGTCGGGCATGGGACGCGGTCCAGGATCCCCCCACCAAAGAACGCCGAGATCTCCCGAAACGAGTGCGTCCTGACTACAGGAGGAATTATCGGCACCTCCGTATTGATGACTCCAATCTCCCGATCCGAGTAGGATACCGCGCCGTGCAGTGACCCAAGAAGACTCCAAAGTCAATGAGCGCCACTCCAGGTCGGGCGCTTGCAGGGTCTTTCGAAGCGCTTGCTCGATTTGAGTGGTGGATGTGGGACACGGTACGCACAAATAGCCGCCCGCAGGTCTGAGGTGTCGAAGGAGTGATTTGATTTCCTCTGTTGAGGACTCCAGTTGCGCGAGTTTGGTCGCCTCCATCAGGATGAGGTTGGCAAAGAAGGGACCGTATGGAAGTGACTGGATGTCACCTTCATGAACTGAAACCCGCTCACCATAAACTCCCGCTTCATCGAGTTTTGTCCTGGCCGCGTGTATGTTGGTGGGAGAGTTGTCGACCATGATCACTTTCAGTTCGCTGGCAGTAGCCAAGGCATACGCGTGGGCCAACTGGCTTTCGGAAGTGCCGATTAGCAGAGCGAAGCCCTTGTCTGCACCGGTAAAGTGCAAAAGGGAGTCCACGGATTGCCCTATCGACTTGTCGGAGATGGCAACAGAGGGAGCTTCGGTTGCCTCACGTAGCTCAATCGGCGCATAATGAAAAGAACTGTCAAAGGTGTAGAGGCGGCTGAATTGAGCATGATCCCCCTCTGATGGACCGTGGATTCGGAAACGATATTCCGCATCGGGCTTCAACTCATCAAAATGAACCTGATGCTTCTTGGTGGCGCTGGCAGCACGGAACTCCCTGAATTCTCCCTCGGGCCCCAAAAGATCGATGTGAGTGAACGTTTCGAAGTCCATGTTCCAGCTGATTTGAACCGATGATCGCGACGTCCAGTCCACAAAAGGCCCATAGCCAATAGCGAGTCTTTTGGGCTCAGGCCCAGGGGGTGGGAAATAGCCGTTCTTCTCATTGAAGCGGGTTGCAATTTCTTTGGCAGTTGCTGGCTGATTCAACAGATAAAGTTCATGTATGGCTCCCTCCATAGGTTGGCGCTGAGCGTCCACTTTCCAATTTCCGATTTCATAATGCAACGTGTCCGGGTATGGGATGGTAGATTCCAGGCGATCTTGCCGACTTGCAAGCTGACCATCCATCCAGAGTTCGAAATGGTCCGCTTTTGCATTCACAACGACGTGGTGCCATTGGGTCACATTCATGGCCTGCTTGGCGATGAGTTTGGTTTCCATGGGGAGGTTTCCTTCCCGGATCAGAAACACCAATTTCCCTTCCTCCTGTCCCAGGGCCCAGCCACCTTCCTTGACTCCATTGGGGTGACTGGCAGAGAGAATCCCTCCAGAAGAGTTTTGGGAATCGAGTCTGAGCCATCCCTCGATAGCAAATTGATCGGGTGGAAGTTCTGCCTCTCCTTTCTTGCTGGCCAGATGAAGGTAGCCACTGGAGTCGCCAAGCAAGACTTTCGGAGGTATGGGGTCGTTCTCCATGACGACGGGACCCTGTAACTGTATGCGAGGCCCTCCTTGGATCGGAAGTATCTTGTGACCCTGCTTTCGGTGGGAAGCAAAGAGCCAGTGCGCATGAACCTTTTGCTTGTCTGGGCCTGCCAAGGGGTTTTCTGCTGGAATCAGCATGCAGAGAATCAGAAGGCAGATGAGTGGTAATGTCTTTTGTTTAGAAAAGCGCATGATTTAAAGAGGTGTTTTCCCTACACTTGAAAAAGTTATCGTTCGCAGAGCTGTAGCGCAATCCTCGATTGTGCATGCCATGAATGATCCATTGGGGTTGGTGTCCTTTCTTCAAAGACTTGATTTCTTCCTACTCCTTCGGCTCAGTTTCTTTACATGAAACCTCCTTTTTTCATCAGGAACCATTTAGGGGCACTCATCCGGGTCTTATGGATTTCATGTCTCTCCTGTGGGGCGACTGAAGGAGCTCAGTCGAAACCAGAGCAGCCAACAAATGTCCTGATGATCATGGTGGACGATCTCAATGACTGGATTGGATGTCTGGGAGGTCATCCTCAGGCAATCACACCGCATATGGATGCCTTGGCCAGCCGAGGGGTTCTGTTTACTGAAGCTCATTGTGTGGCTCCCGCCTGTCGTCCCTCGCGCACGGCGATATTCACAGGTAAGACACCACCTCGTACCGGAGCCTGGTCGAATGGGAGTCCAGATGTGATCGCTGATCAAATCCCAGAGCGTCTTCTGCCAGGTTATTTCAGCCAGCATGGATACGATACTCTGGGCACGGGGAAGCTTTTTCACGGAGGCGGCCTTCAATTTTTTGATCTTGCTTATGAAACCGAGCAGCGGTGGAGCCCTTTCTCGAAGGCTCAAGTAGCTTACCTCGATTTTGAACAAGCGACCAAGGGTTCGGATCACCCTCGCCATCTGGTTGAAAACGTTCCGAAGGGGAGGGAGACCATCCTGCCCCTCAATGGACTCCCCAGTGAACGCAATCCGAATACCGCAGCAGGAGAGTCGTTCGACTGGGGACCCATGGACGTTGAAGATGAAGCCATGGGAGATACTCGAATCACCGACTGGGCCACGAGTCAACTGGGGCGCTCCAGAGAGAATCCTTTTTTCATGGGAGTCGGTTACTATCGCCCTCACATCCCTTTGTTTGCTCCAAAGAGAGATTTCGATGCCGTTCCTCCTGTGGATCAGACTCAGCTACCTTTAACCATGAGCGGAGACTTGGAAGATGTGCCTCGGACGGCTCTGGGTTGGGCCAAGGAACCGATCACTGCCGGTTCCCATCAACTGGTGCTTGCTTCAGGTCAATGGTCTGCAGCGGTGCGCGCCTATCTGGCCAGTATTCATTTTGTGGATCGACAGATTGGTCGCTTGATCGGAGCTCTCGATGCCAGTCCGCACGCTTCGAGTACGTGTATCCTTCTTGTTGGCGATCATGGTTGGCACCTGGGAGAAAAACAGCACTGGGGCAAATGGACGGGTTGGAGAGAGTCAACGCGAGTTCCCCTCATCGTCGTTCCTCCTCAAGGTCGTTCCATTGGGGTGATGGGCTCGCGTTGCGATGAGCCCGTCAGCTTGTTGGATCTCTATCCGACCCTCCTTGATATCTGCGAGTTGCCCAAGGCTTCCTGGGTGGACGGGGAATCGCTGAAACCCTTCCTTTCAAAGCCAAACCGACAGGTAGGTCGCGAGGTGTTGACTTGGTTTGATCCGGGTAACGTAGCCCTGACGACGCGCCAGTGGCGCTACTTGCGCTACGCTGATGGCTCCGAGGAACTCTATGCAGGATCGAATGCGGATCCAGGTCAGTGGTTCAACCTGGCCGGGCAGCCAAATAGGGTCGATATCCTCGAAAGACTCAGGAGGTCAGCACAGGAGAGAGGAGCCTTTTAGGGCTTACGGGGGGATGAGGAGTTGAGTTTTTTGACTCGAATGTTTCGGTATCGGACAGACTCACTCGTATGGTCTCCGCCCCCATGCACCTGCAGAGCAATACCTCCTTGATCGACGTGCCGCCTCTCTTTTTCCTGCCATTCCATGATCTTGACCCCGTTGATCCATGTGGTGATGTGGGGCGGGTTGCCGACAATGCGGGCTCGACATTCATTCCAATGGCCATGTCGCCAAAAGTATGGCCACGAATCGGGCAGAATGGCCAAAGGGATGGGAGGCTTGCCGGTGGGTTCGGTGGTGATCTCCTCCACAGTCTGCTTGAAACTATAATTGCGGACATGGGGTTTGCCCTCGAGTCCTTCACCATAAATACCCATCACATTCCCGCCTGCGTGATAGTCAATCATCGCTTGCCATGCCTTGCCATCTTCTGTGCTTCGCAAGAAAAGTCCGCTATCCGGGCCAAAGTCATTGTTCATTTCCATCACGATCTCGAAGTCTTCAAAGCTTGCATCAGTGATTAGAATGCCCCCGTTCCCAGGCAGGTCCTGGGAACCGACGATGGCACCGTCGATGACGACCCATTTTCCCCCACTTTTGTGCTGACTGACCCTGCTATGACCCGTCTGCGCGCTGATATGCCACCCCTTGAGGGTGGCGCCATCGAAAATCGACTCAAAGGCTGACTCTTCAGCGGCGGTGATGCCCCAATTGCCAGTCAGGAGTCCGGTGAAAAAAAGAATCTTTGACCAAGGTTTCATCCTTCAAAAAGCTATTTTTAAAAGACTGCCTTGCATCAAGCTCCCTGCACAATCCTGAAAGCAGATCAGTGGACAAAAGGGTTGCAATAAGCGGTCCCCATGGGTAACCAGAGAATACTATGGCAGGTCATAATAAATGGTCCAAGGTCAAGCATATCAAGGGCGCGGTAGACGCCAAGCGTGCCAAAATTTTTTCCAAGCTGAGTCGAGAAATATTCGTTTCGGTCAAGGAGGGAGCTAGCGACGATCCTGATCTTAATCCTCGTCTTCGCATGGTGCTCTTGAAGGCACGCCAAGCCAACATGCCATCAGACAATGTTCAAAGGGCCATACAAAAGGCCACCGGAGAAGGGGGAGCCTCTCAGTTTCTGGATCTGACCTATGAAATATATGGCCCTCAAGGAGTGGCGATCATGGCAGAGATTTCGACCGATAACAAAAACCGCACTGCTGCCGAGATTCGTCATATTCTCACTAAAAACGGAGGCTCAATCGCCTCTGCGGGTGCGGTGTCTCGTCTCTTTCATCGTAAGGGGCAAATCATGATTGCCAGGAGTGATGCTGAAGAAGAGCGGGTGATGGAAATTGCCTTGGAGGCAGGTGCTGAAGATTTTCTCTCAGATCCCGAAGGGTATGAAATCATCACCGATCCGAATCTTTTTGAAGAGGTTTTGAACAAAATTGAAGCCGCCTCCATTCCTACGCTCAGTGCCGGCGTCACTTGTCTTGCAGAGTTAACCACTCCGGTGGACCCTGCAAGTATCGAAACCATTCAAAAACTTGTCGACAAGCTCGAGGATCATGACGATGTGACCAACCTCTACACCAATGCAGACTTCCCTGAGTGACCTCTTCTTACTGTTTCCAGGGGAACCTGAATCTCTAAAAAAAACCAGCGACAATCCTGGGATTGTCACTGGAAATCGAGGAACCGAAACTAATCGGCAGAACTGGCTTACAATTTAACTTTATCACTCTGGCGCCGAAGGTCAACAGGTTTGTGAGGCAAAATCAGATTTTCCGTAGAAGTTAACGATAAAGAATCTGTCCATCATTTCTGGCTCGAACCTTTTTGCCGGTGAATCCCCGATTGACGTTTCAGACTCAACTTCTATACTCCCCCCAGTGGCAAGCCCTGACGGTAATCGAGCTAGAGAAAGGTTTCTCGCATTCATCGACAGCAAGAAGCTGAGACTCACCTCACAGAGAATGATCATCATTGATGTGGTGTTCAACACTGAGGAGCACTTTACGGCCGATCAGCTTCTAGAGTGGTCTCGGGCTAAAGACGCATCCATCTCGCGGGCCACTGTCTATCGCACCCTCCCGCTCCTCACCGAAAGCGGTTTGGTGCACGAAATGGATTTTGGTAAGGATCAGAAGTATTACGATCCCAACTACGCAGATAATCCCAATCACCACCACATTATCTGCGAGGATTGTGACCGGATTGTGGAATTTGAAAGTGAGAAGATCGAAAAACTCGAGGATGAGATTGCTCACAAGCTTGGGTTTGCCCTCAGATCACAGAATCTACGCATCACGGCAAATTGTGAATCCCTGAAAAAAAACGGAAGCTGTCAGCAGAAAGACACCTGCCGATCATGAAGCAAGGGAAAGGTGTCTGATCGAGAAGAAGTGCCTTCCGAGGCCATCTCGACCTCTCTATGGAACCATTATCTCAGTCTGAATCCGAAGCGATCGCACAGATAAAGGAAATCTGCCACCGTATCGTAAAGGAAATGATGCCGCTACAGCCTACCATCGGAAAGCTTCAGGATGGTGCCGTTCGACAAACACTCTACGAAAACGTTTATCAACTGACAGCGCAGTTGGAGACGGTTAAAAAGCAGGCGATCCGGTATGAGAAGGGAGATGCCAATCGTGTTCTCTGATCTCCTGCTGTATCCTAGAAGCCCTAATTGGAAGGAGTAGGCTTGCTGACCCCTAGCGTTGCCATTCTGGTCATTTTCGCCTTTGCTGTCATGAGTTTCCTTTTTGCTCTGGCAGAATCATCCCTTTTTTCCCTCGGCCAGCAGTCCATTCATCGCATGCGACAGCAGAAGGCGCCTGATGCGGACTGGATTGTCCAACAGCTCGGGAATCCGCATGAAGTGATGGCGGTACTGGTCTTTGGCAACACGCTCTTCAATTCTGCCATTTGGGCGACAGGGTTGTTGATGGTGATCAGTGGAATCTGGCCTCCTTTCTCGACTTTATCCTCCCTTGTGATCCTGATCCTGATCGGTTGTGAAGTCATGCCCAAGGCTTTGGCAGTGCGATTGCCCGAAAAATGGTCGATGGCCTCCGTTCGTCTTCTCACATTCCTTCAATGGCTCAATCATCCCCTCAGACATGTCACCCGCTGGATGAATCACCTGATCCTGCGGTGGACCCCGAATCGCTTCCGCAAGGAAGCTTCCCGCACCGGAGACTCCGATTATCAGGAGCTTCTTGAATTGGGCTACCAGCAAGGGATGCTGGGGTTGGGGGAAAAAGAAATTATTCTGGAAATCATAGAACTGGATTGTAAGTGCGCAACCGATGTCATGACGCCGCGAAGCCAGGTGGTGGCTCTTCCATTTGATCTTGCATTGACGCAGATGTGTGAGGAGGCACGTAAACAAACCTTTCGTCGCATACCACTCTACAGCGAAACGCTCGATCAAATGGTCGGTATCCTGGACACACGCAAACTTTTTCTGAATCCGGAGGGAGATCTTTTCGAATGCACCGAGTTGCCCAGTTTTGTGCCTGAATCCATGAACCTACTCGCGCTTTTTAAAAGTTTGCAGCGCCAACGGCGTGGTATGGCGGTGGTTGTGGATGAGTTCGGTGGCCTCGCAGGTGTGGTGACCATGGAGGATATTCTTGAAGAAATTCTTGGGCCCATACGCAACGAAAACGAATCCGAGGCGTTTGAAATTGAAGTCCTTGCACCCGGTAAATGGCGCGTGAGCGGTTTGCTTGAGGTGGACGCTTTTCGGGAATATTGCCCTTCCCTGGAAGACGTGATCGAAGTCGACACCATGGGCGGGCTCTTTACCATGAAATTGGGTTATGTTCCGGAGGCTGAAGAAACCGTTCTATTTGGGAATCTCAAATTGACATCCAAGATTGTGGGCGAGCGCCGAATCAAGGAGCTGCTGGTTCAACAAACGGCACAGCCCGGGAATGCACCTTCCGAAAACAAGGCAGCTCAATGAATTTGGTCCTTGGAATCGTGTTCTTCTTCGGGCTTGCCCTGTCATTTCTTTTTTCCGGCATGGAATCGGGAATGCTTTCCACCAATCGACTTGCCCTGCGTCGAAGGGCGCGCCAAGGCGATAAGTCTGCCGCTTCCCTGATGGGCTATCTGGATGAAACCGAATCGTTTCTTTGGACCGTGCTCGTTGGTAACACACTGGCCAATCTGATGATTGTGGCTCCTTTGCTCTGGGCTTTGCGGGCACTGATGCCCTCCTATCCATGGGGCTCAGCTATTCTGCTGGTTGCCTTGTTGCTCATACTCTACGCTTTCTGTGATCTTCTTCCGAAGTTACTCTATCGTCACTTTCCGGATCAATTGACCGTGGCATCGGTGAGGCCTTATCAATTGTTTCACGGGCTTCTCTCACCCTTGGTGTTTGTCGTTTCTGGTTTTGCAGATCTTCTACACCGAATCACCGGAGGCAAAACCCTCAGTGCCCGGTTGTTTTCCAATCGAGATGAAATGCGCCAAATGATGGCCCTATCCAGCCAGAACCTTACGATTGAAGAAACATCGATGATTGATCGGGTCATGGACCTGAAAAGTCGATCTTTGGTCAGCGTGATGACTCCCATTCATGAAGTGGCGAGTCTGAATGCCAAAGATACCATTGAACATGCCGTAGGGGTTGCACGAGAGGAATCCCTGATGCGCTTTCCGGTGTTTGATTTGCACGATGGTCAACGTGTTTTCATGGGTGTCTTCCTTTTCAAAACCCTCCTGCATGATTGGCAGCAATGTCGTCAGGAGCCGGTAGGAGAACACTTGACGGGTGTCTTGCGACTGTCGAGCACGCTTTCGGTAGATGAAGCACTCAAGAAGATGCTGGAGGCGGGGCAGAGGGTCGCTCTCATAGTGGATGATGCGCAAAAGGAAATGGGTTGGGTCAATTTGCGGGACATTCTCAAAATCATTTTTGGTGAAGTGAATCTTTGATCATGGAGTCCGATGAATCTCTTTGGGTCTTGCTGCAAATAGGCTTTGTCCTTCTGTTGGTTGCCTTGAATGGTTTCTTTGTGGCAGCCGAGTTTGCTCTCGTCAAAATCCGTGATTCACAAATCAAACCCCTGATTCGCAAGGGAAACCGCAAGGCAATCATGACCCAAAAGGTGTTGGATCATCTGGATGCTTCCTTGAGTGCCTGCCAGCTCGGTATTACCCTGGCGAGTCTGGCATTGGGCTGGGTGGGGGAGCCGGTGTTTGCCGCCCTTTTGGAACCCGTTATGGAAGCTTTTTCCATTGAATCGGTGCGGCTCCAACATAGCCTCTCCTTTTTATTTGGTTTTTCGGTCATTACATTCCTGCATATCACCGCTGGAGAACAAGCTCCCAAGCTGTTGGCCATTCAGAACCCATTACCCACCTCGCTTTGGGTTGCCAAGCCGCTTTGGTGGTTCAGTAAAGCCTCATACCCCTTCATTTGGGCATTGAACGAAGCCTCCAACAAAATGCTGCGATGGGTGGGGATCGAATCGGTTTCCGAACATGACCTCATCCACTCGGAAGAGGAATTGAGAATGCTCATTTCCGACACGCATCGCCAGCATGGGGGCACTGTGCTGGAAAGGGATATTGTGTTCAATGCCATGGAACTGCGCCAGAGGCTGGTAAGAGAGGTCATGCAGCCCCGTCCAGAAATTGTCTATCTGTCCACGGACATGACACTCGAGTCCTGTCTGGATATTCTGAACAAGGAACGCTATTCCCGCTACCCGCTTTGCCAGGATGGTAACCCCGATCAGGCATTGGGTGTGATTCACTTCAAAGACTTGTATGCCTCCCACGACCGTTTTGAATCCGCCCACGACCTCCAGCAGATTGCCAGAAAAATCATCTACCTGTCCGAAACGGCTCGCCTGGAAAAGGCCCTGCAGCTTTTTCTCAAGCACAAACTCCATCTAGGAATGGTGGTTGACGAATACGGCACGACTGTCGGGATGATTACCCTGGAAGATGTGCTCGAAGAATTGGTGGGGGAAATTCAGGATGAGTTCGACCAGGAAATGCCCATGGTCATCCGCCATAAGGACGGATCCTATGACCTCATGGGACAATGCCCTCTGCACGAATTGACCGATATCATTGGTTATGAAGTGCAGGAGGAAGGGATCAACACGGTCAGCGGCTGGTTGACTCAGCAACTGGGAACCTTCCCCAAGGTAGGGGATGAAGTGATACGCCATGGTTACCAATGGAAAGTCACCCAGATTTCGGGCCATCTGATCGAGCGCCTGCACCTGAAACCCTCAGTTGAGGCATCAGATGAGTGATTGTGTTCCCTTCGCTGCCTGATGTAACCTTCGACACGTGACACAGGAAGAGCTACCCAAAGAGGCCGATATCGTGGTGATCGGGGGAGGCATTGCCGGATGCAGCGTGGCTTATCATTTGACCCAGATGGGTGCCAAGGATGTGCTGCTACTCGAGCAGAATCAACTCGCTGGTGGAACGACCTGGCATGCTGCAGGCATGGTGGGTCGTTTGAGAACTTCCAACAGCTTGACGCGAATCAACCAATACAGCGTGGAGCTTTATGCCGGGCTGGAGGCGCAGACAGGATTTCCAACAGGTTGGCAACAGGTTGGCAGCCTGGTGGTGGCCACTTGTCAGGAACGCATGGTTCAACTCCATCGGACTGCAGCCATGGCGGGGCATCTAGGTGTGGAGGCAGCCATGATTTCTGCTGACCAAGCCCAGGAGAAATGGCCTCTCATGCAGGTAGAGGATATCGAGGGCGCTGTTTGGTTGCCCGGGGATGGAAAGGTGCTTCCCAAGGAAACCGCTCTGGCTTTAGCCGAAGGAGCTCGCCAGCAGGGTGCCCAAATCATGGAGCACATTCCCACCGAAGCTATCCTTCACGAGAATGGCCGCGTCACGGGTGTCAAAACCAAGAGCGGCATCATCCGCGCGCGGCAGGTAGTGCTTGCCTGTGGCATGTGGTCCCGTCAGCTAGGACACACTTGTGGGGTTTCCATTCCCTTGGCGCCGGTTGAGCATCACTATGTCGTATCCAACACATTCCCGGGTGCTCATGATGCCTTGCCTTGCCTGAGGGATCCTGATCATACCATTTATTTGCGAGGTGAAGGAGATAAAGTGCTTCTAGGAGCTTTTCAGGCTTACACCAAGCCCTGGTTGACTCATCCCATTCCAGGCGATTTCTCATTTGATTTACTGGAGCCTGACTGGGAAAAATACGCCGAGCCTCTGGCTGCAGGAGAGCGACGCATCCCCGGGCTCGCTGAGGTCGGCTACGAGCGTTTTGTCAATGGCCCGGAGAGTTTCACCCCGGACAATCAATTTCTACTGGGTGAAACCCCTGAGCTCGACGGGCTCTTCGTCGCTGCGGGCTTTAATTCTGCGGGGATTGCCTGCGCGGGGGGAGCTGGGCGAGAACTTGCTTACTGGATGATTCATGGACAACCCAGTATGGACCTTTGGTCCGTGGACATCCGACGATTTGGGAAATGGGCCTCCAACCGACGCTTTCTCACGGATAGAATCACTGAAGTCCTGGGGCTTCACTACCAAATGGCCTGGCCCAACCGCGAGTTTCTGACAGGGCGCGATGTGCGCAGAACCCCGATTCATGAGGCGCTTGCTCGAGCCGGCGCCTGCTTTGGTTCCAAGAGCGGTTGGGAACGCCCCAATTGGTATGGTGCTCCCGGAGAGTCTCCAACAATGTCCTACTCTTTTGGGCGACAAAATTGGTTTGAATCTCATGCAAAGGAGCACCTTGCAGCACGACAGCAGGTGGCCCTCTTTGATCAATCCAGTTTTGCTAAATTATGTGTTCAGGGTAAGGATGCAACTCGTGCCCTTCAATGGCTCTGTGCCAACCAGGTCGATGTTCCAGTAGGGCGAACGGTCTACACAGGTATGCTCAACGACCAGGGAGGTTACGAGTCTGATCTGACCCTGGTGAGACAAGCTAAAGATGTTTATTATTTGGTGACCTCTACGGCCCAAGGGCATCATGATGCTCATTGGATCCGGCGGCATGCTCCTAAAGATGCTCAGTTTACCATCACGGAGGTGACTTCCAGTTATGGGGTCTTGAGTGTGATGGGCCCTCAGTCCATTGAATTCCTGCAGCCACTCACCGATACCGATCTTTCCAAGGAGGCCTTTGGTTTTGGGATTGCCAGGGAAATGACCGTGGGCATGGTTACCGTTTGGGCCCTTCGTCTTTCCTACGTGGGTGAATGGGGTTGGGAGCTTCATGTGCCCATGGATCAGATGCCTTGCCTTTACAAGACTCTCATGGAAAGATCCGCATCGTTCCCTATCCAGCATGCGGGTCACTATGCCATTCAGTCCTTGCGTCTAGAAAAGGGGTTCCGCGCCTGGTCTGCGGAATTGTCTCCTGACGACAACCCATTGCAGGCGGGATTGGGGTTTGCCGTTGACTGGGAAAAACCGGACGGATTTAAAGGGCGCGAAGCTCTCATGAACCACAAGGCAAGGACCATGCTGGATCGACGCCTCATGCTATTTCGGCTTACCGATGATCAACCCATGCTCTGGGGCGGAGAGATTATCTTACGCAATGGTCTGCCGGTAGGCTATACTACTTCCGGCGCTTATGGACACACCGTTGGGTCTGCGGTTGCCATGGGCTATGTGTCGAACAGCGGTTCCAACGAGCTCAATGGCCAGTTCTTGGAGGGTTCTTTTGAGATCAAAGCGGGTGCAGACTGCTACCCGGCTGTTGCAAGCTTGCGACCTCTTGTTCGTTAAACCACCGGCCTCCAGCCAGGTTCGTAGGATCTTTCCCAGAAGCCTTGGGCCTCGGGCATGCCAATGATCTGTCGAGAGTCGGGGTCGAAATGCAGGGTCTTTCCCGTGCGGTAGGCCACGTTACCCAAGTGGCAAAGGAGCGTGCTGATCTGACCCATTTCGATTTCTGAGTTAGGCCTCTTGCCGCTGCGGACACAATCAAAAAAGTCTGCCATGTGCCCCTTGTCACCTCCTTCACCTCGGTGGGATTCCAATGAGGATCCGTCCAAGTCAAATACTTCATACCCGGTTCCGTTGATGGCTAGAGTGCCTTTGGAGCCGTAAAAGCGAACGAAATCATTCTTTTCCTCACGACGCGGATGGCAACTGCTGCCATCCCAGGAAGCTCCCTTTTGACCGAAGTCATAGATAGCCACGGCCGTGTCGGGTGTCTCTTGATCATCCTGATAATGATAACGGCCTCCGGTGTAACTGACACTCTTCGGATAATCCACATTCAGTCCCCAGCGAGCCAAATCGAGAGCATGGATTCCATTATTGCCCAACTCGCCATTTCCCCAGTGCCAGTGCCAGTGCCAGTTATAATGCACCAGATTATCCTTGTAAGGGCGCCTTGGGGCTGGGCCTTGCCACAAATCATAATTCAAATGCGGAGGCGTAGGGACATTTTGACCCACTCCAATCGAACCCCTGGCATTGTCATACCAACACCGCGCAAAGGTTGTTTCCCCAATGACTCCGGAATGAAGCCTGGCGATGGCCTCCCTTATGGCAGGCCAGGTGCGTCGCTGGTTGCCCATTTGAACCACGCGCTGGTGCTTTCTGGCCGCTTGAACCATCCACAGACCTTCCTGAGGGTTGTGGCTTCCTGGTTTCTCGACGTAGACATGCTTCCCGGCCGAACAGGCAAGAATGGTGGCCGGAGCATGCCAATGATTGCAGGTTGCGATCATCACCGCATCCAGCTCCTTGTCGTCCAGCATGCGACGGAAATCAGAGACACCCCTGGGTTTGGTTGGTTGGTCCTCGGCCGCTGCGATTGCCTTTTCAGTCCGTTGTTGATCCACGTCGCAGACGTAAGCTAATTCCACATTTGGAATGGCCAGCGCAGCCTTCACATGAGCCATGCCACGACCGAGTCCCATGACACCCACTTTAATACGGTTGCTCGATTGTCCGATCGCACGAGGAGCGCCAATGTGAAAACCAGCCAGTGCGGTGGCAGCCAGGCTCCCTTTTGCCGTTTGGCGAATAAAGCTTCTTCGATTCATGGTATGGGTCTGTTTGTGATGGATGGAAGTCTCTGTGGAAAATAGAATGGGCTCCATTGGTTAGGAAAGAACAAACAGGTAGTCATTTCCAGACTCTTTCCGTCTCTTCAGCGGGTGAGATCGGAGAGGAACCCAACGAGGGCTTATTTTTTTCGAAAATCGCGTTGACAGATAATAGCCAGGTCCTTATTTTCCCCCCCTCTAAGATAAGCTAGAGACCTTCGCCATGGACCCCGGCCGAAAATCACTAGGGGTTGATGGCTTTTTAGCGTCTGGCTTATTAGGGCTCTTGAGCCTCCATTGGAGGTGTCTCTGGCCCATGTAGCTCAGTTGGTAGAGCACATCCTTGGTAAGGATGAGGTCACCGGTTCAAGCCCGGTCATGGGCTCCATTTTTAACTGAAGATTAGTAGACTGGAACATTAGAACAATCGTTAAGGAAATCGCATGGCAAAAGAAGCGTTTCAAAGAACCAAACCACACGTGAACGTTGGAACCATCGGACACGTTGACCACGGCAAATCCACCTTGACTGCCGCCATTGTGGCTGTCCAGGCACGTAAGGATCTGGCAACCCCCATCTCCTACAAGGATATCACTAAAGGAGGCACAGTGCGTGATGACTCCAAAACAGTCACCATTGCCGTTTCGCACGTGGAGTACGAGAGCGAAACCAGGCATTACGCGCACGTTGACTGTCCCGGTCACGCCGATTATGTCAAAAATATGATCACGGGTGCCGCCCAGATGGATGGTGCGATTCTCGTCGTCAGCGCGGCTGATGGCCCCATGCCCCAAACCCGTGAGCACATTCTCTTGGCTCGTCAGGTGGGTGTGCCAGCTATCGTGGTTTTCCTCAACAAGTGCGACTTGGTGGACGATGATGAGTTGCTCGAACTGGTTGAAATGGAAGTCCGAGAACTTCTCTCCAAATACGAGTTTCCTGGCGATGATGCTGCCGTGGTGCGCGGGACTGCCACAGGTGCATTGGAAGGTACAGATGTGGGCGAAAAATGCATTGCTGATTTGCTTTCTGCTCTTGATGAAAAGGTGGAACTTCCTGAACGAGAAGTAGATAAGCCATTCCTGATGTGCATTGAGGATGTCTTCAACATTGAAGGCCGCGGAACGGTTGTGACAGGGCGTGTTGAGCGTGGTGAGCTGACCAAGATGAGCGAAGTGGAAATCGTGGGTATTCGCGAAACTCGCAAGACCACTGCCACCGACATCGAAATGTTCCGCAAATTGCTCGATAGCGCTTCGGCAGGTGACAACGTGGGTGTGCTTCTTCGCGGTATGAAGAAGACGGATGTGGAACGCGGTATGGTTTTGGCCAAACCCGGTTCCATTACACCTCACACCAAATTCAAGGCAGAGTTGTATGTGCTCTCCAAGGATGAAGGTGGTCGTCATACGCCATTCTTCACCAACTACCGTCCTCAATTCTATTTCCGAACCAGTGATGTGACTGGAACGGTGACTCTGGGTGATGGTGTTGAAATGGTGATGCCTGGTGATAATGTGGCTGTCGACATCCAGCTGATTGCTCCTGTAGCTATGGAAAAAGGCCAACGCTTTGCCATTCGCGAAGGCGGCCGGACCATCGGTGCGGGCGTTGTCTCTGAAGTCATCGAATAAGTTTGGTTTTAATGCTGGAGCCGGGCGAAGAAACCCTTCGCCCGCTCCTCATTTTGTATGCAAGGCGTGCTCGGAAACGGGTGACGCCTCGGTTTTTCGGGTTAGGGCGGTAGCTCAATTGGTAGAGTAGCGGTCTCCAAAACCGTCGGTTGGGGGTTCGAGTCCCTCCCGCCCTGCCACGTTTGTGCCTCACTGGCGCCGACAAACACTAAGTAAATTTTGCAAGGAGGGGTGGCAGAGCGGTTGAATGCGGCGGTCTTGAAAACCGCTTTTCGAGAAATCGAAACGGGGGTTCGAATCCCTCCCCCTCCGCCACAACATTTAGAAATTTTTTAAAGTGGACAGTATTATAGCAATTGTTGTTTTGGCCATCGTCTTCGGCGTCCTTTGGAGCAAGGGAGTATTGGCGAAATTTGCTCAGTTTTCAGGTGAAACTAAGCAGGAACTGCTCAAGTGCAGTTGGCCAGGTTGGGACGAGCTCAAGGGATCCACGATCGTGGTCCTGGTCGCCACTCTCTGCATTGCTGTTTTCACATTATCCTCTGATTCCGTGGTCAAACTGGTGTTGGAAGGGCTGTCGAACCTTGTTAAATAGCTCAGATGTCATGAACAGTCAGTGGTTCGTCATTCACACCCTATCAGGGCAGGAGCAGAAAGTGAAAAACACTCTCGAAAAGCGCCTGAAAACCGAGGAAATGGAAGAGTATATCCATGAAATCCTTGTGCCCATGGAGAAGGTTGTAGAGATCAGGGGAGGGAAGAAAATCGTATCCAATCGAAAGCTCTGCCCTGGTTACGTCTTCATCCACATGATTCTTCTCGATGATCAACAGCGTATCATTGACCGCCCGTGGTATTTCATCCGAGAAACTCAAGGAATTATCGGTTTCGTGGGTGGCAACAAGCCGGC
Organism: Pedosphaera sp.; assembly: GCA_002686885.1. Classification (GTDB taxonomy): domain Bacteria; phylum Verrucomicrobiota; class Verrucomicrobiia; order Limisphaerales; family AAA164-E04; genus UBA7971. The sequence continues at coordinate 110,062 of NYYT01000052.1, forward strand.
ACCGACCCCTGCTGAAGAAATCGAAGCTATCAAAGCCCAGATCTCGGACGCTGAAGACGTCGAAAAGCCCAAGGTCGATTTTGAGGTGGGTGAAACCATCAAGATCAATGACGGTCCATTCCTCAACTTCAGCGGAGTGATTGAGGAAGTGGAACCGGAACGCGGCAAACTCAAGGTGACGGTCAACATTTTTGGGCGTAACACCCCAGTCGAACTCGAATATTGGCAAGTTGAAAAATCTTAAACGTTATGGCTAAAAAAGTTACCGGAATGATCAAACTCCAGATTCCTGCAGGGCAGGCGAATCCTGCGCCTCCTGTGGGACCTGCCTTGGGTCAGCAAGGGGTCAACATCATGGGGTTCTGTAAAGAATTTAATGCGAGGACCAAGGATCAGGCTGGATTAGTGATCCCTGTTGTGATCACCGTCTATCAGGACAAGTCCTTCACCTTCATCACCAAATCTCCCCCCGCCGCCGTTCTCCTCAAAAAAGCGGCTGGAATTGCCTCGGGATCCAAAATGCCCAACAAGGAGAAGGTGGGCAAAGTGACCCCCGATCAAATCAAGGAGATCGTAAAGACCAAGTTCCAAGATCTCAACGCTCGCAACGAGGACGCAGCGTTCAACATTATCGCAGGAACTGCCCGTAGCATGGGCATTGAAATCAAAGAATAACCCAACAGTGGGAGGGTTTTTAAGGCCCGCACGCACCACATAACAACATGTCAAGCAAACGATACCGAAAAGCCTTGGAAATGGTGGATGCCACCAAGCGCTACACGCTCGAGGAAGCCCTCGAAATTTTGAAAAAACTCCCACCTGCCAAATTTGACCAGACTGTGGACATGGCTTTCAAATTGGGAGTGGACCCCCGCCAAAGTGACCAAATGGTTCGCGGCACAGTGCCCTTACCCCATGGAAGCGGCAAAAACGTTCGTGTCCTTGTCTTTACCAGTGGAGGCGAGTCTGAGCAGGCTGCCAAGGAAGCTGGGGCGGAATACGTGGGATACGATGAATACATCAAGAAAGTGAGCGATGGCTGGGTTGACTTTGATGTTGCTATCGCCACGCCTGAAGCGATGGCTGAAGTGCGGAAACTGGGTCGTGTTCTGGGGCCTCGAGGCTTGATGCCCAATCCTCGAACAGGAACCGTGACGGATGATACCGGCAAAGCTGTCACGGAAGTCAAAGCAGGGCGTGTTGAGTTCAAGATTGACAAAACGGCCAACCTGCACGTCCCAGTCGGTAAAATTTCTTTCGATGCCAACCAGTTGGCAGACAACATCCACGCTTTGGTGGATGCACTCCTTAAATCCAAACCCAGTAGTTCCAAGGGCGCCTTTCTGCTAAGCGGTACTATCAGCTCGACCATGAGCCCGGGGCTTTCACTGGATCTCAAATCGCTGCAACAACAAGCAACAGCTGCTGCCTAACCGATTCAACCTTAAATCAAATCACTATGCGCGAAGCTAAAAAGAACATCAGTGCAGAATACCTTGAAAGGTTGAACGCGTCTCCTTACTTCATCGTCGTTGAATATCAGGGTCTGAAAGTGGATCAATTTGCAGATCTCCGGCAGCGGTTGGATGGAGCCCAAGCCGAATTACACGTCGTCAAGAATCGAATCTTCAACATCGCTGCCCAGCAGGCAGGTATCGAGGGCGACCTTGCATCAGACCTCAAGGGGCAAATGGCTGTGATCACTGGGGAGGCCGAGATCAGTGCTGCTGCAAAGATCATCAAAAATTTCGAATCCGAATTCGATAAACCCAGCATCAAATTTGGATACATGGGGGAAACACGGCTGGATGCCAATGAAGTCAAGGTCATCGCAGATCTACCTTCACTCGAAGTGCTCAGGGGCAAAATCCTCGGAGTGCTCCAGGCGCCTGCTCAAAAGCTGGCTGTCTTGCTGAACACGCCTGCTGGGCAATTAGCTCAGGTGATCAAAGCCAAGGCCGAAAAAGGCTGATTCAACCCAAAGCAAACTTTCGGTCCACGCGACGTTTGGAGTGGGCTGAAGCATACAATACAAACCTAAAACCTGTCGGACTGCAGGCCGCAGTTTTAAATCGTCCCTGGCCGGGGATGGCGACACACAAAGCATATGGCAGACTTAGAAAAACTAATTGAAGAGTTAAGCCAGTTGACGGTCATGGAGGCCGCTGACTTGGTGAAGCAACTGGAAGAAAAATGGGGTGTCAGCGCAGCTGCACCTGTTGCTGTGGCTGCAGCTGGCGGTGGTGATGCCGGTGGCGGTGCTGCTGCAGAAGAAAAATCCGAATTTGACGTCATCTTGGCATCGGTTCCCGGTGACAAGAAAATTGCCGTGATTAAGGCAATTCGTGAGGTCAAAGCTGGCTTGGGGCTGGCTGATGCGAAGAAAGTCGCAGAAGGTGCTCCTGCCCCATTGCTCGAAGGGGTCAGCAAGGAAGAGGCCGAAGAGGCCAAGAAGAAACTGGAAGCAGCCGGTGCGACTGCCGAGCTGAAGTAACGGGTCTTTTTCGGACGCGGAAAATTGAACAAGATTCTATTTTCCGCGTCCAACCAGTTTCAGAGTTATTTTTCGAGCTGGGCGACTTAAGTTGTTCAAAGTCAACATCAGCAAGTCCGCAAGCACTCGTCAGGTGAGAGCTGCGGACCTGTTTCGTCTACAATAAAAGGGGGTTTGAAGCCCCAAAATGCGTTAAAGATTATTAAAGGTCACTATGCCATCCAAAACTTCTGAGAGAATCAACTTCGGAAAAATCAAAGAGGTGATCACACCTCCTAACTTGATCGAAGTGCAGAACAACTCCTATGCGGAATTCCTGCAATCTGAGATCGACCCAAAGAAACGTGAAAATCTTGGGCTTCAAGCTGTTTTCAATGAAGTTTTTCCGATCGAGAGTTATGATGGCAAATGTGTTCTCGAATTCAGTCACTACGAGATCGGCGAGCCCAAGCTCGATTGGTTGGAGTGCCTCAGGGAAGGGGTCACCTTCGGAGCTCCTCTCCATGTGATTTTTCGTCTGCGGGATGAGCAGGGGACCAAGGAGGAGAAGGTTTTTATGGGCGAATTGCCTCTGATTACCCCTCAAGGCAGTTTTGTCATCAATGGTGCTGAGAGAGTGATCGTCAGCCAGTTGCATCGCTCCCCAGGTCTGGCTTTTGAAGCCACGCAGCACCCCAACGGCAAAACCATGCATTCGTTCAGGATCATCCCTGACCGAGGGTCCTGGTATGAAGCTCAATTTGATACCAACGACTTGCTGTTCGTTTACCTCGACCGCAAAAAGCGTCGGAGAAAATTCCTGACCACCACCTTTTTCAGGGCCTTGGGCTATGGGTCCGATGCCGACATTCTTCGGCTCTTCTATGATATCCAGGAAGTCACGGTGAAAGCGGCTTCCAAAATGGATGACATCCAGAACAGGGTGCTCATCGAAGATGTTCTTGATCTGGACAAAGGTGCTGTCGTAGCGCGCGCTTTCGAACCACTCTCTGCAGCAGTGGTCCGTGAAATTGCCAAACTGGGTCTCAAGAAGATCAAGGTTGTGGATACCAGTGTTGATGAGGGGATTATTATCAAATGTCTTAAGAAGGATCCCACGACCAACGAGGAAGAGGCTCTCAAAGACATTTATCGCCGACTTCGCCCTGGTGATCCTCCCACAGCAGCCAACGCTCGTGCTTTGCTCAAGCGCCTGTTTTTTGACGCCAAGCGCTACGACCTGGGAAGAGTGGGGCGATACAAGATTTCTCAGAAACTCAATCTGGACCCCAAAAACGAATCGCGCGTCCTTGAAAAGGAAGATTTGGTCGCAGCAACCAAATATTTGCTCAGTCTCAAGAAAGGTGAGGGGACCCTGGACGACATCGATCATCTCGGAAGCCGTCGCGTGAGGACGGTCGGTGAGTTGCTTGCCAACCAGTGCCGAGTGGGGCTCGCTCGAACCGAGCGTTTGGTCAAAGAGAGAATGACTCTCTTCGATCAGGGATTGGATACCATGACCCCACAGAAGCTTATCAACCCCAAAGCTCTTTCAGCGGTCATTCGAGATTTCTTCGGTCGAAGCCAGCTTTCTCAGTTCATGGACCAGATCAATCCTCTGGCTGAACTGACCCACAAGCGCCGACTCTCCGCACTTGGCCCGGGGGGCTTGAGTCGAGATCGGGCTGGTTTTGAGGTGCGCGACGTGCACCCATCACACTATGGTCGCATTTGTCCGATTGAAACTCCGGAAGGTCCCAACATCGGCTTGATTGCTTCACTGGCAACCTTCGCTCGGGTCAATGATTTCGGGTTTATTGAGACGCCTTACCGCAAGGTCGAAAAAGGTCGGGTCACCAGTCACTTGGATTATTTGACTGCAGACCGTGAGGAGCAATTCATTGTGGCTCAGGCCAACGCTCCCATTGATGACAAAGGCAAGTTCATCAACGAGCGTGTGATGTGTCGTTGCAAGGGAGACTTTATCGATGTGCCCCCGCCAAAAGTGGACTACATGGATGTTTCGCCAAAGCAGCTCGTTTCAGTTGCTGCGGGCCTGATCCCATTCTTGGAGCACGACGATGCCAATCGCGCCTTGATGGGGTCCAACATGCAGCGACAAGCCGTTCCGTTGCTGGTAACCGAAGCCCCTCTTGTCGCGACTGGCCTTGAGGGCAAGGTGGCACAAGACTCCCGCGCAGTTCTGTTGACAGAATCAGCTGGCGTGGTTGCGTCGGTCACCGGCAGCCAGATTGTCATTACTCAGGATGGCTCCTTACCAGAAGGTAAGAAGAAGCTTAAGCACGACCCATCCAATGGAGTTTATGTCTACAGACTTCGCAAGTTCATGCGTTCCAACGCTGCCACTTGTATCAATCAGAAAGCCTTGGTTCAGAAGGGGCAGAAAGTCAAAGCAGGCGAACCCATAGCCGATGGGCCATCCACTGAAAATGGAGAACTTGCCTTGGGTAAGAATGTGCTCTGCGCCTTCATGCCATGGAATGGTTACAACTTTGAAGATGCTATTCTGATCAGTCAACGTATCGTCAAAGACGATGTTTACACCTCCATCCACGTGGACGAGTTCGAAGTCAGTGCTCGTGACACCAAACTGGGCCCCGAGGAAATCACACGCGATATTCCTAACCTTGGTGAAGATGCCCTCAAGAACCTGGGCCTGGATGGGGTGATCCGTGTCGGTGCCGAGGTGAAGCCGGGGGATATTCTGGTAGGTAAAATCACGCCCAAGAGCGAGACCGAACTAGCTCCGGAAGAGCGGTTATTGCGGGCCATTTTCGGTGAAAAAGCCGCTGACGTTAAAGACACTTCCCTCAAAGTACCCTCGGGAACCTATGGCATCGTGATGGATGTGAAGGTTTCTTCCAAAAAGGAATCCGATCGCAGCTCCATGACACGCACGGCAAGCACCGAAGCCAAAAAGCATGCCAAGCAGGTCGAAGACGAGCACAAGAAGAAGCTTGATGATCTCAGGGAGCAGCTCACCGAATCGCTCAGTAATATTCTTCTAGGCGAGAAAATTCCCTTGGACGTGGTCAATTCGGAAACAGGTGAAATCATTATTCCGGCCAACCGCAAGATTACCAAAACCCTGCTGCGAAAACTCGCCAGTGTTTACGATCGTATCGAGATCGATCCATCTCCCATTCGTAACAAAATCAACGAGATCATCAGTGCCTACAAAAAGCGCTTTGACGATCTGCAGATGCAGCATGATGAGGAAATGGAACGCGTTGAATCTGGAGATGACCTTGAAACGGGGATCATCAAATCGGTGAAGGTCTTCATTGCTTCCAAACGCAAGCTTTCTGTCGGCGACAAAATGGCAGGACGTCACGGAAACAAAGGTGTTGTCGCCAAAATCGTTGCCGAGGAAGATATGCCCTTCCTGGCTGATGGCACTCCGGTCGATATCGTGCTCAACCCATTGGGTGTGCCTTCGCGTATGAATGTCGGGCAGCTGCTGGAGACCCACTTGGGTTGGGCAGCCAAGGTGCTGGGTATCAAATTTGCCACGCCAGTCTTCGATGGTATCAAGGAATCTGAAGTACGCGGCTACCTCAAGGACGCTGACTTGCCCGATCACGCCAAAATTCATCTTTACGATGGCCGGACCGGTGAGCGTTTTGACCAAGAGGTCGTTGTCGGATACATCTACATGCTCAAACTTGGCCACCTCGTGGCGGACAAGATTCATGCTCGAGCTGTCGGGCCATACTCTCTGGTCACACAGCAACCTCTGGGGGGCAAGGCCCAATACGGTGGTCAGCGATTCGGAGAGATGGAGGTTTGGGCAATGGAGGCATACGGTGCTGCGTATGCCTTACAAGAACTCCTCACGGTGAAATCAGATGATGTGCAGGGTCGAACGCGCATCTATGAAAGTATTGTCAAAGGTGACAATTCCCTCGATGCGGGTGTGCCGGAATCCTTCAACGTGCTCGTCAAGGAAATCCAATCACTCGGCATGGACGTCAACGTCGGATACGAACCTGAAGAGGTGGATCCGGATGCAGAATTAAGGTCGATCCCCTCAAGCCTTTCAGCCATGGGTTGATTCCACCAGAGACGATAACTTATTTCAAAGACATAGACATGATTGAAAGCAGAAATAGCACCCGTGAACTGTTTGGTTTGGACCAGGTCAACATGGTGGACCACATCAGTATCACTGTCGCCTCACCTGAATCCATCCGTTCTTGGTCGAAAGGTGAAGTCAAGAATCCAGAGACCATCAACTACCGTACTTTCAAGCCTGAAAAAGGCGGCCTCTTTTGTGAACGTATCTTTGGTCCGGTCAAGGATTGGGAATGCTCATGCGGTAAATACAAGAGAATCAAGCATCGCGGAGTGGTTTGCGACCGCTGCGGAGTCGAGGTAACCCTCTCACGAGTACGTCGTGAGCGCATGGGGCATATCGAGTTGGCCGTCCCCGTCTCGCACATCTGGTTCTTCAAGTGCATGCCTTCTCGTATTGGCTTAATTCTCGACATGACTGCCCGCGAGCTCGAGCGTGTGGTTTATTATGAAGACTATCTTGTCATTGACCCTGGCACGACCCCGTTGAAGGAGCATCAGTTGCTCAGCGAAATGGAATACCGTGAGGCTCGGGAGACCTACGGGGTTGACGCTTTTGAGGCAGAAATGGGTGCGGGTGCTGTCCGAAGGGCTCTCGAAGCGGTCGACTTGAACGAACAGGTTGAGGAGCTTCAGGTTGCCATGACGGAGACCCGCAGTAAGCAAATACGCAAAAAACTGGCCAAGCGCATCAAGCTTTTTCAAGGGTTCATTGCCAGCAAGACCCGTCCTGATTGGATGATTCTTGTCGTTCTGCCAGTCATTCCCCCAGATCTCAGGCCGCTGGTGCCATTGGAGGGTGGGCGCTTTGCGACTTCCGATTTGAACGATCTTTATCGGCGGGTGATCAATCGAAACAACCGCCTCAAAAACCTGCTTCAACTCAAGACTCCTGAAGTCATCATCCGCAATGAAAAGCGCATGCTTCAGGAAGCGGTGGATGCCTTGTTTGACAACGGGCGGCATGGACGTGCGGTCACTGGCGCCGGAAACCGTCCGCTCAAATCATTAAGCGACATGCTGAAAGGCAAGAGCGGGCGATTCAGACAGAATCTACTGGGTAAGCGTGTGGATTATTCTGGACGATCTGTGATCGTCATTGGTCCCGAATTGAAACTCAACCAGTGCGGTTTGCCCAAGAAAATGGCCTTGGTTCTTTTCGAACCATTCATCATCCGTCGCCTCAAGGAGTTGGGTTATGTCCATACCGTCCGATCGGCAAAGAAGATGATTGAGCGGCAGTCGCCGGAGGTGTGGGATATTCTCGAAGAGGTCACGATGGGGCATCCTGTGTTACTGAATCGTGCGCCTACCTTGCACCGACTTTCCATTCAGGCCTTTGAGCCCGTATTGATCGAGGGTGAGGCTATTCGTGTGCATCCATTGGTTTGTACCGCTTACAACGCGGATTTCGATGGTGACCAAATGGCGGTTCATGTGCCTTTGTCTGTCGAGGCACAGATGGAAGCCAGATTGTTGATGATGGCTCCCAACAATATTTTCAGCCCATCCAGTGGTAAGCCCATCATGACTCCTACCCAGGATATCACCTTGGGATGCTACTACCTGACTGCGGAGCCGCGTGAACAGAAAAAGAAGGGTCAACGCCTGAGTTTCTTCGGAACAAAAGAAGAAGTGATTTTCGCCTTTGATGACGGCGAACTGAACACCCATTCAAGGGTGCTTCTGCTGAATCCGGACCATGGCCACGAGACCGTTTACGGTGACAAAGATAAGAAAGTGATCGAAACCACTGTCGGTAGAGTGGTGTTCAGTGAAATCTGGCCTACAGAATTGGGCTTTCCCAACCGTCCTATCGGGAAGGGCCAAATTGGCGATCTGATTTGGAATTGTTACAAGGTCTGCGGTCATCAGGAAACGGTGCGGACTCTTGACCGGCTCAAAGAACTTGGCTTCCGTGAAGCTACCAAGGCGGGTGTCTCCATTGGGATCGATGACATGATCATCCCTGTGGAAAAAGATCAGGAAATAGGTTCAGCCCAGGAGCAGATTTCTGAAGTGGAAAACCAGTATCGTCGCGGTGTGATCACGCCTGGCGAACGGTATAACAAAATTATCGATATCTGGACTCATTGCACAGACCAGATCTCCAATGTGATGCTACGCACGTTGCAAGCCAATCAGGCAAAGGATGAATTCAATCCTGTCTATCTGATGGTCGACTCCGGTGCCCGTGGTAATCGCCAGCAGGTCCGTCAGTTGGCGGGTATCCGTGGTTTGATGGCAAAACCATCTGGAGATATTATCGAAAAGCCAATTCTCTCCAATTTCCGTGAAGGACTGACTGTCCTCGAATACTTTATTTCCACACACGGTGCGCGTAAGGGGCTTGCTGATACAGCACTAAAAACAGCTAATTCAGGATATTTGACACGACGTTTAGTTGATGTTGCTCAAGACTGTATAGTTAGAATTAACGACTGCGGAACTGAAACATCGATTAAGTGCGAGGCAGCAATCAGCGATGGTGAAGTAGTTGCGACTTTGTCTGAGCGGATTTTAGGTAGGGTGGCAGCCGAGGATATAAAAAATCTATCAGATGACAGTGTGATATGTAGCAAAGGCTCAATGATAGACGAACGCATTGCTGATTTGATCGAAAAAGCGGAGATCGCAACAGTACA
>NYYT01000053.1 GCA_002686885.1 Pedosphaera sp.
AGTGATCGAAATGCCGACCACCGAACAGGCTCAAGCTTATCTGAGGGTGAGGGAAGTCAGTGGTGTGACCCAATAAAAGAGTTCATCCCTGATAGAGAATTCAACATAAGTCCGGTGGAGTCATTCCATCGGGCTTTATTTGTGCACGGCTATAAAGATTAGGTTGCTGGCTTCCTTTCCCGTCAGGGGTCAATGCCCTGTTGCGTTCATATGATCTGTTCACTTCATGTTGCCTTTGGTAACTTGATGCCCCTTATTTTCAATTTAATGCGATGTCTTGGGTGAATTATGGAGAATTGAGAAGCCGTTGGAGGTGTTCTCATGTCGGTGCTGCATTCAAAGCGATTGTAGCTGGTTTCTTGTGCTTTTTAATGGCTGGGTGTGGAGGAGCGGATTCATCTGAGGAGGCAAAAAAAGACAAGGATGAGAGAGCCAAGGAAAAGCCCATTTTGGTGGAAATTCACGAAGTACAGCGCGGTGTGATTGAGGTTCTCTTGGAGCGTTCGGCGGCCCTCCAGGCAGAGAGGCAGGTTCAAGTTTTGGCTCGGACAGAAAACCCTGCCATCGAGCTGCTGGTCGAGGAAGGAGACTCTGTTCTCAAGGATCAGATCTTGTTGAAGCTTGAGAGTGATCGCCAGCGCACGGAGTATGAACAATCCAAGTCTCAATTGGATAAGGCGGCTTTGGAGTTTCAGCGAACCGAGAAATTGTACCAGCAAAATTTGGTGAGTGAATCGGAGTATGCGAACAATCAGTTTGCCTTTCAGCAGGCACAATTGCTTTGTGAACAGGCCAAGCGAGAACTGGATTACACTGAGGTGCGTGCGCCTATCAGTGGGGTCATTACCCTAAGAGAGGTGAAAGTGGGAGACCGAGTCACCACCGGCACTCCTATTTTTGAGATCGTTGACTTGGCTTCCACCGTGGCGGTGATTCATGTTCCCGAACAATACCTGCCTAAGTTGAAGCAAGGAATGGTCGCTCGCCTGAGCTCAGACACGATCGGTGATCAGCTCTTCGAGGGGTTTGTCAGTCGTATTTCGCCGGTGGTGGATGCTGATGCAGGCACCGTCAAGGTGGTCGTGGGGCTCAGTGACCTTGGTCAATTGGCTCCAGGGATGTGGGTCAAGGTCGAATTGGTTTTGGATCGCAAGGAGTCTGCAGTGCTGATCCCAAAGCGAGCGGTGACTTACAATGTGGATCGTGCTTCGGTGTTCAAGGCCATCATGGACGATAAAGGAGTAATACGTGCCCGGCGCCAGCCTCTCGAAACGCTCAATGTCGACAAAAGACACATCGAGCCCGCAGGTGGCTTTGAAGAGGGAGATTGGATTGTCGTGGCAGGGCAGGCAGGTTTGAAGGATCAAGTCGCCTTGAGGCAGGCTGAAACTGAAGACGCCCCCGATACATCGATGGACCCAGCACCTGTTCAGCAATAGCCCTACGGATGGATCGGATGGCTTGCCTTCACATTTTTTATGAACACCCCTGATGGTCAGCGCTATTTCACGACGGATCGCCCAGTGGCCGTCCTGATGGTTTTTGTAGCGTTGGTGGTGTTCGGTTACTTTTCTCTTGGTCAGCTTCCGGTGACTCTCATGCCGGATATGAGCTATCCCACCCTGACGGTGCGCACCGAGTATCCTGGTGCCGCTCCCGAGGAAGTTGAAAACGACATCAGCAGAGGCATTGAGGAACAATTGGGGGTGATCAGTGGCCTGAGCGAGATCAGTAGTATCAGTCGGGCGGGGATAAGTGATGTGATCCTGGAATTCTCGTGGGGAAGTTCCATGTCCGACGCCATTCAGAATACCTTGGAAAAGCTCGATACGGTTCGCTTGCCGCGTGGCGCGGAGAAGCCACTTCTTTTGCATTATGATCCTTCTTTGGACCCGGTCATGGAGTTGAGTCTCTCCTTTGGGGAGGCTTCGGATGTGTCTTCGAGCGAAGTGGATCCCTCGACCCGGGAATCTGACGCTCGCCGCCTTCGGCGCCTCGCCGAGCTCCAGATCAAGCGCAGCCTTGAACCGGTAAAGGGTGTGGCTGCCGTCCGGGTCCGAGGAGGGTTGGAGGAAGAAATCCACGTTCTGGTGGATGCCACAGAACTGCAAAGGTCCAATCTTTCCATGAATCAAGTGGTTTCCAGATTGAGTGCTGAGAATATCAATGCGGCCGGTGGACGTATTCGAGAGGGTGAAGCGGAATACATGGTCAGAACGATCAACGAATATCAGAACCTGGATGAGATTGCTAACACCGTGATCAGTCGCAGGGACGGCAAGGAAATCCGTCTCAAGGATATGGCTCGGGTTACCTATGGCCAAAAAGACCAGGAAATGTTGACCCGCACCGATGGCCTTGAAAGTGTTCAAATTGACATCTTCAAGGAAGCGGACTCCAACATGGTTCAAGTAGCCCGAAGGGTCAAACAAGCCCTTGGCAGCGCAGAAGGCGGGGAAAATGCCGGCCTTGCCGGACGCCTTTGGAAAAACGAACAAGTCCTGCTCAAAATGGTGGCCGATCGTTCTCTCTTCATTCAAGGCAGCATTCAAGAAGTCAAGAGTACAGCGATTGTCGGCGGGGCTCTAGCGATTCTGGTGTTGTTTTTATTCCTTCGAGATCTTCGAACCACGCTCATCATTGCCCTGAGCATTCCTATTTCTGTTGCGGTGACCTTCGCACCTCTCAACGTGTTTGAAGTTTCCCTGAACATCATGTCTCTCGGCGGTTTGGCCATGGGGATTGGTATGTTGGTGGATTCTTCCATCGTGGTCCTGGAGTCCATTTATCGATGTCGTCAGGAAGGAGATGACGTGCGCATGGCTGCCGTGCGGGGGACCCGGGAAGTCCGAGGGGCTGTCATTGCATCGACTCTGACATCCATTTGCGTCTTCTTTCCGATGGTGTTTGTGGAGGGAATGGCTGGGCAGGTTTTTGGCGATCTGGGGCTGACTGTCGTGACGTCTTTGTTGGTTTCCCTTCTGGTGGCCGTGCTTTTCATTCCCATGTTGGCCAGTCGTCATCGAACTCAGCAAACCCAGGGCATCGATGCAGGCTGTCATCCGTTGCTTCGTTCCGGCCCTTCCTTGAATCCTCGAAGTTTGATGATGCATTGGCTGTTACCGATTCTTTTGCTGCTTCTGGCTATGGAAGCGGTGGTGATTGCCTGGGGTGTCTGGCATGGGTGGGACACAGAATCTGAGCTTTTGATGGCCTCCATCTGGGAAACCATCCGATTACCGTGCCTTCGAGTGGGCTTTGTATGGGGGGTGATATCTTTGATCCCAATAGGCATGGGGATGGTCCATACCCGCGCCTCTTTTTCATCCGAGGATTCCCTGGGGCCAGAGCTCTTGTGGCAGGGTTGGCCACCATCGCCTGCAACAGGCCGTCATCCATGGTTTTTATTGCGAGTGCTTACGGTGCTCTACCAGTGGCCTCGAATGGTCGTATCCATGCTGCTGCAGCTCATTGGATTCAATCTTGTTTTTGCGATTCAAGGTGGCGCACTTTTTTTCTCGCATGTCACTTCTCGGATGGCGGCGATAGGTCGCTTATACCGGCCATCCACCCCTCGGTGGTTTTCCGGATTCAACGCTCATGCTTATCGAGCACTTTTGAGTCGCTGCCTTCGTTACCCTAAAACCGTGTTTGCCCTTGCTTTGTGCTGCATGGGGATGACATGGGTGCTCGCCCAGCAACTGGAGTCCGAATTGCTGCCGGAGGTGAGGCAAAACGAATTCACCATGGAAGTGGCCCTCCCAGTCGGTACGCCTCTTGAAGAAACCGTAGGATTGTTGCAGGCCATTGAAAGGTCTTTGTTGGAGCAAAAAGAGGCTCTCGAAATAGAGACTCTTTTGGTGATGTATGGTTTTGATACCGCCAACATGAAAAGTGCCGATGAGGGGGAACATTCGGCAAAGTTCAAGGTATTGCTCCAGCCGGTGGAAGATCCTCAAGTCGCCGAAACGAGGGCTATCGGTACGATGAGGCGCTTGCTTGAACAAATTCCCGATGCCGATTATCGCGTCACGCGTCCTGTGCTCTTCAGCTCCAAAAAACCAGTGGTGGTGCAAATCAATGGCGAAGAGCTCCATGAGCTCAAACGTCTCTCAGATCAAAGCGTGACCCTCTTACGCGAATCAGATCAGCTGAGCGATGTCGAGCCGACCCTCAAACGAGGGGCGCCGGAACTTCAGATTTCGTATGATCGCCTGCAGATGATTCGCCACGGACTGACCATTGGATCGGTGGCAAACCAGGTGAGGGACCTGGTGAGGGGCGCGGAGGCCACGCGGCTCAATCGCAAGGATAAACGGGTTCCGATTGTCGTTCGGCTTGCCACTGAAGATCGGGAAACCCTGGAGGATGTTGGGCATCTGATTGTGAACCCTGGCAGCTCCAACGCTCTTCCTCTCAATGCCGTCGCCAGCCTGAGTGTCGGAGAAGGCCCCAGCGAAATCAGGCGCATTGATGGCAATCGGGTCGCATTGGTTCAAGCCAATATTGGAGGCCGGTCTCTGGGGGCTGCGGTGAATGAAGTGGATCGCATCTTGAAGGATCGCATTGAATGGCCGGATTCCTTGAGTTACCTCATTACCGGACAAAACCAGGAATGGCAGAGGAGTCGCTCGAGTCTCTATTTGGCGCTCGGATTGAGCGTCTTCCTGGTCTACGTGATCATGGCGTCGCAGTTCGAATCGCTGTGGCAGCCCTTCATTATCATGGTCACCATTCCGNTGGCCTTNGTGGGCAGTGTTCTCGGACTNCATTGGATGGGANTGAATGTTTCGGTCGTGGTGTTCCTTGGGCTCATCATGTTGGCCGGTATTGTGGTCAATAANGCCATCGTTCTGGTGGACTACACCAACACCCTTCGNGGGCGAGGNGTGGATTTAAANGAAGCTGTTCTTGAGGCCTGTCGCGTGCGATTGCGTCCCATCCTNATGACGACAGCCACCACCGTGCTGGGGCTTTTTCCCCTGGCACTGGGGCTTGGGGACGGGGCTGAAATTCGTGCNCCCATGGCGGTGACGGTGATCGGCGGCTTGCTTTCCTCCACCTTNCTGACGCTTCTNACCATNCCAACGCTTTACTATTTGNTGGCGCGATTGGGAGAGCGATTTTTTGGCCCTGTGTCCAGTGAGGTGTCTGCATGAGCCAGAAACCTCATTTTTTTGATCATATGGTGGGTTTTTCCCTGGGGCGCAGGGTGACGATGTTCGTGATCTTGCTCACTGTCGTGGCNATCGGTGCCATCTCNGCGGTGCGTCTGCCATTNGAAATGAATCCCAGGGGCATGGAGGGACACTACATTTCNGTCAATGTCCGCTGGAATGTGGGGGTTCCTCCAGAAACCATGGAAAAAATCGGAATCCCCCTGGAAGAGGAGTTGAGCACGGTAAGGGGTTTGGATCGCATCGAAACCCATGGGTACAAATGGGGCTCCAGAATTGAGCTTCACTTCAAATACGGTACGGACATGGACGTGGCCTACCGGGAGGTGCGCGACCGAGCGGAACGTGCTCGCTTGCAATTTCCTGAGGGTGCCGATCGCACCTACATNTACAAGTATCAGCCAGGTGNGGAGCCGGTGGTCAGTTTTCGGATCAGTTATGATCCAGATTCGGATTACTACACCTTGGTGGAAAGGCACGTCATTGCCCCGCTTCAACGCATCATGGGTGTTGCCGAGGTGGATTTCAGGATCTATCGCAGGGAAATCAAGATCGAGGTGGACAAGGAGAAGGCTGATGCTCACGGCATCAATATGCGTGAATTAGGTCGATTGCTGCGAGCGGACAACATTACCGTAGCCAGCGGNTCCGTCATGGACGGAGGAAAGAAATACACCCTCAAATCGACCAGCACCTTCGANAGCATTCAGGAGATTCAGCAACTACCCCTTTCAGAGACGGTGATGCTCAAAGATATTGCCAGCATTGTCTATGAGCCGGAAGAAGCAGAGCGCCTTTACCGCTACAATGGACAACCTGCCAATGGCATTTCCGTAAGGAGAGAGGGTGAGGCCAATACGGTTGAGGTGAGTCAGGCCGTCGTTGAAGCCATTGAGGCGATTCGAGCTCATCCAAAACTCGAAGGCTTTGACCTCAGTATCTACGAGAATCAGGGTGAAGANATCATGGANCGGCTCTCACACTTGATTGGCAATGGCAAGCTGGGTGCNTTGCTGGCNGCNATGGTGCTCTANTTTTTTCTNCGNCAGCTCCGCCTCACGCTNGTGATCGCCATGACCATTCCTCTTTGNTTGCTGGTCGCTCTTTCGACCTTGTATTTCGCGGGAGAAACGCTCAACAGCTTGACGATCATGGGGCTGGTGATTTGCGTTGGGCTCTTGGTNGACAATTCCGTGGTGATGGCGGAAAACATGCATCGGCATTACCAAGGCGGCGCCACTCGATGGGAAGCATGTTTTCGGGGGGTTCAGGAAATAGGNTTTGCCATTACNATTGCAACGTTTACCACCCTGATTGTTTTCAGTTCGACCTTATTGATCGATGGAAAGATGCGTTTTTTTGCCCAGAAGATGTTTCTTCCCGTATTTGCAGCGATTTCAGCGTCCNTGCTGGCGGCCCTCATGTTCATTCCCTTGTGTGTTTATCTGACACTTCCCAGNCAGNGNGACAAGGAGGTGAATCNCAGAGGTTCTTTGAGAGATGCNNTNAANTGGACGTATGAACGCTTTTTCCTTCCGNTGAGNGATTTTTACTCNCGAACACTACAATTCTTTCTGNCGCGACGACTCGATCTNGTNCTTTTGTTCACGGGGCTCATGGGGGTGACCTGGTGGGTNGCAACGCACCTGAATTTCGANTCCAAGGAAGAAGAGGCGATCCGTTATTTNCGCATCGATGTCAAATTTCCGGANAAATACACGATGGCCCAGAGGTTGGATTACTTCCAAAAAGTCGAACAAATGGCGGAAGAGAAAAAGGCGGATTGTGGATTAAAGGCCTATGAAGTGCATTACGGTAAATGGTATGGGCGCTTTGCCGGTTTCTTTGCACCCGATCGAGTTTCTTCTCTGACGCCTCAGGAAGCCATACAGGAACTCTTCGATGCCTTTCCAGAAGANCCTGGTGTCAGGGTTTCCTATAAGGACCAGAAGAGTGGGGGAGGAGCCAAGGGCAATCAAAAATATATGCACTACATTCGCCTGGTTGGGGATGATCCCGAACAGTTGAAAAAAGTGGCTACGGAGCTGAAACCCACCTTCGAACTCCTACCGGGGGTCGATTCTTTTCTCAGTGAAGATATCGAGGAGGAAGGCCCNAGTGAGGTGGCGCTGCTGGTGGATCGGGAAAAAGCCAGTTCCTTTGGTATCCATCCTGAAACCCTTGCCGGGACTATTGGAACAGCGGTTCGCGGGGAATCGTTGCCAAGATTCAATCATGAAGGAAATCAAATTCCCATGAGGCTCATTTACGATGAGGAGGATCGATCGGAACTGGCGGATCTGGGTAACATTCAAATTCCTACCGAAGATGGACGGCTCAGTACGGTGGCAGCGGTGACCACGCAGGCCTTCTTAAGTAATGAAGACAATGCCATTACCCGTGAAAACAAGAAGGTGAGTGAATGGTTTGGGATGCGTCTGACACCTGGCCAGGAGACAGGAAAAATCAAGGAATCGATAGAGAAAATCAAGGAATCGATTCGTTTGCCCGAGGGGATTTCGTTCGAAAAACCTCCCCAGGTTGTCGACGATCATGAACGCAAACAGGGAATGGTCATGTTGGTGCTATCGGTGATTTTTGTCTACATGCTCATGGCCTTCTTTTTTGAAAGCACCCTTGTTCCTCTCTCCATCATCATGACCATTCCTCTTGCAGCCATGGGTTCGATTGGCATCCTGAAACTATTCCATACGTTTATTGATCAAATGGTCTATACAGGAGCCATGTTTTTGGTCGGGCTGGTGGTCAACAATGGCATTGTCCTGGTGGATTATGCCAATCGACTCCGAGCTCGAGGAATGGATCGCGAGGCTGCTTTGCTGAAGGCCACCCGAGATCGTTTTCGTCCCATCATCATGACGGCGACGACGACCATTATCGGAATGCTGCCACTGACCTTTGGATCCGCAGTTCAAATGGGCGTCAATTTCAAAAGCTTTGGTCTGGTATTGATTGGAGGTATGGCTTCGGCCACTTTGTTTACCTTGCTCGCCATCCCTGTGTTTTACACCTTGATCGAAGATGCAAGGGATCGCGTGCTTTGCCTGGTGGGTAAGACGTGGCGGGGTTCTTCGGTGTGAAATCTCTCTTTGGGAATGGCTCGCCAAACGGTCACCTGTTTGGCTAAGCTATCCACATGTCCTGTGACTGTCACCGAAACAATCGCAAGCGTGCTCTATCGACGCGCTTACCTTTCGGTGTTGGAACCCACAAGCCCAAACACTTTCGGGACATGCTCAAGATTGCCTGGGAGAACAAGGACAATCTTTCTTACGCATGGAAAATCCTCAGTCGAGGGGTATGCGATGGATGCGCCCTTGGCGTAGCGGGCTTGCACGATTGGACCATTCAAGGGGTTCATCTGTGTATGACTCGCCTCAATTTGCTCCGGCTCAATACCATGCCAGCCATGCCGGCCGATGTCCTTGAGGACGTGAGGGAACTCCAAGGGAAATCCAATCGAGAGTTGCGATCCCTTGGGCGGCTGGCATACCCCATGCGGCGGCTCAAGGGGGAGGCCGGGTTTCATCGTGTCAGCTGGGATGAGGCGTTCCAATCGCTTGCTGAGCATTTTCAAAACACTCCGCCTCAACGCAGTGCCTTTTTCGTGACAGCCAGAGGGGTGACCAATGAGGTGTATTACATGGCCCAAAAGGCAGCTCGATTCATGGGTACCAATCATGTCGACAACGCCGCCAGGCTTTGCCATGCCCCTTCAACAGCGGCAATGAAGCGTACCTTGGGGATTGCTGCCACCACCTGTTCCTACAAAGATTGGATAGGGACCGACCTCATTGTGTTTTTTGGTAGCAACCCAGCCAATGATCAACCCGTCTCTACCAAATATTTGCACGAAGCCAAGGCGGCCGGCACGAAGGTGGCCATGGTCAATCCCTATTGCGAGCCGGGTATGGAGCGTTATTGGGTTCCGTCGAATGCGGGTAGTGCCCTCTTCGGTACTGCGATTACCGATCACTGGTTCCCGGTCAGTCAGGGAGGGGACATTGCCTTCCTTTGCGGGGTGATGAAAATCCTGGTTGCGGAAGATTGGATCGATCGATCCTTTCTGGAATCACACACCGAGGGCTTTGAAAGTCTGGAGCGACAGCTCTCTGAACTGGAATGGGGGCCTTTGGAGCGAGATGCTGGCCTGGATAAGTCTTCGATGTTGGCAATGGCCGAACTCATCCGTGATGCCAAAAATGCGGTTCTGGTGTGGAGCATGGGGATTACTCAACATGGATTCGGAACCGAGGCGGTGCAAGCAATCCTCAACCTGGGATTGCTCAGGGGCTATCTTGGAAAGGGCTTCAATGGATTGATGCCCATCCGAGGTCACTCATCCGTGCAGGGAGGTGCTGAGATGGGAGCTTACAGTACGGTTTTTCCCGGAGGCGTGCCGGTCAACGCATCCAATGCAAAACAGTTAAGTGAGCAATATGGGTTTCAAGTGCCCGATTGGCCGGGGTACTCGGCAGTTGAGATGATTGAGGCGGCCAGCAAGGGGGATTTGGATATTCTTTACAGTGTTGGAGGCAATTTTCTGCGCACGCTGCCAGAGCCAAAACGGGTTGCAGATGCCCTTTGCAAAGTCAAAGTTCGGGTGCATCAGGACATCCTCCTTACGGACCAAGCCATGCTTGAAGGAGGAGAAGAAGTCTGGCTACTTCCTGCAAAGACTCGCTACGAGCAGCGTGATGGAGGGGTCGAAACTTCCACTGAAAGACGAGTGATGTTTTCTCCGGAAATCCCTCGACAAGTGGGGGAAGCCATGTCCGAGTGGGAAATCCTGCGCGAGCTGGCGGTGCGTGCCTTCCCGGAGAAAGCGGATCAAATGGGATGCGAGAGCGGATGGTTGATGCGAGAAGAAATTGCTCGAATCGTGCCTTTTTACGATGGGATTCAGGATCTGCGTCAGACAGGGGATGCCTTCCAGTATGGT
>NYYT01000054.1 GCA_002686885.1 Pedosphaera sp.
TGGCTGAGCTCGGTTTAAGGTACCTGACTCGAAATCAGGCGATGGAGAAATCCATCCGGGGGTTCGAATCCCTCCCCTTCCGCCATTCTTTCTTCTGGCTAGTCCAAAGGCTCCCTAAAGGTGTGACGCACCTTTTCGTGCTTCGTTGCTTGAAGCCTCTTATTCAGAATCCAAAGGGATGGTTTCGAGCTGGTTCCTGATTTCTAAAAATCCTCTGAAGCTGAAAACAGACTGCTTCGGGAAACGTCTCGATGATTCGTTTCTTCTCGTCCAGATTCTGAGACCATGGATGCGAAGTCTATGAGACTCCCAGCTGTCCCAAAGCTGTATGGGGCACGGTAAACCCATTCGAACAGAGGAATGGGAGCAGGAAGGAACTTCTTACTTTCCTCGGGGGTGATACTCGATAGAAGCCCTTCTTCGTGCCTAGTTGACTGCGGCGAGGGTGGTGGCATATTAAATTAGCTACAACTAGTGGTTTAGTCGTTTGTTCATACCGTTACTGACAGTGTCACCCTCACTGGCTTTGGCCAGTGAGGGTTTTTTATGGCATGGTGCTCTTTACTGTGATCAGTCTATGGGATGAATTCTCTCAATAAGCTTCTCGGCCATGTGGCTGTCCTCCTTTTGTTTGTATGCCATTTTGAGGGTGTCGCTCAGGAGGAAAAGAAACCCATGACGATAGACCAACTCGCTTGGCTAACAGGAAGTTGGCAAGGCCCCTTGGATGGCGGAATCCTTGAAGAGACCTGGCTCTCCCCAAAGTCAGAAACCATTTCAGCCCTTGTTCGTTACACAAAGAAGGGAAAAACCGAATTTGTTGAAATCATCAAAATCCAACAAGCGGCCGACACGCTGGAACTGAGATTACAGCTCTTTGACCCTCCGATGCAGCCCCGATGGGAAAAGCCTCACGTTTTCGAACTTCTCAGAATGGAATCCCAAAAAATCACCTTTCGTGGAGTGAGTGAAGGATCGCACCGCACATTGAGCTACGAGCTTGTGGCGCCAGATCATTTTGTGATTCGTTTTCAGACGCACGAGGGAAGCGAGGTTGAAATCCACCTCTCACAGGTGCGCCAATGAGCCGTGTCACTGCGAACAAGGTGTGATGCTTTTATGCCCACTTCAGGGAAGTGGTTCTGCCATCGTCTGCCTTGTTTCCACCTGTTGCATGGAGTGTCAGATCCACCCCCTTGCGATGAAAGCGTGCATCCAGCCAGCCGACGGGTTGTGCATCGCTGAAGTTGTATCCCACTGCGGGTAGGTTGATCAGGTGTTTGCCTTCGCGAAACCCGTACTCATACACATGGGAATGACCATAGAAGATGGCTTTGACCTGTCGATGAGGTTTCAAAATTTGGAAGAAACGATCGGTATCCAGAAGGTCACCATCACCTTCTCCCAGGGTATGATGCACAAAGAAGACGATGGGGCGATCATCTGCTTGTTTCAAAAACTGCTCCAGCCAGGCGCGTTGATCCTGACCGAGCAGGCCGGCAACCTTGTCCACGTAGAGGAGTGAGTCCAATTGCACAATGCGAACCGAGGGATGCTCCATCACCACCACATGCTTGTCCTCGATGGCGGCCTTGTTCTCTGTCGCTGGTTGCATGACCTGTTGAAAGTTGTCTCGGTGATCGTGATTTCCCAGGCCAATCGAAACAGGGCAGTGAGCGGCGATGGGTTCCAGCAGTTTCTTCAGTTCCTGATAATCCTCCACCTCGCCTGTCAATCGGGCAGCATCCCCATTGATCAACGCCGACTCTGGCTCGACAGCCAGCACCTCGGGTATCACACGCTTGAGGTTTTCCCAAGGTCGGAAACCCCGATATTCATTGGACCTGTCGGCAGGAATGTGAGTGTCTGACAAGAGGGCCAGATGAAAGGAGCTTTCCTCTTGGGCTTGTGCTCCAGGAATCCCCATCAAAACCGTCGTCAAAACGCCGCTTTCGATAAAGTTTCGCCGGCTCGATTGGGTATTCCACAGGGTAGGCATGGCTCCAAGATGCAAGGGGGTGCTCAATAGGCAAGCGGAATTTTCGGTGACCTTGGGCAAGTCGGCCCTGTTCCAGAAAATCTGTGTCAACAAGGCAAAAGCAAGCATTGACTGAGTGCCTGACTGGGCTTCCGCGGAGTTATCACAGAAAAAAGGCAATAAGACTCAACCCGGTAACAGGTCGACGCCTTTTTTTCATAAGTTCAAAGGATTTCTTACTTCATTGGGTTTGCAGAAAGGAACTTTTAGACCAGGTCGGCGGTTTTTGGTCAGTAGTTATCCGTTGATTAGTTAACAAACTCGAATCGAAAGTTTCGTGTACAAAAAGGGGTGAGGCCGACCTGCTCAACGACGATGTGTCACCGTTCGAAAGCCTTACAATGCAAGTAGGTGACATGCCATCAAACTCATTTCAAGGGCTCGGGCGGCAGTGAAAAATAAGTCCAAGTATTATGATGGCACACTCAGAGACGCACTGGCATGGGTGATTGTACTGTGTATCCCAGTCGCAGGTTTTGTAGCTTGCGGAAAAACGGACAAGCAGGTCGAACCTGCTGTAATGACTTTTTTTCTTACATCGTATTTGATCATGATTCGATGCAGATCGGGTAAATGGCCCGGTCCACATTAAGCCTGTTTCCTGAAGAAATGATTTCATCTTTTTGAAACAAGCACCATACGAGGCTGGTGGGAGCCATTCATTTATGCCGAGCATCTTTTGTTGAGAGCTGCCTTGAAAGGGTGATGGATTTGAGTTTTCTGCTGCCATCAGAGGGGCCAACTTCGAGCTGGTGGCCGCTACTTGTGCTGTAAAAATGAATTGTCCACCGGTTTGTTTGAACACCTGTCACATCCGAGGTCTCTAGGTGTGACCATGGGGGGCTTTTAGTTTCAACGGATTTGCCACGAATCCCCTGGGGCTGCGGGCTTGAATCCCATGCTCGAGGCACTTAATCTGAGGCAACCCTAGATCTTGTGTTTCCCTGGATTTCCATTTGCCTCCTGAGGTGGCGCTACCTATCGGCGTATCGACTCAGCAAGGAGGCCTTGCCTTCTACCCCCATGATTCGTGGGGCGTATCTGTGGCCTTATTTTCTGATGGCTTCCCTGGTTTCGGGCTGGGCCGCTCAAGAGTCCAAGGAGGCCGAGGGCGCGTCGTGGTGGTCCCTGCAACCACTCAAGCGGGTGGAACTGCCTTCTGCTCATGACCAAAGCCTGCATCCTGTTGATGCCTTTATCGGCCAGGCCTTGGAAAAAGCCGGTCTGGAACCTTCACCGACCGCTGATCGAAAGACCCTCATTCGGCGATTGAGCTATGATTTGCTCGGCCTGGCCCCCGATCCAGAGGATGTTGAGGCGTTTGTGAGTGATGCGCGACCCCATGCCTGGAGGGCTTTGGTGGATCGCTGGCTGGCATCTCCTCATCTGGGGGAGCGCTGGGGGCGGCATTGGCTCGACACCGTTCATTTTGGGGAAAGCAACGGGTTCGAATACAATCAGCCCCGCAACCATGCCTGGCGCTATCGGCATTGGGTGGTGCAGGCGCTCAACGCCGACATGGCCTATGATGCCTTTGCCAGGATGCAGTTGGCGGGCGACGTCTTTTCTCGGGAACCTTCGGGCGTCATTGCGACGGGTTTTCTGGTCACTGGGCCGCACAATACCACCAAGCCATCGAACGATGGCATGCGCCAGACGATGCGACAGGACGAGATGGAAGATATGGTGGCCCTGGTGAGCCAGACCTTTCTCGGGATGACCACGCATTGTGCTCGCTGTCACGATCACAAGTTTGACCCCATCTCAAGCCGGGACTACTACCGCATGGCTGCTAGTCTGGCTGGGGTGGAGTTCGGAGAGCGGGTATTGCCTTCTGGCTCAGAGGGTTCACCAGGGGAGGAAAAAGCCTGGGCCGTGACTCCGATTCCACCAGGGCTGACCCATGTGCTGCATCGCGGGGAAGTGCAGCAGAAACGTGAAGAGGTGACTCCCGGTGGGTTGGAGGCACTGGCCATGCTGGAGGCCGACTTTGGGCTGACTTCCCAGGCGGATGATGGCAGTCGACGGGCGCATCTCTCGGATTGGATTACCGACGTCCGCAACCCACTCTTTGCCAGGGTGGTGGTCAATCGCATCTGGATGCATCATTTTGGCCAGGGCCTGGTCCTTACTCCCAACGATTTCGGTGTGAGTGGGGGGCAGCCCAGCCATCCCGAACTGCTGGATTGGATGGCCTGGTATCTGATCGATCATAAATGGAGTTTGAAGGCCTTGCATCGACTGATCCTTACCTCAGCGACCTGGCAACAGCAGTCTTCCCCAAGGGCTGAAGCGATTGAAAAGGATGCCGACAATCGTCTGCTCTGGCGGATGGTGCCCCGGCGGCTGGAGGGAGAAAGCCTGCGCGATACCCTGCTGCAGCTGGCGGGCCGACTGGATCGGCAAGTGGGAGGGGTGGGTTATCGAGACATGAAGGAATACAAATTTAAAGGGAGTCATTTCTATGACCCTATCCCACAGGATCAGCCCCAACAGTTTCGACGCACGCTCTATCGTTTCAGTCCCAGAGGGGCTCGGCGCACCTT
Organism: Pedosphaera sp.; assembly: GCA_002686885.1. Taxonomy (GTDB): domain Bacteria; phylum Verrucomicrobiota; class Verrucomicrobiia; order Limisphaerales; family AAA164-E04; genus UBA7971. The sequence goes on from NYYT01000054.1 coordinate 4,585, forward strand.
GCTGGATACCTTTGACTGTCCTGATCCCTCAGCCCTGACCCCGCGTCGTGCCAGCACCACCACGCCGCTGCAATCGCTGGCCCTGATGAACAATGAACTGGTGCTGGCGATGGCACAGGCCTTTGCCGAGCGTCTGAAGCGTGAGGCCGGTGCCCAGGTGGAAGACCAGATTCAGTGGGGGCATCGGTATGCCCTGGGCCGCGAAGCGTCTGAGGATGAGGTGACCCTGTCGCGCCCCTTCATCGAGGAACACGGTCTGGCGGCCTGGGCCCGGGTTTTGTTGAACACCAATGAACTGCTCCATGTGCGCTGATTGGCATCTTTCTCGCCGCGAATGGCTCAAGTGGTCTTCCCATGGCTTGGCTGGGGCGGCGCTGGGGCATCTGCTGGGTGCTTCACCCACCCTTGGGGCAGGGGTGCCTGCCCCTCACCATCCTGCCCGGGCTCGCCGGGTGATCCACATCTGCCTGATGGGTGGGCTGAGTCACATTGACTCCTTTGATTACAAACCCGCGCTGGCCGCAGCTCATGGCCAGTCGCTTGCTTCGCTTTCTTATACCGAGCGACCCGCAACCTTCTTCAATCAAATTGGATTGCTGCGCAAGGAGGACTGGCGCTTTGCCCAGCATGGCCAGAGTGGCTTGTGGGTGTCGGATCTTTTTCCCCACATCAGCAAGATGGCCGATGAACTGACGGTGATTCGTTCCATGGTGGCTGACTCAGCCAATCATACCCCGGCCACCTTCCAGCAAAACACCGGCTTTCAGCTCAATGGGTTTCCGGTCATGGGTTCGTGGATTTCCTATGGGCTGGGTGCGGAGACTGAGGATCTGCCGGCCTATGTGGTGTTGCCTGATGCCAGGGGATATCCCGCGGGCGGCACGATCAATTGGTCCAATGGCTTTCTTCCCTCCACCCATCAGGGAGTGGCCTTTGATACAAGCTCCAGCATCCCTATTCCCGACCTGTTGCCTCCTGAAGGACTCTCCTCCAAGACAGATGCTGCTTCGCGAGCCTTGCTGGCCTCGCTCAACGCGCGCGACCTCGAACGGCATGGTTTGGAAGATGCCATGCGTGCGCGGATCCGCAGCCACGAGCTGGCAGCGCGCATGCAGCTTTCGGTGCCGGGGGTGGCCGACCTGGAGCAGGAACACCCTGCGACACGGGCCATGTATGGTCTGGACCAGGAGGCCACGCGCGACTTCGGTCGCAGCTGCCTGCTTGGGCGTCGACTGCTGGAGAAGGGCGTTCGTTTCGTGCAGCTGATCAGCGGTGGTTCCTTTGGTTCGCCTCGTATCAACTGGGACGGCCATGAGGACATGCGGCGCAACCATGACCGAGAGGCCCTGCGTATTGATCAGCCGGTGGCCGCTCTGCTTCGCGACCTGAAGCAGCGGGGCATGCTGGAGGATACTCTGGTGCTCTTTACCACGGAATTTGGTCGCACCCCCTATGCCCAGAGTGCGGCCGACAAGGTGGGCCCGGGCAGGGATCACAACATGTACGCTTTTTCACTGTGGATGGCCGGGGCGGGGCTCAAGCCTGGGATGGCCTATGGTGAGACGGATGAGATCGGTCTCAAGGCATCCCGCAACCCGGTGCACTGGCATGATTTCCATGCCACCGTCCTGCACCTTCTGGGAATGGACCACGAGGCCCTGACCTTTTATCACAATGGGATCGAACGCCGCCTGACCAATGTGCACGGCAAGGTCCTCCGCCCGATCCTGAGTTGAGTTGGTTTGGGAAGCTGGGCCAGGTTCCAAACCCTAACCAAGTTTCCTAGCTCTCTGTGAGCAATGCCTGCCCCAGAGCATCAGTATGAACCCCACGCACCAGAGGGCCCAGGTGGAGGGCTCGGGAATGCTGGGAACGGCGTCGAAGGGCACTGGGGTCAGCCCCATTTCGTCATACTGCTCCTGAGTTTCCAAGACTACGGCCCCGGTGACTGGGGTGACCAACTGATGCTCGGATGCCAGGGCAATGGCCTTTTTCTGCTCTCGCTGGGCGATCAGATGGAGGACTTCCTGTTTGGCCCAGAGGCGTTCGATGTGCTGTGAGATCTGGGGCAGATGGGTGTTTTCCATTTCCGAGGAGGGGAGGGTTCGGCGATGAAAGCGCCAGATCTCTGCCTTTCCAGTGACTTCATCGAGCCACTGCTGCCATGTTTCCTGAAGGTTGCCATAGTGAGGCAGCACGCGTGTGAAGCTTGAGTCCAGATTCTCCAGGATGCGGTTGGGTACGGGAAAGATGCCCTTGCTGATGAGTTGAATGCTCCCGCGGGAGCGTTCCATTTGTTGTTGGAGGCTGGAGGGATCTCCCAGCATGACCGGCTGTGGTCCATGATACCACCAAACATGCCGCGCGCCCTGTTCTCGTGCCAGGGCCCATGCCTGGGTGAGCGCTGCCAGATTGTCCTGGCCTCCACTGGATTCCAGCAAGCTCAGGTAAGACAGGGCCTCCTGCGGTGAACAAATCTTGTAGGTGTGATCGGGTGCGATGAAGGGGGATTGATCGGATGCGACAAGGACCTGCAAGGTGATTTCCGAATCCCAGTTTTCCAGAGCCTCCAGGATGTCACTCATGTGAGGGGTCATGGCGTAGGATCCATCCACAACCCAGATGACCGAGTCGGGGGCCTGGGTGCTTTCTCGAGAGAGTTCCTGCAGGATGCTTTGTTCCGATTTGCGCGCCTGGGTGAAGACCTTTTGAGAGGCCTGAGCGCGCTCGACCTCAATGGTGCTCTCGGCTGAGATCAAGACGGGGTCGGCCAGTTGCCCTTCAAGAATGTGATCGCCATCGTCGTGCAGACTGGCCTTGAAACCCGTGTGATCGGATGTGAGCTTGGAACGGGATTCCACCCAGATGGCATGCTTGAGCGCCCCGCGCAGGTTGAAGTTGCGTTCGACCATGACCGGCAGTCGCGTGCGGCCATGGCTCAGATCGCTCATGTCCAGGGGGGCGGTGATGCCGAAGCGTATTTTCATGCGCCCTCCATCAGGGGGCACGGGAAAGCACTGCATGAGGATTTGGTCGGGGCCGGAGGTGGTGACCAAAACGGGATCCCTTCGTCGCTCCACTGCGATTTTCTGATAGGCCTTGCGAGTGAGGTTGCGGGAAGCAAAGGCCGCTTCCCGTTCTTCGTCATTGACCCAGAGGGTAAGTCGCGAAACCACGCCGCCGGCCGGAAGGCGAATCTGCGCTCGGGCTTCGCGAGCCAAAGATGCCTTGTTTTCAAACTCCATGGTCCATTCGGTGTAGGAGGTTGCGCCATGGGTTTCGATGCGACTGTCGATGCGGGAGCGGATCATCTCAAGCCCCATCACTCGACCAGCGACCGAGCTTCCCCCAAGAGCATTGTCCAGTTCCCAGGTGAATTCGTCCTCTACCAGGCTCCATCGCCCCTGCGAGGTGTAGAGTTCAGGAGGTTTGACAGCATTGAAGGGGCGGCCGGTGACACGATAATAGATGGCCCGGGCATCTTCCTGGGTGACCGGTTCCTTGGAGTTGGTGAGCCAGCTGCTTAGATCGAACACCCGTCTTGGGCGCTGGTAACAGGCAGTGAGCATGGTTTCCTCATGTCCCAGGGTTCGGAGCAGCCGAATACCCTTGAGCTGGACCGAACGATCCTCTGCGTCCGCCCAGCGCAGCCCCAGACGGGTAAGGAAATAGGGACTTTCCAAGGCCAGCAGGCAGGCAATGGCTGCCACCATGCCCCACCCCAGGGTCCAAGGGCGCGAAGGCTGAACCTGAGCAGCTCGCACGTGCTTCCAGAGTCGGAGCCCTGCCAGGAAGGTCACGAGAGGAGTGATGGGCAAAAGCCCCATGCCGTAGACAATAGTGAGCATGAAACTGATGGGGATGGCCGGGGCAAACATCAGCGTGTAGAGGAGACTGGTGCCGGTGTTGAAGGCGATGACAGCGCGATGCCATGGCCCGATGGGATCGGGGTTCTTGGCCAATTTCCACAGCACCCATGCATTCCCCATCGGGACCAGACCCAGCAACAGCACATGGAGCAGGGTGGGCATGGGGTCGAACCAATACCCGGAACATAGACGGGTCGAGAGTTCGAACATCAGCGTGATGGTGGGCCAGATCACGGCTGTGAGCCACAGAGTTCCCCGACGGAACTGGGTCCATGCGCCGGTTTGTTTCAAGGACTCGCGAAACCTTATTTTCGCGCGCGTTTCTTGGGTTGTTTTTCTGGACGACGATGCCTCCTGGTCTTCCATCCGCTTCAACAGGGATTCCAGCCAGGCGGCATCGATGACCCTCAGATCTGCCTTGTGGGCTTCTTCTTCAATATGGGATCTGACATCCTGGGCGACCTCCTGGGCGTCGGCTTCGCTATCCTCGAGCCTGACCTTGAGTTGTTCCTCATGGGCTGTCCATGCTGCCTGGGCGGATTCTGTCCATTCGATCATACTAGGCGTCTTTCTCCTTCAATGTGTGTAATCCTTTGAGCAGGACATCCAGATGCGCTTCCATGGTTTCCATGACACGCTGTCCTTCGGGGGTTAAAGTGTAGTATTTGCGGGCGGGGCCTTCGCTGGACTCCACCAACCGGGCGTCGATCCAACCGTGCTTTCGCAGGCGGGAGAGCAGGGGGTAGACCGTGCCTTCGGTGACGCCCAGGCCGGGGACTTCGACCAGGCTCTTGACCAGGTCATACCCGTAACGCTCGCGTCCCTTGAGAGCACTCAGGATACCAATCTCCAGAAGACCCTTGCGCAGCTGGATGGTCCAATTGTCAAAATAATCGTTCATGCCAACCTGGTTGCTCCAGTTCTTGCCTTATTACTATGCAATGCAAGGTAGTATGCGAGGCATGGCTCCATTGTCAAGTGTTTCAAGGGTGTCTTCGACCCAACATCCTCAGAGGCTCCGAGGTGTTTTCGCCAGATAAAGGCGCCTCAAAATCCAGGAGCATGCGTTGCAGGTGTTTTTTCCCCAGGTGCTGGCTACCTTCCTCCCATTCTGCGCGAGATTTCAGTTGCAAAATCAATAGCTTGGATGGGGTCGATCAGAAAAGGGTCACCCATGAGCTCAGGATGCTCCCAACATCGCGCGTCCCTTTATGACCGCTCCAGATCGACCAGGCGAAGGACCGATTGCGGCATGATGTTGGCTTGAGCCAGCATGGCGGTCGCTGTCTGCCTCAGGATTTGGTCGCGGGCAAAGCGTGTGGATTCCTCGGCGATGTTGACATCGGTCAGGCGCCCAAGGGTCTGTTTGAGCATATCGGTGGACTGCGTGAGCATGCGGTCAGCCAGATCAATGCCTTTGGCAAAGGCTCCCACGGTGGCGCGATCCTGCTGCAGTTGTTCGATGGCCCCTTTCACCTGCAACAGACGTGCGTGTGCCTGAGCGCTGCCGCGCAGGAAATACCCCTCGCTATCGGGGGTGTAGGTGCTGGAGTAGGTGGCTGCTGCCAGGTCAATCCCGCGGGTTTGCAGTGAGTGGCTCTCTTCATCGCGGGACACCTGCATGGTTTGTCCGGCAAACAGGGAAACCTGATTAAAGGCCTTTGAGCCGAGGCTTTCCACAAAGGCTGCTAGTGCACTATACTCGCTTTCGTGTGCTGGGACTGAGGAATCTTCCGAACCAAATTCGATGACATATCCACTCAAGGTGGTGTTGATTGCGGGAAGGTCATTCCATTTTCCGCTAGCGTAAATCTGAAGGGCATTCTCTCCACCAGCTACATCGTTGGGCTCTCCAGCGGCCCAGTTTTCAAAACTCATGGCCTCGCCATCGACCCATTTCCATTGCCCCTCGGTAATCTCATCTGTGCCACCAATCCAGTAACTGCCTCCCTGCATGACCGCCTCAACAGATGATTGATCCTCTGCACTTTTGATGCAGGCGAGTTTTCCTCCTCGGTTTTCTGCGTCTGATTTTGCTTGAGTCCAGCTAAAGTTGCCTGTCACCAATTCAAAGCGTCTTTCATCGCCGCCGCTTTGCTGGTCTCCCATGGTCACATCCATGGCCCGCAGGGCGAGTTCCCCCATCCGGCTCAGGGCCTTGGCGGCCTGTTCGAGAAAGCCTTCTTGTGTCTGTGAAAAGGAAAGAGCGTTCGTGAGGTTTTCCCTGCCGACCTGTAGGCGGCGGATGCTACCTCGATGCCTTGAGGCCATGATGGCCTCAGTTGAGGGGTTGGCAGGATTAGCAAACTGATTGCCCGAGGTGAGCTTGAGCAATGAGCGTTGAACATCTTCCGATGCCGCGCGCAGGAGGCGCGCGGAACGGTCAGCACTCAAGTTGGTCTGGATCACCGTCATTGGGTTTGTGAAAGGCCTTCCTGCAGGATGAAAGGCTGCGGATGGGGTGGAAGCATGAGATTTGCCATGTTTTTGAAAAAACAAGGAATTTTGTAAGTTTTTGATAAATACAAACTAATGTAGTTCAAACAACATCCAGCTAGCTGCAATTAGGCTTGAAATGGACCAAAGAGGCAAAAGGTTCCTTATCTCCTTCCAAATGCCATGGGGTGTGGATTCCACAGGAGGCCCGGGATGCGGCGGTTCAGCCAAACGTCGACGCGCTTTGCTGTGGCTGGTGGCGAGAGCAGTGGAACTTTTACTTGATGCCCAACAGTCGAAGGGCCGACTGGGAGAGCACGTTGCTCTGAGCCAGGATGGCGGAGGCGGTTTGAACTTTCAAGGAGAGACGAGCGTAGTGAGCGCTTTCGTAGGCCACATCGATGTCCTTGATCTGGCTGCTGGCTGCCGAGAGGTTGTCCTGGTAGGCAAGCAGGGCCGAACCCGTGTGCTGCAGGCGGGCTAGATTGCCTCCTACTGTGGCACGATCGGTAGCCACCTGGTTGATGGCGTTGCCCACGGCGGTCTGAGCACTGGCGGCGTTGGCTGTAGTGGTGGTGGACAGGGCAGCCAGGGCGGTGTAATCGGCATCGCCTAGATTGATGCCATCGGCGGTGAAGGTGTTGCCATCACTGTCGGTCGTCACGTTGAGGGCAGTACCATTGAAAAGACTGATGCCATTGAATTGCTTGTCCTTGGTGGCGGTAATGAAATCTTCCAATTCACCAAACTCGGTATTGTAGGCTGTGCGATCGCTCGCGGTCTTGGTGGTATCCTGCGCCAGCACCGACAACTCGCTCATGCGGTCCAGGGCTTCTGCGACTTGCTTGAGGTAACCATCCTGGGTTTGAGAAAAGGAAGTGGCGTTTCCGACATTGCTCCTGGCCGCCTGTAGACGGCTGACTTCCGCATCAAATTTGATGGAGATGCCCGCACCAGCTGGATCCTCCCCGATCCAGGCGAGCTTGGAGCCCGAGGAAAGCCGGGCAACCGAACGCTGAAGGTTCTGCATGGAATCAGCCAGCATGCGCAGGGAATAGGAAGTGGAGGATTCAACGCCTGATACGAACATGGGAACCTTTCTAGCCGATTTTATAAACCTGAGACCAGATTCTGTCATTAAAAAAGGGGATGATCCTCAGGTGGACCATCCCCTTTTGAGTGCTCATGGAAAAGGCGACGGGCTAACGAACGGCTCGATAGAAACGTTGTGGCTCACCCGGGGTCAACAGGTAGGGCGAGCTAGCACCCGGAACCGGTTGATAGTCTCCTTGGACTTCAGTGGAAGACACCAGTTGTCCCGTATAATCGAGGACCCACCCATCGGGTGATGGCTTCAGGCTTAAGGTGGGTTCCGCGGCGTCGGGGTTGAGGGTCACCAAGGTGACGGTCAGCAGGTCATTGTCTCCGGATCCGTAGTCCAACTCAAAAGTGTGACCTTGTGCGTTGGTAAATCGGGTGCCTTCTGCGAAGGTGCCTGACAGGGTGGTGTAATCCATGAGCACCCAGCTGTCCGATTCATTCATTGAGCCGCTCAATTGAACCTCCAGATGGGCACCCGGATCAATGACCAGGTTCAGTCCCGATGCATTGGATCGCAAAAGACTCCCCACCTGATCTCCATCGATGTGAAAGGCGAGCGTCCCTTGACTGCCAATGGTCGAGGTGTCGGTGCTGTTGAAGCTGCGGTTGGATCCCGTTGAGAGCATGGTAAGGGTTCCGTTGAGGATGCGGAAAAACTTGTAGTTGAAGAGTTCTCCACCGACCACGATGTCACCCCTTCCACCCGATTCATCGCCCAGTTGCACCACCATGCCACCCCCTTGAGATCGCAGTGCCGCGCCAGGCTCGATGAGGATCTCGCCCATGCCCGATGGGCCACGCCCGACAAACAGTCCGGCATTGTTGCCACTGTGGGCGCCACTCAAGGTGCCGCCCGTTACGCGGAGACTTCCGGTAGCGTTATCTCCCACGAAAATTCTGGAGGGGTTGTCCGCATTGCTCGATCCGATGTTCTCATTTACTTCAGCCGATCCATTGACAATGGCATTGCTCCCATCGGTGGGAATGCCTTCACTCCAGTTGGATGCTGATTTCCAGAGGCCCTGGCCCGTAAAAACACTGCCTTGAGTCGGTAGTCCGATGGTCTCGAGCAGGGTCAGTTCGGCGCCTCCCATCAAATCGATCTGAAGCGGATCGATTCCAAGACCTTCGGCAGTGGTGGTCCAGGATGAGACATTGTAGGTGCCGGCCGGAATGGCGATGGCCGAACCATCGGACTGACGGATGTTCAGTGCGCGCATGGTGGCTTGGGCAAAGAGGATGAGGTGGCTGTTCTGGCGCAACTCCACTGAGCCTTCCGGGTTGTTGATGGCTTGGTTGACTTCCAGGTTGGCGTTGATGAGCAACAGGTCCCCATGGCCAATCCCCCCTGAAGCATCGGCGTAGGTCCGCCCACCCTCCAGGATCAGACCACCTCGCCAGCCACTGAGATCACCGGTCAAAATGAGGGTTTCATCCGAAGCCAGGTCCGTGGGATTTGCCCAAAAACGCAAATCGGCATCGCCTGAAATACTGGCATTGAGATACATGGCGTTGTAGGTCCCACGGATGTCGATGAGACTCTCCCGAAGCACTTCCCACGAACCCTCCACGGTAACCGAGCCTTCCTCAGCTGTGTAATCCACGGTGCCTCCGGAGAGTTTGAACCGGGGAATGGTGATTTGATCGGTCAGGTCATTGGCGATGCGCAGGCGGCTTCCCATGCCCATCAATTCAAGGGAGCCGCCTCCAAAGCGGGCGTCGAAATCACCTTGGACACCTAGGGAGCTGGCCATGAAGTCGGTGACCACATAGTCTTTGGCACTGCTGGGTGATTGGCCATCGGCCCAAGCCCCGGGTTGGTTCCAGTCATCGCTGCTTTCTGTCAGGATCACTGCATCCTCCGCAATGTCGACCCACACCAGCACGGAACGGGCGCTGGCACCCTCGGGACCTTCTGCGATCAAGGTGAAGGCAGAGGAGACCGTAGGCATGAGTTCCAGATGATCCATGTCACGCAAATCGATTTGACCGGAAGGCGTTTTCAGCGTCAGGGTCTCATGGGGGTTCACCGACCAGGAAAGGCGGACCATATCGCCGCTTTGAATGCGCTGGGGGCTGGCTGAGAATGCGGTGATCAAGCCAGGGTCCGGCAGGGTGGTGCGATCGAAGAGTTCTTGAATTTCATCGGCGCTGAGAGCGCGTCGATAAATATTCAGCAAGGCCAGTTCCCCTTGAAAGAGGGTGACTCCTTCGGGCACCTCCGTACCGATACCACCCAATGCCCCACTGGGTGCGGCGCTGAAATTGGTCCAGTTGAACAGGGAAGCACGACCATTTGGGAGACCGACCAGTCCCTGAGATTGGTTGCTTGCTTCACCACCTGCCGCTGCCTTTAGGGTCATGACAATCGTCTCATTGTCGGCATCCACCGAGACGCTGATCTGAAGGAAATCGGTCAAAGACAGACCGGAGAGGGGCACTCGGAGATCGTGTGTTCTTTCTCCACCACTGCTGTTGAGGTAGGTGACCTCCTTTTCGCTGATGAGGAGACAGGACCCATCGCTGCTGTTGCCGTTTTCGAAGATGACCTGGGGTTGGCTCTCCAGTGAGCCAGTGCGCACCCATGCTTCATAGGTGGTGCTTCCTCCTGGGAAGGCATTGCCATCTCCCCCAGAATTGCCACCGAATTGATTCAAGCGGTAGGCAGCGGTGAGGCGTGTGCTGAAGGTTTCCAGCTGTGTGTCTACCTGGGCTGTCTTCAAATCAAAACTGGCTCCGGTGAGAACGTCAAACAGGGCTCCATTGACTTGGTTGGGAGCTGCGGCATCAAAGCTGAGCTGCAGGGCAGCGGTAATGGCATCGACGGTGAGATCCACTTCGGAGGTGCTGCTTCCATTGGCGTTGGTGGCCGTCAACCGATAGCGCGTGGACTCTGCCGGCGAGATGGATTGGCTGCCTGATGGATCGACTTCTCCCGGGCCGGGCTCGATGAGGATGGTATCAGCCCCATCCACGACCCATTCCAGCAAAGCCGAACCATTGGGTTCGATGATGGTCGGAGACACATTGAATTGACCGATGATGGGTGCCTGATCCACAACAATGATGATCTTGGCACTGAGCGAAGCCCCTCCCTTTTCGAGCTTCAGTTCATAGGTCGTGGTTTGGGTAGGGCTCACTTCCACCTGGCCTTTGCCATTTGTCGTCGAGCCCTTCACATTGCCGATGCTGGGTTTAATGGTGAGTTGATCAAAGCTGCCGACCTCCCAGGTGAGAGTGGTGGAAGCTCCCAGGGTGATGCCTGAGGGCGATGCCGCAAAGGCATGAATGGTGGGCCTTGCAGCGGTGGATACCAAGGTGGCAATCAGTTCGCTGTCTTCGCCCGATCCGTAGTCCAGCTCAAAGGTGTACCCCTGTTGATTGGTGTAAGAGGTGCCTTGTTCGAAGGCTCCGACCAGGGTGTGATAGCGCATGAGCACCCATGAGTCATTGACTTCAAAGTCGCCTTCCAGAGTCAACTTCAGGTTGGCCCCGGGAAAAATGTCCACATTGAGACCGTTGGCATTGGCGCGGGCCAGGGTCCCCACTTGATCTCCATCGATGACATAGGAGAGCACACCGTCAGGTTCAATGGTGGAAAGGGTGTCGAGTTGATTGAAGCGGTTGTTGATGCCGGTGGGGAGCATTTCAAGCGTCCCGTTGACAATACGGAAATATTTGTAATTGAGCAGTTCCCCGGCAACAGAAACAAAACCCCGACCGCCTTCTTCATCGCCTACCTGAACCACCATGTTCCCACCCTGAGATCGGAAACCTGTTCCTTGGGCGATGTGAAGGTATCCCNCCCCGCCTGGGCCTGCCCCTACAAAGATACCGGCACCGCCTCCATTGGCGCCACTCAAGGTGCCACCCGTGACATGAACTCGACCTTCGGTTTCCTGACCGATGATGATGCGTGAGGGATTGTCCGCATTATTGACTCCAATATTTTCGGAGACTTCCGCCACTCCGTTGATGATGGTGATGGCATTGTCTCCGGGAACCGATCCGGTATCCCATCGCTCGGGGCTTTTCCAGTCGCCTTCGCCGGTGAAGGTCTGTGCTTGATGATGAACCGACCCCAGAAGGGTCATGAATAGNANGAGGTAGGGCAACAGCCTCTGCTTGCGGTTTATTTTCATGANAGAGCGACNACCGTAAAAAAAGACCCCNCCCATTGAAAAGGTTCATTTTTGCCGCCATNGATGCCANCGATACATGCTCCCAATACCCCCCAGGTAGCAGGCGAGGTCGCTNCACAGAAATCCCTGGCCCAATAGAAAGCGAAGGAGAGNATGGGATCGCCCGTTTTCCAGCCACGGCNANGAGACGAGTTGGGAGAGTTCGACNCCCAGNCACAGAGTCATGGACNGGGCGAGGAGGTTCCTCGGGGAAGCCTTCCCCATCATCGTTGCCAATGTTCCATAAACCGACGCAGCCCACAAAAAATCTCCTCCATAAAGAAGCATCCAGGCAGGCATGACACTCCTTGCCCAGGTGCGTGAAGAAACCCCCAACATGANCATGCCCAATGTGATGAGCATCATTTCCTTTCGATGGGTNGAGGGCCCTTGCATGGATTTCTGNGAGNGGCGATTTGCAGGTAATGGATTCCTCTCGATCGCCACTTGCCTTGAAGAACCTCGATCCTTTATACAAGAGACATGCCATCAGTCGGTGAACAACTTGCCTCCGCACGCCAATCCAAGGATTGGAGCATGGAGGATGTTGCTCGACTGACCAAGCTACGCACGGATCAGGTTCTGGCCATTGAGGAAGGACGCTATCAGGTCTTCTCGGCTCCTGTCTATGTTCGTGGATCGGTCAAGTCCTACGCCAAGTTGGTGCAGCTTGACCCAAGCGAGCTGGTGGAGCAGCTCAATCAGGAAATGACCCAGGGNAAGTCCTTTGAACGATCCGAACCCTTGCAAGGCCCGGATCGTGGATTCATCGAAGGCATTGCTTACGCCCTGTCGCGTGTCCCCTGGAAGATGGTGTTTGTCCTCGTCTTACTGGTAACGGTGCTGGGAGGCATTCTTTGGGGCACTCAACAATATGAGGCCTACAAGAATCGTGACCCCTTGGCAGATCTTCCCATCGGCTACTATGAGCCCAGCGAAGCGCTTCCGGGTGAGTTCCTGCCTCCGCCGGNGCCTCAACCCTGAGGNCAGATGCCGAATTNCTAAAGCTTGATGGCTTCNCCGGANCGGATGGAGGCATAGATGGCCTCGATGACCTTCAGGTCCTTCCAGCCCTCCTCCCCTGAGACTCTGGAACGTTTGCCTTGGAGTAGGCTTTGTGAGAAATCATCCATCTCCTGAGCAAATTGATCGATTTCAGGATGCTCGATGGCTTCTCCCTTGCTGGTTTGACCTTTGATCCCTCCGTAGCTGTAGGCGGGATTGAGGGAAAACCAACCCTTGTCGCAGTGCGCATGGAAGCGGTTGATCCCACTGAAGGCATATGTCGTACTGCAGTAGGCCAGCACACCACTGGNGAACTTCATGGTCCANACGATGGATTCATCGACTTCGGCAAATTTGACAGGGTCGGTCTTGGTTTCNTGAGCCGAGATTTCGATGGGTTCCTCGCCGGCCAGGTAACGGCACGCCTGCAAGGCGTAAATGCCGACATCCATCAGCGCTCCTCCACCGGCCAGAGCGGCCTTGAGTCGCCACTGGTTNGGGTCCCCGATCTTGAAGCCAAAGCCGGCATCGATCACCTTCAGGTTCCCAAAGGTTTTGTCTCGAGCCAGCTGCATGCAGGCCTGGTGATGAGGTTCAAACTGGCAGCGGTAACCGATGGCCAATTCTTTCCCGGCATCCCGGCAGGCCTCTATCATGGCCATGCAATCCGAGGCGGTATTGGCCATGGGCTTTTCACACAGGATGTGCTTACCGGCTTTGGCTGCTCGGATGGTGTATTCAGCGTGCATGCCATTGGGCAGCACGATGTAAACCACGTCGATATCTGGATTGTCCGCGATCTGGTCGAAAGTATCGTAATTGTAGCAGTTCTTTTCCGGGATTTGATACTTGGCCTGCCAGGCCTTGATTTTGGAGGGGGTGCCGCTGACGATGCCCGCCAGATAGCTGTGTTGGGTTTTCTGCAGTCCGGGGGCAATCTGGTGAGTGCTCAGTCCACCCAGTCCGACCAGCGCATAGCCCAGGCGTTTGGTTTCCTGCGACTGAACCCGTGGCAACCAGAGAGATGATTGAGAGGCAAGAGCGGCGCCTGCGCCCAGGGTGCCGGCTTGCTTGATGAACTTCCGCCGATTCGGGTTCGCCTTGGGAGTAGGGGAAGGTGTCTGCATGGGCCCATCATTCACCATCCAAGCCCCTCTGCCAAGGTTCTCTTTGTCGTTGGGCCCGGTAGGTATTTGACCGGGTGGAATCCTCTCCAGGAGCTTGCATGGATCACTCTGGACAGTTTCCCGCAGCCTGATAAATTCGAACAGTCTCATGTTCCGGGTTGCTTCCCATAAACACGATGGTCACTGGGCCAGCAGGCCTTCCGGAATGAGGTGGCTTTTAGTCTGGGTCCTGCAGAGTTCGGTCCTGGCCGAGTCGCCTGAAACGATTTCATTCAACGAGCACATTCGGCCTCTTCTGGCCGAGCACTGTCTTCACTGCCACGGACCGGATGCCTCTCAGCGCAAGGGAGACTTACGTCTGGATCTGGAGGCTGCCGCCCGCTCCAGTGCGATCGTGGCGGGGAATCCTCAGGCCAGCCCCTTGATGGAGCGTCTGCTCAGTCAGGATCCCGATGACATCATGCCACCGCCTGAAGAGGGCAAGGCGCTTTCGCCCGAGGCAAAGCATCTTTTTGCGCGTTGGATTGAACAGGGAGCTTCCTATGAGGGACATTGGGCCTTTGAGCCCCTCCGCCGTGTGGATCCACCACAGATGGAAGACCCTGATCTTTCCGATATCGATCGCTTCATTCTGGTTCGACTGCAGGAGCAGGGTCTTGATTTTTCGCCTCCTGCCAGCCCTGCCCATTGGCTGCGACGCGTGAGCTTTGATTTGACGGGTCTGCCACCTTCACCGCAGGTGATGGATGCGTTTCTGGAGAATCCTTCTTCAGATGCCAGGGCGGAAGTTGTGGACGATCTGCTGGCCTCCAAGCAGTATGGGGAGCATTGGGGGCGGCATTGGCTGGACATTGCCCGCTATGCCGACACTCATGGGGGGAGTGCGATCGGTTTCACCCGATTTCCCTTTTCCTACACCTACCGTGATTACGTCATCGAGGCCTTCCATCAGGATCTTCCTTACGATCGTTTTATCATGGAACAACTGGCAGCTGATTCCCTTGGGTTGCCGAATCAGGATCCAGCCCTGGCGGCTCTGGGTTTTCTGACCGTGGGGCAGCGGTTCCGCACGCGACATGACACCTTGGATGATCAGATCGATGTCATCACCCGGGGGCTCATGGGGCTGACGGTGACGTGTGCGCGCTGCCACGACCACAAATTTGACCCCATTCCAACCACTGATTATTACCAGCTCTATGCTACTTTGGATGGCAGCGAAGAGCCCGATATCCTCCCTTTGGTAGGGCAACCGGATCAGAGTGATTCCTTAAAAGCTTATCAGGAGTCTCTTGAGCACTTGAACCAGCAATATACGGATGTTTCCCGGGAGCAGGGAGAGATTCTCAGAGCTCGTTTGCGCATGCAGGTCGGGGCCTACTTGCAGGCCTTGGCTCAGGGAACCCCCGAACAGGATCTATCGGTGTCCTTTCTCTCTTTTCGAACCGATGACTTGCGTCCTCATGTCCTTGAGCGGTGGAGAAGGTATCTTTCAGGGTTGCCTGAAGGCGACCCGGTCTTTGGCCCCTGGAAAATTCTGAGCCAAGCCGACGAACAACCCTGGATGGAGCGCCTGGAGAAGCAGTTGGCCATTTGGAAGGAGGCCAATGGCGACCCTGCCTCCTGGGGAGCCCGTCAGGAACTGGGCTCCAAGACTCCTGCCTGGAATCCCATGGTTCTGGAGGCCCTCGAAACGCAACGCCCGGATTCGCTGGAGGCGCTTGCGGGGGTCTATGGTGAAGTGTTTTCCCAGGCCCAGGAACAATGGCTCACTGCCAGCCTGGAGGCGGCTCGGGAAGCCTTGCCTGAGGCCTCGGTCATTCCTGATCAGGATGCCAGGCACGCCACCATCAATGGAGCCATCGATCGCCAGCTTAGGCATCATCTTTATGCCCGCGGCACTCCGACAGCCCTTGAGGATGATCAGGCCTCGCGCCTGCTCAATCGTACTGTCAGTGACCACCTGGGGGGACGACGAGGTGCCATTCACGACCTTCACCTGAACCATGAGGGCTCACCCCCTCGGGCGATGGTGCTCCAGCAAAAGCCAGCGGCCGACTCCAAAACGTATCACGTGTTTCGCAGGGGCAACCCTCTGGATCGGGCCCAGATCGTGGAACCGGGATTTCTCTCCACCTTGGGTTCGATGGCGCCCGATGCCTTCGCCACGCACCCACCTCGTAAGGCTCTGGCCCTCTCCATCGTCTCGCCGGACAACCCACTGACACCCAGGGTGGTGGTCAATTGGGTCTGGAAGCACCATTTTGGCAAAGGTCTGGTGCGCACCCCCGATGATTTTGGGACGCGAGGAGCTCCTCCGACGCATCCTCAGCTGCTGGATTTCCTTGCTCAGGGATTGCTGGATAATGACTGGTCCCTCAAAGGACTCCATCGGCGACTGGTGCTTAGCCAGACCTATGCTCAGGCTTCCATGGAGCGCTCTCAGGCTCGGGGGAAGGATCCGGACAACCGCCTCTGGTGGCGCATGCCGCGTCGTCGCCTGAGTCTGGAATCCATGCGAGATGCCATGCTCAGTGCATCGGGAGAACTGGACCTGTCGATGGGAGGAAAGCCCTTCGACATGATGACCAACCAGGAGGTCCCTCGCCGCAGTGTCTATGGTTTTGTCAATCGAGACGTACCGTCTCCTTTGCTGACCACCTTCGATGGAGCCAACCCCAGTGCCTGCACGGCCAGGCGGCCGGAAACCACCGTACCTCAGCAAACCTTGTTTGCACTCAACTCTCGATTCATTCTGGATCGAGCCACCGCCATGGCTCGGCGCGCACAAACCCAGGCCAAGGACTCGTCACAGGATCCGGTCACGCTTCTCTATCGATGGGCCTACGGGCGTGCTCCAGAGAGGGAGGAAAGACTGATGGCTCGTGAGGCCATGGAGAAATGGCAAGGGTCATCCCCTGAGGTGGCCCTTGAGCGGTTGGCGCATGCTCTGCTCGCCTCCAATGAATTTGTTTTTGTCGATTGATGCAACACCCGATATCCAACGGAAATCCCATCTGGAGCCGACGCCGCTTCCTTCATCGTGCGGGCATGGGCATGGGAGGGATGGCCCTCGGCCACATGCTTTCGCAGGAGGCCTTTGGATCCCATGCGCAGGCGACACATTTTCCGGGAAAAGCCAAGCACGTGATTCACGTGTTTCTCAACGGTGGCATGTCTCAAGTGGACACCTTTGATCCCAAGCCAGAACTCGATCGCTGGGGAGGCAGGAAACTTCCCTTTGAGAATCTGCAAACCGAGCGCCGCACCGGGGTGGCGCTGCCTTCTCCCTTTTCATTCGCCCAGCATGGGGTTAGTGGTATCCCGGTCAGTGATCTTTTCCCTCATCTCTCCCGCTGTGTCGATGAGTTGGCGGTGATTCGATCCATGTATGCCGAATTGCCGAGTCATGAGCTTTCCCTGATGCTGATGAACACCGGAACTCAGCGTCTGGTCTGGCCCAGTTTCGGTTCCTGGTTGACCTGGGGCATGGGAAGCGAGAATGAAAACCTCCCTGGTTTTGTAGCGCTCTGTCCCGGGGGGATGCCGGTGGGCGGAGCCGGCAACTGGCGCAGCGCCTTCCTGCCGGGCGTCTACCAAGGCACCTACGTGGATACGTCCAAGGAGGATCCCCGAGCCCTGATTGCGGATGTGCACAATGCCCGGATGAACCGGGCGCAGCAGTCCGACCACTTTCGTTATCTTCAAGCCCTCAATCGTCGTCACGCCCTCCTGCGCCCCGATGAGTCATTGATTGAATCTCGCATCCAGTCCTTCGAACTGGCCTATCGCATGCAGTTTGAGGCGACCGATGCCTTTGATGTCAATCAGGAGCCGGAGCACATGCTCAAGCTCTATGGGGAAGGCCCTCAGAATCGACAACTTCTGATCGCCCGACGACTGGTCGAGCGAGGGGTACGCTTTGTCCAAACCTGGCATGGGAATCTTCAACCATGGGACAGCCATTCCAACATCAAGGATTCCCATCGCAAGGTAGCCAATGAGTGTGATCAGGGCCTGGCGGCCTTGATCATCGACCTCAAACAGCGGGGCCTGCTGGATGAAACGCTCATTCTCTGCTCGGGCGAGTTTGGTCGAACCCCTTCGGTCGAAATGGATCAGGGTGGGGGAGGGGCCGCCCAGGGGAGGGATCACAATCATTGGGGGTTCTCGCTTTGGATGGCAGGGGGAGGGATCCGCGGGGGCACGACCTACGGAGCCACCGATGACTTTGGTTTCAAGGCAACCGAAAACCCCGTTTCCATCCATGACCTGCATGCCACCATGCTCCATTTGCTGGGTTTTGATCATGAGCGATTGACCTACCGCTACGCAGGCAGGGATTTTCGCCTGACCGATGTGCACGGTCGAGTGATCCGAGAGGTCTTGTCCTGAGGCCCTGAGGTCCTGACCGTCGGTTTTGCATTTCCATTTTCGGGTGCCTGATTAGGATGCTCCCATGATCCATCCTGAACATCCCACACACCTGAGCCGGCGGCATTTTCTGCAATCCTGTGGTGCGGCCGTCGGGTTGGGAACGGCGCCTTCCATCCTGGGAGCCGTCCCAGGAATGGCTTCCCGAATCCATGTTGGAGTGATTGGGTTGGGAGCTCGAGGTTCGTACCTCCTCCAGGCCTTTCTGAATCATCCGGAAGTGCAGGTGCGAGCGGTCTGCGATGTGGATCGTCATCATTACCGTGCCAACCCATGGGGGCAGGGCCCTGCTCTGGGACGTGAACCCGCTCGCAAGATGGTCGAGTCCTTCTATGCCCAGCGCGCTGCTCGAGAACGGTATCAGGGCTGTCTGGTCTTCGAAGATTATCGCGCCCTCTGTCAGCGCGAGGACATTGATGCGGTGGTGGTGGCCACTCCGGATCACTGGCATTATCACCAGGTGATGGCGGCTCTCGCTCACGGTAAGGACGTGTATTGCGAGAAACCGGTGACGCACACCTTCATGGAGGGCAAGATCCTTTACCGTGAGGTCAAGCGTCGCAAAGCCATTTTTCAGACTGGATCTCAACAGCGATCCACGGCCAATTTTCATCGTGCGGTTTTGCTTCTCCGCAATGGGCACGTCGGCCGATTGAAGCGTGTGGAAGTGGGTTTGCCCAAGGGATACACTGAGCCTGGAACCAGCGCTGAAATCTCTCCCGTTCCCTCCAACTTGAATTACGATCTATGGAGTGGGCCAGCTCCTCTCTTACCCTACATGCGAGCCCGTCATCATCGCTTCTGGAGAGGGCACCGAGCTTATGGAGGGGGCAACATTATGGACTGGATCGGTCATCACAACGACATTGCCCACTGGGGGGCAGGGATGGATGCGTCCGGACCCGAAGAGGTGGAAGCCATTGGATGGACGCAATCGTCCACCGACGTGTACGACACACCTGTGGATTACGAAATTCGATGTGTCTACCCAGGCGGTGTGGATTGGGTGATTGCTTCCCAACTCCCCATGGGCACGCGGTGGATCGGAGAGGAAGGTTGGGTGGCGGTGGATCGGGGCAAGCTGACGGCTTCGGACGAACGATGGACCAGGCTTGATTATGACCCCGGCCCGGTGGTGATCCCTGCTTCGACCGACCACATCGATAATTTTATTCAAGGAATCAAGTCGCGTCGTACCTGTGTGGCCTCGGCCGAGACAGCCCACCGATCCATCACGCCGGGGCATCTGGGCTTTGCCTCTCACGCTCTGGGGCGTCGACTGCGATTTGATGCACGCACCGAGCGGGTTTTGGACGATTCTCAAGCCCATGCACTCCTGGATAAAACCTATCGCAAACCATGGAAGCGATGAGGGTTCCCATGGGAGCGCTCCAGCCCAACAAGGACGCGTCATGACGGGTGGCTTTGGGAATCAGAGCCAGGCACTCCAGCGATGTGTGGAGGGTTTTATCCGGCAATATGGCCATGAGCCTGAGTGGCTTTCCCATGCCCCGGGCCGGGTCAATCTGATTGGCGAACACATTGACTACAACGATGGATGGGTCCTCCCGACAGCCATCGATCGACGGCTGGCGATGGCGGCGCGTGTAATCGATCGCCCCGAAATCCTCCTTCACTCTGAGCAGCAGACGCACGCACGGATCTTTTCCCTGGAGGATGCCTGGCAGCCTAAGGGGGATTGGACCGATTATCTGATAGGGGTGATGAAGGCCTTTTTAGATCGAGGGGCTCGGCCATGCGGACTGGAACTCAGTCTGGCTTCGGACATACCCGTTGGTGCGGGCTTGAGTAGCAGTGCTGCCCTCGAATGCTCCATCGCCTCGCTGATGGAAGAGCTGTGGGAACATCGCCTGGACCCTGTGGAAAAAGTGATCCTCTGCCAGCAGGTGGAGCACGCTTTTGTGGGCATGCCTTGCGGCATCATGGATCAGTCCATCGTCACCCTTGCAAAAAAGAACCACTTTCTCCTGCTGGATTGCATGGACCGATCGCATCAGCACATCGCCGTGCCTTCCAACTTTCCGACGCTTCTGATTCTGGACACCAAGGTCAAGCATGCCCTGGTGGAAGGTGCTTATGCGCGTCGTCGCCAGGAGTGCCATGCCTGCCTGGAGGCCTTGGGGCGATCCTCCTGGCGAGGGGCTGAGGACATGGCTTCTACGAAACTGGAGAGCCTGCCGTATCCTGCTAGAGCCCGGCACGTGATCAGCGAAATGGCGCGTACGCTCCAAGCGGTGGATTGCCTTCAAAAAGGTGCCTGGGAGGCCTTGGGTGATCTTCTTTACCAAAGCCATGCCTCCTTGCGGAATGACTTTGAGGTCTCATGTCCAGAATTGGACTGGTTGGTCGAAGCCCTTCAATCTCTCGGTCCATCCGCCGGGGTCTGGGGTGGGCGCATGACCGGCGGTGGTTTTGGTGGCTGTGTGGTGGCTCTGGTGGAACCTTTACAAGTCGAGAGAATTCTTGGGAGACTGCAATCGGGGTTCCACGCACAATTTGGGCACCCACCCGATGGATTTGTCAGCACTCCGGCATCCGGTTGCCAGATAGAGCGGCCGGGTCCTCTGCACCGGCTGGATCATCCGGATCGGTTTGGAAGGACCCCAAGGCGCTTGTCGCCCTAGCGAGGGTCGCTCGCTCCACTGATTGTATCAGCGGGCAACCTTTACTTGGGGTCCAGATTTCTTTTGAGGTCTTCTTCCGTGACAAAGGAGACCACCCCATTGGGAGGCACTTCTACCTTGGCAACCCACAGCAGCGCGTTGAGGACTACCTTGCGAAAGGAATCATTGCCCCAGTTGGCGTGGCGATGCCCTCCAGTAAAACCAAAACCGCGCCCTCCGTCTGGTCGCTCCCTTACCCACATCATGACTTCGGCACGTCCCTTGTCGGCTACGATATGGGGGTAGGGTCCTTTGGGCCACACATAGGGCCCTTGTCTCACTTTTTCCGAAGGGGTGGCAGTCAGAATAGGGGTGACTCCTGCCATGTCTTTGCGGAATCGCATGTTGAAATACCACTCATCCAAAACCTTGAAGGGTTTGACGCCTCGAGTGATGGGATGATCCGGAAAGGTCGTGAAGTCAGGCTCCCACATGGGATTGACGCTGAACTGGTGCTCGTAATGGCCACCGATCCAATCCTGCAGGGCTTTTCCCGGATCTCCAACGGGCACCTCGACGCCGTAGTGAGCGCAACCAATCCCCACTCCTTTGGAAGCCAGACGATGGATCAGCTGCATGCGCTTCTGCTGAATGGCAGGGTGTCCCTGGCCTCCATCCGCGTAAATCAGGATGGCATCGGCTCCCTCCAGGATGGACTCATCCTTGGGCCACCCCATGGGGTGAACGGCCACCGAAACACCGGGCACGTTGGAGAGACATTGCTGGAGCAAGAGGCACCCGGCGTTGAATTCATGATCTCCCGGGCCATGGCTGGGTTTACCTGCCAGAAGAATGATTTGCTTGTCGGCAGCCTGTAGGTGAGGCATCAGCAGCAAGCAGAGCGTCGCGAAGAAAAAACGTGGTCGTAGCATGAGTTTCAAGGGTTGCCGGTCACAGGGCTGATAAAGGATTCCACCTTGGGCGCATCACGGAGGACATCCAAAGGCGTGCGACCTCTTTTCTCGTCCAGATTGCTCAGGATGAGGGTGTCGTCCACCGAGCAATTCACGCCCCCAGCGGGGACTTCCGCTTTAGCCAGCCATAGAACGGCATTGAGAATGACTTTTCTGAAATTGGGATTGCGCCAGTTGAGATGATTGTGGAGGCCGGTGAAACCGAACCCTCTTCCTCCGTCGGGCCGATCGAAGGCCCAGGCGACATGTTGTGGAAGCCCCTTGGCAACGGCTTCCCTGACGGCAGGGTTGCCACTGTGCGGTCCATCAGGTCGCTCCATGGTCTTGGCAGGTGCGACGGCTGAGAGAATGGGAGTGACCCCTTTCATGCCTTCTGGAAAGCGCATGTGAAAATACCACTCATCATTCACCGCAAAGGGTTGGACCCCGTTGGCAATAGGGTGGTCCGGGAAGCTTTTGAATTCCGCGGTCCAGTGTGGATTGACCGACCAGTGTGTTTCAAAATACCCCCCCATCCAATTCAAGAAAGCCTCACCCCCCTTGTCCTTGGGAACTTCCACTCCGTAGTGCAGGCACCCGAAACCGGCGCCCCTTGCCATGAGGGGTTCGAGTTGTTTGAGATGATCGTCCTGAATGGCAAGATGCCGATCGCCACCGGTGCAGAAAATGATGACTGCATCCGCTCCCTCCAGCACTTGAGGGTCTTCGGGCCAGCCTCCCGTTTGAACCACCACATGCACACCGGGCATGCCTTGCAGGCAGTGCTCGATCAGCATGCAACCGGCCTTGTGCTCGTGTTGTAAAACTCCATGACTGGGCGGTCCGGCAATGAGTACAATTTTTTTGTCATCCGCCTGAAGGCTGGATAGAGACACCCAGCCAAGGAGGGCTGCCAGCAGACCAGTGCAAAGGGATGTGGGAGCATTCATGTGTGGTTTGAAAGGAGGAGTCACCAAGGCTTGGAGGTTTTTTTGAAAACGAATGTGTCCAGACTAGTGACCCAGGTCCTTGAGATGAATATCCTTGAACTGAACCGTCATGGGTGGACCTGCGTGCAACTGAAGTGCGAGGATGCCGGAATCGGCTCGATGGGCTGCATCCTCATCCACGACGATGGCGGTCACCCTGCCATTGATCATGTGCACGAGGCGATTCTCGTGGGCGATGATATGATAGTCATTCCAGTCTTCCTTCTTGATTTCATCCTGAATACCTGCAGAAGCACCCAGGGATCCCAGAACGACTACTTTGTGTTTTTCACCTTCTGGCTGGATGGAGGTCATTTGCCCACGCTGAGCCAGGATGCCGCGTCCTTTCTCTTCATAAAGAATGCCTGAATACGTATTGCCCGCCTCCAGATCGCCTTGATAGCCACCTGCCACCCAATTGCCCAGGTCCTTGCTACGGTACTGAATGCCGGAATTGCCCCCCACAATCTTGTATTTGAGCTTCAGCTCGAAGTTGGCGACGGTTCCACCGCGCCAGATGATGAAGGTGTTTCCCTTGGTGGGTTTTTCCTTGGTCGTCTGTCCGGTAATGGCGCCATCCCGTACGGACCAGAATTGGGGGTTTCCATCCCAGTGCTTGAGGTCCTTGCCATTGAAAAGGGGCTTAAAGCCATCGGTGTCGGCTGCATTCAGATGGATGCAGGAGCTTAAGAGAAGGGCCGTCGCCCATTGGATCGTGGAGTGTGATTTCATGGTCGTCAAAAAAGGGCCGGAGGACCCGGCCCATGAATGATGATGGGTTGTGTTACTTGATGTTTTTCTTGAGAAATTTCAATCCCTTCACGGCAATCTCGTCGCGAGTGGGTTCCATGCGACGCCAGATGGCGGCCGCCTTGGCAATGACCTTGACATCCGTGGTGAAGGATTCGATCACCACATCTCCCTTGTAGCGGATGCGCTTGAGCGCCGCAACGATCGGCTTCCAGTCAATGTGATCATTTCCGGGAGTACCCCGATCACTGCCGCAGGCGTGAAAATGACCCAGATGCTTGCCGGCTTTGACGATTGCTTTGCCTTGATTTTTCTCCTCGATGTTCATGTGAAAGGTATCGAGGTGCAATTTGAGTGCCTTGCTGCCAACATCCTTGATCATCTTCAATCCTTGATCGCAGGTGTTGATGAAATCGGTTTCAAACCGGTTCAAAGGCTCCAGGCAGATCACCCTGCCCCGTTTTTCAGCATAAGCGCTGAGGGTCTTGAGGTGCTTGACCACGGTTTTCCATTGTTGGGCATACTCTTTGGCAGGAACGGCGTCCGCACGGCCCACTGCAGAATACACCGGCCCGATGAGCGAAGGACAGTCCAGGACCACCATTTGGTCAATCAGTGCTTTCATGTAGGCCAGGCCCTCCTTCTGTTGTTTGGCCGTCCCTCGCAAATCTCGGTCAGGGGACATGCAGGCGCAAACCGATCCACAAACCAAGCCGTTGCGGTCCAGAGCGGCCTTCACCGTCTTTGGGTTGATGTGGCTTGGGTCCTCCACCGGAATTTCGACGGTGTCGAAACCCCATTTCTTGAATTTGGGAAACAGGGAAGTGCTTCTGGAGGTAAAGGGCGAGGTGAATAAAAATGAATTGATTCCAAATCTCATAACGTAGGGTGTAACAAGGAGAAGTATAGGTTTGGGCCAAGGGCTAACAAGCTTTTTCCAGCTGCTCGAGGATGGACTGAACCCGGTGATCGAAGGTATGTTTTTCCACCACACGCGCCCTTGCCTTGAGGGCCATTTCCTCGGCTCGGTAGGGATCATACATGAGCGAGCGAAATACCAGGGGTGCCTCATCCCAATCACGATAAACGGTGAGCTCCTCATAGGGATCAAAGAGCAGTTCCAGATCGGGAACCCATTTGGTCAATACCAGGTTCTGACAGGCAGCCACTTCGAAGATCCTGAAATTGGCTCCATGCATGGTCTTCGGTTTTTGGGGTAAGTTCAAAATGACCGCATAGGCCTGGTAGAGATGACGAAGTTCTTCGGTGGTGAGGTCCTTAGCATTCCATCGACGCCACCAGCTATCCTTGCGAGGCCCCTGCCAGACAATGGGCATACCCCGCAGACGCAGGCGATCGAGCGTCTTGAGTCTCGAGGCGGTCAAGGTGCCTGCAAACATCAACCGGTTCTCCCGAGTGCTCACCCCGCCGGGTTTGAATCGATCGATATCGACTGCCAAGGGTAAATAACAAAGCTCGGGTCGTCCCTCTTTCTGATGCTTTTCGAGCAGCACCTGCATCGCTGAATCTGCGTAAAAGATGGTTTCGAAAAGCCCGACCCCACTCCAGGCAGTACGCCGGCAATCCCCAAACCAGGCCAGTCGCTTGACGGGTTTTTTCAGATCGCGTTCGATGGCTTGTAAGAAGGGGGCATCCATGCCGTAGGGATCCAGGTAGAGCATGATCTGAGGCCTGAAAGCATTGACTTCGTCCCTGATTCGTTTGGCAATGGGCTCCTCTGCTGAAAGAGGGAGGTAGCCTTTTTTAAAGACATGCCATCGTTCTTCCCAGCCGCTGGGTTGGAGGATGAGTTTTTGGACGGTGGCCCCGGTGCGGGTGAAGGCCTTGGCCAGATCGCAAGCCCAGTGGTTGCCTTGCGGTTCGGTGATCAGCATCACTCTCTGCGAGCAAGTGCGCCTGGGAGTGGCTGAGGATTCCGATGGGGTCGATGCCTGCATGATCAAGTTGGATCGTATCTGCTCCTAGCATGGGCTTTGAGTCGGGGGCAGATCAATCGGATTATGCTCTTGGATGACTTTCCTGATAGACCTTGATGAGACGATCGGTCGAAAGGTGCGTGTAGATCTGAGTCGTGACCAAATGGGCATGTCCCAAAAGTTCTTGAACGCTTCTTAGATCGGCGCCCGCGTTGATCAAGTGGGTGGCAAAGCTGTGACGAAGCTTGTGAGGGGTGAGTTGAGGATCCAGTCCAGCGGCCGCCAGATACTGCTTCAAGCGTCCCTGGATCAAGCGTGGATACAGGGGGGTCTGCTTTTCAGGGTGGGCCATGAAAACAGGCAATTGGGGAGATCGCGGGTGTTGAATGCTCTCCCAGTAACATCGAATACTCTCCAGTGCGGGTTTGCCAATGGGACACAGGCGCTCCTTGTTTCCTTTTCCAAGCACTTTGACCCGCTGTTCATCCCAGCGAATGTCGACGGCAAGCAAGGAACAGAGCTCACTGATACGCAACCCACAGGAGTAGAGCGTTTCCAATACCGCTGAATCCCGCATGTAGGGATGAACCGAACCCGGATGGTCCATCGACTCCTTGCGCTGCTTCCAAACCTTGGCGGGTGCTTCCAGCAGCGCCTGGATTTGATCCAAGGTTAAATAAGTGGGCAGCTCCTGTCGTTTTTTGGGGAGCACCAGATCCTTGATAGGGGTTTGTTCAACCACCCCTCGCCGAATCAGAAACTTGTAGAAGGTTCGAAGGGCGCTGAATCGGATTTGGGTGGAGCTTCGGCTGTATTGTTCACGTCCCAGGTAGCGGAGATAGCTTCGGAAGGTGGAGCGCTGGAGATGTTTCCATACTGGAAAAGCTCCCTCGTGTGATGCGTGCCATTGGCAAAAGGTTTGCAGTGCCTGGGCGTAATTTCGGGAGGTGTTTCTGGAGGCCAGTTTGACCTCGCTCAATTCGCGCAAGAACGCATCCACCAAGGCTTCCTGATCCCCGTGACACTCGCTGGTGGGTGATGTTTTCACCGCGGGATGCTCAGGCTTTTAAGCTTCCTCCTCACGAGGAGCGAACTCGAATCCCACTTTGCCCTTGGGCTCCATGACCAGGGCCGCTTCAAAAGGAAAGCCCCGCTTAGAGATAAAACCTTTGAGAAAGTCGGTGCGTCCATCCTTGAGTAACTTGCGCACCTGATCTTCGTCGATAGGTTGCTTGAGGACTTCCTTACCTGTTTTGAATTTGCAGGGTTTCTCATCCTTCTGAGAACCCTCGCAGAGGTAATCGCTCTCGCTCTGGAAGACCTGACCGCCACATCGTGGACAGGCACCCAGTGTGGTTTGCCCTTCAAAGCTCAGTTTGACGGCGGGTGCGTCTCCTGCCTTTTTAGCAGACGATTTTTTCTTGCTGGGGCGAGGTTGAAACTCGAATCCCACTTTTCCATCCTTGACTTGAAGGAACGCATCGAAGGCCCTTCCCGTGCGGTTGGAAATAAATTTGTTGATGAGGTCGGTTTTCCCATCTGCAAGGAGCTTGCGCACCTGTGTGGGTTCGATTTCGCGCTGCAGAATGATTTTCCCAGTCTTGAAGTCGCAGTTTTTTTCCGGTCCTTTGGATCGTTCGCACACGTAGTGCATGCCATGTTCGAAAACCCCTTGCTGGCACTTGGGGCAAGACCCCAGACGCTCCTTGCCTGTGAAGTCCACGGCCTCCTCATCGCTCTCCTTGTCCTTGCCTTGATCTCCGAAGTCAAACTCCAGCTTCTTCTCCTCATTGAGTTTGATGATGGCGGCAAAAGGCCAGCCCTGCTTGCTCCGAAAACCCTGAAGTGGCCCCACACTTCCCTTGTCGAGAATGGTCTCCATTTCCTCGGGCTCAAATTGCCGCCCTGAGAGAATTTTCCAGACCGAGAAATCGCAGGCACCGCACTGGTAGGTCTTGTAGGTTTCCTTGACTTGCTGACCGCACTTGGGGCAGGGGGTGACCAGCACCCCGAAGTCGCCGGGTACGGTGTCGCTGTCAAAGGACTTGGCCTGTCCCACAATCTTGCGGGTCATTTCCTCGATCTCGCTCATGAAGCTGGCGCGATCCAGTTGTCCCTGTTCCATCAGCTTGAGCTTGTATTCCCAGTTGCCTGTCAGTTCCGGAGAACACAATTCCGGGATGTCCAGACCCCTGAGTAGTGTGATCAGGCTGAAGGCCTTGGCAGTCGGCTGTAGTTCCCGTTGCTGCCGCAGCACGTATTTCTCCCGAATGAGGTTTTCAATGATCGAGGCGCGCGTGGCGGGTGTGCCAAGACCCTTGGACGTCATGGCAGCCCTCAATTCTTCGTCATCGACGAGTTTCCCTGCACCTTCCATGGCCGAGAGCAGGGTGGCTTCAGAAAATCGGGGAGGTGGTTTGGTTTGATTTTCAGCGATTTCAATCTCTGTGGTCTGAACGGTTTCTCCGTTTTGCACCGCAACCAATGTCTCCGAGTCTTTCCCGGCAGATCCCTTCCCGTAAACGGCCAGCCAGCCCGGGAAGACCAATACCTTGCCTTCGGTCTTGAAGGCATCCTTCTTGACGCGGGTGATCCGAGTCGTCAGGCGGTATTCGGCTGCCGGATAAAACACCGCCAGGAAACGGCGAGTGACCATGTCATAGATTTTCTGCTCGTCGTCACTGAGTTTTTTGCCGGGTCCGACCGGAGTGGGAATGATGGCAAAGTGATCTGAAATCTTCGCATTGTTGAAAATGCGCTTGTTGGGGGTGACCCATCCCTCTTTGGTAATCTCCTGGGCTGAGGCCTGGTAGGCGGAACCGTCAAAGGCCTTCAAGGTATCCTTGACCGTGGAGAGGTAGTCCTCAGGCAAGGCTCGCGAATCGGTTCGCGGATAGGTCAGCATCTTGTGGCGCTCATAGAGAGCCTGGGCAATCTGCAAGGTGCGACCAGCCGGCAAACCAAAGCGGCTGTTGGCTTCTCGCTGGAGACTGGTCAGATCATAAAGCAGTGGGGAAAGTTGTTTGCTCGGCTTACTTTCCTCGGTGACGGTGCCTGGCTGATGGAGGCAGCGGTCATGAATGGCCTGGGCTGTCTCTTTGCTCCAGATGCGTTCGGCCTTGAGGTCAGGGTCTTTTTCCCTGTCTTGCTTTTTGAAACCCTCGTCAAACCAGCGACCCGCATAGGCACCGGCTTCTGCCTGGAAGGTGGCATGCAGCTCCCAATAATCCCTGGACTTGAACTTTTTAATCTTTTGTTCGCGGTCCACCAGGATGGTCAAGGTCGGGGTCTGAACCCTTCCAACGGTCGTCAGGTAAAACCCTCCCGACTTGGAGTTGAAGGCCGTCATGGCCCTTGTCCCATTGATGCCGACCAGCCAGTCGGATTCGGACCGGCAGACAGCCGCGTCCGCCAGCGGCTGCATGGCTTCGTCCGAACGAAGTCGATCAAAACCATCCCGAATGGACTTCGGGGTCATCGATTGCAACCAAAGCCGCTTGATGGGTTTCTTGGTCTTGGCATCGTCCACGATGTGGCGGAAGATCAATTCTCCTTCCCGCCCGGCGTCGCAACCATTGATCAAGGTATCGATGTCTTTGCGCTTGATCAGCCGTTTGATGAGCTTGAGCTTGGACTCGGACTTGCTGATGGGTTTGAGTGCAAAGTGCGGCGGGATGACCGGCAGGGGCGCAAAAGTCCATTTGCCTCGTTTGACTTCTGCTTCAGGGGGGATCGTCAGTTCCAGAAGGTGGCCGACGGCCGAGGCAATGACGTAATCATCCCCCTCGTAGAAATCGTCTTTCTTCTCAAAGCCTCCCAGTGCCCTGCTGATATCCAGAGCCACGGAGGGTTTTTCGGCGATGACAAGAGATTTTCCCATGAGGTGAAGGCAATCGTTAGCAATCGAGCCGCAAGCGGTGCAAGTGTTTTTTCGAGGAAAATCGATTGTCGGACCATCGTCAGGCCAGGGCCATGCCGGGCTGGTGTGTTCCCAACGAGCCCTTCCCGGCTTGGATGAAGGACGGGTTTTGGCTTGCCCTGTCAGGGTAGAATCGCATCCTCTAACAGTGAAAAAGGGGAGGGATCCTAACCTCCCGTGAACTCCTTTCTTGCGGACTTTGGGTCCAAGACGGCAGGGGTACTTTAATCGCATGATGACTTTTCTATTCAAACTGCTCATAGCCATCAGTTTCGGGTTCCTGATGGTGGCCCTTCTATGACGGCTCTTCGGAGGCCATTTCTGAAGCGGGTTGGCGTGCAACCTCCTTGGCTGTTGGCACTTGGGTGCTATGGCGTGCATGTGTCATGGGCGCCTCACGCATCGATGCCTTCGTGGGTGAGTGCTTACTGGAACGATTTTTGGATGATGCCCTGTGCGTTGCCTTTGGTGCTCTGGGTGTATCGCTTCTTGGGCCTGAGATCATCCGAAGGTCCGGCGACGGCCGGTGAAATCCTGAGTCATGGCTTGCTCTGGGCCTTCATGGCCGAGGGTCTGGCCCCCGAACTTTTTCCCCATTCAGTAAGAGACCCATGGGATGTCCTTGCCTACTTCCTTGGTGGCCTACTGTTGTTTTTTCACGGTCTCAAGGAGCGTCATTCGACCTATCATGCGCTTGCAGGGGTTTGATGGATTGGCCCGCTGGTATCGGGCGATGGAGTTTTTACTCGCCGGATCGCTGCTTCAGCGCGCTCGGATGCAATACCTGGAAGGAATGCCCCTACCACGAAAGATCCTGCTGTTGGGGGAAGGGCCGGGGCGCCTTCTTGAGGCCCTTCTGTTGCGTTTTCCAACCGCCCAATGCACGGTGGTGGATGCGAGCCAGAAGATGATCCAGGTCGCTCAGCAGAGATTGAAAAGACGGGGTATTTCCTGCGATGGCATTACCTGGCTCAACCAGGATGTACACGAGGTCAGGTTGGCTGCCCATACCTATGACCTCGTTACCACTCCCTTCTTTCTGGACTGCTTCACTGAAACGGAGCTGCAGCGGCTTCTGCCGCGTATTGCTGCTTCCATGAGGCCGGAAGGGCATTGGTGGGTGACGGATTTTCAAATCCCAGAGGAAGGGGCATGGAGCCGATGGCGGGCTCAAGGAATCCACCGCCTCATGTATGCCTTTTTTGGTGCTGTGACCGGTTTGTCCGCAACCCGATGGGTCAACCCGGACCCCATACTGCGTGAACTTGGCATGCAATGCCTGGGCCGATCGACTTTCCAGGCTGGATTGATCCGCTCAGACTGTTGGGTGTGGCCCAGAGGCCCTGAAGGCCATCAAGCACTCAGCGAATCGAACCGCTCCTTCAAATAGGCCTGATGCATGAGAGGGTCGGTGCTTTTGCCAGTGGCCAGCTTCATGAGCTCATCAGGTTCGTACTGGCGCCCGTGCTGGTGAACCTGGCGGCGCAACCAATCCAACAAGGCAACGTAGGCGCCCTGATCCATGTGATGGAGAGAGGCGCCCAGTGCGTTTCTGGCCGAAGCAAAGAGCTGGGCCGAGTTCAGGTTGCCCAGGGTATAGGTCGGAAAATAGCCAAAGCCACCCATGCTCCAGTGGATATCCTGGAGGCAGCCTTGAGCATCGTTCGGGACTTCAAGGCCGAACATGGACTTGAAGCGTTCGTTCCATTCACCGGGCACATCCTTGACCTGGAGGTCCCCCGCGATGAGGGCCTTTTCCATTTCATAACGCAGAATGATGTGTAGATCGTAGGTCACTTCATCGGCTTCGACGCGTATGAAGGAAGGGCTCACCCGATTGACCGCCAGGGTGATTTGCTCGGGTGAAAAGGATTGGAGGGAAGGTAAATGACGGCAGGCGGCATCGTACCAGTCTTCCCAGAATGCCAAGGAACGTCCGACCTTGTTTTCCCAGAGCCTTGATTGCGACTCATGAATGCCCAGGGAAACCGATTCACCCATCGGGGTGGCCACATGCTCAGCCTTGAAGCCTTGCTCGTAGAGGCCGTGTCCTGCTTCGTGCAAAACGCTGTAGAGGGAGACGGCGAAGTCTCGCTTGTCATACCGAGTGGTCAAACGAATATCCTGCGGTCCCAAATCGGTACAGAAGGGATGCACNGTTGCATCGATACGGCCCGCTTCCAAGTCAAACCCCACGGCTCGCGCCACTTCTTCATTGAAGGCCAGTTGCCCTTCGATNGGGTAGTCTCCCTGTAGAAAAGAGGCATCCACCGATTGAGTCTTTTCCATGGCGGTGGGCAAAAAGGAAACCAC
The DNA here is from genome assembly GCA_002686885.1 of Pedosphaera sp. Taxonomy (GTDB): domain Bacteria; phylum Verrucomicrobiota; class Verrucomicrobiia; order Limisphaerales; family AAA164-E04; genus UBA7971. Next base: position 36,223 of record NYYT01000054.1, read on the forward strand.
AAAATCCTTGAGAGCACTCAGNATGGGGTCGAGCTGGGCGCAGGTGGCACCTGGCTCGTANAGATCCATCAAGGCATCATAAGGATGATCGCCACCCCCGTAATACTGGGCCTTTTCGCGGCTCAGNTCGATGAGTGCGGAGAGATCTTCCTGAAACCGTTCAAACTGGCCTGCCTGTCGGGCNTCTGCCCAGCTCGCCTTGGCNAGNGAACAACGGCGCTCCATTTTTTCGACAAATGCCGTGGGCAGCTTGGTGGCTTTGTCATGGTCCTTGCGCCAACAGCGCACATTGGCCTGTTCCTCTGAACTCAATTCATGGAGTTGCGCTTCGCAGGCCGCGATCAGCTCGCCCACTTGGCTGGATGTGAGCCGTTCGTGTGCCAGACCACTCAGGAAGGCTTGTTGATCGGCTCGATACCCGACCCCTTTGCGAGGGAGATAGGTTTCATGATCCCAATCCAGCAGTGCAATGGTCTTGCTGAGATAGTGGAGGCGTTGAAAAGACTGCTTGAGGTCCTGGTAGGCTTTCATGGTTCGAAAGAGCCGTTACCAACGGCCGGTTGTCCGGTTGTNACAGGGAATNGACTAGGTATTCTGGCGACTTTGACGCCATTTGTCCAGNCCCACTGCGAGGATGATCACAATGCCAATGATGATTTCCTGCATGTAGGTCGGCCAGTTCATCTGACTGGATCCACTTTTAAGCACTCCCATGATCAAGGCTCCCAAAATGGTTCCGATGATACTTCCTGATCCCCCATTGAGGCTTGCGCCCCCAATCACCACTGCGGCGATGATTTCCAGTTCCAGCCCGATGGCGACCGTGGGGTCTCCTTGAGTCAGGCGCGAATATTGGAGCAAGCCTGCCAAGCCGAAAAACAATCCAGCCAGCGCATAGATCAAGATCTTGGTGGTGCGCACACGAATGCCACACAAACGGGCCGTGTCCTCGTTGGAGCCAATGGCAAAAATATGGCGACCGAAGACGGCGTATTTCATGACCAGCGTCATGACCANGGCCAGCCCCATGGTCACCCATACCCCGGTCGGCAAGGGCCAAAGGCCCAGAGGATTCACCGGTTCCATGATNTGGTTGAGCGGATTCGCCGGAGGGTTGACCGTCTGGTTATTGGCCAGCCACTTNGCAACCCCGCGNGCGATGCCCATCATTCCCAGAGTCACGATGAAAGGAACCATTNTGAACCCGGCCACGATACTCCCATTGACCGCTCCGATGGCCCCTCCTGCAAGGATCGTCAGCAGGACNACCAANGCGGGCGGGATCTCCTGAATGAGAAGCGTCGCAGCCACGACGCTGGTCAAAGCCACGACCGAGCCAGCGCTCAGATCGATGCCACCACTAATGATGATCAGGGTCATCCCCAGNGCNCCCGTGGCNACAATCGCCGTCTGTGTCAAAATCATCTTGGCATTGCCNCCCGTGAAAAACACAGGTCGNAGTTCGGCACTGAGTGAAAAGAGCCCGATGACCAGGACCAGGCCAAAGAGCGGACCAAAGGCNTTNAGGAAGGTTTTCCAGCGAAAAGAGGATGATTTGGATGTCATGGTATCAAAAGNGTGGTNGGGCTTCAGGGTCATTCATTTCAGGGTTTCTTCTCCCTGGCCGACCGCAACCTCGATCAGGGTTTGTTCGGTCCATTGGCTGGCGGGCCGACTCGCGCGAATGTGTCCACGGCACATGACGCCAATGGTATCACAGACCCCCAGCAGTTCNGGCAGGTAGGAACTGNCAAAAACGATGGCCTTGCCTTNCAGGGCCAGTTGGTCCACCAGCTGGTAGATTTGCGACTTGCTCCCAATGTCAATGCCGCGGGTCGGTTCATCGAGAAGGAGAATATCAGCTTGATGATGCAGGAGACGGCCAATGGCGATCTTTTGCTGGTTGCCCCCTGAGAGCTCTCCCACATGTTGCGTAGGCCCCTGGGTCTTGACCTGAAGCTTCTCAATCCAGTGCTGAGCGGCATCCAACTGTTTGCCGCGCGCAATGAGTCCNGCTCGCGTGAAAGGGCCAAAATGAGTGAGGGTCAGGTTGTCCGCCAGGTCGCGATTGAGCAGCAGGCCTTCCTCCTTGCGGTTTTCGCTCAGCAAGCCCATGCCTTGGCGGAGACGCTTGCGTGGGCTCCCGGCAGTGCTCAGAACACCTTCGATGGTGAGGCTGCCTTGAACAATGGGGTCCAGTCCGAAGCAGGCNCGAAGGGTTTCGGTGCGACCTGCTCCCACCAGTCCGGCGATGCCGTAAATTTCTCCTCGGCGCAAGGTCCAGGAAGCCGAACGAGGTTTGTCGCGACCCGCCAGGTCCTTGATTTCCAGCAAGGGCTCTCCCAATTTGGGTTGTCTGCTGGGGTAAATGTCCTTCATCTCACGCCCGACCATCATGCGGATGATGTGCTTCAAGTCGGCCTTCTTCATGTCTCCGGTGTCCACCGATTCACCATCCCTGAGAACGGTATATCGGTCGCTGATCTGCTGACATTCCTCGAGGAAATGGCTGATGTAGACCACGCTGACCCCTGCATCCTTGAGTTTCCGAATCACCTTGAAAAGATTTTCCACGTCCACCCGNGTCAGGCTGCTGGTTGGCTCATCCATGATGAGAACCTTGGGCTCGCTGAGCAGCGCTCGGGCAATTTCCACGATTTGCTGCTCTGCAATACTGAGCTGATGAACGGGTGCCGCAAGAGGGAGTGCGCCATGATCGAGCATTTCCAGGGCACCTCTGGCGACTTCGGCCTGTTGATGGATACGCCGNCAACCCCAGCGACTGGGNTCGCTCCCCAGTGTGATNTTCTCCATGANCGAAAGATCCGGGGCGAGATTCAGCTCCTGATAGATCATGGCGATCCCGGCCATGCGGGCGTGATGTGGGTTTTCCGGATGGAAGGGGGCACCTTCCAGGAGAATGCTTCCAGCGTCCGGTGCATGCACCCCACTGAGGATCTTCATGAGCGTGCTCTTGCCCGCACCGTTCTCCCCAATCAGGGTGTGAACTTCGCCGGGCCCGACCTGAAAACTCACGCCCCTCAGGGCGTGCGTGGCNCCAAAGCGTTTGCGAACCCCNTGCATGGCAAGGCGCACAGGCNGTGNCNCNCCCATGGTGGANGGGGTCAACTCCGAGGGNTGCATGGCATCCTCAGATGATGAGGCTTTTGGGTGAGATGATCGAAGATCATTCCCCGAGGTAGGTGTCGATGGGTGGGTTGAGGAGGCGCTGGGATTCCTCTTCCTTGAGATTTTCAGGGGTGATCATGACCACACCGGTATCCAGACGCTTCTCCACTGGCTTGCCTTCCAGTTGGGCGGCCACGGTCAGCACCCCTTCATAGCCCATGCGGACCGGGTCCTGCACCACCAGACCCTGGACATCTCCACTCTCCATGTCCTTGATGGATTGCGAGCCCGCGTCAAAGCCAATCATCTTGACCTGCCCGCCNGCTCGTCCAATTTCCCTCAGAGCCTTGGTCATGCCGATGGTGGAGTTTTCATTCACACAGAAGATGGCGTCGACCTCTTGTCCAAAGCGCTGGAGCAAATTTTGTGAAGCCTGATAGGCGGTTTCCCTCGTGGGTCCGGCATATTGATCGNAGGAGATCAGTTCAATCTCAGGGTAGGCTTCGAGGGCCTTGAGAAAGCCATTTTCGCGATTTTCGGTGCTCGCGGAGCCCACGGCATAACGCAGCAGAATCACCTTGCCCTTGCCACCCAACTGTTCGGCCATGAACTTGCCTGCCATTTCACCTCCTTTGAGGTTATCGGTNGCAACAAAGCTGACATATTTTTCGGATTGGAGACCCGAATCGATGATCACCACGGGNATCCCTGCATCCTGGGCATTTTCAACCGGCCTGACCAATGCCTGTGCGTCCAGCGGTGCCAGCACCATGCCATCGACGCGTCGAGTGGTGAAATTCTCAACCAGTTGGATCTGCTGATCGCGATCATCTTCCTTGAGGGGGCCCTTCCAGATGATTTCTACTTTCTGGCCTTCGGCCACGAGCTCCTGCTCGGCTTTCTTGGCCCCTGCATGAATGGAGCGCCAGAATTCGTGCGTTGTCCCTTTCGGGATGACCGCAATTTGAAGGGTGTCATCTTCGACTGTTTGGGTGGGGCCGCAAGCGCTCAACCAACAGACGCTGAGAGCCAGNCCTAGCTTGTACCAGCGGGAATGCATGGGGGGAATGATACGCAGCCCCCCGCGTCGATCAATGAATTATTCGTCTCGAAAGCAACGGTTGGCAGGTCCACGCCAGGACCCAAAGTGCCGGGGAAGCGGATCGACCACTGAGAGGTGCGAATCTCAAGTCCTTTCAGGTGATTTCGGTGCTCCCTCGGGGCGCCACCCGCCCGGGCTTGCCGCCCTACTTATTCGCTGGACGGATTGTTGTCGTGGACGGGTTGGAGCCTGAGAATGGCATCCGGACCATTGGTCACCACGTAGATGGCTCCGTCCGGAGCGCTGTGGACATCCCGGACTCGGCCGGCGTGTTTGAGAATGATTTCCTGATGNATGACTCGATCNGCCTCNATATCCAGCAGGCGCACCTCTTCATATTTCAGGGCTCCCACCAGCAATTTGCCATTCCAGCGGGTGAACTGACTGTTGTGCACAAAATCAATGCCGCACACCGCAATGGATGGCTTCCAGTAAAGAGCAGGTTGTTGCATGCCGATCCGACGCTGGAATTCCGAAACNGAGGCCCCATCATAGTTTCTCCCGTAGGTGATGATCGGCCAACCGTAGTTGGCGCCTCCTGCAANGTGGTTGAGTTCATCGCCCCCCATGGGNCCATGCTCGGCGGCCCAGAGGGCGCCACTGACGGGGTCCACCGCCATGCCCTGAGGGTTNCGGTTGCCGTAGGTGAACAAGCTGGGCATGGCTCCGTGAATGCCGATGAAGGGATTGTCTGCGGGCAGGCTACCGTCGAGATTCAACCGGTGGATTTTTCCGTTGGGCCGGGAAAGATCCTGAGCCTGATCCGAGAGACCTCGATCTCCNATGGAGAAAAAAACNTGGCCTTGGCGATCGAACACAATCCGGGANCCGTAATGATGTCGGGTTCCAAGGTAGCGGTCGGCAGGCGCTTCAAAAATGACCTCCTGATCGGTCCACTGATTGCCTTCGAGACGACCNCGAACGATGCGTGTCATGGCATTGGGTTTGTTGGCTCCATCCACCGCTTGCGCATGACTGTAGGACAGGTAAATCCAGCCATCCTCAGCGTAATGAGGCCCCTTGGACACATCCAGNAGNCCTCCCTGCCCCTCGGCAAGGACAGCAGGGATGCCCTTCACCGGCTCAGGGGCAAGCGTGCCATTCTGCCAGAGTCTGAGATGTCCCCCTCGCTCGGTGATCAATGCCTTNCCGCTATCCAGAAAATCGATCCCCCAGGGCAGATCCAATCCGGATGCCACCGTTTCGACAGAGACCTTGTAATCCAGGGTGTGNACCGAATCCGGGATNGGGGGNTTGACCGATCCGGATGCNTTTTCCGATGCCATGACAAAATCAATGACTTGATTGATTTGAGCATCGGAGAGTGCCTGTTCGAAAGCGGGCATCGAAAAATCCGAGATGCCGTATTTGATGTTTCGAAAAATCGCACTGCGGCTGGAGCCAAATTGCCANACAGCGTCNGTGAGGCTTTGAGCAAGCCCTCCTTGCAATTCCTGGCCATGGCATTGGGCACAGGCCTGTGCGTAGAGTTCTTCGCCCGAGGGCTTGTCCTGACTCAGCGCCATGAAGGNGGTGGCNAGGCTCANGCTGATGCCAAGAAAGGANGCTCTTGCAGAGCCCATGCATGCGNGATGGGCAGANATGAAAGGATGCGTTGGTTTCATTGTGGGTCGAGATGTTTGAATGGATACAAGGTTGAGGGACTCCGTGCTTCTGCCATGTGTTTTTCCATTTCCGCCAGAATGGCAGGGTATTGCGTGGCAAGGTTGGTTTGTTCCGATGGATCCGCTTTGAGATCATACAGCTCGGTCTTCAATCCTTTCTTGAAGATCTGCTGGCGGACGGCCTTCCATTGCCCCATGCGAAGGGCCTGTTGCCCACCATAGGCGGGGAATTCCCAGTAAAGGTAGGCGTGAGAATGTTGTTGCGGATGGCCCAGAAGGGTGGGGGATAGGTCGATGCCATCGAGCCCCTCCGGCACGGTGTCTCCATGACCTGTCATGTGAAGGATGGTTGGCATGAGGTCCCAGAAAGCCGCCGGTTCATCGGACGTTTTTCCGACAGGTATGTGGCCGGGCCAACTGGCAATCATGGGGACGCGAATGCCCCCTTCGTAGACACTTCCCTTAAGGCCCTTGAAGACACCGGCTGATTCAAAAAAAGTCGAATCAGAGCCACCCAGCCGGTTGTAGGTGGGACCATTGTCAGAGGTGAAAATGACCAGTGTCTCCTCTTCGAGTCCAAGAGATCTCAATTTGTTCATGATCAGCCCAACACCATAGTCCAGGTAGGTCACCATGGCAGCATAGCCTGCCCGAGGCTTGGGGTGCGGTAGGTATCCTTTGTGTTCGTAGGCCTCTTCCTCGATCGTTTGATCATACCATCCCACAGCCCATTCAGGCACTTGAATGGACAGGTGGGGAATGGTGAAAGGCATGAAAAGGAAAAAGGGATCTTGCCGGTGGGCGTCGATGAAGCCGATGGCCTCCTCGATGAACCGGTCCTGCGAGAAGGTTTCCCCATACAGCGTGCGATCGTTTCCCGGAAGGGTTTCCTTGGTGCCGTTGCGCCAGAGAAAGCGTGGGTAATGGTTGTGGGCATGCACCTGGCAGTTGAAACCGTAAAACAGGTCAAAGCCCTGGCGGTTGGGGTCCCCTGTGGTGCCAAAGTGACCCAACCCCCACTTGCCCATGGCGCCCGTGGCATAGCCCTGATCATGAAGCGCCTCAGCCAGGGTTGTCTCCTCGGGAGGCAGGGGGTATTGGCCGGGAAACTCCCATTGGTATTGAGCTTTGATGGCATCCAGCCCCTTGGGGTTGCGATTGTCCCGCACGTAGGAATGCCCACTGTGCTTTCCGGTCAGCAGCATGCCTCGGGACGGTGCACAGACCGGAGACCCGGAGTAAAATTGGGTCATGCGCAGACCTTTTTCTGCCAGGGCGTCAATGGAGGGCGTTTGGATAACCTTTTGCCCGTAGCAGCCCAATTCCTGATAGCCCAGGTCATCGGCCAGGAAAACGATCACATTGGGTTTGCGTTCCGATGCTTGTGAGGAGGCGCCCTGGACGCACGTGATGATGCCAAGCAGGATGCCGAGGTAACCTGGCAGGCAGGAAGTAATGAAGCAACGAGGCATGCGGTCGAATTTAGGCTTCTCGGAACCGTATCTCAATCAAATTAACCGGCCCCAGCCCCACTCCCAGGGGCTGACCTATCTTCCAGATGAGGCATGTCTCATGAGCCTGCCTGAATTTGTGCCGTGATCTCCAGCGCCAGCTCCAGAGCCTCTTTGGCTGAAGCCCCACTGACTGCTGGCTCTCGTTTGCTTTGGACGCAGTCGACGAAATGCTTGAGCTCGCGCTTGAGCGGCTCATCCTTGTCAATCGGAACAGGCTCACGGACAATCTTACGGCCCGCAAATTCACTTACGACCTTGAAGTCCTTCTTGCGCGATGCGAGGAGCTGGACCCAGAAGCTGGAAGGGGTTTCCTCGGAGTTTGCCACGCGATAGATGAATCCCTCCTGTGCCCGATAATCCAGGGAGATGTAGCTGGCCTCTTCTCCTGCACTGAAGACGCGGATCTTGCGCATGCGCTCAGGGCTGATACGACTGACCGTCAAGTTGGCGACACAACCATTTTCAAAACGAATCCGGGCATTGGCAATGTCTTCCGAGGAGCTCAGCACCGAGACACCGGAGGCGTCCACCTGGGCCACAGGTGAGCGGACGAATGCCAGGACCACATCCAGGTCATGAATCATCAAATCCAACACCACTCCTACATCGGTGCTGCGTGCCGGAAAGGGAGAAAGACGGTGGGTTTCAATGAACTTGGGCTCTCGAGCGGCCTGTTGAAGGTAGGCGAAGACCGGATTGAAGCGCTCCACATGGCCTACCTGAAGAACGCAGCCATGCTGATTTGCCAGGCGAACCAGCTCAGCCGCCTGCGTGGCGTCATCGGTCATGGGCTTTTCGACCAGGACGTGCTTGCCAGCTCGAAGCAGTCGCTGCGCGATGTCAAAATGGGTGACGGTCGGAGTGACGATGCTCAATGCGTCGGATCGCTCAAGGGTCTCTTCCATCGAAGCGAGACCCGATAGACCGTGCTGCTGTGCCACGCGGTGGGCGGTCTCCGGATTCTGATCGTAAACTCCGACGCAGTCGATGAGCCTCTCGCGGTGCATGTCCGCATACAATCTGGCATGTTCTTTTCCCAGGGCGCCTGTGCCGATAACGGCCACCTTGATCCGATCCTCCATCGGAGGGGCACCATAGGCAACATCCTCGCGGGATGCGAACCAAAATCATGGTCCTGATGGCCGTCCATGGTGTGGAGCCCACGCCAACTTCCCCGGGAACCACTGCCCATACCGGCGAAAAACCAGTCAAGGCGTCGCCTCATTCTCCGGACCCAGGCTTTGAGCGGGGCTTGAGATTTGGAAATAAACACAAATAAAGCCTTGTCTCCAGCAGGAAAATCACCCTTGCAGAGGGGGTCCTGTCCTTCTGGAATGAGAGGGGCTTGCCTGGCTCACCACCCTTAATCGGCTTGACCCTGGCCATGGCAGGGCCCTAGGATTTTTGTTTCTCTTAAAGAGACATGTTATCTCAACTCAAAGGCCTTTTTTCCAATGATATTGGAATCGATCTCGGGACAGCCAACGCGTTGGTGTATGTCCGGGATCAGGGTATTATCCTGCGGGAGCCCTCGGTGGTGGCCATTCAGGCCGGAACCACCAATGTGCTGGCGGTAGGCCTTGAAGCCAAGGAGATGCTGGGAAGGACTCCCAGTAACATTGTGGCGATTCGTCCGATGAAAGATGGTGTGATTGCGGATTTTGAAATCACCGAATCGATGCTTCGCCATTTCATTCAAAAAGTCCATTACCGTAAACTGATCGCACCACGAGTGGTGGTGGCAGTGCCTTCGGGAATCACCGAAGTCGAGAAGCGAGCCGTGAAGGATTCGGCAACCCACGCTGGGGCTCGCGAAGTTTACCTGATCGAACAACCGATGGCTTCGGCCATTGGCGTGGGGTTGCCTGTGCACGAGCCCGCTGGGAACATGATCGTCGATATTGGCGGTGGCACGTGTGAGATAGCCATCATATCGCTGGCTGGTATCGTCTTTGCCCGAAGCCTGAGGGTGGGGGGAGACGAATTCGACGAAACAATCGTGGCGCACATGAAGCGCGCCTACAACCTGATGATTGGCGAACGCACCGCGGAAGAAATTAAGATCCGCGTGGGTTCGGCTTTTCCTTTGGAGCAGGAACTCACCATGGAGGTCAAAGGTAGGGACCTCAGTTCCGGACTCCCCAAAACATTATCGATTTGTTCTGAAGAGATTCGCGATGCGCTCAAGGAACCATTGAATAGTATTTTGGAATCCATTCGTATCACCTTGGAGCGTTGCCCTCCTGAATTGTCAGCTGATCTGGTTGACCGGGGCATCGTGGTAGCAGGTGGGGGTGCTCTCCTTCGGGGGATCGACCGCCTGATTTCCGAAGAAACCGGATTGCCGGTGCACATTGCAGATGACCCTTTGACGGCCGTAGCTGAAGGTACCGGAAGGGTTCTGCATGAACTCCAATTTTTGAAACGAGTTGCTTCCTCAAGCCGAACCTGATGCTGTTCGCTCCCTGAAAATGGAGTGACATGCTCAGAAAACGAGGGATAGCCATGATGAGCTTGGCGCTNCTGGCAGGATGTTTCCTGCTGGTGCTGCCTACCCGCGTGAACAGCCAGTTCAAACGGGCTGTTGCAGGTGTCTTCCGTCCTTTGCTAGGTCTCTCGGATGGCGCGAGCCGCCAATGGGACAACCTTGATTTTCTTACCCTCTCCAAGGCAGATCTCTGGGAGGAGAATCGTCAATTGCGCAAGGAGCTCCAGCACGCCAGAATATCCCTNCTTCAGAAGCGTGCCATGGAGCAGGAAAATCAAACCCTGCGCCAATCGCTGGGGTGGGAATCCCAACAGCCCTGGCAGATGATCCCTGCGCGCATTCAAGTAGCGGATCCATTCAATTGGTGGCGAAGTTTGTATATCGATCGTGGATCTTCCGATGGAGTGATGGAAAATACCCCGGTGCTCTGCCCTCAGGGGCTGGTTGGCAAGGTGGAGCAAGTGGAAGCCAGGCGGTCCCTGGTGCGCCTGGTGGGTGATCCGCACTGTCGCGTGGCAGCCATGCTGGAGCCTGTCGCGGCAGCCAAGCCCTTGCGAGCCGCNCATGGGACCATCATGGAGGGGCCCCAATCCGCATGGAATCCCCGCATGGTTTCCTTTCAGCACTTGCCAGTCGATGTCCGGTTGGAACCTGGGAGTCAGGTGGTCACCAGTGGCATGGGGGGAGGCTTTCCAAAAGGTATTCCCGTCGGCCGGATCGTGGACAGTCGTCCTGCGGAGTCCGAGCTCTTTGTGGAGGCTCGAGTCATCCTCGGGGTCGATNTGAATGAACTTGAGATGGTTTGGCTGCCTTTGCCTCAGAACAGAAAGGAGACCGACGCCCAACCGAAATAGGAACCNACCGTTNCGCGTCCCGATGCACATGCCNCACCTTCATTTCATTCTGTTTCTGACCCTCGCCCTGATTTTGGGTTATGCCCAGTCCCGAGCCTGGCTTGTCGAAGGTTACTGGCACTCCCAAGTGGATCTGTTGCCTATCTGGGTGGCCTATGCTGCGGTATTCAGCCGCCCCTATGTCCTCGGCTTTTGTTTGGTGGCCGGTATTTGGGTGGATCTACTTTCAGCCAACCCTCTCGGAGCTTCATGGGTGAGTTGGTTGTTGACCGTCCTTTGCTTGCAGCGAGTTCAGGGCGTGCTNCTTCGCGGGCANTGGATCGGCGAAGCCATGCTCTGTGCCCTGGCCTCGGCCATGAGCATGGTGTTTGGGGCAGCCTTGTTGTGGATGGGGCGTCATCATCCCATGCTGGGCTGGCCTTTTGCCTGGCAAGCTTTGTTCAATGCCTCTGTATGCGCTTTGGGTGGCCCCATGGCGTTCATTCTCCTTCGTGCGCTGGATCGTCTCTTGCTGGCGCATCCGCTGCCTTCGACTGGCNATCGTTCAGTGGTGGAAGTCAAACGNGGTCGTTTTTATCGCTCCGTCTGGAAATGATCGCTCTCAGCCCCATGAAACGATCGGATCACAGCCTTCTCTGGCTGGGCGGCTTCATGTTGCTCTCACTGGTNTTGATCATTGTCCGGCTTTGGCATGTCCAGGTGTTGTCTTTTGACAAATACGAGCGCTATCGCGAGGTGCAATCCCACCGCACCGTTCGACTGCCGGCACCGAGAGGTATGATCTTTGACCGGCAGGGAGAGGTACTTGCTGAAAATGAGCCTGCCTTCAACATCGTCATGTATCTGGATCAGTTTCGCGAAGATTTTCGGACAACCTACGCTGGGCTGAAGGCCGATCGCAAGCTGACGACCGCCCAGAGCCTGAGCCTCCAAAAGGATGCGCGTTACCAGGCCGTGAGCAATGCGGTGTATCGGGCCAGTCTGGTGGTGGGGCAACCCAGTCGCCTGATCCGCAAACGATTCGAGGAGCATTACGCCCGCAGCCGATACGTGGCCATGCCGGTTTTTGAAGACCTCTCTCGAGAGCAAATGGCACGCTTCATGGAACAAGGTTCCAGGCTCAAGGGCTTTGATATGGAAGTCAGGGCTTCCAGGCGCTACCCGCAGGGATCCTTGGCTTCTCATCTGTTGGGATACATGCGTCCGCGCAGTCGTCAAGCTTCGGAGGAAGGTCCTGAACTGAAAATGACGTATGATTATGAGTTCCCCGATTTCACCGGTATTTCTGGCTTGGAGCGGGTTTATGAGGAGGAACTTCGTGGAGAACCTGGGGCCAAATCGATCCTGGTCAACAACCTGATTTACCGGGAAGAGGAAGAAGCCTGGTTGCCCAGCCTTCCAGGCAANAACCTCATCCTCACCCTGGATAGTCGCATTCAGCGGGCCGCCGAGGAGGCGTTGAGGCACTACGANCCNCATGTGAAGGGTGCCATGATCGTCATGGATTGTCAGAATGGGGANATTCTGGCCNTGGCTTCGGCCCCAACGTTTGACCCNAACCTCTTTGTGGGCCATTTGCCCTCCAGCGTCTATGAGCCCATGGTGGATCCCAAGGGGCCCAAGCCTTTGTTCAACCGAGCGACCCATGGCCAGTATCAGCCGGGATCCACGTTCAAGATGTTGATTGGGCTGGCAGGTCTCGAATTGGGATTGATCGATCCAGCCAGTTCCTTTCAGGGAGATGGTTACATCATGGTGGGCCAACGGCGCATTGCGGACACTGCAGGCTATGGCCAGTTTGATTTCGATCGAGCCTTCTACAAATCCAGCAATGCCTACTTCATTCATTACGGTTTGAAGCTTGGGATGAACAACATCATCCGATGGGGGGATCAATTTTTTCTGGGTCAGGAAACGGGCCTGCTGCCAGGGCAAGAAGCTTCCGGGTTTTTCCCCACCCCCTCCCTGGTGGCCAAGGGATGGCATCCTGGAGAGACAGCCAATTTGAGCATTGGGCAGGACAAGGTGGTGGTAACGCCCCTCCAAATGGCTGTCATGACCTCTGCCATTGCCAATGGCGGCAAGGTCTTCTGGCCTCGATTGGTGGCGGGATGGGAAACCNTGGACCCGATTCTCGGTAAGCAATTTGAGTCCACGCCCAAAGGCCGCCTACGAGCTCAACTGAGTGCCACTTCCGGGAACCTTGCCATTCTTCAGCATGCGATGTTGCAGGATGTGGAGCATCCCGCTGGATCCGGGGCGCCCTGCCGAATCCCGGGTTATCTCGTAGCAGGGAAAACCGGAACGGCAGAAACAGAGCGTCGCCTCGATGGCCGCAAAATCAAGGAAACCTGGTTTGTTTCCTACGCACCCCATGATCATCCGCGCTATGCGGTGGTGGTGCTGGTCGATGATGGCATTTCCGGTGGGACTAGCTGTGCGCCGTTGGCACGCAAAATGTATCAAACCCTGAAGGAATTGCCCGAACCTCAACCCATTNTGACTCGTAGGCAAAAATGGAGTTTCGANCCTCATGAACGCGCCCTCTAAAACGTGGTGGTTCCGCCCTGACGGATGGCTGTGGTTACCGGCGCTGCTTTTGGCGGCCNTCGGAATTGCCTTCATCTACAGTGCAGCCAGCGTGCATGGGTTGGGAGACATCACGNACTGGTATCAACACCCTTTTGTGCGCCAGATCGCTGCCTTNTTACTGGGGCTGGGGATCGCGGTGGCCCTTTGTGCCTTCGACTATCACGTGATCGCCCGCTGGTCGATGGTGTGTTATTGGCTCAGTCTTTTGCTGTTGTTGATTGTCTTCTTGTACGAGCCGCGCTTCGGGGCCAGGCGATGGATTTCCGTCGGTGGCTTGGCGCTCCAGCCCAGCGAGTTTGCCAAGATTGCGACCATCTGCAGTCTGGCTCATTTCCTCAGTCGCCCTTCCGATGAGCTGCGGGCGCCCCATCTTTTGCTCCGGACATTGATCATGATCGCCCTGCCCATGGGGCTGATTTTGTTGGAGCCGGACCTGGGTTCGTCCATCGTCTTCATTCCTGTCGGTCTGGCCATGATGTTCCTGGCAGGCATCCCCAGAAGTTATCTGATCCGGTTGCTTCTCGCAGCGTCGGCCATGGTGCTTCTGGTATTGCTGGATGCCTTGTTCTACCCAAGATTGATACCGGTCTTTCAACTCGAAGACTATCAGACNAATCGCATACGAGTTTACCTTGGCATGCCTTTTGCCTCGGCTGATGCCACTCCGAATGAGAAGAGACGTGCTGATCTCGAAGAGCGGAAATTCACGTANAACGTGGATCANGCTCTTATTTCGGTGGGCTCCGGNGGGTGGAGCGGNAAGGGGTGGTGTGAGGGGACCCAAAACGCCTTGGGCTACCTCCCCAAAAAAGTNGCTCANAACGACTTCATCTTCTCGGTGATCGCCGAGGAATGGGGTTTCCTGGGAAGCATTGCCGTGGTCGTNTTGCANGGGGTGATCCTCGTACGTGGTCTTTTCATCGCTTCCCAGGCNCGTGATGGGCTGGGAAGGGTGCTGGCTATTGGTCTGGTCACCCTCTGGTTCACCCATGTTTTCATCAACATAGGAGTCAATATCCGGCTCCTGCCCGTGACGGGCTTGCCTTTGCCTCTGCTCAGTGCGGGAGGCTCCTCGGCCATCAGTTTTCTGATGGCCCTGGGTTTACTTCAAAATATCAAACAGTATCAAAGAAACTACTAACTTATTCTATCATGAATCAACGCAAAGGGAATCGCCGCCGGAGTGGTGGCATGAGGTTCAAACCCTCCACCGGGGTTGGCCCGAAAAACAAAAAAGCCCAGAAGGCAGCTGCCGTTGCCAGGGCCGAGGCCATTGAAAATGTGACCTCGGATGACGAACCGGTCTTTGATGAAAGCCGCCACAGTCGCGAAATCCAACGGTCAGAAAATCTGGCTGCCGGTTTGCCCCCGGATATCAGTGATGAGGCCATCAAGGCGCGAGAGGAGCAAAAATCTGCAGACTCTCAAGCAGCCCCAACCAAGGCCAAGCGAGGGGGGCAGGGCAATCGACGAGGGCGTAAGGGACGCAACAGGGAAGCCGAGAAGCCGTTTGAGCCGGTGGAAGTGCCGGACCAACCCCCACAGGGGATTGTGGAAACCATCAAAGCGGCTGCTGACAAGGTGGTCGAACGGGTCAAACGCGTGTTCATTCCCCTGAGCAAGAGTCACAAGGAACTGATTATCAATGCCGAACCGCTGGAATCCCGGGTTGCGGTGCTGGAGGAGGGGACACTCGAGGAGTTTACCATCGAGCGCAATGAAGAGCATCGTCTGGTAGGCAGCATCTACAAGGGAGTGGTCAAGAACCTGGAAGATGGTCTCAAGGCAGCTTTTGTCGATATCGGTTTTGAAAAGAATGCCTTCCTGCATTACTGGGACATCGTTCCCAATAATTTCGATAGCAACATCGAGATTGTGGAACGTAAGAAAGGGCGCAAGCAAAAGCCCAAGATCACCCAAAAGGACATTCCACGCCTCTATCCAGCAGGAAGTGAAATCGTGGTTCAGGTCACCAAGGGGCCGATCGGTACCAAGGGCCCCCGCATCACCACCAATCTCGCCATTCCCGGTCGTTTTCTGGTGCTGCTGCCTACTTCGGATCAATCGGGGGTCTCTCGCAAGATCGACAACGGTCAGGANCGGCAGCGACTGAAGAAGATCGTNCGNGAATTGACCATCCCTGATGGCATGGGTGTGATCATCCGAACTGCGGGCCAGGGCCAGAAGTTTCGGTTCTTCGTCAGAGACCTCCGTTATCTGCTGGAGGAATGGAAACGCGTTCAGGACGCCATCAACCACAAGAAATCGCCGGTCTGCGTGTTTCAAGAGCCCGACATCATTGAGCGCACGGTGCGCGATTTTCTCACCGAAGATGTGGAGCGTATCGTGGTGGACTCAAAAGCTGCCTATCAGCGGATTCAGGAGACCATTGGCCGTATTTCCCCGCGATCGGTGAAAAAGGTCAAATGGTATCAGGACACCCAGGCCATCTTCGATCGTTTTGGCATCAGTCGGCAATTGCAATCGACGCTCTCACGCCAGGTAAATCTCAAGAGCGGTGGTTACATCGTGATTGACGAAACCGAAGCGCTGGTGGCCATTGACGTCAATACAGGACGCCACAAGAGCAGTCAGAAGGAGAAGGATTCAACGATTCTCAAGGTCAACCTGGAGGCAGCCGAGGAAATCACCCGCCAATTGCGCCTGCGCAATATCGGGGGATTGATCATCCTTGATTTCATCGACATGAAATCCCGCAAGGACCAGCAGCAGGTGTATTCCAGAGTCAAGCAGGGTCTGAAACGGGATAAATCCAAAACGCACGTTCTTCCGATTTCCCAGCTGGGGCTCATGGAAATGACCCGGCAGAGACAGACAGAAAGCGTTCGTGCCTCTGTCCATGATGACTGCTTTTACTGTCAGGGAAAGGGCAAGGTCAAGAGCGTGGTGACCATGAGTGTGGAAATTCAGCGCAAGCTGGGTGAAATCCTCAAAAAGCGCCAGCGGGATGAGTCCGATTATCAGCTCATGATCGTGGTCAATCCAAAGGTCTTCAACCGCTTGAGGACCGAAGATGAGCAAATCGTGATTCAGATGGAGAAAAAGTACTTTGGAAAGCTCTCCTTCCGACCCGATCCTTCCTATCATTACGAGGAATTCAGGATCGTCGACCTGGGAAGCGATCAGGAACTGGCTCGCTCGGAATCCTGATCGAACCCAGGCCGCTTTGGCAGATGGGTAGAACGTCGTCTTGGATGGAGGCGACCCTCTACCCTCTGCCTGGGCCTTCACCCGGTGGATTCATGGGGAATTAGGATTGATTTCAGATCTCGTTTTTTTAGAGTCTTCCTCCTTTAGGGCACATATCCTGCTAATTTTATTAAGATGCAAAAACTATTATCCATGCTTGTGGTGCTCTGGGCCTCTTCCTGGGGGCTTGTCGCTCAAGCAGCTGAAACTCACGCATTCACCCTTGAAAACGGCAATGTGGTGGAGGGTTACATCGCCGACATGGATGAGGAAACGCTCATCGTGCGCAAGAACCGCGGAGATTTCTCCGAGCGCATCGAGCTGGTGTATCTCTCTCAGGAGACCCTCAAGTGGATCAAGCAGCAGCCCAGCTACCTGGCCAAAGGATACGATCAGTTGGTCGATCCCTACCTCGAACTTCCTGAAGAGGAAATTCAGCCCCCCATCATCAACGTTCGGGATCCTGAACGCCCACTACAGGCGGTCACCAAGGAGGATGGCTCCTTTGCGGCCTCTCTGGGTTCACCCATCGGCCTTCTGTTGGTCTTGGCGGTCTATTTTGGTAACCTCTACGCGGCACTTCACATTGCCCAGTTCATGTCTCGTCCAGTGGCCGTGGTCTGTGGTGTCTCTGCCATTTTTCCTGTTTTTGGCCCGATTCTTTTTGCCTGCATGCCTCCGATGGTAGAGGAATCGCACGCTGCTTCAGCGCCTGATGTGCCTGCAGCTCCATCATCCGGTGGAGCTCCACCCCCCCCTCCACCTCCTCCTGCGCCGGGTGCGGGTGCGGATGCCAAGCCGGGACTGGGTGTTGGTCTGGCCAAGAAGGGTGGAGCTGCCGAAGGTGGTCTCGAAGGGCAGGTTTTTTCGAGCAACGATACCGAATTTACCAAGAGTTTTTTCGAAACGACTTTCTCAGAATTCTTTCGAGCGGTGCCATCTCCCAAGATCAAGGGGCTGGTGCTTGCCTTCAAGACCGTCAAAAAAGAAGTGGTTGCCACACGTATCACCCGTATTTCTGCGAANGATCTCTTTCTGCGCTCCCAGGGTGCTCAAGAGGTAACGCTGGCATTTGGGGAGATCATGACCATTGAGGTCNAACGGAAGTAGCGACACACTTCAGGTAACAGACTCAGGGTGGCGTCATGTGAGCTCTGACCAGAGCNCTCTGGTTCGTCTGTGTGGTCGCTCATGTGAAGTTTTGAAGTTTTTGAACGTCCCCGTTTTGAAGATCCCCGTTTTGAGCCTTCCATTGTTGGACGTTTAAGACCACGACCCAGAGGCCATGGCTCTCTCTTCCTGACTTCAGGTAAGCCCATCAGGACAAAAACCCTATCGCCCACCCATACCCGTTGAGCTCCAAGCACGCCCAGCCATGCCCAAGCCTCCGTCGGCTGGATAGACCCTTAGGCTGGTGGCCGAAAACCCTTGGCCCATTGCCTTCTTTACAAAGAACAGTGACAGGTGTCAGGCCATGTCCTACTTTGGCTTGTGACGATGCGAACCGTTTTTTTTGGAACAGCTGAGATTGCCTGCCCCGTCCTTCGCACCCTGAGCGAGATGCCCGAGGTGAACTTGTTGGGGGTGGTCTCCCAGCCCGATCGCCCCAAGGGGCGCAAGCTGGTGCTGCAGCCGACACCCATCAAGGCTTTGGCCGAGCGCCTGAGCCTTCCCTGTCACCAGCCCCCAAATTTACGTCGCTCCGAGGCCACTCTTGGCTGGCTGCAAGCACTCGACCTTGATGTCATCGTCGTCATGGCCTATGGGCAGCTGCTGGCATCCAGCGTGCTGGAAATGCCGCGAAGGGGCTGCGTCAATGTGCATACCTCGCTTCTACCCAAATACCGAGGTGCCGCGCCGATCCAGTGGGCGATCTGGAATGGGGATGCGCAGAGTGGGGTCTCCCTGATGCAGATGGATGAGGGGATGGACACGGGCCCCATCATTGCCACCCAGTCCATTCCCATTGAAGCGACGACGACGGCAGCCCTCCTTCATGATCAACTGGGCGAACTGGGAGCCCAATTGATGCGAACCCATCTCAAGGACTTTGTGGTCGGAGCCCTGCAGCCTCTTAGCCAGGATACAGCGCAGGCCACCCACGCGCGCAAGATTACCAAGGAAGATGGTTGGATCGATTGGGCTCAAAGCGCCCAGCAGATCGATTGTCAGGTGCGGGCGCTGGACCCCTGGCCAGGTTGCCATGCCGACTGGGTGGGGCCGGGGGAGCACAGCGAACGTTTCAAGATCCTGCAAGTGCGCGTCGTGGCTGAGCAGGGAGGCCCTCCAGGCAGCCTGCTTGCCTCGGCCGCGGGTCCTCTGGTAGTGGCCTGCGGGGAAGGCGCCGTTGAAATNCTGCGCCTTCAGCGGCAGGGCGGTCGCGCCATGGAAGCCGCTNCTTTTCTTGCGGGGCATCCNATGGAGCCNGGAAGCACCTTCAAGGCTTCCTGANCAAAGCNAAATGTCGCANCNATTCTTTCAGGGGGTAGGCTGGGGTAAGGCTGNNTTCCCAAGCCTGCACCNGCCGNAGGCNGNTCGCACANGCAATCAAGCGCTNGCGCTGGTGGNTCCCTTCATTCTCCGCCGCCAGATGCCNAANCCAATGAGNCCCAGACCNGCCATCAGCGCATATTCGTGGGGTTCGGGAACGGCGGCCGTGTTACTCAGATAGAGGCCGGGNACATCATTGCTGTAATTCATGCTTTTGACGGACCAAGAGGAACCTCCGTCGGTTGATTGGATAAAATTTTCATGACCGATGAAGCTATTGGAGGAGCCGTCTGCCGGTGTCGCGCCATTGTTGTCTGGGCCTTTCCATTTGAGGTTGGTGTTACTGGCTGTGGTGCTGGAGACTCCGAAGGTTAATGCAAATTTATCGTAGCCTGTAAACGAACTAATAGACCAACCGCTGGTATTCGCCGTAGGTCCCATATCCAGCTGAAAATAAGCCGCAGTAGTGGTGACATTTTCGACAGTCCAACTGGTTGTTGCCAAGGCAGACCCAGTGGGGAGGTCANCCCCCCCAGCCCCGTATAAGGAGACATTTAAGGTGTAGTCNCCAGATGAAGAACTTCCATNCGCNTTAAAGCAAACACCGATGGTTTGCANTCTTCCAAGATAGCTTTCTCCCGCTGCAGTTGTGCCCCCGCCTTGACCCTGAAAGTGTAACCGAAATACTTGCTTGTGTTGCTCATGTCCAAGGTTTGGGTGCCACCATCAGCCATGGTCAGGCTACTAGTGTTATCCAAGATCAGCACCCCAGCTTCACTNATTGGCATCATGATTGAGATGATACTCCATACCAGGACTACCCAACCAAGACGCCAC
The DNA here is from genome assembly GCA_002686885.1 of Pedosphaera sp. GTDB lineage: Bacteria > Verrucomicrobiota > Verrucomicrobiia > Limisphaerales > AAA164-E04 > UBA7971. Next base: position 56,064 of record NYYT01000054.1, read on the forward strand.
TTTTTTTTCCAACGACCGAGCACTTCGAAACTTCCTTACTTCTAACAATTAAAAACTTCTCAATGGATAGTGGCGTAAAAAAGGTTAACAGTCAAAAATAAAATATAAACAATAATGGAATCTATCCGAATAATGTTTCTAACCTGTTTGTAATGAATGGTTAGAGGGTGTAAAAAACAGAAAATTATAGTGAAAAAAAAGAATAACAAAATCCAATCCATGCCCTATCCATAGCTCGAAACGGAGAGTCTCGTAGGTCATCGCTTGGCATCGAATGACTCCTAAATATCTTAAAACGAGTGGTTTACAATGCCTGGTAGATCCTCCACTCCGTGCTTCTAAGAAAGGAATGACCCAATTTGAAGGAAACTTTGCCTTACTAAGCCTCTGAGCATCTAAGCCTTTTGGCACAGGGCGCATTCCTGTGCACAGCTTGTGGTTGCTTGCATGCCCATGGCTCCTCCGAATTTTGGTGGGCAGACGGGCCTCTATGGGGGATGATCTTCTTCACGATGAAAGTGGCGTTGATGGTGGCTGCCGGCAAAGGCCAGCGCATGGGAAGCGACAAGCTCTGGCTTGAGCTGGACGGTCTGCCTTTGGTGGGTCACACCTGGCGCCATCTGGATCAGGCTGCCAGCGTGGATCAGGTGGTCTTGGTAGTGCGCAATGAGTCGCGTGCCTCGTTTGAGGCTCTGGGAGGGCGTCTCGGATTGAGGAAACCCTACACTTTCGTTGACGGGGGTGCCGAGCGTCAGGATTCGGTTTGGGCAGGACTGCAAGCCTGTCCGAGCGACACCCAGTGGGTGGCGATTCAGGACGCCGCTCGGCCCTGCACCTCCAGTGCCCTCATCGATGCCTGCTTCCAGGCAGCTGAACGACACGGCGCAGTGGTCGCCGCTCACCGGGTTGCCGATACCCTCAAGCGCGTGGATGATGGAGATCGGATTGAAGAGACGGTGAATCGAGAGGGTCTCTGGGCAGTGCAGACGCCTCAGGTGTTTTCCATGGAACTCATCGTGAGGGCCCTGAACCGGGTGCGATCCGATGGGCGGGTATTCACCGATGACACGGCTGCCTGTGAGCATGCGGGTATCCCCGTCTGGGTGGTGGAGAGTGCCCAGCCCAACCCCAAGGTGACCTATCCTTCCGACCTGCCCTTTGTCAGCTGGCTTCTTGCCAAGGAGAAGGGGTAGGCTTAAGGTTGAGGACTGTCGGTTTGAAACGATTTCAGAGCACGCACACTCGGTAACTGCATGAAGCGCACCCTTCTTTTTTCGTCCGTGATGGCACTGCTGGTGGTCAACGCCACCGTGGGCTGGTTGCTGTATGTTGAGACGGCTCGAGCCGCGGGTGGCGACGACCCTTATGAACAGTACGAGCTTTTTGCTTCGGTGGTGGAGCGCATCCGCAGTGACTATGTCGAAGGAGATGATCTCAGCTATGGGGAGCTGGTGCAGCGGTCGCTCAAGGGCCTGCTCTCATCGCTGGATCCTCACAGCGAATTCATGGAGCCCATCCAGTATGACGAGCTCAAGAAGGACACCGAAGGAGCGTTCGGCGGAGTGGGCATCGTCGTGTCCATGGAAGAGGGCAAGTCGTACCTGACGGTGGTCTCTCCCATGGCCGATACCCCTGCCTATCGTGCCGGTGTGCTTTCCGGAGATCGCATCGTCAAGATTGAAGGTCGCAGTACCCAGGGTATCACCTTGCAGCAAGCGGTGGAGCGCCTGCGCGGCAAACCGGGGACCGAGGTCACCCTGACGCTCTTCCGACCTTCGAGTGAAAAAACCCGTGAGGTATCTCTGGAGCGCGCCATCATCAAGGTGGAGACGGTCAAGGATGGTAGGGGGGAACAAAGCTTTGACCTTTCCGAGGATGGCATTGGCTATGTCTGGCTGACCCAGTTTGGAGAGCAGACGGGCAAGGATCTTCGTCGGGCTTTAGATCGCCTGATGGAGCAAGGCATGCGTGGTCTGGTGCTGGACTTGCGTGGCAACCCTGGAGGCTTGCTGGATCAAGCAGTGGAAGTGTGCGAGCAGTTTCTGCCCTCCGGGCAGCTGGTGGTCTTTACCCAAGGCAGGGAGGAAGGGATGCGAAGCGAGCATCATGCGGCCTCGCGGGATCCTCTGCTCGATCTACCCATGGTGATCCTGGTCAACGGGGGCAGTGCCAGTGCCTCGGAAATCGTTTCGGGATGTCTGCAGGATCTGGGCCGGACGGTGGTCGTGGGGGAGCAGACCTTTGGCAAAGGTTCGGTGCAGAGCATCTTTCCTGTGTCTCAGGGTAGGGCGCTTCGTCTTACGACGGCCAAGTATTACACGCCAAGTGAAAAGGTCATTCACGGCCGAGGCATCACGCCCGACATTGTGGTGCCGGTCTCGGATGACGACTTGGAAGCCTTGTTTTATCAGCGCTCTCCCGGTGGGGTGGATCGCCTGACGCAGTTTTCGGACGAGGAAAAAGCCCGACTCAAGCAGGTGAAGGATGAGCAGCTGGAGCGTGCCCGAGATTTGCTACGGGGTCTTTTTCTGCTCGGCGCAGGATCATGAAGATCCTGGCCATTGAGTCTTCCTGTGATGAAACCGCTGCTGCGGTGGTTCAGGAAGGAGTGATTCTTTCCAGCGTGGTCGCCACTCAAATGAAGGTGCATGCCGAGTACGGTGGAGTGGTGCCCGAATTAGCCGCACGGGAACATCTTTCCAACGTGCTTCCGGTCGTGAACCAGGCCCTTTCTGATGCTGGGATGAGCGCGAAGGATCTGGACTGGATCGCCGCCACCCAGGGGCCGGGCTTGCCTCCAGCGCTCATGGTGGGTTATCAGGCAGCCCAGCACATGGCCTTCGCACTGGGGATGCCTCTTCTGGGGGTGCAGCACCACGAAGCGCATCTTTACTCTCCCTGGATCCACTCTGAAGAAGCTCGCCTCGAGACCGAGGCCTTCGAGCCCCATATCAGTCTGGTGGTCAGCGGTGGCCATACCATGCTGGTGTGGGTACGAGCCCCCATGGATCATGGGGTGGTGGGGGCTACCATCGATGATGCGGCGGGTGAATGTTTCGACAAGACCGCCAAAATGATCGGGCTTCCCTATCCGGGAGGACCCGTGATGGACCGCCTGGCTGCCGAAGGAGACCCCAAGGCCATTGATTTTCCCCGTCCCATGCTCAAGGATTCCGGGCTCGATTTCAGTTTTAGCGGCTTGAAAACGGCCGTGCGTTATCACCTTGAAAAGCACCCTGAGAGGCTACAGAGCCCAGACTCCCTCAAGGATGTCTGTGCCTCAGTCCAGGCCGCGATCACGGACGTGCTGGTGGCCAAGACCCTGCGCGCAGCTCAGAAACATGCCGTGGGCATGATCACGGTTTCCGGGGGAGTCGCCTGCAACCGTGGTCTGAGGGCGGCCCTTGGCCAGGCCTGCGAGCGCCAGGGCCTGAGACTCCGTGTGGCTCAACCGATTTACTGCACGGACAACGCTGCCATGGTGGGAACGCTTGCCACCTGGAGAATACGATTGGGTGCTACACCCACACCTCGAGAGGAGGGCATTCGGGCGGGCTGGATGCTGGATGAAAAGGCCTAGGTTGCAAGGCGGGTGCAAGCCCGATCAAAGTGCTAGAGCTTGAGGGACTCCACTGCGGCGTTGGCGGCTTCCAACAGGCGATTGGGGAGAATCCCCAGATAAATCATCAGCACCGCACAAACCCAAAGGACGAATCGGGAAACCGGGGAAACGTGAATCTCCTCAGGCACCAGCTGCTGTTTCTCCCAGTAGAGGGTACGTAGGACGCCCAGGTAGTAAACCAACGAGATTACCACACCGATGATGGCGATCGCTACCAGAAGGTAATAGGCGCTGTGCACGCTGGCCTGTTCCAGAACAGCTTTGAAGAGGAGGAATTTCCCGAAGAACCCAGCCAGGGGTGGAATGCCCGCCAGAGACACCATGGCCAGACTGAGCACGCCTGCCAGCCCCGGAGCTCTCTGGTGCAGTTGAGCCAGCTGAATGATGTCTTCGGCGCCGGTGTGCTGCATGACCAGAATGATGACCATGAAGGCTGCGATCACGGTAAAGAGATAGCCTCCCAGGTAGTAGAGAATGGCGCTGGAGCCATTCAGGCTCATTGCAGCGATCCCCATCATCAAATACCCGGCATGTGCGATGCTAGAATAGCCCAGCAGTCGTTTGAGGTTGCGCTGGGGCAGGGCGCAGAGATTGCCATAAAGGATGGTGATGGCTGCCATGCCCATGAGCAGAGGTTCCCAGCGCAAGGCCACATCCGGAACCGCGACCCACAGCAACCGCATGAGTAGAGCAAAACCTGCCGCTTTGGAGCCGACGGCCAGAAAGGCGGTGGTGGAGGTCGGCGAGCCTTGGTAGACATCGGGTGACCAGATTTGGAATGGAAATGCAGCAATCTTGAAACCCAGCCCGGCAAGGATCATCAACAACCCCGTCAGGAGCAGCGGATGGTCGGAGAGGGTGGCACTGATGTCCCTCAAGTCATCAAAGCGCATGGTGCCCGAGGCCCCATACACCAGTGCGATGCCATAAATCAGAAAGGCCGAAGAGAGGGCGCCCAGGATCAGGTATTTGATCCCCGCCTCCAGAGAGATGGTTTGATGCCGCTGGAAACTGGTCAGGATGTAAAAGGTGATGGTGATCAGTTCCAGGGAAACAAAGAGCAGGGCAAAATGATTAGCCGATGCCGCAAACATCATGCCCGAAAGCGCGAACAAACTTAAGGACATGTATTCCCCGGTTCCATTGCGAAAGGTCTTGGCATACTCGGAGGACATCAGGAGGACCAAGGCCGTGGCAATGAGGAAAAATCGCTTGAAGAACAAGGCGAAGCCGTCGAGCACATACATGCCACCAAAAGCTGCAATGGGCTCGGTCACCTCCATCGCAAAACTCCCCAGGAGGATGGCTGCCAGCCCCATGGCCGAAACCCTGCCGAGCCATGGTTTGTGGGCAGAGGGGGTCCACAGATCGGCAAGCATGACGATCACTCCAAGCGCGATGACCGCAATTTCTAAAAGGGAGGCAGAAATATTCATCAATGGGCTTTCTTCAATTCAGTCCTCGAGCTGGCTCCATTCCGGGGTGTCGTTGGCCAACAGAATGACATCTTGCTGCAGCCCTTTTTCCATGGTCGCTACCACGCCATCCATGGAGCCACGTATTTTTTCGGTCAACAGACCCGGGAAGATGCCAAAAATCAGCAGGCAGCCTACCAGTAGCACGTAAGGAAGTTTGGCCCAGTAATGGGGCAGATCGCTCATGGCTTCACTCTGGGCACCGATGGGACCGTGCAGAAGCCGGCGAACCGCTCGCAGGGCATACAGGGCACCAATCACCAAGGCACCCCAGGCCGTGCCGACGACCACGCCAGACAGGGAGTCCCAGGCACCGAAGAGGACGGTGACTTCACCGGCAAAATTGGCGAAGCCCGGCAGCCCGCAGCCGGCCATCATGGCCATCACCAGCAAAGCGCCGACAAAGGGGGTTTGTCTCAACAAACCACCATACTGCTCCATCTCGAGGGTTTTCTTCTGGTCCCAGAGATAACCGCTCAGGGCAAAGCACAGGGCGGCCAGAAAACCGTGGGCAATCATCACCAGAATGGCGCCGCTGAGACCAATCAGGCTCATGCTGGCAATCCCCAGGAAGACAAAGCCCATGTGGGCCACACTCGAGTGACCGATCAGTTGGTTCAAATCCTTTTGCCGCATCGCGACCCAGCCGCAATAGAGGATGTTGCCCAGGCACAGCCAGCCCAGGAGGTGGGCCCAGGCCTGAGCCCCTTGAGGCAGCAGCGGTACGGCTACACGGATGAGGCCGTAGATCCCGAATTTCTTGAGCACACCGGCGTGGAGCATGGCCGTCGCCGTGGGAGCGGCTCCATATCCGATGGGGGCCCAGCTGTGAAAGGGCCAGAGCGAAACCAAGATGCCAAACCCGACCAGCAAGAGACCAAAAATAAGGCTCTGAGATTCGGGCCGCAGTGGCTGCGCTTCGAGTTGCTGGCTCAGGGCGACCAGATCAAAGGTCTTGGCGCCTGATTGAATGTAGAGCAAGACCAGACCTGCCAGCGCGACCAAGGCCCCCAGGGTCAGGTAGAGGGTCATTTTGTAGGTGGCATACTGACGCTGTTCGCCTCTTCCCCAGACCCCAATCATGATGAAGGTTGGGATGAGGGCCAACTCGTGGAAAAAGTAAAAGAAAAACAGATCGATGGACATGAAGGCACCTAGAATGCCGGTGATCATGAGAAGCATCAGAAAATGGAACTCCTTGAAGCGCTCCTCGATCGAATGGGAGACGCAAACCGCCGCAAAGCTCACGATCGCTGCCATCAGGATCAGGCCGATGTTGATGCCGTCCGCACCCACCAGGTAGTGGATGCCCAGAGCATCGACCCAGGCAACACGGTGCACGTATTTGAAGCCACCCAGGCCTTCGGCGGCCCCGGTGAAACCGGCAAATGCCCACACGGCCAGCAGCATCGAGAGGGAGGTCGTTGCCAGTGCGATGGCGCGGATGGCGACTCGTTGTTCACGCGGCCAGAGGGCGATCAGCCCGGCACCTAGCAACGGCAATAAAAGAATGAAGCTCAAGATAGACATGATGGCTTAGTGCGTTCCTCCCAATACGATGTAGATGACCAGCGCCACACCGACGACAAACAGAAAGGCGTAGGTTTGAAGGCTGCCACTTTGAACCAGGCGCAAGCCACGCCCGAGAATATCGACCCCATGCTGGAAGAGGCCCATGATCGCTCCACGAAGGATTTTCTGATCCACCCAACCGGCCAGTTTTGACACCGCTTCGTGGGTGATAGCGATCATTCCGGAAAAGATTTCATCCATCCAGAGTCGGTTGCGCAGCAGGGTGGAAAGACCCGAAAAGCGCTGAGTCAGCGGGTCGGTTCCAGCCCCTGCGTAGTGACTCCAGGCGACGCTGCCGCCGATCATGAGTGCCAGCACGCTGAAGGCCATGGCCAGGGGTGCTGCGGCGTGCCCTCCGGCATGATGGAGGCCCAGGGTCTGGTTGATCATGTGCTCCACAGGGAAGAAGCCTGCGACCAGGGTGGGCACCAGCAGGATCCACAATGGGACGGTCATGACCGAAGGAGATTCCTTGGCGTGGGAGGCCTGCTCAGAGCGATGGGCTCCGTGAAAGGCCACCAGCACAAGCCTGCCCATGTAGAGCGTGGTGAGGACAGCGGCCAGGATGCCGATGCCAAAGAGGACCGGGTTGCCATGGTGGCTGTCAGCTGCTGCAGCCAGGATGCCATCCTTACTGAAAAAACCACTTAAGGGAGGCACACCACAAAGGGCCAGGGTGCCGATAAGAAAGGTGCGGTAGGTCGCGGGCATCTTTTCCCTCAAGCCACCCATCTTCCAGATATTCTGCTCATGGTGCAGTGCATGGATCACCGACCCCGCACCCAGGAAGAGCATGGCCTTGAAAAAGGCGTGGGTGGTGAGATGAAACATTGCGGCCCCCGGCGCATGAAGGCCGACCGCCATCACCATGTAGCCCAATTGGGACAGCGTGGAGTAGGCCAGGATGCGTTTGATGTCATCTTGCTGGAGGGCAATCACCGCTGCCATCAAGGCAGTCGCGCCGCCAATCCACGCAATGATGGAGAGGGCATCCGGACTGAGGAGAAAGAAGATGCGGCAGAGCATGAACACACCTGCTGCCACCATGGTGGCAGCATGGATCAAGGCACTGACAGGGGTCGGGCCTTCCATGGCATCGGGCAGCCACACATGAAGCGGAAACTGAGCCGACTTGCCCATGGCCCCACAGAAAAGCAGCAGGCCAATGAGCCCGGCTGAGGCTCCGAGCAATTCGGGTTGTTCCTGCATGGCCTTCTCCAATAAACCGAAGTTGAGCGAACCAGCCGCCGCCCACACCATGATGATGCCGATGAGAAAGCCAAAGTCACCCAGACGATTGGTGATGAAAGCCTTCTTGCAGGCATCCGCTGCAGCGGGCCGTTCGTGCCAGAAACCAATGAGCAGGTAACTGGAAACGCCCACTAGCTCCCAGAAAATGAACATCTGCATGAGGTTGGTGGCCAGGACGATTCCCAGCATGGAAAAACTGAACAGGCTCAAACTGGCAAAGTAGCGGGCGTAGGATCGGTCTCCTTCCATGTAACCTTGGGAATACCAGTGGATCAAGGCACCCACTCCGGTGACCACCAGTAGCATGAGTGCACTCAAGCGATCGAGTTTCACACCGATGGTGGCGTTGAAATCACCGATGGCAATCCATGTCAGGTTGGACTCGCCACTGGAGGCGCTCAGAAAGAGCAACAGACTGCAAACAAAGGCACCCAGGATCGCACCAATCGACAGGTTGGCGCTGAGACGATGGTTTTTGAGTGTGCCGAGTGTGATCACCGCTGCTGAAGCCAAAGGCAGCAGCAGGGTCATCCAGGCAAGGGTTGAGGCACCAGTCATGTTCAGCTAAGTCCTTAGAGTTTCAGGGAGGTTAAATCTTCAACCTCGGTGGATTGACGTTTTCGGTAGAGGGCCACGATCAGTGCCAGACCCACGGCCACTTCGGCCGCTGCGACGGTGATCACGAAAAACACCATGACTTGTCCATCCATGCTGTTGTTGAAACGCGAAAAGGCCACCAAAGCCAGATTCGCGGCATTGAGCATCAGTTCAAGGCCCATGTAGATGACAATCAGGTTGCGTCTGAGGATGACTCCCATCATCCCAAGACTGAAGAGCAGGGCACTGACGATCAGGTAATGTTCCAGTCCGATCATGTTTCTATTTCAAATCTTTCTTGCTCAGGAGAATCACACCCATCATGCCGACCAGCAGCAGGACGCCCATGATCTCAAAAGCCAAAACGTATTCGGTGAAAAGGGTCACTCCCAATGCCTTGGTGGCTCCTTCCAGTTGGGGAGTTTTACCCTGGCCTATGCCGGAGCGCAGGATGGATTGAATGACCATGCCTCCTATGGCAAGCAGACCCAGGCCTCCCATACCCACACCCAGCAGATTGAAGGAGCGTTGCTCCACCGAGGGGATGTCCAGGAGCATGATGACAAAGAGGAAGAGAACAATCACCGCTCCGGCGTAAACCATGACCTGAACGGCTGCCAGAAAGAAGGCGTGCAGCAGCACGAAGAGCCCTGCCATGGAGATGATGGTACACACCAGAAACATGGCGCTGGTCACCGGGTTGCGGGTGAACGGGTTGGCCACCACCAGCAGACCGCAGATCAGCGTCAGGGCTGCAAAAATATAAAAAAGCAAGGCTTCCATGTTTCAACAATTGGCTCGGGACGTTTTTCAGTGTGCCCTTCAGTGTGTCGATTGGGCTGCGGCATCCGCAGCCTTTTTGTCCCACTTCTTCACTTCACTGTCGTGGACACCACCCAGCTCAAGGAGCTTGGTCTTGTCGTAAATCATTTCTTCGCGGGATTCTCCTGTGAGGGAGTAATCTTCCTGCAGGAAGATGGCTTCTTCCGGGCATACTTCCTGGCAATAGCCACAAAAGATGCAGCGCAGCATGTTGATTTCAAACTCCGCCGGCTCTTTCTCGATGTTCCCACGCTCCTCATTCACCTCGGGGCCTGGAGGAGTGATGCTGATGGCCTTCGGCGGACAGACAAATTCGCAAAGCTGGCACGAAACGCACTTGGTGCGTTCCTTGGAATCCTTCACCAGATAGGGGGCGCCACGATAGCCTTCGGGCACGGTCCATTTCTCCTCCGGGTATTGCATGGTGACCTTCTTCTTGAAGAAGTGGGAGAGCGTCACCTTGAAGCCGTTGATCAGTGTCGGGATGTAAAGCTTTTCGTGCCACTTGAGAGGGGTTCGTTTGATAATCATGGTCAGCCTTCTTACAGATGTTGCATCCAGAGGATGATGGCGGTGATGATAATGTTGGCCAGGGCAAGGGGAAGGAAACGCTTCCAACCCAGATCCATGAGTTGATCGTAGCGAAAACGGGGGACCATCCACCGAATCCACACGAACAGAACCATGAAGCATGCAATCTTGCCTAGAAAGACAAGGATTTGAAGAATGCCGCCTGCCAAGGTGCTTGCCGTTTCGTTGAGGCCAAAGAAAGGCAGGGTCCAGCCTCCGAAGAAAAGGGTGACCATCAGCGCCGAGACCGAAATCATGGCAGCGTATTCACCCATGAAGAAGAGGGCAAACTTCATCGAGCTGTACTCGGTGTTGTATCCCGAAACCAATTCGGTTTCCGATTCGGGCATGTCAAAGGGCAGTCGGTTGGTTTCGGCAAAGGCTGAAACCAGGAAAATGACAAAAGCGATGGGTTGCTTGAACACCAGCCAGGCACCATCGGCCTGGTAAGCAATGACCTTACCCAGGTTGAGATCTCCCACCAACATGAACACTGGTACCGCCGCCATGCCCATGGCGATTTCATAGGAAATCATTTGAGCACTGGCTCGGATACCTCCCAGAAACGGATATTTGGAGTTGGAGGCATAACCTGCCAATACGATGCCGTAGACGCCCAGTGAAACGATGCTGAAGGTGTAGAGGATGCCGACATTCAGGTCGGCAATGACCATGGACTGGCTGCCCATCTTGGAACCAAACGGAATCACTGCCACCGTCAGGAAGGCAGGTATCATGCTGATGGCCGGAGCAAGAATGAAGTAAATCTGGCGAACATGCGACGGGGTGAAATCCTCCTTGAGGATGGCTTTCAAACCATCGGCCATCGGCTGCAAAATGCCGAATGGGCCAACACGATTGGGCCCAATACGGTCCTGAATCGCAGCACTCACGCGGCGCTCGAGCATCACCGAATAAGCCACCATCGGCATGATGAGGGCAAAGGCCATCACGACCTTGAATCCACTCCAGAAGAGGAAGTGGCCCCAGTGCGATGGATCGTTGATAAAATCAGGTATCATGAAGAGCTCTCTGGTTAAATCTTGATGTCGGCTCCCTGATCACCGATGTCTTTCCAGGTGACACCTCCAAAGGCTTCGGTTTGCTGGCTCAGGGCATTGAAGATACCCGGCAGGGTGTCGGGAATGGCCTGACCGGTCAATGTGACAACCCATTCGCGCAGCCACTCCCAATCGGCTCGAGCATCCCCCGGGGCTTCAATGGCCTGCATGAATTTTTGCACGCGGCCCTTCCCGTTGACGAAACTGCCTCGTTTTTCCAGGTGGGAGGCCCCAGCCAGAACATAATGCGCGAGTTCGGTGGTCGGGTTGGCAAGGATGTCACTGGCAATCAGCGTTTCGAGTTGCTTCAGCAAGGAAGCATCGAGTCCCACCTTGGTGGCATCCTCCCCAAAACAAATCAGATGCTTGATGTGCCCGGAGGCGATGCCTTCTTCGATCTTGGAAATTTGAATGCCCAATTCACTGAAGCAAAGGCCCAAGGCTCGGGCCCCATTGCCATTGGGGTTCTTGTCGGCCTGGACCAGCAATGCGTCGGCTTCACCCTCGCGGGGCGCGCAATCGGTGATGGCGTCGAAGTGCCGTGCAAGACAGCCGATCAGATACAGCTCCTCGTTGGTGGCTCGAGCCGAGGCGAGGATCGCGACCGAGCCCTTCTGGGCTCCCTGGAGTCGTTCGCTCAGGGCGCGAAGCATGGTGGGCCAGGTAGCAGCCTGCGAACCCTTTTCATCCCGTATCAGGCATTGGGTGAGACGATCCTCCCTATGGACCCACTTGTAATTCAAGCGCCCATGATCGCACATCCAGCTGGCATTGACGGCATCGTTGTCGCGAGGCTCATACCGGTAGACCTTGTTTTCCCTGGAGCCGACAGTGATGTTGCAGCCGGTCGCACAGGAGGTGCAGATGGACTTGGTTTCCTTCATGAACCAGACGCGCATCTGGAACCGGAAATCTTTCGAAGTCAGGGCGCCCACCGGGCAAAGGTCAACGGTGTTGAGCGTGTAATTATTGTCAAAGCGTTCACCGGGGTAGGCTGCGATGGTGTTGTAGCTTCCTCGATTGACGATACCCAAGGCGTCATCTCCAGCCACATCTCGACTGAATCGAATGCATCGTGTGCAAAGAATGCACCTTTCATCATCCAGCATGATGCGGGGGCCCAGATCGACCTGCTTGGGCTTGCTGACTTTGGTCTCCACGAACTGACTCTTGGCCTGGCCATGTTCAATCGAATACTCCTGCAGCTTGCATTCGCCCGCCTGATCGCAGATCGGGCAATCCAGCGGGTGGTTGATGAGAAGGGATTCCAGCACCGCCTCGCGCATCATCTTGGTGTTGTCCGAGTCGGTATAAATTTCCATGTTGGGCGCCACCGGAGTGGCACAGGCGATGGCACCTCTGGGAAGGGAGGGATCGTATGGTAATACACCTTTCTGAATGACAGGACTTCCATCCTCATTGAGAACCGGTTGGCGATCACGCCCCATGGCTGGCATGCCCACTTCCACCAGGCACATGCGGCAGTTCCCTGCGACCGGCAGCTTGGGGTGGTAGCAATAATGAGGGATCTCCTTGTGCACCTGTTTGCAGGCCTGAAGGATGGTGGTGGGAACGGGGTTGCCCTGCCAGTCAGGCATGGTCTTGGGAACCTCCACGCTGACCCCATCCACCTTGACGGTGATGGTTTCGACGGGCTTGGGTTCGGCTTGGGTCGTCTCGCTTGCCATGTTCGAAATCAGTGCGTTGGGGTCAGGCTCTCCTTGGCCTGGCTCGTTTCACGGGCGGCTTCATCAGAGGCTCCACGTGCTTCAAAATCTTCTCTGAATTTCTTGACGAAACTCAAGACAGGCCACGAGCAGGCTTCGCCAAAGGCACAAATAGTGCGTCCCTGAATGTTGGTGGCAATGTGGGTCAGGTAATCAGCGTCTTCTTTTCTTCCTTCCCCGGAAGTCAGCCGATGAAGGGCCTTGCTCATCCACAGGGAACCCTCTCGACAGGGCGTGCACTGGCCGCAGCTTTCGTGAGCGTAGAAGGCTGACACATTGGCCAGAGCTTCCACAATATCCACGCTGTCATCCATGACGATGATCGCGCTGGACCCGGACATCGTTCCTGCGGCCATGAGGGAATCAAAGTCATAGGGCAAGTCCAGCATGTCGACCTGCACTTCCTCCATTTCCCCCTCCTGATTGGGTCGCTTCATCGTGAAGCTTTCGCCTGCCTTGAGCACCTTGGCTGAAGACCCCCCGGGAATCACCGCCTTGAGGCTGCGACCTTCCTCAAGGCCGCCGCCAAAGTTTTCATGAAAGATCAGCTCACCGAGGGTGACTTTTCCTACCTCAATTTCGTAATAGCCCGGGCGTTTGACTTTGC
>NYYT01000125.1 GCA_002686885.1 Pedosphaera sp.
ATCTCTCCTTCACCGTTACAGACGGGGCAGTCATGGTCAACGATGCAAACGTTACCACTGCGGACGTAATTGCATCGAACGGAGTCATCCATGTGATCGACAAGGTGCTCATGCCGCCCGCAGGCATCACCGAAGCTGATGGGGACATATGCTACAACACTCACACTCACGCTATATCCGCAGGAGCCTCGTTTGAGGAATGCACATCCTACGCATACTACGTCGATGCTAACTTTGGCGGAACGTCGTTTACGGGATGCTACAACATGTTTACTCACGTACCAGACGCCACTGTCAGCCAAGAGGTTTGCGAGGCATATGTTTGGACCCCTGCCATGAACATTGCAATGACGGCCCAGGCTACGACCATCCACACTGCGCTTGTAGCCGCTCTGGCTCAAGCGGAGCTCGTCGAGACGCTCCAGGGACCAGGACCGTTCACGGTGTTCGCGCCCACAGACGATGCGTTCGCCGCAGCTGGAATCGACCTTGCCGCATTGGACACGGTCGAGGGCAAGGCCACGCTGACTGATATCCTGCTGTACCACGTTGTCTCGGGCTCAGTCCCAGCATCAGCGGTCACAGACGGCATGACGGCCACCGCCGTCAACGAGGACGACCTCTCGTTCACGGTGGCCGAGGGAGTCATGGTCAACGACGCCAACGTCGTACTCGCTGACGTCCCAGCATCGAACGGAGTCATCCACGTGATCGACAAGGTGCTCATGCCGCCCGCAGACGAGCCAGCAGTTCCTGAGGGCTGTGACTACGTCGTGGGTATCGATGAGTCTGGATTTGCTTTCGATAACACAGATCTGTCTGTGGCGGTCGGCGAGACCGTATGCTGGATTTGGACTGACGAGTCCATGGCCCACAATGTTGCAGAGATTGACTCAGAAGGTGATACCTCACGGAAGATGGGGGGAGCGTACAGCGGCCCAGCAGAGACTACTGTCGACTATCGAATCACTTTCGATGAAGACGGCACGTTCCACTACATCTGCGAACCCCACGTCTCAATGGACATGGTGGGCGTCGTAACTGTTGGAACAGGTGTAGCCCCGCCACCGCCCTCAGCACAGCCAGAGCCCTCCGAAAGCGTACCGGGATTCCTTGGAATCACAGTACTCGTCGCTATGCTCGGAGCAGCATTGGTGGCCGGTCGGAGAAATCTCTAATCCCAATTGCCTCAAGGTATCGATTGATCAATCATGATTCAGTAGCAGGATCCTGGATTGCCTCAATCGATATCTTGAGCGCCTGAGGGCTTTCCACCGCTATTAGTCCCCTTATGTTCTGAGAGGCCGTTAGGTCCTTGGTTGGCTCTGCCAACTTTATCCTCGTTCCCGATATCGTCAATCGCTGGCCAGGAGCTAATTCAGGAGCCTCGCCAGGGAGCCATATCCCTAGGCCCCCAAGCTCGGAATGATGGACAACAGCAAGTAGCCCATCCTCTCCTTCCACCACTCTGAGGACACTCAGGGGCTCCCTGTCAGGTACCAGGTCATTCGATGCCCGCCAATCCCTCCAAGTTTCTTCAATTGGCACTAATTGCGCATCCACTGCCTCGTCGACTTCTCCAGTTACGGTTTCAACTCGCTCTTCGGCTACCCCTTCGACCCGATTCAACCCATCTAGCAGCCTTCGGAGAGATCGACGCTCATCGTCCTCCTCTCCGACCGCTGCCACATTTACGAGAGTCAGTAGGTTCCGTATCCTATCGACCTCCGACTCAATCTCAGCCTCTATGGCACATTCGAGTGCCTCATCGAAAATCTCGAGCGCGAGCCAGGGCCTGTCGATCCCCATCAATGATCTCGCGAGAATCACCAGGGGTTCAATCGCAGAACCCTCATCTTCATCAATTATCCTTGCAGCCTCAGATATATTGGAATCAGCCCCATCACCATCTCCTGAGAGATGCCTCGATATCCCAGCGGCTATGAGGTGCCTGAGGTTGGAATTACCGCTCCTCAATGATTGAGCAGACGCCCCATCGAAAAGCAAAACCGCCCTTTCCGGCTCATCCGCTGCAATCGCCATGAGTCCAAGATGGTGCATTATCCTAGATTCAGCACTCGCATCATCGGCAAGACTGGCTTGGCTAAGGGCGCGTGCTAGATGCAAACTCGAAGCCTCGTTACGCCCCAGGGAACCCGCAAGAAGCCCCAAGACAGACTCCAGCCTAGATATTGGGCCTGCCATGACTCTGTGTGCAATCATGCACAACTCGTCATTCAATGGCGCAAGCCCCATGCCTGTTGATTCAAGAACACTCTGAAGAACTCCTAAACTTGAGACATAGAGATCACTCGGATCCCCCCCTTCTCCAAGAAGAGACTCAAGATGACCATCAATCTCACCAACAGAAGCGCATATCGATGGCAAATCCCCTAGTCGCTTCAGTACAGAACCTTTCACCTTCTCTCCTGCGATATGCCTCCTAAGCGCGCGGATTGAAATCTCGACTCCACCTGCCTCATCTTCTTTCACAGGAGGGGGAATTGGTGGCCTAGCAGTTAACAAACTCTCAACCAACCAAGTCAACTTGCCCTGGATATCGTACTCTCCGGCCCTGCTTATTGCATACCTCATCTCAGCCGCGCGGACTCTCCTGGCCAAACTTCTGAGCTTCCCACCATCTGAACCCTCTGTTCCATCTGCAAGCCTCTGAAGGAACGTTGAGGGGGGACATGTCGAGTACCCTAGACCCGCCCTTTCACGCGTAGTTGTCATTTTGTAGTCGTCCGATACCAAGACCACGTCACGACCTTCTCCATGCATCCGTGCTGCAAGAACCATCAGAGAGACATCGACATCCTGTGGGGCGGCTTTCTCCCCTATGGCAGTGGCCAGGCCACGTATCTCGTCGGGAGAGATCGAGGTCGTCTGGAGCAAGTCCTTGAGAACATCAAGAACACGCGGCCGTCCTTTCCAAGACCGGAATCTGACCGTCTTCACTTCGTCATGGACTCCCGAGGTAACGTGCATGACCCCCCCGTGGGGGGCCAATGCACCGCCCATCGACCTGATTGCATCCTCCGATGCTATTGAGCCGAGGTGGATGAAGGCATTGGAATCCACAATCCACACGGTCATAATTCTCGGTAATCCGTGAACCGTCTTTTCTTTTTCCCATTCTACAACGGGGCGCGCCATGGTTCATGTGTATCATGCATGTCACACGACACATGGAGCTGACAATGGCGGGCGCGTATCTTGGAATGCTGCTCGTACTCGCTGCATTCGCACTTGAGACAAGAGCCATAATATCAAGCAGATCATTTGCTTATCTGACTTCTATGGGAATCGGCGAGGTCCTTCTAACAGTCAGAGCTACTGTGACTGGTGAATGGCCATTTGCTGTTTTAGGAGCCATATGGGCCGCATTTGCATTTTATTCGATTCTGAGGCCGATTCGGTCTTCTGACGAAAATCCGTTGGATTGAAGCGCAGAAGTTCATGCAACTGATTGTGAATGTCCGGAGATCATTGCCACTTGCTCTTCTGGCAACCCTATTTTTCTCAGTGGCTTTGAGTCAAACAGCGGCTTCCGAGGAGAATCAAGCTCCTGAACCAGAAGGCAACTCCACTCTAGCAATACACTCGATAGACCAGAGCCACGGGATATCTGCTACATGGCAACTTTCCATCTCAGCGCCCAGCATAATCGGGGCTGACTTCCTCCCCGACCCCCATATGGGCGTCAGATATCAGATTGATACCCACATCGGAGATGGAGACGGCAATATATCCCAATCAGAATCACATGCATTCTCGATACAACTCGAGCAAAGTCGGCTTTGGGGGGATGGAGAAATAGCCGGTTGTTGCTCATTCGATCTGCAACCATTTACCCTCGCCGGACCAATATCATTCAATTCGACCACCATACCTGATGGCCCCCTCGAAATGTCCCACATGTGGGGGTGGAACGAGACCGCCGATATACTAGGGGCCGCTGATGGTAGAGCCATCAGATTACTCGATCTGCCTAGAACCGGTTCTCTCGTGGAGACTGTCCCGATGAGGGTTATCTTGCCATATCCGTGGGAGTACAGGTTCAGTGCACAATCGAGCATAATGACTCCAAGCGAAAGCGGATTCACAGTCGAAAGATCATCTTCACCAGTCGCATCTGATATACGGATATCCCTCGATACGAACGTCCCGCCTTCGGCATCTGCCGTCAGACAGGGGGGAGGATCGACAACGATATCCCCTCATTCCGACATCCATCTAACCGGCTTATGCGAGGATAACGGACTAGTCGATCCAGTGCCCGAGTGGGTCGTAGAGGGTCCCTTCGGGAAGATCGAACATACCGGCAATGTTCTGGAAATTCAAACATCTCCGATGGAATTAGATCACGGAGAACAGGTCTTCTTTTCGATGAACTGCACAGATGCACACGGAGCCAACTCTTCATGGGCTCAGACCGTCACTGTCGACACCGCATCACCCACCTTCAGCATCTCATTCCAATCTTCTGTTGGCACTGGACAGTGGAATGAGATACAACCCGAATCCAATATCATTTCACTGCCATCCGGTACAGTTCTCAGATCAATTATCGAGGCATATGACCAGGAAGGCGATCCAGTCAGAATCTATCTCGAATCGAATAGAAGCGGAGGCTTCACGCGAACAGGTACCGATATCCTAGAAATCACGGAGGCATTCTATCACGGCCAGTCCACCAATGGACCACACAGGGATCCAGACGACCGTCATTCCCAGAGAGAGCCAACAAAGTGGTTTTTCTCAATAGACGTTCAAGATTCAGTTGGGAACAACGTCGTTGGAAACTGGACGATCGTTGTCTTGGATGATGAGGGCCCGGTCATAGTCCCCGAGGTAATGCTGTCAGGCGTATCTGTGGAATCTTCCACCAGACTGATCGCAGGACAAGAGATTCAACTGAACATAACCGGCTCGTACGATAGACTTGATGCTCTAGACTCTACCTTGTGGACTATCGTCTTTGATGACCACTATGTGTATGACATGGCCGTGTATTCAGACATGGATGGCGTAATATCGCTCGGGGAGGCACAACCAGGTAATCATGTAATTCGCATCGTCTCGTGGGATCCTTCAGGCCATGAGTCATCTCTGGAAGTGCCTATTGAGATAGACCCTGCTGAAGGAGTGATATTTTCCAGTCCCCCAACCATCGAGGTATCCGGAGACATTGGATTGAACAAACCCCTTGTAATTACGGCCTCGATAAACAACGAAGGATCCGGGAGTGGTTCGGCACGGTTGTGTAGTGGAGACATATGCTCTCCGGATGGCATTATCGTGCCTGCCACTTCTGCAGGACCTGCACTGTCCCGAATATCTCTGGCAATCACTCCTGATTCAGTTGGAGAACTAGACCTGAAACTAATTTGGTTCCAACTTCCCGGAGGTAATGAGGAGACGATCGATCTTACGGGAAACATCACTATCCGGGATAATCTCCCTGATTGGCTTCCGCCTGTGTTTGTATCCGTGGCGATAGTCGCATTATCTTACGCCGCTATCAGAAGGTGGGGCGATTCGTCCGATCAATGATCATCTAACCGTTCAACTCTTGGTCATGGAGGCTTAGGAGCCATCATGCTCCCTCTGGATTATGCGGATAGAGGCGTGGCTCGTCAGAGAAGGAATGTAGGCCGTTTAGTTGGATTCACCTCTCTGGCCATCGTCGCGATCGGTGCTTTCCGCCTAAGCCAGTCTCTCAAATCAGAAGAACCGATTGGCCTCCATCTGATTGAGATAGCCGTCATCTTCTCGATGGCATTCATCATCTCTGATCTTTCATCTTATGATGGTCGTAAGCGTACACGACTTGCTTCGCTATCATCGATTTCATGGCCTATTTTCATTGGACTTGCTGCCAGCTCAGAGTCAGATTTCAGGGGACTCGCATCTGGAGCAATTTTGGCCCTGCTCGCCATTGTGTTGCACGAGTATAGTCGAAGCGCATTCTCATCATCTGTCATTGCTCGAAGATTCAGAGGACTGCTCGGTATGATAGGACTCTCGACAGCGATCGCAATAATGATCTCTCAAGGGTCAGAAATCATGATTGCAGCTATTTCCGCTTCAGTAATAGCAGTCCTTCTCTTGTTTGACATACTTCGTCCCGATCCCGCACTCCAGGGTAGGCGCGATCTGTTTAGGAAAATAGACACTGTTGAAATAAGAATCTTGGAAATCAATGAGGCTGGAATCCGCCTCGATCATGCTTCTTCGCTATTGAAGCTGGCCCGGGAGGAAGGATGGTCAAATACAAGTCGAGGCCACTCTAGGTTGAAATCAGTTGAACATGAGATTGAATTGGCTCTTTCGATAGACAGGGACCTATCTGAGATCCGTGAAGCAGTAATGGTGCTAGTCAACCAGGCAGAGTCAATTGCCCCAGAGGCCACTGAATTAGCCTCCCTGATGGAGAAAGCAGACAGTGAACGCGCTCTGGGCTCTCCTCGAGAGGCCGAGACAATATACAGAGAGGCAAAGAAAGTAGCAAATCGAATATGCCTATTCTGGGAACCAGCAAGAGAGGCGCTATCAGAGGCCGAGAAAATACTCGAGAAGGAGAATATAATTGAATCAGACACAATTGTTGCGATGATTGAATCTGCACGAAAGGCAATGGAAAGACAGAGACCAGACGAGGCTCTTCATTTCCTAGAGGCACTTCCAGAGCAACTCCAGTCTCTGAGCGAAGCATTGGACAGAGTCAGAGCAAGAAGATCCGAGGTGAGCTCCCACCTCACTTCAGAACACCCGGACATATTGGAAGAAGTTGAATTACAACTCTCCGCGATAGATGCCTCAATCGAAGATGGAGAACTGTCACTTGCGATGGG
The DNA here is from genome assembly GCA_002686885.1 of Pedosphaera sp. Lineage (GTDB taxonomy): Bacteria > Verrucomicrobiota > Verrucomicrobiia > Limisphaerales > AAA164-E04 > UBA7971. Next base: position 6,861 of record NYYT01000125.1, read on the forward strand.
AGGCTTGGAATCTGTTGCCAGAAGATTGCATAATCGAAGCGAATCAAGAAGATCATTCAAGCAGTCAGTACGTCAGAAGAGGATGATACAGAGCAGATTCCCTCTTTCGGAGAAGGCGATATTTGAGAAGCGACTAGAGGACGCTATTTCACTTTCAAAAGAAGGACTCTGGATACAGGCAGATGAAGAACTCAAGTCAATCATCAGCGATCTGGATTCGGTTGACGCCACTCGGAGAGATACAGGAGAGCTTCTTGAGTTCTTGGAGGGGGAATGGAAGACACTCAGGAAGAACCTCGACTCCTCAGGAATCGGGCCAGGTGACTCTTCAAGGAGACTCGCTGAGAAGCATATGGCCTTAGCAAGAGAGAATTTCGAAAATGACTCGTTCCAAGCCTCTAGAAACAGCATGGGATCAGCAGATGAGGCCATGGAATCTCTCAGAAGACTTGTTTGAATGGGAATAGATGCACTCAAGAAGGCACGCTCATAGCAACCCCTCATGGGCTTCGACTTCCAAGACTTCGCTGGAGGATACCTCGAGGATCTCCAACGCACCCTCGAGGAACTATCTCGAGACGATCTGGAATCTCTGTATCATGAGGTAGTCTCTGCAATCGGCAGAGATGCAACAATCCACTTCGTGGGAAATGGAGGGAGCGCTGCTACCCCGTCTCACAGCGCTGGTGACTGGTCGAAGGAGTTGCGCGTCAGAACTATCTCCCACGTAGACAATGTTGCCTCGCTGACGGCATTTGCCAATGACGTCTCCTACGAGGACGTATTCGTCGGACAACTCACCACATTCTTGAGAGACGAAGACCTTGTCATCGGATTTAGTGGCTCAGGCACAAGTGAAAACGTTGTCCGAGCGTTGGAATTTGCGAGAGACAGGTCTTGCAGAACCGCGGCCATCACAGGAGACTACCGTGGAGGCGCTGGTGGAAAGTTACCCTCCATAGTCGATGTATGTCTTGTTGTACCCTCTCATTCGATGGAGAGGATAGAAGACCTTCAACTCATTGTGAACCATATCATAAAAGAAGCAGTAAAGTCCTCAGGCCAAGTTAGGAATGGATGATCTCGGACCCCTTTTCTTCAATTGCTAATGGGAGAACCCTGTTTATGTCAGGAAGCGAACTCATTAGTCTCGATGCGATTGAATCATCGCCATGGACAAGGAAGAAACCACCACCTCCTGCGCCGAGAAGCTTGCCCCCCGTCACCCCCAACTCAATCAGCTTGGAATATAACGAGTCAAGACCCTCGTTCGTCACACTCGGAGATAGCCCTTTTTTGATTTCCCACGTATCATGCAGAAGACGACCAAGAGCATTCAAATCACCAGAACGAATGAGTTTCTCAGCCTCTTCAGCCTGCC
>NYYT01000126.1 GCA_002686885.1 Pedosphaera sp.
AAAGCTCCGCGAGCCAATGCGAACATGATGGCTCTTCCGGTTTCCTCCCATGAGCCAAAGGTTCCCGATGCCACGTTTTTTTCCACTGATTCGGTGGAACGACCGTGGTGGGCATATTCAAAATCGTGAATGGTTCCGGCACCGTTGGTTGCAAGATGAGTGATCCAACCCCCTTTCATCAAGGTTTCGAGGATGGGGCAGGCCCCGTTGCGCAGCAAGTGGGCTCCGTAGATGAGCATGATGCTGGCACCCTTTCCTTTGGCATCGCAGATGCTTTGAGCGCATCGTTGGATCTGTGCCATCGTATGGGGGGCAAGGGGGGGCGGGCTCGCATGAGGATCCATCAAGATGTCCTCGACCGCCGTCAGGCTTTCCCTCTGGTTCAGTGGCTTCACCTGCAGGTGTTCCTTCCGGAAGGATCGAGCGATGGGTTTTGAAATGAACGGGGGCATCAGGGCTTTTAAAAAACAGGATGCCTCGTCAAGCGGGCGAGCAATGCATCGATCTCCCGGTAATCGGCAATGATGACGTCGGCACCCACCCCTTTGAGCCGCTGATGCTTCCATGCATCGATCTGGCCACTGCCGTTGTTGGCCTCATCACTGGCCACAGCAATCGCCAGCCCTCCCACCTCTTTGGTGTTTTCAATTTCAACGTAGCCATCTCCAAAGGAGAGCAGGCTCTCCCCTGGAATCTGGTGGTCACTCAAAATACGTTCAATGACCATTTTTTTGGAGAAGGCCTTGTAATCGTCCTGAGCTCCGTAAATATGCCCCTCGAAGAAATCTTCGATACCCAGAATGGCTGCCTCCTCCTTTACAAAGGGTTCGTCGGTTCCGCTGGCCAGGTAGATGGGAAGACCTTTCTCTGCGAGACGCTCCAACAAATGTCTGGCGCCGTGAACCAGCACTTCATCCTGAGTGAGTCGACCTTCACGAATCGCTTGTTTTCGCTCAGCGATGCGTTGGTCCAGACGGCGCAAGTATTCATGTTTGTACCAAAGGGGATCTTTGGGGTGGCCGCCTCGTTCACGGATGCGCTCGGCCAGTTGAATCATTTGGTAAATGGTCTGTTTGCCATTCAGTTTCATGATGTCATCCAAAAGCATCCGCTCCAGATCTTCCTGTGTGTCGTCCGACCTTTTTGGCAGCATTTCCACAAACATGGGTAACATGACCTGGGGCCATCCCTCACGTACGAGTGAAAGGGTTCCATCAAAATCAAACAAGACGTGCTGAATCTTTTCCCGCTGCTGAAAGGAGGGGGCAAATTCGACAAACCCCGTAAAGGGGGAGACTTCCTGGCTCATTTCTCTAATTTAGTCAGAGGCCGGACTTGGATGCAACTCCAGGCCATCTACCATGCCTCAAACCTTCGCTAAGGTCCTGGCGAGGGGTTTGGAAATCGCATTGAATAAGGGGAAGAGAAGTGTTAACTTTTAAAATGTTATCTAGCCTTTACTTAAGACATGACTGAGGACTCCCAAAAAGCCCAACTCGTTCAGAATCTTTCCCTTTACAAAGAGTTTCAGGCCGAGCGCGAAGAGATTCTCAAGCACAAATGGATTGAATCCGAGAAAGCTGGCCACGATATTGGGTTCGATCAGGCATTGGTGGATTGGATGGTCAATCACCGCCAAGCTTGGAGAAAGTCTCGTCAAATCGTCGAATAAGATGCATGCTCCTACCTGTTTGAGGCGGTCCACTGTGGGCCACCTGACTCATTCGCATGCCCAATGATCGTGCCATCATGAATGCTTCCTTGATTCACCGACATGCGCCACAGGTTCAGGACATGATTCATGGCATGGTCGAATCGATCGTTGCCTTTCACCAAGGTGAGGCAAGGCTTGCCTTGGTGGGGATTCAACAGAAAGGGGTGCTTCTTGCTGAGGCTATTCGTCGCCGTCTGGAGGAAGTGGCACCCGAAATGGCCGTACACTTCGGGGAATTGGACGTCGGTCTCTATCGCGATGACCTTGCCATCAACCCTGCTCCAGAAATGAAACCCACCATCATTCCGGAAAACTTGCAGGATGTGGGGGTGGTCATTGTGGACGATGTGATTCAAAGCGGGCGCACCATTCGAGCTGCACTGGATGCCATTTTGGATTTTGGTCGCCCTCGAAGGATCCAACTGGCGGTTCTCTTTGATCGTGGGCAACGTCAGCTTCCCATCCAGCCCGATTATGTGGGTGAAAGAGTGGATTTGCCGTCCGACCGGTTTATTGTCCTGAAAACGCTGGAAGAGGGCGAAGGCCTTGAAGTATATTTAACCAAGAAATGAGCTGGAAACGCAGGCATCTCCTTGACATCCAAAGTCTTACTAAGAGTGAGATCCTTGCGGTTTTGGACGCTGCTTCGGTGTTCAAACAAGTAGGGCAGCGTTCCATCAAAAAAGTGCCCGCGCTTCGAGGCAAAACAGTGGTGAACTTGTTTGTTGAGCCTTCGACTCGCACGCGTGTCAGTTTCGAGCTGGCTGCTCAGCGCTTGACGGCGGATATCGTCAATCTTTCAACGGAGGCTTCCTCTTTCAAAAAGGGCGAAACCCTCAAGGATACGGTCAAAAATCTGGAAGCACTGACGGCCGACATCATCATCATCCGCCATCGATCGGCTGGTGCCGCTCATTTCCTTTCACGCTTCACTCAGGCTTCAATGATCAATGCAGGCGACGGCGCCCACTCGCATCCCACCCAGGCCCTTCTAGATCTTTACACCATGCGAGAGAAAAAAGGAGATCTTGCGGGTCAGAAAGTCACGATTCTTGGAGATATTCTCTTCAGTCGAGTGGCTCGGAGCAACATATGGGGACTCCGCAAATTAGGGGCTGAAGTCACCCTGTGTGGCCCACCGACACTGGTTCCGAAATCTTTTGAAAGCATGGGTTGCCGCGTGACCTATGACATGAAGGAAGCTCTTGCCGATGCGGATATTGTGAACCTTCTCCGAATTCAACATGAACGCCAACAGCGTAGCATGTTTCCAAGCCTGGGGGAATATTCCAGGTTTTTTGGCCTTAATAAAGAGAGGATGGATTGGATTCGACCGGACGCCCTCATCATGCACCCCGGCCCGGTCAACCGTGGGGTGGAGATTGACAGTGATATCGCCGACGGAGAACGCAGTGTCATCCTGGAGCAAGTCACCAATGGGCTCGCGGTGCGCATGGCGGTTCTCTTCCTAGTCAATGGTGGCCAGCATCCTCAAGAGCTCCCTTCTGCTGCTGAGGAAACATCTCAGGGCTGACCTTTTACCTTTTTATATTCTATGTGTTCCCCAAAACGCCCATCCCCTGGCTTCCTCCTCTCATGGATGATGGTTGCCATCGGCCTGATGTCGACTGGCTGCCACACCTCCAAGCTTACCGAACCTCCGCGCACAGTGGCAGAAATGGTCATGCTCAGCCATGCAGCGGACCAAGCCATCGCCCAGTTGGATCTGGATCCGCTCCAAGGTAAAAAAGTGTTTTTGGATGCGAGTTATTTTGAAAGCGTTGACGGCAAGTATGTCATTGGAGCCTTGCGCGAAGCCATTGCCATTCATGGGGGGATTCTGGTGGATCAGCTGGATGCATCGCAGTGGGTGATGGAGTTGCGAAATCGCGGTCTGGGAATGGACACGCGATCGGCTCTCTTTGGTCTTCCAGCCATGGAAATCCCCGTGCCCTTTGCGGGAAGAGTGGCCTCACCAGAACTTGCCCTCTACAAGGCGAACCTGGCCGATTCCATTGCCAGTTTTGCCGTGGTAGTCTACGACCGTCAGGAAGGGCTGATGCTGGCGACGGCCACGGAAGGAGAGGGTATGTCCAAGTTCAACCAATATCAATTGCTTGGCTTCATCAAGTGGCGTTCGACTGACGTTGGGGCTCTCAGATCGACTTACAGCACGCTCAAACAGCGCCTCTTGGATTGAGGCGTCTCATTCGCCATTTAAACAGCTCCTTCTTCAAACAGTGAGCCTAACTGAAAAATGACAGAAAACACTTCCTACCGTATCGAAAAAGACACCATGGGTGAGATCCGTGTCCCTGAGCATGCCTATTGGGGCGCTCAAACCCAGCGATCCCTTGAAAACTTTAAAATTGGGGGTCAGCGCATGCCTGAAGAGATCATCCTCGCATTTGCTTACCTCAAAAAGGCCGCCGCGCTGACCAATATGGAATGCGGTGTCCTCTCCGAATCCAAGGCCAATGGTATCGCTCAAGCCTGCGATGAAATCATCCAAGGCAAAATGGAGGATCAATTTCCACTGGTGGTGTGGCAGACTGGGAGTGGGACGCAAAGTAACATGAATGTCAACGAGGTGGTCGCCCATCGCGCTCATGTGCTCGGTGGGGGGGATCTTCAGGATAATCCCAAGACCTTTCATCCCAACGATGATGTCAATAAGTCCCAATCCTCCAACGACACCTTCCCCACGGCGATGCACATTGCGGCCTATGGGATGCTGGTGGAGACCACCTTGCCCAAGGTCAGGCAAATGAGGGAGACCATGGCTGCCAAGGCTCGTGCCTTCATGGATGTCGTCAAAATTGGTCGCACCCACTTCATGGATGCAACACCGCTGACATTGGGGCAGGAGCTCTCAGGTTACGTCAGTCAGCTGGATCATGGGATCGCCGCCATTGAGCGTTCGCTGGACCACTTGTCGGAACTCGCATTGGGCGGAACGGCCGTCGGCACTGGCTTGAACACCCCTGAAGGCTTTGATGTCAAGGTGGCTGCCCACATTGCGCGGCTCACCGGACTGCCTTTTCGAACTGCCGACAACAAGTTTGAAGCGTTGGCGGCTCATGATGCCATTGTGGAGGCCAGTGGGGCGCTCAAGACCTTGGCGGTGAGCCTCATGAAGATTGGCAATGATATTCGCATGCTGGCTTCAGGCCCGCGATGCGGGATCGGTGAGGTGACCATCCCGGCCAACGAACCGGGATCCTCCATCATGCCCGGTAAAGTGAACCCGACGCAGTGTGAGGCGCTGACCATGGTTTGTGCTCAGGTTATTGGAAATGATGCCGCCATCGCTGTTGGGGGAATGAATGGTCATTTTGAACTCAACGTGTTCAAGCCCGTCATGATTTTCAATTTCCTGATGGCTGCCCGCAATCTGGGCGATGCCTGTGCCTCTTTCAATGATCACTGTCTTGCGGGGCTCGAACCCAATCATCCCGTGATCGAGAAAAACCTTGAGAATTCGTTGATGCTGGTGACAGCTTTGAATCCGAAGATTGGGTATGAAAATGCTGCAAAGATTGCTAAAAAGGCTCATGCCGAACATTCAACCTTGAGGGAAGCTGCCCTCGAATTGGGGCTGTTGAGCGATGAGGAGTTTTCTCAATGGGTCGTACCCGGGAACATGATTGGCCACAAACCCGAAGTTCGATAACATGCGCCCAACTTGCACCCCAAATCTTCGTTGAGTCATGAATAAAATACCGTTTATCCTCGGCGACCTCATCCTCCTGGCCTTTGCCTCATGGATCATTGTGGATCATGGTGGCTTGCCCGATGGGAACCGACTCATTCTGGTGGTCGTCTGCATCCTTTGCGGTGTGATTTTCAGTGTTTTGCCCTTCCTTTTCGACCACCGTGCGGACCTCAAACGTGAAGAATGGGATGGGATGGCCTCTCTCGGTGAACAGATGCAACACCTTCCTGGCCTCGAACAGCAAATTCATCAGGCGACCGGTCGGTGGCAAGGGATTCAGGAAGAGTGCCAAAAGGCGGTGTCGGAAGCCACGAAGGTGACCCAATCACTACGCGAGGAATCGGTGCGTATCCTGGAAGTCATGCAGAGTATCGATGTGGCTGAAAAGGACCACATGCGTGTGGAACTGGAAAAACTCAAACGAGGTGAAGGCGACTGGCTTCAGGCATCGGTGAGAGTTCTGGATCATGTGTTTGCCCTGCATCGTGCTGCTCGTCAGTCGGGTCAACCCAAGTTGATCGAGCAGATCACGCATTTTCAACATGCGGTTTTGGATGTGATGCGTCGGGTAGGCCTGGGTCTTCACGAGGCAGAGCCCAAGGCTCCCTATGATGAGGCCAAACATCAAGTGCTGGAGCAAAAGGTGGACGATTTCAAAGAGCCCATGGTTGCGGGCACCCTGGCTCCCGGAGTTAGCTATCAGGGACGCGGGGTGCGATTGCCCCTGGTCCGGCTGGTGGAAGCCTCCGAATACGTACCCCCTTCATCCGCTGAATCCTCCCCTAGTGCCACCCCAGGATCCGAGAACGCTCCTGAAACATCTGCCGAGATGTCCGAGGATGATTCAGGCGAGGATCTCTTCGGTGCCTCCTGATGGCTCAGGCTGAGGTTTTTCTTTTTTATGGGGAGGCATTCTGTTCTCATCCCTTCTCTGACAACGTTTCTCAAGCGAACCTATCATGACGAGCGCTGAAATTCGCCAATCCTTTCTCGATTTTTTCAAATCCAAGCAGCACACCATCGTGGAATCATCCAGTCTGATGCCGGATGCTCCCAACCTGCTTTTTACCAATGCAGGGATGAACCAGTTTGTTCCCATTTTTCTCGGAGAAATCCCATGTCCTTATCAGCCCGGGAGAGCTGCCGACACCCAGAAATGCATTCGAGCGGGGGGCAAGCACAATGACCTCGAAGATGTGGGGATGGATACCTACCATCACACCTTTTTCGAAATGCTTGGCAACTGGAGCTTTGGTGATTATTTCAAGCAGGAAGCCATTGAGTGGGCCTGGGAACTGTTGACAGAGGTCTGGAAATTTCCCAAGGAGCGCCTTTATGCCACCGTCTATAAACCCGATCCATCCAAGGGAGACCCGGCTGATTTGGATCAGCAAGCCTATGACTTCTGGAAGGCACTTTTCGAAAAAGCGGGACTGAACCCTGAAGTGCACATCGTCTACGGCAACAAAAAAGACAATTTCTGGATGATGGGGGATACCGGACCCTGCGGCCCGTGTTCGGAACTACATGTTGATTTGACCCCCGAGGGCGACACCAAAGGCTCCCTGGTCAATCAGGACAGCCCTCTGTGCATGGAAGTCTGGAACCTGGTTTTTATTCAGTTCAATGCGAATCCCGATGGTACTTTTTCGGACTTGCCAGCCCGGCATGTGGATACCGGCATGGGTTTTGAGCGCATTGCCAGCGTCCTGCAATGCACGAAGGGCTTCACCGAGTTCGATGGTGTGATCTCGAACTACGAAACCGATGTGTTTCGCCCGATTTTTGATCAGCTTGAGAAACTCAGTGGTCATCGTTACCGCTCCACGCTACCTGACATCGGTTCCGAGACGCTCAGTGATCAAGAAAAGATCGACATTGCCTTCCGGGTGATTGCCGATCACATACGAACACTGAGTTTTGCCATCAGTGATGGCATCCTTCCCGGTAACACCGACCGGAATTATGTGCTCAGGCGCATTCTTAGGCGCGCCGTGCGCTACGGTCGTACCCTTGGCTTTACCGAGCCGTTTTTCTACCAGCTGGTCGATGTCCTGGCCGATGCCATGGGGGATATCTTTCCCGGTCTGGGGCAGAGGCGTCAGGAGGTGAAGGCGACGATTCAATCCGAGGAAACAGCGTTCAACAAAACTCTCGACCGTGGCATCGCACTTTTCGCAGAGCAGGCTGACCAGCTTGGCAAGGAAGCCACTCTGGATGGAGCTTTTGCCTTCAAGCTCTACGACACCTATGGTTTTCCTCTGGACCTTACCGAGTTGATGGCACGTGAGCGGGGTATCACGGTAGACACCACAGGCTTTGAAGCCCACATGGAATCCCAGCGCGCTCAGGCTCGTGCGGCTCAAAAACAGGAAGTCATTGAACTTTCTGCTCTCAAGACCAAAAGCCCCACGCAATTTCTGGGTTTCGAGGAGAAAACCACCCAGGCACAGGTCCTAGAAACGCTTGATCAGGGAGATGCTCAGGCAGTGGTGCTGGATCGTAGTGTCTGCTATGCCGAGATGGGGGGGCAGCTTGGAGACCAAGGAGTGATTCATGCACAGGATCAGTGCTTCAGGATTCTGGATACGCGCAAGGTGGGGCAAACCTTTCTTCACCTTGTCTCCAAAAACAATGACCAGGGTCAACCAGGTGCGTTGGAAGCAGGAGAGATCCGCATCGAAGTCGATGTGGATCGCCGCAAGGCCATGGAACGGCACCACACCGTGACCCATCTGCTTCACTGGGCCCTTCATCAAATAGTCGGCAAAGACGTCAGTCAGAAAGGTTCCTATGTCGGGCCGGAAAAACTGACCTTTGACTTTAACAGCCAAGCGCTCTCAGCGGATCAGCTGAGCGACGTGGAAAGACTGGTCAATGAACGGATTTTGGAAAACGCGCCGGTGAGCTGGCAGGAGGTGCCTTATGAGTCCGTCAAGACTCGTGAAGACGTCATGCAGTTTTTTGGCGACAAATACGGGGAAACCGTTCGAGTGGTGCAGATTGGCGGGACCCCGGGTCTGTTGGATGGTTATTCCATGGAACTTTGTGGTGGGACTCACACGCGCGGTACGGGCGAGGTGGGTGTCTTTCGCATGGTCAACGAATCCGCCATCGCCGCTGGTATTCGTCGTATCGAGGCGGTGGCAGGCTGGGCGGCATACGACATGGGCCTGGCCCATCAAAAGAATCTTGAGTCCCTGGCCGGCGCGCTCAACAGCCCTGTCGGTGAGTTACAGCGCAAGGTGGAAGGCTTGATCCTTCAGCAAAAGCAACTCGAGAAGCAGTTGCGAGCCGTGCGGGAACAACAGGCCGCTGGGATGGCTTCCAAATTGATCGATCAGGCGATCTCGCTGCCGGCTGCAGGTGAGCTACCCTCATGCCCCATGATTCTGGCAGACCTGGGAAGCATCGAAGGCAATGAAATTCAGACCACTGCGGATGCTCTGAAGGCATCCTTTGATGGGGTCATTGTTCTGGTAGCCCAAAGCGGAGAGAGTGTGGTGCTTCTGGCTGTCTCGGGAGCTGCCTGGCAAAAGGCCTACCCAGCCGGCAAGATCATACAAACTCTTGCCCCTCTTGTGGACGGGAAGGGTGGGGGCAAGCCTGCCTTTGCCCGGGGCGGGGGCAAGTCACCTGGTAAAATCAAGGAGTTGATCCAGAAGGCTTCGGCGCTGGTCGCCGCCTTGGCGGGTTGACCTCCATCCGTATGAGAGCTGATTGAGTGCAATCCTTGCTATCGATCCTGATCATCCTTCAAGCATTGCCGGCATCAAGGTGCCGATCCTAGGAAAGCTCCTCGATCTTGTGGCCGACCTGGTGGATACGGCCGTTCCGCCTGCTCAACGCTTGAGGGGTGGAAGGCCATAAAATTGTAGGGCATTCTGGTAGAAAAATTTCTCCTGAGCTGCTCGAGTCTTGCTGGCAACATAGGCCTGAACAATGGAAAGATACTCCCCGTAGGTGCCTCCCCGCAGGGTCACTGGCCAGTTGCTGCCATAAATCAGGCGATCCTCCCCGAAGGCTGCCCAAAGAACATCTAGCTGTGGACGATAGAAAGCCACATCCTTTGGGGAGGGCTGACGGTGCGATTGTTGAAACAGACCTGAAATCTTGCAGTGAACATTGGGGTTTTGTGCGACCTTTTTCACGGCAGCCATCCAATCTGCATCGGCCGGCTGTCCCTCAATGTCGGCTCCTGCCACGTGGTTGATGAGAATACGCAACTTCGGTAATCGTTTTGCCATCCTGTCCACATCATCCAGACTGAATTGAAACATCAGCACATCCAGGGTCTGGTCCATCTCGGCCAGCAGAGCGAGATCCTTCCACACGGCCTCTTCTTCAAAAAAGCGGTCGCCTCCCGGGCGCTCCCTGAGCCGAATACCAACATAGCGTTCATCCTTTGATAAGGTCTCAAGATGTGCGCTGAACTCAGGGGTGCCGATTTCCAGGCTGCCAACCAGGCCGATGTATCGCTGCGGATCGTGCTGAACCAGATCCAACACCCATTGGTTGTCGGGGATCCACTCACTGGCTTCGACAATCACCGTGGCCGTGATCTGGTTTTCGTCCGAGACCTTGTCAAAGTCAGCCGGTAAAATCGGTCGATAAAGCACCGTGTCCGATGGCGGAGGCCAGGGCAGCCCTTCAGGCCGCGTGGTGTCGTAAAGATGGATATGGGTGTCAATGATGGGGATGGAGCCAGAAGGGCGCATGCCCCCACACCCACCAACCAATCCTGCTACCGCAAAGCAAATCCAGTGTTTTTTCATACAATCTTCAAACCTCATGCATCAAGCCGCTCATGGGACTGTCGGCTTCAGCAAATTTCTCTGTCATCAAGCCCATGCGTTGCATGGTGGCCAGATGATAATGGGAAAGGGAATAGTTTTTGCGGTATTTCAAATACCGTCCTGGACGAAGGGTGTCCCCTCCGCCTCCTGCGATCAGGATCGGCAGATTTTCCTCTCCGTGGCTATGACCATCTCCGAGGCTTGAACCATAAAGGAGCATGGTGTTGTCCAAAAGGGATCCATGCCCTTCATCAATAGTCTTCATCTTGCCAAGCATGTAGGCGAGTTGTCGGTGGTGCCACTGCACCACGCGGCTATACATTTGACGTTTTTCAGAAACGCTGCTCCAAGAGTGAATTCCGTCATCATCCTCCGTTTTCCCGCTGGTATCTTTGTAGTGGGACAATGCGTGCCAAGTGCCTCGTACTCCATCCATGAAATCGAAATATCGATTGCTTTGTCCGTGATCAAGCATCAGCGATCCGACCCGAGTGGCTCCGGACCAAAAACCGAGCACCATTAAATCCATCATGGTCCTGAGGTAGGTTTCATGATCGGAAGGAATGTCAGGTGAAGGTCTGTGAACCATGAATGGCTTGGTTCTTCCTGTTGGCGATTTGCGCGACTGTTTCTCGGCGAATTCCATGCGCTTTTCGACTCCTCTGAGTGCTTCCAGGTATTCGTCGATTTTGCGTTGGTCCTGCCATCCGAGTCGCCTCTTGAGCCCCTTTGCCTGGTCGTATACCAGATCCACTACCCCTTGGTTGACAAACCCATCCTCGGCCATTCGAAACATACGATCATAAACCATGCGCGGGTGGGAATCGCGCGTTGCTGGGTGATCCGGCCGCAACCAGGAAATGGCATTGCGAGGGAGACTGTTGGAAAAATACCCCTCTCCTTGGATGGATAAATCCACGGAAGGCAGCATGGTATGTTTTCCTGTCACCTTTGCGATGAGTTGATCCACCGAGGCTCCGCCTGCATCGACTTGTGCTTCGTCATAGGAACCACCCGTCAGCCAAGTCGCGGTCCCAGCGCCATGGCCATTGCCTCGCGGAGTCCACATGTTGTGTCCAATGAGGATATCCTCCTTGAAGGGTTCGAGATCCTTCATCCATGGGCTCAGACGTTTGAGCCGACCATCCCGCCCCACTTTCTCCGGTTCCCATGTGCCCTTGGCGACTCCGTTGGGGAAATAAACATAGGCAGCCCTCAGTGCGGGCTTCTTGGCGCCCGTGGCTTTGGCACTCAAGGGTTGCATGGCTTCCAGGCATGGAAGGCTGACCGCAGCTCCCAGAGCGCGCAACAGGGTGCGACGTGAAAGTTGCCAGGATTTGCTCATGATCCAGGAGCCAAAGGGCCTTCTTGACGTTCTGCTGGAATGGGATCTCTCTTATAGAGGAAGGGGTAACTCAAGCAGATCTGTTGGATCAATGTGTGCATGCGGTAACCTTTCGATTTGAATGCCCTCAGAATCGTGCGGACAGCAGGCTCGTCGAAGTATTCGAGCTGTCTTCCCAAGGCATAGGAGAGCATTTTTCGAGTGATTTGGCGAGCGAGATCATCGAGCTTTTCATGAATGATGACGTTTCGCAATCCGACAGGACCCTCGAAACGTGTCCCACTTGGCAAGCGCCCTTTTGCATCGATGGGGTGACCATTGCTTTCCAGGCGCCATCGGCCAAACCAATCAAAATTTTCAAGAGCAAAGCCGATGGGATCCATTTCACGATGGCATGACTGACAACGTGGATCCTGACTATGGCGCTGGAGTTTTTCCCGAAAGCTTAATTTTCGATTCGATTCAATCGCCTCACTCAACGTGCCCGCATCGGGAGGGGGAGGAGCAGGGGGGGTGCCCAAAAGGGCATTGAGAACCCATTCCCCACGGCGGATCGGGCTGGTTTGATACGGAGAGGAGGTCACAGCCAGTACGGATGCCTGTCCAAAGAGACCGTAACGCCGTGGATCTGAAAGCGTGACGCGCCGCATTTCCTGACCCTTGATGGAATCGATTTCGTAAAAGGTAGCCAATTCCTCATTCAGGTAGGTGGTTCTGGATTGGATGAACTCAGTGAGAGGTTGGTTTTCGCGCAACAGGGCAAGAAAATTCATGGCGGATTCTTCCTTCATGGCCTGCATGAGCGAGTCGGTGCACCAGGGGTTGTCGATGGGGTCCATGCGGATCCGCGTACCCAGCGCATCGAAACCCAGCCACTGAGCGGCAAAAAGACTGCCAAGCGTTTCAGCTTTGGGGTCCCGAAGCATGCGAGTGAGCTGCTTCTCGATCACTTTAGGTGAGGTGAGTTGTTCTTGAGCTGCGAGGTTGAAGAGTTCTGCATCAGGCATGCTTGCCCAAAGGAAATAAGATAATCGAGTGGCCAGCTCATAGGAACCCACCGGGTAAGCATCATGCGTGGGGGGGTGATGCTCGACCTTGAGCAGAAACTGAGGAGCGATCAATGAACCGGTCAGTGCTTGTCGCATCCCTTGAGTGAAATTGTCACCTCGTTTTCGGGATTCCCCATAGAGTCTGAAGATTTCTTCGAATTCATTCTCAGTCACGGGTCGTCGAAAGGCCTTGGGGAGGAAATCAGCAAGCATGGCGAAGGCAGCCCGTTGCTCTTCATGGGGATTTGAGGGCCAATGAGTCGAGAAAATCGAGTCGCTGCCCGGTGAATGCCCCAAGGGGATGGCCTGTTCAATCGCTTTTTCGATGGCAGCAAGATAGCGCTCCATGAGAATGGGCTGGATGAACAAGGTGTTGGCGCTATTGTCAAAACCGCTTTCTCCACTGAGATCGGTCGGGAAAGAATCCCTCACATTCAGTGACACTCCCAACAAATCACGCAGTGTATGAACCAATTCATGGTGGGTCATGCGTCTTGCCGGCTCATAGCCAGGATCATCGATCGTATCATAATCGAAGTGGGTGATTTCTTGATCCAGCCAATACAATAATGTGCGCTTCTCAAGCTCGGGGAGTGTGCCTTTTTCCCTGGGTGGCATGTCCCCATTCTCGATGCGCGCGATCACCGTTCTCCACAAGGGCAGGTGCCTGACCAGTGGCTGAGTGGCGAGGGCTTTCTCAAGGTTGACTTCCCCCTTTTGTGTCTCTTGGTCATGGCAATCCAAACAGAATTGTTCCAGCACGGCGCTTGCGTGATTCTCAGCCTGAGAGGTGTCTCCGAAAGCGGCGATGCCAAAGGTGAATATCGCCCCCATGAAGAGGTCAGTGGAACGAACCCAAAAGTTCTTTCGAAACGTGTCATGCATAACAGATGTTCGGATCCCATCGGTCGCCTATCCACACAATGCCTTCAAGGTGCCTTGGTGCCATTGTGTTCCTTTCCAGAGTCGCGAATCAGTGCGAATCTTTCAAGCTGTGACTCGCTGGGTTGAATCCTACTGCTTCCTTCAGGATTCGAAAGCTCCCCTGCTCATGGCATGGGTGGGCTCAGATGTCCGGCAAGATGGCCAGTTGTTCCTCGGTTTCTTTCAGAAGAAAGGCGTGAAAAGCCTCATCAAACGCTTCAGGAGTGAGGCCGAAGGCGTGTTGGAACGCTGAATCCCAACCAAGACGTTCGACCGATGGGAGAAAAAGGTCCAGATAGGGGTCCGGGCCGGCACGGTGGGCCAGCCATGCATGCCCCCAGGCTCCCAAGCTGTAGGCGGCATGAGTGCATGGGTGATCATAGGTCATTTGGCTCAAATGGAGATCGGGGCAGTTTTCCTGCCAATACCGTTTGCCGTCCAAAAGAATCGTCCGCATGCGCTCTCTGAAGGAAGGGAGAGCATATCCCTGGGTTCTGGGTAATTGGCCCGAGGCCCAAAGAGTGGCGGTGCCTTTCAACGCCATGTATTCAGCGCCACCCTCGACAAACCAGGTGGGCCCTAGGAGCGCCTCTCGTTGTGCATGCTCCTTGGTGAATAAATGGGCGTGCTGTACGGCGTGAAAATACTCATGAAACAATGTTTTGATTTCCTCTTCGGGATAGACCTGATCAAAAAGACGATCGAACCCAAAAGGGTAGGAAGAGGCAAAAATGTGTAATCCCCATTCGCGTTGCCCATTGCGGCCCATGGCACTGCTTGGCTGATTTCTCTTGATGGCTTCTTGCCCGACTCGAAGGTAGGAAAGCATGTTGTGTTGGCTGGCTTCCTCCTGATGGTGGCTCATGCAACCGCCCCAGACCTTGTTCTTTAGCTCTGCCCGCCGGTCACAGAATGACCGTATGAGGGCCTGTCCAGCTTCTTCATCGGTGCCCATGACCCAATACTCCAAAGGTCCGTATTGCCCCCACAGCGCGGCGGCCTTGGCCAAGCCCAGTTGGACGCCGTCTCTGACTTTGGGAGAACAGTCGCTCGCAAAAAAGAGCTGTGCTGGATGGGTCGTGGGCTGTCCCCAAGCGTCCTCTGAAGCGGGAGGGCTTGCCGAAGAGCCTTGATCGCAGGCCACGCACCCCCAGCTGGCGATGAACACAATAAGTTTGGTGGAGTGCAATTTCAAAAAAGCCATGGCATTGACATCCTTCCTTTTAATGGAACGTTCCGACGAAATGAAAGCTGACGATCTCTTCAAAAAGGTATGCATTGCCGCTTTAATGGCCTTGTGCGCACTCTCGGTTCCTGCCTCAAAGGCTGAAACATCCAGCAACCTGGCGGAAGTCGCCGTCCAAGCAGGCAATTTCAAGTCACTGGTCAAAGCGCTGGAGGCCAGTGAGCTTGTCG
>NYYT01000127.1 GCA_002686885.1 Pedosphaera sp.
GCTCGGCGATCTCAATCCGCTTCTTTGATGAGTTGTTATTGGCCACTGAGGCGCAGAAGTCGCGAACAATCCAACAACATACTCTCCGGCAGGCTCAGCCGAAACGGAACGGGGATCTAGTTTGATCTGAACGCATTGAGATCCAGCCTTGCCTGAGAGCCGTCCGGCACCCTTCCCCCTGCGTGTTGTGCGGGACCCGGATCAGGCTCAGCAGGAGCTGGCTCGCGTGGCGAACCGCAACGTCGGCAGCAGCCAGCAGCAGGCCCGCTCGCTGGTGGACGGGATTCTCGACGATGTTCGCCAGCGCGGAGATGCCGCCGTTGCTGAATACACCGAACGCTTCGACCGCTTTCGGCCTGTGCCGATCGCGGTGCCCAAAGACGATCTGAGCCGCGCCTGGCGGGAGCTGCCGGAGAACCTGCGCGATGCCCTTGATCTGGCACACCGTCGCATCCAGGAATTTCACCAGCGGCAGCGTCCTCAAGACATCGCCGTGACGGGGGTGCATGGCGAAAAGCTCGGTCGGCGCTGGCGCCCCGTGGAACGAGCTGGTCTCTACGTTCCCGGCGGTCGCGCGGCTTATCCGAGCACGGTGCTGATGAATGCCGTTCCGGCCAAGGTCGCCGGCGTGAACGACATCGTGATCTGTTCACCGGCCGGACCCGATGGTCAGGTGAACCCGGTGGTGCTCGCCGCAGCCCACCTCACCGGCATCCGCTCCGTGATGCGGATCGGCGGCGCCCAGGCCGTGGCCGCCATGGCTTTCGGCACCGAAAGCGTGCCGAAAGTGGATGTGATCAGCGGCCCCGGAAACCTGTATGTGACCCTGGCCAAGCAGGCCGTCTATGGCCAGGTGGGCATCGATTCCCTGGCGGGTCCAAGCGAGGTGCTGGTGATCGCCGACCAGAGCGCTGTGCCGTCCCAGGTGGCTGCTGATCTGCTGGCCCAGGCCGAGCACGACCCGCTGGCCGCTGCCGTTCTGGTCACCACCGATGCGGCGCTGGCCGAGACGATCGGAACCGAGATCGCCCTTCAGCTCGAGGGGCACCCCCGCCGGGAGATCTGCGAAGCCTCCCTGGGCAACTGGGGGCTGGTGGTGGTCTGCAGTGACCTGGAGACCTGCGCACAGCTGAGCGACGGATTCGCGCCGGAACATCTCGAACTGCTCGTGGAGCGACCGGAACCTCTGGCCGATCGCATCCACCATGCAGGGGCGATCTTTCTTGGCCCCTGGTCGCCGGAGGCGGTGGGCGACTACCTCGCTGGTCCGAACCACACCCTGCCCACATGTGGTGCGGCCCGTTTCAGCGGTGCCTTGAGTGTGGAGACCTTCATGCGCCACACCTCTCTGATCGGGTTCAATCAGGCCGCCCTTGAGGCGACGGCGTCAGCGGTGCAGGAGCTGGCCGTGAGCGAAGGCCTTCACAGTCACGCCGACTCGGTGAGGAGGCGCCTCAGCTGAGGCGCTTCTCCAGGCTGCGGACGCCAGCCACTCCATCGTTGATCTCTCCGACCAGCACCTCATCGGCGAGGTTGACGAACAAGCCGTTCTCGAGCACTCCGGGGATGTTGTTGATCGCCAGCTCCAGAGCTGCCGGATCACCAATGCCGTCGTTCATTTTCACGTCGAGCACGAGATTGCCCTGATCGGTGACCACCGGACCGGCCTTGCGCTGTGCCATCCGCAGCTCAGCGCTGCCTCCCATCGACGCCAACTGCTGCTGCACCTGACGCCAGGCGCCGGGCAGAACCTCCACGGGAAGCAGGAAACCGAGGTTGAGACGCTCCACCAGCTTGGTGGAATCCACCACCACCACAAACGTCTCGGCCCTGGCCGCCACCAGCTTCTCCTGCACGTGGCAGGCACCGCCGCCTTTGATCAGCTGAAAACCGGGATCCACTTCATCCGCACCATCGATGGCCAGATCGATGCGTTCCACCGCATTCAGGCTCAGCAGAGGAATGCCCAGCTCAGCCGCCAGCACCTCGCCCTGAAACGAGGTCGTGACGCCGACGATGTCCTTGAGTTCGCCGCTGGCCAGCTTGGCGCCCAGCGCCTTGATCATCAGAGCTGCTGTGGATCCGGAACCCAGACCGAGCACCATGCCGTCCCGGATCTGCTGAACGGCAGCGTCGGCAACCGCCTGCTTCATCTGGGTCTGAAGATCCGCCATCGAGCCGAACAATGAGGCAGTGACCGTAGCAAGGGTTTCAGGTGAGTTCCGACAGCGGTGCCGGCTTGACCGACAGGGTGAGCTCACGGCCGTTGCGCAGCAGCTTCAAAGGCAGGGGTGTTCCCAGGCTGGCCGCATCGACCACCTCGAGCAGAGCCTGAGGATCCTGGACAGGCCGATCATCGACGGCAATGACCAGATCGCCGCGACGCAGCCCGGCCCGATCCGACGGACCATCCGGCATCACGCTCTGCACCAGGGCGCCACTGCGCTCAGGCAGCTGCACAAGAGCGTTGGGATCGCGGTTGTGATCCCTGGCGATCCGGGGCGTGAGCGCCACCAGCTGCAACCCGATGTAGGGATGAACAACCTCGCCCTGCTGCTCGAGTTGATCAGCCACACGCCGGGCAAGGTTGATCGGGATCGCAAAGCCGAGGCCAGCACCTGGACCAGAGCGGACCAGGGTGTTGATGCCGATCACCTCTCCCTCGCCATTCACCAGGGGGCCACCGGAGTTGCCTGGGTTGATCGCGGCATCGGTCTGAACCAGATCCAATCGCTTATCGGCGAAACCAAGACTGTTGATGTTGCGGTGAAGACTGCTGACGATGCCCAGCGTCACCGTGCGTTCCAGGCCGAACGGGGTCCCCAGGGCAATCGCCCAGTCACCGACCTGCATGATTTCGGAATCGCCCAGGGGAGCCTTCGGGGGCAAGTCATGACCCTGAAGCCTGACCAGAGCCAGATCAGTGACGGAATCCGTGCCCACCACCTGGCCATCCAGCTGCTGCCCATCGGCCAGGGTGACGCTCACCGTGTCCACACGCTCCACCACATGAGCGTTGGTGAGCACGAGTCCATCGGAATCAATCACCACCCCAGAACCCTGGCCTCGCTCCCGCTCCTGACCAAGCGGCGGGTCACCGAGAAGATCGCGCAGCAACGGATCAATCAGGGTTGGATCAAAGGGCTGCCGCTCCACGGTGCGTTCCGTGTCGATCCGCACCACAGCAGGAGCGACCTTCTCCACAGCTCGGGCCACAAAGCTGTGCTCGAGGGCCAGAGCTTGAGGTGCCATCCATAGATAAGGAGTAAGCGCCAGCAGAAAAGTCAGAACCTGCCGCATCGAAGAGCCCAGGAATCGGGGCCCATCAGTTTGGGGCGTTCTATCCGAGTTCGCGACGGGGTGACGATGATCCAAATCGAACGTGAATCAACCCACCTGGATCGAGTGCACTGTCAGATGCGGCAACCCTCGCTACAGAAGAATTCAGTCGATGCGTCTGCATGCGCACTTTTAAGGCCCTGGTGCCAGCAGCAGCCATGCTTGCCGTGGCAGCTCCATTGGCCTTTTCTCCAACAGCGAAGGCGGAGAGCACAACGCTCAAAGCCGTGATCTTCGAAGAGGTCAACCCCCTTTACCAAAAAACCGATGACGGTTACGAGGGGCTTGGCGTTGACATCCTCGAGCAAATCCGGATCCAGGCCAGGAGACGCAAGGTCAGCTACCGCGTGGCCTCCTCGGTGAAAGACGGAATCGGTGCGGTGATCACCGGCAAAGCGGACATCGCCTGCGGTGTTGCCTTCACCTGGGGACGTGCGACCCAACTGAGTTACAGCCTGCCCTTCGCCATCGGGGGCACACGACTGCTCACGGCCTTCGACACCACCGTCGATGGGACACCGGACTCGTTGAAGGGACAGACCGTCGGGGTGGTGCAAGACACCCCTGCGGCGAATGTGCTGAAAAGCGTGGCTCCTGGCGTCACCCTCAAAACCTTCAAGACACCTGATGAGGCACTCGATGCCTACAACCAGGGTGAGGTTCCGATCCTCGGTGGGGGAACCCTCTGGCTTGCTGCGAACAGCAGCCCCAACGAGAGCGCTCTGCTTCCTTTCCGCCCCTATGCACGATCCGGCATTGGCTGCATCGTGAATCAGAAGAGCGGCAAGCTGCTGTCGTCCACCAACGTGGCCATTGGCCAGATGATGCAGGCCTACATGGACGGAGACGCAGGCACCCGTCGAATGATCGACCGCTGGATCGGACCCGAGAGCACCGTCGGCCTCAGCCAGCAAGCGATCAAATCGCTCTACGGGCTGATCCTCAGCACCACGGCTGAAATCTCCACAACGGTGACCCCTGGAATCTGATCCAAGAACCAAATCTTTTCCACATCCACTCTTTTTCGGTCATGAAACGTTCACTGCTCGCTTTCCAGGCACTCCTCGCCTCCAGCGCCATCCTCTGCCAGACCGCTGAGGCCAGCTCGACTTACAACGCTCCCGATCAGGTGCACAACACCCTCGAGACGCGCATCGAGGCAGCCAGATCTGGCGACTGGAGCAACTTGCTGAAACCCTCTGATGTCGAGGGCGATCTCGTCGCCAAAAGCAAGTGGGGCAATGGTGGTGGCCACAAGTTCGGGAACAGCCGTGGATCCGGAAAATGGAAGAACGGCAAGGGCGGCAACAAGTGGGGCAACAGTCGCAGAACCTGGGGTAATGGCGGCTACCACGGTGGCTGGCGCAATGGTGGTGGAGGCTGGAAAAACGGTGGCGGCGGCTTCGTCAACTGGTGATCAGCTCCACAACTGCAAGGCCCGACCTCAGTCGGTTCGGGCCCATTGGCCTGGTGGTGGTTCAGTCCACGTCGCTCTGCAATCTGGACTGCTCCTATTGCTATCTCCCCGATCGGCAGAAGAAGCGGGTCTTTGACCTTGATCTGCTTCCACTTCTGGTGCGTCGCATCCTGGAAAGTCCCTACGCCGGCCCAGAGTTCTCTCTTGTGTGGCATGCGGGCGAGCCCCTCACCCTGCCGACGGCCTGGTACGACCAGGCAACAGCGATCCTTCAGCGCAGCCTGAAGGATCACGGTGCCGACGGGCTGGAGTTCACCCAGCACGTTCAGACCAACGCCACCTTGATCAACGACGCCTGGTGCAATTGCTTCCGCCGGAATCGCATCGTGGTGGGCATCAGCGTGGATGGACCGGAGGACATCCATGACGCCCATCGACGCTTCCGCAACGGTCGTGGCTCCCACGCCATGGCGATGAAGGGAATTGAAGCGTTGCATCGCCATGAGGTGCCCTTCCACTGCATCTCCGTGGTCACCGCCGACGCGATGGAGCAACCGGAGCGGATGTACCGCTTCTTCCGCGACAACGGCATCAATGATGTCGGCTTCAACGTGGAGGAGCAGGAAGGAATCAACACCTCCTCCTCCATGCAGGGTGGGGCCATGGAAGCCAAGTACCGCGATTTTCTACGGGCCTTCTGGCGCCTGAGTGAGCAAGACGGCTACCCAGTGGTTCTTCGGGAGTTCGAGCAGGTGATCACCCTGATTCAGGGCAATCAGCGCATGACGCAGAACGAACTCAACCGTCCGTTCTCGATCCTCAGCGTTGACTGGCAGGGCAACTTCTCCACCTTCGATCCCGAGCTGCTCTCGGTCGCCAGTGACCGCTACGGCACCTTCAACCTGGGCAATCTCAAGGATCTTTCACTGGTCGAGTCGACGCAGACCGACCAGTTCCGCCGACTGATGAAGGACATGTCCAGCGGAGTGGAGAGCTGCCACAAGGGCTGTGAATATTTCGGCCTCTGTGGGGGTGGCAACGGCAGCAACAAGTTCTGGGAACACGGCAGCCTCGCCTCCAGCGAAACCAACGCCTGCCGCTTCGGCACCCAGATTCCTGTTCAAGTGCTGCTGGAGCGCTTTGAATCCGGTCCTCCCTTAGCCCCACTCACACCCAGCTGATCTGATTTTCGATGCGATCCATTGCTGCTCTGCCTGCCCTGAGCCTTCTGCTCATCCCGATGCAGGCCCACGCCGCCTGCACGTTCCTGACTCCTGTGGGCGGCGGCGATCCCATCGTGAAGAAGAAGGTGGAGCGACCCAAAGGGCTGATCGGCAAAGCCGTCGGCCGCACCAACTGGGACACCGATTTCGTGGTGAATCAGCCCTACCGCAACTTCAAGCTGTTTTTCACCGCCGACTCCAGCGATCCCAGCAGCTATCCCATCCAAGCCTTCCTCAAATTCAGCGACGGCAGCAACCTCAAGGTGGCTGATCAACAACTCAAGCCCCCCGTGGGAACCGGCCGCATGTTCGGCCCCTTCCAACAGGTGGCAGGCAAGAGCATCAGCCAGGTGAATTTCAGGA
>NYYT01000128.1 GCA_002686885.1 Pedosphaera sp.
ATTGTTGTCATCTGGCCCTTCAATACGAGAACCCACATGAGGCACTCGGTAGACTCGCTAGCCATAAAATCTAGATCAGCAAGATTCATTTGAGTTCAGCCCTGAAAGTCCGCCCTACCAATGAAGTCCGGCAGTCGCTCGAGGCATTCAACGATGCAGTCTATTTCCATCAGGTCATTGAACGCCAACAGGGAGGGGGCCTGCACCGTTATCGAGACTTGCCAGAGGCACTGGCATCGGCTCCAGAAGAGGGTGCCGCCCAAGCTGAGGAGTGGAGAATTCACTTCCACATTCCGCTGCATCAAGTTCCCGTGGCATTGTATGACACCACCTCCGATCACCTACTGGGCACTCTGGACTACCTGAAGGCTCATCCAGGGACCTGCTCCCACCTGGAAATGGAAACCTATACTTGGGAGGTGATGCCCGATACCATGAAATCTCGACACGTGGTCGACCAACTAGTCGAGGAATACCGATGGACGCTAGGGCAGATGAAGCAACATGGGCTTCTGAACTAGAGACATTGGGTCAAACCAATTCCACAAAATTCTGGAGCAATTTAAGGCCAAGCGTCTGGCTTTTTTCGGGATGAAATTGTGTCGCAAACACACGATCTTTCCATACCGCTGAGGTAAAAGTACCCCCATATTCGGTTTGGCCGGCTGTGATGGATGGGTCGGCAGGCTGAGGATGGTAACTGTGCACAAAGTAAAAATGGCTGTTGTCGGGGATGCCCCGAAAGAGCGGACAATCCTCGCGCGTCTGTTGCACCTGATTCCATCCAATCTGGGGCACTTTCAACCCCGGTTGATCAGGAAACCGCACCACAGGGCCTTTGAACCAACCAAAGCCCGGAGAGGTGCTCTCAAATTCATCACTCCGCTCAAAAAGAATCTGGTAGCCCACGCAGATACCCAAAAACCAGGCACCATCCTTGAGCCGTTGGCGAGTCGCCTCCATCAGAGCTTGCTTCTTGAGAGCCAGGGAACAGTCATCGAAAGCTCCAACGCCCGGCAACACGATGCCCGGGCAACCGTCCAGTTCCTCGGCTTGCCGCACGAGACGGACTTCCACTCCCAAATGCAGAAGGGCTTTGTGAACACTCCTGAGATTTCCTGCTCCATAGTCAATCAGCGCTATCACTACCAAAAAACTAGTGGGACTTGACCCGCAAAGAAAGCCAAATGCAACCCTAGACACCTGGCATGACCACTGAACAAGCCTGCTTTTGATCGAGCCAAGACCTCACAACAGGCTCTCCACTCAAACACCTTCTGGCTTCCGGCAAAGACGTTGACATCCAGACTGCTGTCCACCAGTTTAATCTATTATCAGCATGAATTTACCAGGACCTCACGGGTCGTATCGAGGTTGGTCCATCATCCGCCTGTTCACGATCGCGGCCCTCGTGCTCACCGTCCATCGGTCACCAATGGACGCGCAGGCAGAGGGCGCCACACCAGACATGGCCCTCCGGCTTCAGCAGATCCTCAAGGAGACGCCCGATAAGAATCTCTATTTGGGGACTAAGGATATTCGTAAGTGGCGAGCTTGGCTTGAATCCCCACCCTTCTACGCCAAGGCCGCTGACAAGGTCTGGGCCATGATGGAATTGGGCATTGCAGAATTGCGCTATGGCCAGGAAAAAGAGGCGGTCCAGCACTTGGGGCAGGCCTTCAAGCTGGGTCGAGAAAGCCAAGTCGAGGCCAAGCAACTCGGAGAATGCATGTTTTTTTTGGGTATTGCCTACCTTCGCTTTGCTGAAACTCAAAATTGCTGCCAACAACACTCCCCGGAAAGTTGTACCTTGCCTATTCGGGGCGCCGGTCTGCACACCAAGCAGGAGGGTTCGAAGAATGCCATGGTTGCGTTTTCTCAGGTTTTGCGACTGCTGACCCCCAAGGAGCCTAAATACCATTCTGCTCGCTGGCTCCTCAACGTAACCGCCATGACCCTTGGAACTTTCCCTGAGGCCGTTCCAACCAATCACCGGATAAAACTCGATCGTGTCACGCCTCAGGGAGATCGTTTTCCTGCGTTTCCGAACATCGCACAAAAGGCAGGGGTCAACTCTTTCAACCTGGCAGGAGGAGCGATTGCCGACGATTTCAATGGGGATGGCTGGATCGACATCATGACATCCAGCTGGGACACCGGCCAAAGCCTGACCCTATTCCTCAATCAAGGTCAGGGGACATTCAAGCCCGTGGTCCAGCAAGCCGGATTGGAAACCACTCTGGGAGGTCTGAACTTGATACAGACCGATTACAACAACGATGGCCTCCTGGATGTCCTGGTATTGAGGGGAGCTTGGCTTGCAGAGAATGGGCGACATCCCAATTCGCTGCTCCGCCATGACGGAGTCGACGAAAAAGGGATTCCCCACTTCACCGATGTCAGCTACCAGGTAGGACTGGCAGGTGTGGATTACCCCACCCAGACCGCCTCATGGGCTGATTATGATTTGGACGGAGATCTGGATTTGTTCATCGGCAATGAGAGTACCGAAGGCATCACCGCACCCTGTCAGCTTTTCCGAAACGATGGAGATCGCTTTGTCGATGTTGCAGCCCAGGCAGGTGTCTTGAACCACCGATTTGCCAAGGGAGTTATCTGGGGAGACTACGACGGCGACCGCTATCCCGATCTGTACCTATCCAACATGGATGGTGAAAACCGCCTGTATCGCAATCAAGGCGATGGCACCTTCAGTGAAGTCACGATGGCTTCTGGCACCCCCGGAACCTATCAAAGCTTCCCCGCGTGGTTCTGGGATTATGACAACGATGGCGCCCTCGATCTATTCAGTTCCTTCTTTTCACCCGATGCCGGATTCACGGCTTCTCATTACTTCGGCTACGCCATGCAGGATCAATTTCTTCCCGGTATGTATCGCAACCAAGGGGATGGTTCCTTCAAGAATGAGGCCAAGGCCCTTGGCGTGAATCTCCCCATCATGCCGATGGGTTGCAACTTTGGTGACATCAACAACGATGGATGGTTGGACTTTTTCCTGGGAACCGGGAATGTCGGTCTTCAACACGTCACTCCCAACCTGATGTTTGTCAATCGGGAAGGCAAACGCTTTGAAAATGTCACCCTGGAAGGGGGCTTCGGGCACTTGCAGAAAGGGCACAGCATCGGGTTTGCGGATTTTGACCACGACGGTGATTTGGATATTTTCGCACAAATGGGAGGTGCCTTTCCGGCAGACAAGTATTATGACGCCCTTTATCAGAACCCGGGATTTGGAAACGCATGGCTGGGTGTTCTCTTAAAGGGTAAGCAGTCCAATCGCGCAGCCATCGGAGCACGCATCAAGGTGCAGTTTGAAGATGCCGGAGAGATGCGCACGGTTTATCGTCACGTCAACTCAGGAGGCAGCTTTGGCGCCAATCCCCTTCGGCAATGGCTGGGGCTGGGACAAGCCAAGGAAGTCCGCACCTTGGAAATCTTCTGGCCCCGAACCGGAGAGACACAGACATTTGAAGGCGTCGCATGCCGTCGAACCATCCTCATCGAGGAAGGCTCGCAAACCATCACCCATCTTGAGCCGACTGCATCGCTTGTCCCTCCGCCTGAGGCATAGGTCACAGAACCTCACCCGCGATGGTGGGGGATGATTTCGTGCAGCTTAATGAGGCCTCAACCAACCATCCGGACATGAATGGGATTCAGCAACACACTCCGTGTAAATGATGGGCATGCAGCTGTTGCAAAGAGTGAGCAACGATTCTCTCGCCGCAATCATCCTGCCCGAGCCACAAAAACTGCCGCCGAGGTCATTTATCTGGCCATTGATTTCATTGAATGCCTTCTTCTATCGGAGCATGGACGGAAACGGTGTAGTCACCGGTCCTTCTTTGCTTGAGGCTGGTGACTCTGAGTATGTAGCCCTGACCCGCCTGGGCATCAAACCAAAGGTCAACCTGTCTTTGATTTCGATCTCCGCTCGGAGTCGTCCAGGCAAGGGTTTGACCGGTTTTGGTATCGATCAAATAGCCCTCTGGAACGAATGCTTCCGTAGCGATGTGAATTTGGAGTGGCTGTTCGAGATTTTCGGAAGTTTCAACATAGTAGTCTTCAAAATAATAGGTCAGATCGAAGTCACTAAAATTGGGATCGCGAGGACCTCGTGAAAGGGAACCCGTTGCCACACTCCCCAACGGTAGTGTGTGCACTGGGTAAGCCGTTGCCTGAAGGGTGAATTCTCCCTCGTCCCAGTCCCAGTAAGAAGAGGCCCAGAGGTGAAAAGGCGGATCCTCGGGCAGTGTAAAACATTCTAAGACAGCCACCGGTGCATCCCAACCAGCTTCGGCACGATTCAGCACGCGACCTTTCAGCGGATCCACCAACTCCAATACCGGATCGACTCCCGAAAACCCATCACCCAGGGCCTGCATTTCGATCTCCCAGCGGACAGCCTGGGGATGCTCCGGAAGTTGATAAATGATTCCTGGCACCCTGCTCGGAAGGATTTGTCCACTGGGTAAGGTACCGTTGATCAATGTTCCATCTACCAACGTGACCACATCGGGTTCGTAGCTGGGACCTGTCTTCTGATCTTCCCCTATGTAAAGCTGATAACTCCCCTTGATTTCGAAATCAGGGTAGCTGCTGCTGACCAGAATCAGGATGCGACCGTGATCTGGAACATCTTGAGGTTGGAGCATGATCCGGGCATTGAATTCATTCCCACTGTCATCATCTTCTGCAATGACAGAACCGTTTTTTCCATCCACAAGGTGTAAATACGTGTCAAATGCGGAAGATTCGAGATGGATGGTTAGCGTTTGATCAAGGTCGCCAGCATCCATGGCGTAGGCATTGGCACGAACGACCATGCCAGGTTCTATTTCCAAGTAAGGGGTCTTGGATCCGATCAAGCCTCGCTGTGTACTACTGACATCCACCAAAGGTATATCGGCCTCTTCCATGGCCTGAACCGGTTCGGGCTGAATGTCCAACGCATAATCGCCTCGTTCAAAGTCCCCACTTCCGGTGATTGCCAGAACCCACCCACCAGAGGTGGGTCCTGGAGGCACCGTAAAGACCGTCATCGCATCGGTAGATCCGCCAAAGTCATCATTAGAGACCAGAGGCCAAGCTTCCTGACCGCTTTCAAAGTCACTTTGCTCAAATATTTCCAAGAAGGCATCAAACATCCCGGATTGCAAAGTGATGCGGTAGGGATATCCCGGTTTCAAATCCTCGAGTAAAAACAAATCGGCCACCTTCCCAAGAGGGGGATTCCAGTCCGAAGCCGAGGTATACGGAGCATCCTCGTCACTGAGCACCCCAGACCATTCAGCCACCTCACTGAGTGAAGCCTCATATTCAAGCGCAGGGGGGGGCTCCGCCTCTGTGATCTCTGCCTTGATGGAATACGAGCCGGTATCCCACCATGAAGATACTTCCACGATCCATTCAGTGTCGTTTTCGCTGGGGAACAACACCAATTCTGGATCAGAATCATTGGCATCATCGTTGTAGGCAATCTCTTTTCCAGTAAAGGCATCCAAGACTCTCAACGTCGTATCCAGCCAAGAATTGGCGCTTGTGGTCACGGTGATTTTGATTGCGGAATCCGCTGGCAAGTCTTTCAACCAATAGTCATCCACCAGACTGTCTGCTCGCTCATCACTGGAAGAAAGTCGGCCCCTCAAAGATTCACCCAATACGAGAACCTCGGAGGGAAGCAACAGTGAGGTCAATTGAAAGGAACCCTGGCTTTCAGGCTCCGCCAGTAGATTCACTTGAAAGCCACCGCGTTGCGCGCCTAATTCAAGCATCCCATGCCAAGGCCCTTCGCCCTGGCTACTCAATGAACCAAGAGGTTCCTGTGCATTGCTTAGAATTTCCAAATGCGGCTGGAAATCCTCAGAACCAAATGTAAGGCGGATGGTCTGATTGCTTTGCATGGATGGCACTTGGAAGGTTCTGATCAGACCCGCATCGGGTAGCCAATCAGGAGCCTGATCCAAGACAAATGCTGGCAGCATCACACCATGATGAGTCGTCCGATGGTTGATCTGGTGAGACGGCAGGAGTTCGAGATCCGTGGCTTTCCGATAAGCCATTTGAAAGAACCCTTGATTCTGCCACTGTTCGGAAAGAAGAAAAGTGTGTCGATCCGTCAGCAGGCCATTCTGTTCCAACACTTCCACCGAGGCTGGAACGATCCCTTGCCATTGAGCAAGGTCATCCGTCGCCTTGAAACGGAGTTCCACTCCGGAGTCGGCTGTGATGTGCGGCAGATCGATCATGATTTCTCCGCTTTCATCGGACGATCGGCGCATGGCAACGGTATAATTGGGGGCGGCATCACCATCCATGGGGTCGCTCATCAAGGCATACTCAGCGAGGTTGGACCAACCATCCCCATCGCTATCCAGATCACTCCCCGCAATCCCAAATCCGCTTTCCCAGAGATGGTAGGATGGGAAAAGGTATGATTGTATCCACCGATAGTAAGAGGACACTCTCACATAAATCCCATAGCCACCTGGATCCCCACATCCAATGCCCCAGCTGGTGATGCCAGCCAGTCGCCATTGCTCATCAGAACCTTTGATGAGCAGAGGGCCCCCACTATCTCCAGAACACGTGTCCACGCGACCTTTCAAGTAGCCTGCGGCAAGCTCTTTGGCGTCGAGAGGGAATCCGACCGATTCCGCCGCCGTGGCATTGGGAACAACGGGAACCGTTGCCTGCTGAAGGGATTTTGGCATGGGCCCGTTCCACTCGGCAGCGTCTGTCAGCCCCCAACCGAGAATCGTGGCGGGAGTATCTCTCGGAATGGACGTTCCTTCGGCGACCAGAGGAGCAGGTGTTTTGCCTTCAACGGGCCAGGCCAGTAGCAGTAGGGCCAGATCGGCTCCGTCTGGATGAGCCAGGATTTCTAGTACAGGGACACGATGGTCTTCATCAACCTGACCCGAGGCATCGGCACCGATAAGAACGTGCAATGTTTCAGGGTGGATAATGGAACCCGTTTCCCAATCTTCCAGGCAGTGAGCCGCAGTCAGGACCCATTGCGGATGAATGAGAGTAGCCCCGCAGAAATGGCCTTCGATACCATTTGCGGACTGACTATCGATCAAGGCGGCCATGAAAGGCCATTCGGTTTGTGTGTCACTTCCGCCAACGATGCGAGGTTGCTGTTGTCCCTGAAGTGGCATCAACATGGAAACTGCAAGAACAGACAACCAGTGGATGAGGTGAGGGGTCGGTCGTGAAGGTGAAAAATAAGTGGTAATTTTGTTTTTCATAAAAAGGAGATCCAATAATTTTATGCCTTTTACCTTTGATGATCCTGAACACGATTCAGGATCCTAAATCCCGCCAATTATTTGAGAATGATGCAAGGAGATGGAACTCTATCCAAAAAATGCCGTAGAGGACTCAACGTAAATTAAGTCGTGGCATATCGCTTGGGTATTACAATCGATGGCTTTTTTTGTAATAGCGAAATGAGGGAATGATTCTTACGCAGCGATGACTGTGCGTTTCCAACAGGGGCGTCCATCACACTTTCGCAGACAAAGCTCGTTGAACATGGAACACTTACTGATCCCCAAAACGTAAGGTCCAGGTCGCGAACAAACCGTGAGCCCGGTAGTCAGCAGCTCCATTCAAAAACTTGTCTGTGTATCGATAGAAGCCGTATTGAAGCCCGAGTGCGGATTGTTCACTCACCTCGTGGTTCAGACCAGCCGTGAAGGCGTGGTGATCAAAACGGGGGCCCAATGGCAATCCCATCGGCAAGTTCTGTTCATAATCCACATGATTCCAACTGTAGGAAGACCGAAAGGTCGTCCGGGCGTTGATCAGGTAAGTCCATGCAGTGGATTGAGAAAACTGACTGCCTTCATAGGCATCCAATCGCTGTTGATCTATCAAAGGCGTACTCATGCGGCTTTGGGTCACCGAGGAAGTGAACGACCAGAACCACCGCGCGGCCGGAGTCCAAGTGAGGGTTCCCTCCAGGTAGTGGGCTCTGAGTTGCCCCGCTACCAAGCTAGCAGGCGGGCGATCAAGCATTTGATGACCATTCTCATTCCATGATTCTTCAATAAATCCATTCAACCGGCTCTGATAGCGCTGCTGATCATAACGATACGTCAGTCGGGTCTGTAACCAGGAAAGAGGTTTCCATCCAATTTGTAATCCCAGATCGTTCCCCGTGGTGGAGCGGGATGCCAACATGGCAGGGTAGCCATTGCCTGGCCACTCGCTGAGATCGGCATCGAGCACATGATCATAATCAATAGAGCGTTGGGCAAAACCCCAGGTTGGGCGGATGGACCAACCTCGAGCAGGGTA
>NYYT01000129.1 GCA_002686885.1 Pedosphaera sp.
GACGCACCCGCAGCCGACGACCCATACAATAAGTTTGGTGTAGTGCAATTTTAAAAAAGCCATGGCATTGACATCCTTCCCATGTATGGAACGTTGCATCCAAATGAAATCTGACCATCTCTTCAAAAAGGTATGCATTGCCGGTCTGATAGCCCTGTGCGCACTCACGATTCCTGCCTCCAAGGCTGAAACATCCAACAACCTGGCGGAAGTCGCCATCCAAGCAGGCAATTTCAAGTCACTGGTCAAAGCGCTGGAAGCCAGTGAGCTTGTAGATGCCTTGACGCAGGATACCTCCTACACGGTGTTTGCCCCTACCGACGATGCGTTCAAGAAGCTGCCCGAAACCTTGCTTGCCTCCTTGTTTCAACCCGAAAACAAGGAAATGCTCAAAACCATTTTGCTCTACCATGTGGTGCCAGGAACCTTGCGTGCGAAAGAGGTCTCCAGCGTCAGGCAGCTCTCGACACTTTCGGGTGAGGCCATTCAGATCCGCACTTCCGATGGGGGTGTGAAGGTGGACCAATCCACTGTGGTGAAGGCGAATATCACCGCATCCAACGGAGTGATTCACGTGTTGGATGAAGTTTTGATACCAGCATCGGTCAAGCAACAGCTGACCATTAAAACACCTGTCATGGCGCTCCTCGAACGAGCCATCGAATTGGGTGTGCCCCATTTCAATCATGGGAATCATCAGGCCTGCGCAGACATCTACGAAACAGCGGCCATGGGTCTGCTGAACATGGACAAAGGTGCCATGAGTGACGCACAGCGAAAAATGTTAGGTCGTGTCATGCAGACGGCTTCCAAAATGCACGATAGCTCGGGCCGCGCCTGGACCTTCCGGAAGGCCTTCGATCAACTCATGGAACAGCAGTCCATGGCATTGAAGTAACCAGCCTTGCCCTCAGGGTCTCCAAAGACGCCACCAAGGTGCTTGCTCTAAATGGGCCTGTTTGGCGCCGCTGACATCGAAAAACTCCTAAGTCTCAATAAGAATTGCCACACGACCTTCATTGGCTTGAGGGTGGAGGTTTTTATTGTTAATTTTGAGGCTTCGCTTCAACCGCTTCCGACGGTTGAGAGCCTACCGGACCTCCTGGGGAAGGGAACACCGCATACACTCGATAGAGGTAGGTCGCTTTCGGATCGATGCGGTCATCCACCGCGTAGCTCTGAGATGGACCCGGGCAGGGAATGTGATTTCGAAACATAAAGGGCTCCTCTTTCAGAGCTCTCTGGACGATATGCCCTACGGCATCCTTGGCGTGCACCTTCCATGCCATTTCAATGGAGGTCGCATCTCGCGATAAAATCCGCACCTCCGAAGGAGCATGGGGCAGTGTCCCGGGTTGTGGTTCCATGGGCGGTCGATGGCTCTGTGAGATTGTTTTGGGTCTCTCGCCAGGATCTTTGAGTTGTGCGGCTGCCAGTGCATAACGTTTTTCGATGAAACGTTCGATGGAATCGAGGATGCTCTCATACCCCGTGTCTTCAGGGTTGGTAACTCTTCTTGGAGGGAAGGGGTCGGTGCGAAGGGGTTCTTCGATCAGAGCGTAAAGTTTGCTCAGTCGGGCTTTGAGCTTCTCAGGCCTGAAATACGATTCCAAAATAGATCGGGCGAATTTTCGATAGCTTGCCAAAAGCTTTGGGTCCTTCACGATATTCTCGAGAATCGGCTTGGGAGGTCCCCCTGGAAGGGGCCAGGCAGCATGCCAACCATCGATGACAGGAACCTTCCCAAAGGCCTTGTCAGCAAAACCGACATCCAAATCCCACGGCAGATAGCTCCACTGCTGGGTCACTGGATGGCGATAAAGATAGTAATTGTGAGGGTTCCACCCTGTGAGCTGATCGAAACAACCCGCCATCAGCATCACGGCCATGGTTCGGAGGAAATCATCTGCGACCATTTGCGAACCCAACACCTGCTCGTAGAGGACGTTTTTGCCACCGCCCAAGGCCTGGATAAGGCCGACGAGATCTGCATAGGCCGCTTCGGCTTCGGCCGTTTTGGCTGAAAAGCAGTTTTTGTAATCCTCCAGCCTGGGTCCGGCGTATGCCAAGTTGGCTCCCGGGCCAGGGCGATGCACTTTATACAAGGCGCCTGAGGCGGAGCCGAAACACCGCTGCAGGAAGGACTCATCGATGCGCTCGACATTCACATACACCCCCTGATCCTCCCCGTTAAGAAACAATTGGGCATGGTTGCAGTGGGAGGCGGGGATGTTCAGATCCCTCAAGATCTCGGTCACGATGGGTTCACTGAACAGGCTTCCGAATTGAACTCCGTTATCGAGCGCAATGCGTTCCATGCCGAGAAAGCGCTGATCTTTTTCATAATGGCTGACTTTGATCAGGTAACTCCTCTTGTGGGTCTGGTGTGGTTGAGAGGAACTATCTCCTTTGTAGCGCACCCCCACATTCCGAATCTCAAGGTCGCCCCACCTCATGGCAGCAGGCACATAGATGCGCTCTGGGAGGGCTTCCTTCATCCTGCGCATATCAGCCGCATCCATGGACAAATGAATCTTTTGGACGGTTTGGGGAGAGTAAAAGTCGTCGAAAGCGAACGTCACTCCAGCATGGGTTGCTAACGCAGAAAGGCTGAATCCGATGCCTAGGACCTGCGATATCCATTTTTTCGATGTCTGCTTCAAAGTATGTCGTTGCATATCGCTTAAGAAATGGCGTCTCAAATCAGTTTTACAAGGTTTCACTGCACCTATACCAAATCGTCTCTTAGCCAAAGGCAACGGAGGAATTTGAGTGGGAGTTTCGTTTTGATTTCACCATGGTGACTCGTCCCTACTGGAAGGTGTAAAGCCATTGGGTTGTTTGGCAAAATGAGATCATCCGGGCTGGTGAGCGTCTCATGGATATCACCATCCAGCCGAAGAGCGCATGCTTTTTCAAACTTGTCGTCTGTCTTCATCACAGTGACCAATCCACGCCAGGATGCAAAGTATCTATGGCCCTTCCTCTCCTTCCATGCCCACGCGGCCCTGGACCGCCCGCATCTTCTGGGCCACGGCATTCATTTTAGACCCAAATTCTTCGCACAGGATCCGTCCGTCATCGAAAAGGCAAGGCTAATGGTCGAGTTATCAAGCATTTATGGGTGGACGTGTTCAAGCGGGTTTGCGATGGTGGGCGCCAACCTTGTTTCTTCCTCTGTTGCTTCATTACCGGGTTTCGCAAGTCGTAGACCATTGGTTGAGAGTGATATAGGCAACAGATAAGCTTCGATATTTATCAGAACTCAGGTGCGGTTCAAGTGCCTGAGGTGCGTGTCACATTCGACGTGGCCCCCCGGTTTTTTTATGAGTACTTACGAAAACTATACTAAAACGAGTGATTGCTATGATCAAACTCGATCCGCTGACGGAGTGGATGTCATCAAAAATGCACTAACGAACAATCAAACACCCATCGAAGAGCAAGTATTGCTAGATGCGGGTTGTGGCACAGGTTTGTTCTCATCTGAAATGGTGAAACATGTGAAGAGGATCGAGGCAGTCGATTTGAATGCTGGCATGTTGGAGCAAGCCAAAAGCAAATTACTAGATGAGCAAAAGGCAGGGCGTATCGCATTTCATCACTCCTCAATCGAATCGCTTCCACTTGAGCGGGAAAGCGTGGACGCGATCATGATCAATCAGGTCTTGCATCATCTGCCAGATGGCAAGGAGAAGGCTTGGCAGCAGCATGATGCAGTCATGCGGGAGTTTGCGCGCGTTCTTAAGCCCTCGGGAACGCTTGTCATCAACCGAACCACCCATGAGCAGATGGACCAAGGGTTTTGGTTTTATCCGTTGATTCCTAGTGCGCTGGAAAAAGTTAAAAACAAACACATCGACACCCAGTCCCTGGTGGCATTGCTTCGCTCCAATGGGTTTGATGGAATTGACCATCAGGTCCCGCTCGATGTGGTGCTGCAGGGGGATGAGTATTTCAACCCAAATGGGCCTTTCGATCCCACTTGGCGGATGGGAGATTCCATTTGGAGTCTGGTCGCTGAGGAAGAATTAGAAGTTTTATTGACCTTCCTGAAAGCCCTGGAGCAGATGAATCAGCTAGAACAGCTCATTCATAACCTTGATCGACCAAGACAAGGTATCGGCCAGCTGTCATTCACCATTGCAAAAAAAAACATTGTTCAGAGGTAAGGGGTCTCATTTCATCCGTGCTGAAGTAGCGGATGAGGGGTGAATCAGACCACACCGGCAGGTCGTAGCAGGAGCAGGTAGAGTGGGGCGAGACCTAATCATCGGTTTGACAGCTTTTTAGAGTGTCATCTGGATGCTTGGGTGGCACGATGGGAAGCCTATGCCCCAGCGACAATGTAGAATGCTTCTCATACGGATATGGATCGCCTTGCAGGCGACCTGTCACCTCAGCGCGGCGGCGGACGAAGACTTTAAGCCTCTTTTCAACGGGAAAGATCTTAAGGGCTGGGTTGCCGTAGGGACGACCGATGCCTTTGTTGTTCGTGATTCGTCGATTTTCTCGACCGGCGCGGGTCCCTATCCTTCCTGGCTGCGCACTGAGCAGGCATACGAGAACTTTGTGCTTCGTTTTGAATACCAGACCGAAGGCTGGTACGAAGGGGGGTTTCTCCTTCATGCTCCATTCGATGGTCCTGCTTCAAAGCTGGGATTCAAAATCCATCTGCGTCATGAACAAAAGGCTTATGGCCTTCGCTCGCCAGGGGCCATCTATGATGTGGCGGCTCCCCGCAGCATCGCCAATCTTCCGTCCGGAGAGTGGAATGCCTGTGAGATCAAATGCGATTGGCCTCGGCTTCAAGTGACACTCAATGACCAGCTGATCCATGATCTTTCCATGGATACCGAACCAGGCTTCAGAAACCGACTCCGCCGGGGCTACATGGGGATTCAGAACATAGGTTGTCGTGCCTCTTTCCGAAACCTACGCATTCGAGCGCTGCCCGATCAGGAAAAACCTTGGCAACCGCTATTCCACTCTGGCATGGAGGCCATGCGAGAACAGGGACACTCCGACTGGCAGATGGAAGACGAAGTGCTCACGGGGCAGGGAAAGGATGGCCTCGCGGAGACGCGGGCTGAATTCTCCAGCCCCTTCGAACTCCAGGTTTGGGTGAAGACCATGGTGAACGGAAATGGGGGAGTGCTCTTCAACGGCGGCCCGGGTCGGGTTGAGGTTCAGTGTTTCAATGCTCCTGACAGCACCAATCCCACCGGTAGCTTCTATGGGATCGCCCCAGCAGAGCGTGTGCTCAGTCGTGATCAGGAGTGGTTCCTGCTGCATATCATCCACCGCGGACCCAGTGCCGAGGTGCTTGTGAATGGTGAAAGGGTTTCCCGTACCCACGATCTCAAGCCCCCATACCAAGGCACTATCGGTTTTCAGCAGCATACGCCGGGGGGGCGCATACAGTATCGTTCTGCCCGAATCAGGGCGATCGAATGACGTCGGTGGGTGGGCAGCGCGCAGGTGATGTAGCGCGTTAGCCGAACCCGAACGGATCCGAAGACCACCCTCCACCTCGAGGCTTCGCTTGGGATGTGTCTCCCTGATCGAAGGAGTGGTTTGATCTCCGCGATGTGAGTCTCTATACAGAAAGGACGAGATTCGCACACTCCATCGCCCTCTGTAGTCTGGGTTTGCTGCCACTGGGTTTCACAGGATCCTTCGCTCAGGAGCCCGAGCGCATTGGCGCGCCCACCCAATTCTTTGTGGATAGCGAACGCTATCGTTTCGGGTATGCGGATATGAGCAACCCTGCCTTCTATCCCATCCCCAATGAGGTGATCACCCGTGAAACCTACATGCAATGTCTGGAAAGCATGGATTTGGAGGCCTTGGCCTCCCGCCCCAATCGCGGGGATGGCAGCCTTGTGGCCTTCATGCCGGTTTTGGCGAAGTATGTGCAGTCGGGCGACAAACGCTGGGCTGAAGCCTGTGTCGAAATGCTCAAGCAATATCATACGGCGCTCAAAAAACGCGTCGAAGAAGACAAATGGATTTGGGATTTTGAGTGGCCCGCGGTTTTGTTCCCGCTCTATCGCCAGCATTTGATGGAAGGCAACTTCATGGAAGCCAACACGCCCTGGTTCAAGGATCTGGTGCTGTATTATTGCCGCAATCTACATGTATGGGCCGAGGAGCCCATTGAGTGGCGAGGTGGGTGCCACCGATCCATGCCTGAAGGCACCATCAAATGGCTGGCTGCCACTTGGTATCCCGACATCCCAGAAGCGGAGCATTGGGCACGATACGGTCAACTCGTGTTCAACGATTTTTGGAAAGTGAAAGATGTGCCTCAAAACGACACCGGTTACATGATGGGTCCCTTGCTGATGCCCCTTTTTCATGGAGACCGACTGTTGGGGGATGACCGTGTTTATGGCGATGCCGGTATGCAGCAAATCTTCACACGCATCATGATGGAAGTCACCAGTGATGGTGCTGTCAATCCCTATGGGCCCAATGGTGGCTACAATAGCACGGCTCATTTTCGGGTTTCTGTCTTGGAGCGTATTGCTGCGAAAACCGGCGATGGCCGATACCGTTATGTCGCCCATAAACTCATGAATTACTTGCGCTATCAGGCCAAGAATGAGCACTACTTCTCTTCTTTGCATGCCTCGCTTGCCTACCTTTTCGCCGACGATTCCATTGCACCGGTCGAACCTGAATCCGGCTCGATTCATACCATGCGCAATGAAGCGATGCGGGTGGCACACACCGATAAAGCGCTCACGGAGAAACTCTTGGGAGATGCTGATCCACGTGAAAACCGAGGGCACATTTGCTGCAGCTGGGTCATGAATGACAAAAAATGGCCTGACAAACTCATTTTTCGAAGTGGTTGGAACCCGGGTGATTTTTTCTGTCTGGTGGAATGTCACCCAACCTCATTTCCGGCGAACCCTGGTGGGATCATGGGGATGAATCGCTATGGCGCGCCTTTTACGCAAATCGTGACAAGTAAGGGGAGTTCTGAAGAAAACCGTCTCCTGATTCAGGATATCGATGAAACATGTGCCCGACGTTTGCATCCAGACAAAGGCCGTATTGACGAAAACTGGCGGATGGGCAGCATGCCTGATATTCGCTCCGAAGTGACCCAGTTCGAGGACACCTCAGGGGTTACCTTCGCCAAAGTCAAAGTCTTCAACCCCGATGGGCTTCCAGTGGTATACGAGCGTGAGTTCATCTTTGTGAAGAACCGTTTTCTTGCCACCCGTGAGTTGGTGACCTTTGAAGCCTCTTTCCACGCGCGGGTCAGCCCCATATGGAATACGCAAAATATCGGGCCTCAATTGGGCAACCATTGGGCCAACACCTTCATGAGTGCCCCGGTAGCCGATAATGGACGTTCGAGCATGAAGTTACCCCCTGTCGACTTGCTCGTCTGGTTTGCTCCCCAGGAGGACTGCCGTTTGCAAGTGGTGGACCGCATGACTTTCGATGCCCGCACCACCGATTGCCCGGCTCAACTGCGTTACGTGTGGGAAGGTACGCCGCAGAAAGGTGATCAGAAAATCTTCACCCAAATTTATTTTCCGCACATGCCTTACCGCAACCGATCCTACAACAACAATCCCGGCGTTCAGGAAGCAGAGAAACCAACGCTCCAAAACACGGCTTATGCCAGCGGCATTGAGGTCATTCGTGACGATGCCACTGCCAGCATTCTGAAATTGGCGTTTGAAGAAGGAAGCTCCGAATATGTGGTGTTCAATCCGACAGAGCAGGAAATTTCCATCGGTGGAAAGACTGTCGAAAAAGCATGGGCCTATTTTTCTGAATAAAAGGCTGCGAGAATAGCAAGGACCCATTCTTGCCCCCCCCAAGAAGGGGGATAGAATGGGTTGAAGTGGTGGGCATCATCGCCCTTCAGGCTGGCGGGTATCGTTTCTCTATGCCTGAAACCAGCAATCCGATCCTTATTGAAAACCGCATTATGTAGCACCATACAAATGGGGCGTTGATGGAATTCCCTCCATCAAAGTTGAAAGTGGGCAATCTTTTTTGACGTTTCTACCGACAATTCATCGTGTGAAAACCAAACAGGTTGAAGTAAATGAGGCAGAAATTCAAAACGACATTACGCGATGTGGTATTCCCTTATTTTCTAATTTTTTTGGGAACAACCGTTTTGCCCACTTTATTAATCAATGTTCCATTTATTAATATTCCCTTAATTCTGTTGTGTTGGCCGCTTTGGGAAATGCGTCCGGAGTTGACGGCGACACAGTATGGGCACGTGGAGTGGCTGTTTTTCGGGACTATACTGAGAAGCCCATGGGCTTGGTTTTGCGTTTCAAGTTATTTCACAGCCCTGACCTTACCAATATATTTATTCACCGGTCTGATTCAAAAACTATTGAGTCGATTTACATCTAGTTTAGCAGAGGGGAAATTAAAAGGATCGGTGCAAATAGCCGGAACAAACGTTGGGGAGGATAATGCCACTTTGAGTATCAAATTACCCAAAAGGTTTGTAGCCCTCTTAGTGGATGTAGCGGTCGTAAAATTCATGATTTTTTTCCTGACGGAAGCTGCCCTCCGAATAATCGGTATGTCGATCTATGACGAAGTAAAGGTTTTGAGGGAAACCTACAGGCTCGAATGTTTCCTCCTAGTTGGGTGTCTCCA
>NYYT01000130.1 GCA_002686885.1 Pedosphaera sp.
GCCTGCAAGGCCCGATGATCCTTGCCGATGATATCCGCATCGTGCTGACCCACTCGAATCACCACTGCCGGACGGGCATGCAGTTCGTTCTCGGCATACTGGCGACCTGCCTGGTCCCCAAGGCAGACTCCGATCGACAGGGCGACCCACCATCCAAAGCAAGGAAGAAGCGGTTTCACGGGGGAAGTTTGCCACAGACAAAGGGACAGCTTCTAGGACAAAGTCACTCGATCATTCACCCCCATCCAAGCGCGGAAACGGCGAATGACAGACCACGACTCCTTTGATAGACTCATCCCCATGCCTGAGCGTCGATTCCACCGTGTGACCTGGTTTTGCCTTGGTCTGTGCCTCTCTTTCTACAACCCCTTCAGCGCACAGGCCCAGAGCCCTCAACAATCCAGCAAACCACCAAACATCGTCTTGATCCTGGCGGATGATGTGGGGCGAGAGGCCCTCGGCTGCTACGGTGGCACCTCGTATCCGACACCGCGCCTGGACCAGCTGGCGAGCGAAGGCATGCGACTGACTCACTTTTTTGCCGCGCCCGTGTGCCACCCCACCCGCGTGGCCTTGATTTCCGGCCGCTACCTGCACCACATGCAGAACCCCAAGTGGGGTTATTATCCCAAGGGGGAGGCCGAGACCCAGACCTTGCCCCACGCCCTCAGACGTGCAGGCTACGCCACAGCAGCCGCTGGTAAGTGGCACCTGGCCATGTTGAAAGACGACCACCACCACCCTTCACGCATGGGGTGGGATGAGCATTGCTTTTTCGGATGGCATGAAGGCCCGCGCTACTGGAAACCGCTGCTTTGGCAAAATGGAGCGATTCGCGAAGATGTGACCGATCGCTTTGGCCCCGATGTTTACGTCGAATTCCTGCTCGACTTCATGCAGCGCCACAAGGAGGGGCCCTTTTTTGCCTACTACCCCATGGCCCTGAGCCACGCCGTCTCAGACGACCTCAACCCTCACCCGCCCCATGGCCCCCATGGAGGCTACATGAGCTACGCAGAAATGATGCAGGCACTGGATCAGCATGTGGGCCAACTCCTCGATGGCATCGATCAACTCGGGTTGCGCGAGAACACGCTGATTTTTTTCACCAGTGACAATGGCACGACTCCCAAGAACTTCATCCGCCATGAAGGCCGCCGGCTGATCAGGGAGCCCACCGTTACTTCCACCATCCAAGGACAAATGCTGGAAGGCCAGAAGGGGCAGTTCAATGACTGGGGCACGCGCGTGCCCACCCTTGTTCGATGGCCCGGCAAGGTGGCACCTGGCAGCACCAATGACCTTCTGGCAGACATCACCGATCTGCTCCCCACCCTGGCGACACTGGCCGGTCAAAGCACCCTGCCTCATGCGGTGGACGGCCACAGTTTTGCCACGCTCTTTACCGAGGGCACGGCTGCCTCAAGACCCTGGATCGCCCCCCAGACGCGTTCTCAGATAGCGATTCGTACACGCCATTGGAAACTGCTCGATGATGGTCAGCTCTTCGACATGCGGGGGGATCCCTTTCATGAAATCGCCATTCCCGCAGCAAAGGACACTCCAGAAACCGCTGCTGCCCGCAAGAAACTCACTGCCCTTTTGGCCGGTTTTCCCAAGCCATGACGTATCTACCCAACCACCGCAACATTTTATCTGCAAAGCTCGTCACTTATCGTGCCTTGCGGAAATGGATGGCAGGGCTCTTTTTTGCACTTTGCACTTTCACGGGCTTGGAAGCGGCTCCAGCTGCGGACCACACTCCGAATTTCATCCTCGTCCTCACCGATGACCAAAGCTGGGTCGGCACTTCCTTACAAATGCTGGAAGATCATCCAGAGACGCGAAGTGATTTTTATCGCACTCCTCAGGTGGAGCGACTCGCGGCCAAAGGAATGCGCTTCACCCAAGGGTATGCACCAGCAGCATCCTGCTGCCCCACCCGTCGAGCCATTCAAACCGGTCTGATGCCCGCGCGGCATGAATATCATCGGAATCGAAGCCAATGGACTGACTGGTATAGGCAACAACTCAACATCCCCCGCATGCTCAAAATCGCCAACCCTCGTTACGAGTGCGCCCATTTTGGCAAGTGGGATCATCGGTATGACCAGATTAGCCCTCACCAACAAGGTTACGATCATTCCGATGGCACGACGGGGAATGCGCATGGAGGTGCCAAAGGTTCGGGTGGTCCAGCCGCATCCCCAGACCCGAAGCGAGTGGACACCCTGACCGATCAGGCCCTCCATTTCATGCAACGGAACCACGCTCAGAAATCCCCTTTCTTCCTTCAAATATCTCACTACGCCGTTCACCTCGACATTTACTATCGAGAGGAAACTTTGGCCCAAATCCGCAAAAGGCCATTGGGAACCAAACACCCGACACCTACCTTTGCGGCCATGACGGAGGATCTGGATACTTCCATTGGTCGGATCGTCGACCTCATGGATGCCCTGAATCTTTGGAACAACACTTATCTCATCCTGATGTCGGACAACGGAGGTCGCAACACCCTACCCGGGACCCCGCCTCCCACCATTCCACGCAATCACCCACTGAGGGATGGAAAGCATTCCTTTTACGAAGGAGGCATCCGAGTACCCTTCATTGTTGCAGGACCTCAGATCAAAGCAAACAGTGTCTCCCATGTTCCTATTACAGGTCTGGACATCCTCCCTACCTTGGCAGATCTCGCCGGTTACCCTTTACCTTTGCCGAAAACGTTGGACGGAGGATCCCTGAGCTCACTCCTAAAAACCGAAGGCCTCGGGCAAGTCACACGGAACCGCCCGTATCTGGTTTTCCACCAGGCAGTCGATCGACGTCCCACCTCGGCCATTCGTTGGGGAGCTTTCAAGCTGGTCAAGCATTGGGAGACAGCAAAGCTCGAACTCTTCAATCTGCGAGAGGACCTGTCCGAAAACCGTGATTTATCAACCACCATGCCAGAACGCACCAAGCGCATGGAAGAGGCACTTCTACAGTGCCTGGAGGAGGTTGGGGCCGAAACCCGAAGAACCGTTCGCAAACGCCCCTGAATTAGTTTTCTTCAGATAAGGCGAGAGACGCAGTTAAAAGGTCTCCAATCGATCCTTCAAAACAGTAGTGTTGAGATCGCACAAGGATACGAAATTGGGAAAAGGGTCTTCATCATGGAACCCTGATGCGGGTGAAAAATCCTGCATCAGTGCATGGATTACGAAGTCTGCACCTCCAATTTGCAAGTAAGTTATTCCTGCTTGAGCTTCCTTATCGAATCCTTTAAGTAATTTTCAAGCAACTATTTGGACATGACACACACCCGAAACCTCCTCCACGGCACGACCCTGACCACGCTGATCTTCTGGGCCGCAATCCGTCTAGACGGGGCCGACTACGCCCACACCGATTTGCAGCCCCACACGGGTCTGCCAGCTTTCGAATACATGGAAGCCCCGGACCTCCTTCCCAACTACACCGCCGGGGCTCGATGGGGAACCCAGGGAGACCCCATCCGCAGGATGCAGAAACCGCTGACCCCTGAGGCTTCTCAAAAGCACCTGGTCACCTTTCCCGCTTTTGACATTGATCTCTTTGCCTCGGAACCGGACATCATCAAACCCCTTTGGCTTGCCTTCGACCATCGAGGCCGGCTGTGGATCGCCGAGTCGGTGGACTACCCCAACCAGCTTCAGCCCGAAGGACAAGGACGCGACCGGCTCAAGATTCTGGAAGACACCAACGGCGATGGCCAACTGGACCGATCCATCGTCTTTGCCGACAAGCTGAGCATTCCGACGAGTTTTGTTTTTTATGGAGGGGGTGTGATCGTGGTGCACAGCGGCAGGATGGAGTGGCTCAAGGATACCAACGGGGATGATCGTGCCGATGTGCGTGAAACCCTCATCTCCGGATGGGGCACGCAGGACACCCACGCCACCGTCAGCAACCTGCGCTATGGATTCGACAACTGGATCTGGGGAGTCGTCGGGTATTCAGGGTTTCGCGGCACCGTCGGCGGAAAAGAGCTTCGCTTCGGCCAGGGTATTTTTCGTTTCAAGCCCGACGGTTCCGAACTGGAATTCATACGATCGAGCAACAACAACACCTGGGGGCTGGACTTCACCGAAGAAAACATCGTGATCGGATCGACCGCCAATGGCAATGCCAGCATGTACATGCCGATTCCCAATCGCTACTACGAGGCCGTCAATGGCTGGTCCGCTGCACGCCTGGAATCGATCGCCAGCAGCCAGAACTTCTACCCCATCACCGAAAAGGTTCGGCAAGTCGACTGGCATGGAAAATACACCGCAGGGTCCGGCAGCGCGCTCTACACCGCCCGCAGCTTCCCCAAACCCTTCTGGAATCGGGCCCAGTTCGTGGCCGAGCCCACGGGACACCTGCTCGGTCTGTTTTTTCTGGAGGCCCGAGGGGCCGATTATCATGCCCACAATGCCCGTAACATGCTGGCCAGCGATGATGAATGGACGGCCCCCATCTACGGCGAAGTGGGGCCGGACGGCGCCCTCTGGGTGGTGGACTGGTATAATTACATTGTCCAGCACAACCCAACCCCCATCGGCTTTGAAACCGGCAAGGGCAATGCCTACGACACCTCACTCCGCGATAAAACCCGTGGGCGTATCTACCGCGTCGTGCATCGCGAAGGCACTCCTTCGACTCAACCCGTTCTCGACCCTTCAGATCCCGATTCACTCCTCAAGGGTCTCACCCATGACAACAAACTCTGGCGTCTGCATGCCCAGCGCCTTTTGGTGGAACGCGGCCAGAAGGATGTCATCCCTGAGCTTCTGGGCCTTGTGGAGAACCCTGCGGTTGATGCACTGGGCCTGAATCCGGCCGCCATCCATGCCCTTTGGACCCTAAAAGGATTGGGCGCCCTGGAACCCCCTTCCCGTGCCGTTCAAAAAGCCCTCACAGCGGCTTTGGATCACCCTTCGGCCGGCGTTCGCCGCGCGGCAGTAATGGTGGCACCCAAATCGAGTGCTCTTCTCAAAGCCATGCTACGCGCAGATCTGACAAACGATGACGATGCTCAGGTGCGTCTGGCTACGTTGCTTGCCCTGGCGGAAATGCCAGCCGATGGCGACGCCGCCAAGGCCATCCTCGGAGTCCTTGAAAGCC
Source organism: Pedosphaera sp. (assembly GCA_002686885.1). GTDB lineage: Bacteria > Verrucomicrobiota > Verrucomicrobiia > Limisphaerales > AAA164-E04 > UBA7971. Next base: position 5,134 of record NYYT01000130.1, read on the forward strand.
CTGCCAATGCACACGAGCGCTGGATCATGGACGCAGCCACCGCCGCTGCAGCCACCCACGACGCTGATTTTCTTCAGGCCTTCCTGGGCTCAGGCTCTCAGGATGGCTCGCTCACCGAGGGCGTCCATCAGGTACTCTCGCAGGTCACCAGCCACTATGCCGCTCGTGGTCCGATCGACAGCATTGTGTCGGTCCTGCAATCGCTCAAGCAGGCCTCTCCGGAACTCTCCGGGGTGGTGCTGGACGGGCTGCTCAGCGGTTGGCCCGAAGAAGCCACCCCCGATCTCAGTCGACGCGACCGCCGACGACTGGAAGGCCTCATGGACGACTTGTCCATCGACGTTCAGGACCGACTTCTGAGCCTGGGCAGGCGCTGGCAAGTCGACGGTCTCTTTGCCGGACGCCTGGAAGCCATCGTAGAATCTCTGGAATCCACTCTGACCCATGGCAGTGCGGAAGAACAGGCCCGCATGGATGCGGCAGGTCGATGGCTTGTCCTGCAGGATGAACCCGAGGTGATTTCCCTCATTCTCCATCAAATCGAACCACTGGGCTCCCCCACTCTCTCGGCTGGCATGTTGACAGCCCTTCAGAAGAGCCAGGACGTGGGCACGGCTGAGGCCATCCTGAAAGCCTGGCCACGTTATACCCCGGCGGTTCAGCGCTCGGCCATCGCCACCTTGCTGAGGCGCCCGGAATGGGCATTGGTGCTCCTGGATGCTATTTCCGAAGGCTCCATGCAACGCTCGGATGTCTCTCCTGAATACTGGTCCCAGTTGAGACAACACCCCAGCCGAAGAGTCGCAGGCTTCGCCCGTCGTCTGGCTGATGCCGACACCCAGATTTCTTCAGATCGCCAGCAAATCGTCGAGGCCTTCCTTCCCCTGGCCCAGGAAAAGGGCAATGCCCAAAGAGGCCAGGAAGTGTTTGAAAGCAGCTGCGCCATCTGCCACAAGATCGATGGCAAGGGCGGAGCCGTCGGCCCGGAGCTCACCGGCATCGGTTCGAGAGACCGTGCCGACATCCTGCTCGAGA
>NYYT01000131.1 GCA_002686885.1 Pedosphaera sp.
CGCTTCATCAAATCCATCGGTGTAAAGAAAAAGAATATCCCCCTGATCCAGAGGCATCACCTCGGAACTGGGATAGACACTCTGCTGCCGGATCCCCAACGGCACTCCCTGACGCTTGAGTTGTGCCTTGATCTCCCCTTGGGCACTGAGGAGCAATCCGGCAGGGTGCCCCGCATTGCTGTAGGTAAATTGTCGCTCTTGAGCCTCCAGGCGAACCATGATCATGGTAATGTAACGTTCAAAACTCAGATCATCGCCCAACACCTCATTGGCTTTGGTGAGAATCTCACCCGTGTGGCGTTGTTGACGCGAAAGCATGCGCAAATAGGCTCGTGCTTCTGACATCAAAAGAGCGGGCCCCATGCCGTGACCCGCCACATCCGCAACCACAAACCCATGAACCCCCTGCTCCATCGTCAGATAATCGTAATGATCGCCGCCTGCCGCATCCGCTGGGTAGGAGACTCCGGCAATATCGTAACCCTCGATGGACGGAGGCACTTTGGGAAACATCCATTGCTGGATTTCCTTGACGGCTTCCAGCCTTTCCTCGTGCAACTGGATCGCTCTCTGCGCCTGCTTACGTTCACTGATGTCTCTTAGAAAAGCGGCATACATCTTGCGACCATGCATTTCCAGACCGCTGCAGCTGACTTCCACTGGAAAACGGCCGCCATCCTCGCGCACTCCGATGAATTCCATCAACTGGCCATTGGATTGCAGGAGTTCTTGCACAAAAGGAGCCTGCTCGGAATCCTTTCCACCCAAGCCACCGAGATGCCCCATGTGCTTACCGAGCAAGGTGGTGTCAGAAAGTCCAAACATCGGTACCATGGCCGGATTGGAGAAAAGGATCCAACCGGCTGCATCCATCAACACCACCCCATCATTGGAGTGTTCCCACAGAAGTCGGTATCTCAACTCATTTTCTCGGAGGTCGGTCTCAGCTTTGCGCCTTGCCTTACGATGATCCGCATCACCCAATTCCCTTTCAACGGCAACCACCAGACGAGCCAACTGCCCCTTCATCAGATAGTCATGAGCCCCTGATTTCATGGCTGCGACTGCCACATCTTCCCCAATACCGCCGCTGATAATGATGAAAGGAATATCCAACCCGCTTTGCTTGATCATTTCCAGTGCTTCAGGGGCACTGAATTCGGGTAAATTGTAATCGGAAAGAATCACATCCCATGACCCATGCTCCAACGCGTGGGTCAGTTCCTTTGAAGTTTCGACCTGCTCATGCTCCACTGAATACCCCCCCTGCTCCAAAACGTTGACCATGACCATGGCATCGAAAGATGAATCTTCTATGATCAGGACACTTAAGGGTTGATTCATGATGATGAGCTCTCCGAGGGGGGTTGATGTAGGATCGTTCTTTGTCGCGGTCGATGACAAGACACCCACAAGACGCATAGCAGGATTGCATTGAAGATACAAACCAGTTGAACCATCTCATGCACATTGTCCGGCAACCACCCCAAAGAGATCAGGTAAGCAAAAACAATCAACAAGGGTCGTATGAGTGATCGATACTCCCGCTCAGCGAGCATGCGAGACATGAGGACCTGACTGCAACAAAGGCAGAGCATCCCTCCGGCAAACCATGGAAGCAACGATATCATGAGTTTGAAGCCCTCCTCATGAGTCAACAGGCGCTGAATGAAGGTCCCCATCACCGGATGAGACTCCATGGACTGAACAGCCTGCCAGATGGGCCCCCACCAGAACGCACATAGAAGGAAAAAACAGCCGATCAAGCCTCCCACAAGGAAGGTCACCTTTAAAGTCGATCCGACCAGTGCATTGCGCGCTTCATCATTGATTTCCTGCGCACGCTGAAGCACCAATTTGGGAAACATGACGCCGACCAGCGGGCCCAAAAACATGACCATGCCTCTGCCGATGGTTCCAGCGAGTCCATAATAGTTGGATTCCATATCTGTGGTGATGGAGCGAAAGAAGAGCATGTCCGCCACCAGCATCAGCTGAAAGATGACGGGTGCCAGAATCATCGGCCCCATGTCCCTCATCCACCGTCCCCAGAGCATGGGCGCATGAGAGGATCCAGCCACCCACCAGCCGCGCGTGCCCAAGGCCGACCAGATCAGGGCAACGAATATACCACCCAGGACCCCCATAATGGCAGCATCTGCCGAGCCACCGAGCATGACAATCAAGACCGATGCGATGGCCAGGCGTCCTCCACCATGGATGAGAAGCGCCCAGCCAAGTGCGGTAAAACGCTGACATCCCTGGAGAATGCCCATCAGAATCGGGAGCCACAATTGGAAGAGTCCTGCAACCAGGATGACCCCAAGGGGGAAAAAGCGCTGGAATTTGAAATGGTCGAACACCTGACTCCGTGCAATCCAAACAAGGGCAAAAGACACAACCCACAATCCAAGGCACCCTTTCATGAAAGCCATGGCTCGCTGCCCCACTACGCACCGTTGCTGGGGAGTCGAAGCGGCAGCCGATTCATGAGCAAAGACCGTTTGAATGCCTGGGGCCAAGGACATGACAAGGTGCAGCATACCCAGCAAAGCAACGAACAAGCCGTATTCGCCCGCGCTGCCCATCATCGCGGGTGCCATGAGGTGAACGCCAAACATGAGAAGTCCAGCAAACGTATTGCTGAACATCATCCAGGTGCCTTGGCGCATGAAACTCATGGCTTTTTATGCGTACTCGTGATCACTTCCAAATCGACGTGCTTGCACCGATTCCTTGCCTCTGGGGCGTCGCGATGCCCCAGCATTCCAAGAAGGAAGCCGTGACCGTAGGCCAGATGGCACAGGGGAATCAAGGGGCCACTGATCAAGGCTGGCAGCAGGGGATGCTGTCGAACATGAAGAAGCCCTTCCAACAGCGAAGCCACCGCAACACCTGCTGCCGGAATCCAAAGCATCCAAAGGTGGTTGGCATGCAGATTTCCCCAAAGGGTCAGGAACAGTGACAACCAAAGATAAAGGGAAAAAAGACCCGGCAACATGTTGAGTAGGGAACCCTTTCCAGGATGGTGCTTGAATTGCTGGGCGCGACCTCGACCATAACGGAAAATCATTTTCATGAAGCCAGACAAATGCCTCCTAGGATACCTCTCTACCGAGCACTCAGGGTCATACCACAAGCGACCGCCATGGCTGGAGATTTTCTCCAAAAGGGCATTTTCTTCATTGGGATAAAGCCCTTCATCAAAGCCCTCATGCTCAAGAAAGAGCGTCCGCCGCATGAGCAAGTGACACAGGATGAGTTCCTTTTCACTCGAGAGTCTTTCAGCACCCACCCGAAGGTAGCGGGCTCGACTTGGTCCAAAAGCCAGTCTCGAGGACATCACTAAACTGAAAGCCCGCTGAAGCCATGGAGCATCCGAAGGACAAAGATTGGGACCGCCTATCACATCCACATCCTCACGCTGAATCCAGGCGCCAACCGCTTGCCAGGTACTGAGAGAAACCAGAGAGTCATTGTCCAGAAACCAAATCCAGTCACCCGTTGCACGCGCCACGGCAAGGTTCCGCTGCACCGATGGCATCCGACCGCGTGCCACGATGATTTCAATCATCTGGGACACTCCTTCGAGGCACTGAAGCGATGACAACGAAGGAATCTCCTGAGCTTCAGGCGGCACCACAATGACAACGCTCAGGGAAGGTTCCATCTCAATCAGGGTAGTTGGGACATGAACTGCCGAAGGGATTGCCGGCCGGCCTCCAGGGAAGCAAGACTGATCCATTCATCGACCGTATGGGCTTGGTCAATCGAGCCTGGCCCCATGACCACACAGGGAGTTCCGGCACTGGCAATCACAGCCGCATCACAAAAATAATCCACTCCCAGTGCCTTTCGTTGCCGCTGCTGTCGCATCAAGGATTTGACCCAGGGCAATTGCAAATCGGTTTCCAACGCTGGACATTCCGCATCCCGGCGATAGTGAATCTGAACCCTTACCCCCCTTGCCTTGAGTTCCTTGAGCAGGTGACGGGCGATGGTGGCATACGATTCCCCGGGTAGCAGTCGCCGATCGGCCCACAGGCTGCAGGCATCCGGAACAATATTGGGCTGCTTGCCCCCTGCAATGGTTCCCACATTGATGCTTCCGGGCCCCAGAACGGGATGGGGTCGAAGAGTGAGTTCCTTGCGATAGTCCTCTTCGAGATATAGGACCGCCTTGGCCATGTCTGCAACGGCATTATGCCCCAGGCCAGGGCGAGACCCATGAGCCGCCTTTCCCTGGGTTCTTAGCTCAAACCACATGACTCCTTTGTGCGAACTCACCACTCGGTTGGAGGTCGGTTCGCCAACGATCCCAAGATCAAAAGTTTTGGAACGTGCGGCAAAGGCCCTGGATCCCATTTGTCCATGTTCCTCGTCCACAAGGCAGGCCAACTGGATCTCTGTTTGTTTGGGTCGGTCAGGGGAAGCGATCAAATCCACGAGAGCATCGAACATGGAGGCAATGCTTCCCTTGGTATCGCAGGCTCCCCTGCCGTAGAGCCTCCCGTTCTTGAGGAGTGGGGTCAATTGTTGTGCGTCGGCCACCACCGTATCCATGTGAGGGGCGAGCAACAAACGGTGACTGGGACGTTCCGTGGGTCGATAGGTCAGAAGAAGGTTTTTGCGTCGGCCCTCGACGGGCTGATAGCTCACGGCAAGACCTTTTCTCCGACCCAATTCCGCAAGAAAAGAAGCCACCCGACTTTCACCTGAAAGGGCTCTATCTTGACAGAAAGCAGGGTTCAGGCTCGGGATAGCAACCAATTCCCGAAGCAAGCCAGTCACCGATGATATGGAACGAGAAGACCTCAAACCGAGGCATGCTACAGACATCCCCGATGCACGTCTAGGCCGATCACCTGTCTGGGAAAAACTGGATCTCAAAGAGGCAAACTCAACCCGCTCTTGAGTCTACCCAGCAAATCAGAGAGGGACACGCGACTCTGGTGGGTGGTGTCGCGCTCACGCAAAGTCACCGTATCGGCATGCTCTGCGTTTTCTCCAAGCGTATCAAAATCAATGGTAACGCAATAAGGCGTTCCTATCTCATCCTGTCTGGCGTAACGCTTGCCGATGGCACCGGCCTCGTCATAGAAACAGGCAAAATGCGGTTTGAGCATGTCGTAGACCTCGCGAGCCTTGGCGACCAGTTCCGGCTTGTTTTTCAGAAGCGGGAAGACACCCACTTTGATGGGAGCCACTTTGGGGTGGAATTGCATGACCACACGCTTTTCTGGGACCCCTTTTGCGTTGGGGATCATGGCCTCGTGATAGGCATTGCATATAAGGGCAAGAATCATACGGTCCACACCCGCACTGGGCTCAATCACATGGGGGATGTAGCGCTGCTTGGCCTCTTCGTCAAAGTAATCCATGGACTTGCCACTATGCTCCTGGTGTTGGGTTAAATCATAATTGGAGCGCGCAGCAATGCCCTCGAGCTCCTGAACGCCAAACGGGAACTTGAACATGATGTCCACCGTGGCTCTGGCATAATGGGCGAGTTCCTCATCGGTCTGCCAGTGCAGTTCCAGAGAATCGGCCGGTAAGCCGATACTCTCATACCAGCTCAAGCGCTGCTCCACCCAATACTGATGCCATTGCTTCCAGCCCCAGTTGGGGGCCGGGGAGTCGACCGGCGCATCCTCGGCTGGAGCGCCACCGTCTGCATGAGCAACCTCATCCGGTTTAATAAAGAACTCCAGCTCCATCTGCTCGAATTCCCTTGAACGAAAGGTGTAATTACGAGGATTGATTTCATTTCGAAACGCCTTGCCGATCTGGCAAATCCCAAAAGGCACTTTTTGTCTGGAAATATCAGAAACGTTCTTGAATTGGGCAAAGATGGCCTGTGCGGTCTCTGGTCGCAAATAGGCAACGTTGTCTTCGGTTTCGACCGGTCCGACGTAGGTCTTGAACATCAAGTTGAAGGCTCTGGGTTCGGTTTTCTCCGACCCGCACTCGGTCACCATCTTGCTGGATTTTTTGGGGCAAGGCGTGGAATCCACCTGATCTGCACGAAAACGTCCTTTGCAATCCTTGCAGTCCACCATGGGATCACTGAAGGTCGAGGTATGCCCGCTGGCCTCCCATACTTTGGGATGCATGATGTTGGTGGC
>NYYT01000132.1 GCA_002686885.1 Pedosphaera sp.
AGGCCTCCGACCCCAGCAACAAATAAGCATCCATCCGATCCACCGGCTGTCCCAAAGCGGTCTGCAGAGGAGGGCGGCCTCCATCAAACAGACCCGGCGGCAGCTCGCTCAACCCCGCTGCCATCGCTGCCAACCAATCGCTGCTGGAGGTGAGCACTCCAGGGCCCAAAAAAGCAAAGCGCTCCGCCGTACTCCACCGCCGCACCTTCCGCACCATCTGGCTCCAACGAATCTCCGGACCTTTCGACAGCAACAGCGCCGAGGGCAGCGACGCCAACAGATCACGCACCAGATCAAAGAGCAGACAGCCTGAGTAGCAACAGCTCACACCGTCCTGGACTGCCACCACCAGGCGGACACCACCGGACTGCACGGAGGGGTAGCGGCGTAGGCGATCCAGCTGAAGCCTGGCCATCACCGTGGAGTTCAGACACACCAGCAGAACAGTCTGATCGGGCTGCAGCTGCTGCAGGTTCTGGAGCTGCACGTCGAGGTCTCCTGCAGGGGCCGCGCGACGGCGTTGCCACAACACCCGGAACGCCTCGCCGAGATCCCGCTCCATCAAGCCGTCGATTCTGGTGACCGGCGTGTGAAACCACTGGCAGGAATCCAGCAGGCGCTCGGCAACCACTTGATACCCCTCCTCCCGGAGATCCAGTTCCTCCAACGAAAAGACCTCAGCACCGATTGTCAGCTGAAGAGGGGTCGCATCCACCGATCGCTCCACGATGCGGAAAAATCCGAAATCAGGACGGCGCCCAGAGCGCCACTCCAGCGCCTCCTGCACATCCGGCCGTCGGATCCGTACCGGACCAAGCGGCAGAGAGATAGCCGGTCCGTTCGGCTCCGCCAGGCTGAGGGAGGCGGAATCGGCAAGATCCGAACACCAGCCCACCAGCACCAGATGCCGGTCGCTGATTCGCAGCACCGCGTCCAGATGCCCTTGCACAGGTTCATCGACAACAGGCCGCTCCTGCAGCGGTTGATCCTTGGGAAACTCTTGCCACTTCAGACCGGTGGTCACCGCATGAAAGGCGATGCCCAGGGGGTTCTGGGTTGCGAGGAAAGGGTCTTCCGGGTGGCGCTCCAGGTAATCGCGAACGTCGATGCGCGCCAGCGGGCTGGCCACTGTTTGCGGTTGTTCCGTCACCTCCCCAGCCCGGCCCGCCAGGGCAAGCAGATCCGGATGGGGCGGCAGGCCGTTGAACTGCAACAGCCGCACCGTGGCCCGGGCCAGCTGCTGGCGGTTGCGGTCGTAGGCCTCACCGTCAAATGCCAGAGCCCGGCGCTGGGCCCGCAACGGGTCGGCCAGCAGCGGCGCCAGCTCCCGATCATCGGAGCGGATGCAGGGCAACGCCATCTGCTGCGCCAGCTCTTCAATGCGGCTGTCGGTGGCGATCAGCAGGAAGGGCGTCATCGCCAGCATCGCCACCTGGGAGCCATGGATCCGAGCGCTGATGCAGAGGTCACAGCCGCGCAGGAAGGCCACCCAGGCGTCCAGATCGCAGAACATGTGCAGCCGCTCTTCAGGCAGCCCCAGCTGGCGACAGGCCTCTAGGTCCGTGAGGTCCTGCAGCACCACATGCACCCGTGGGTCCTCCGCCAACTGCGCGAGATGCTTCATCAGCACTGCATCCCCCAGCTTGTTGCTGGGCAGTCCGAGGGCAATCCGCTCCAACCCCACCTTGCGCTGGCGTTCCGCCGCCAGACCCGCGACCATCGCCCCGTGCTGACGGTCGGGGGCGATCATCAGGCTGGGGCAGCCCAGAGATTCGATCAGGGCATGCCTCAGCGACGGGGTTTGGCGCAACAGCGCCCGAGTGTGCTGGCCCCGAACCGTAATGAAACCTGAATGCTCCAATAAACGATGAACCAGCTCAATCTGAGCGGGATGGAGCTCAGGCAAGCGCTTCCCCTGGCTCTCGAGCCTCCCCTGAAAGCCCAGCCCCATCACAAGAATCGGACAGGAGAACAGATCACAGAGCTGCGTCAGGAAGCGAGTCTCGTTCTGAATCTGGCCGATGGCTTCGTACTGTTCGCGACTGCGCAGCAGGTTCGCCACCGGATAGATCACCAGTGCACTGGAAAGCACCTTGCGGCAGGTCTCGGCATCCAGGCGGCTGAACAGATCAAGGCCTGCAGGCAGCGTCACCAACTCATAGCCTGAAAGATCGACGATCCGCTTCTGAAGGGCATAGCGGAACAGCAGATTGCCGGTGTTGTCGCCCAAATAAAGCAACATGTCCTGGACATTTTCGCAGCCGTGGGACTGCTCCACCCCGTAGAAAACTGTTGCGATCGGTTTCACCGGACCACCTCCGCAGGGGAGGTATCACGGGCGATGTTCAGGGGCTGGCGCCAGGCCACGTCCCCATCGGGCCAGTCGCTGAGCAGCGGCGTTTAGGAGCAACAGCCCTCAAAGAAATAGTGGGTCACCTGGCTCCATCGCGTACGGGCCGGGTCGATCACCGCGGAACCTCCGTGGATCAGATTCGCAGACCAAATCAGGGCCTGTCCCAGTTGAGGTGTGAACTGCTGGCGTTCAAGACCGTAGCGATGCTCTGCTTCAGTCCAACGGTTGTGAAAGATCCGTTGATCTGGTGTCACACCCGGTTGTTGCAACACACCCACATCACGACACTGAAGATACGGGAGACGGTGGCTGCCGGGCAGATACTCCAAGGGGCCGGCATGTGGATGAATCGGCTCAAGCGCAACCCAGATCCCGCACATAAAGCCGGGCGGTTCCGTGTGGAAATGCACCGCATCGCTATGAATATGCTGCTGAGTACCCACTGGAAAATTCAACGTCTGGAAAGCAAAGGGCTCACGCCCCCAGCAGCAGCGCAGCAACTGCTGCAACTCCGGCAACAGCGCCAGTTCCCTCACAGCAGAACTGTTCCGCCAAGCATCCTGCAGGCGCAGATCACCCTCGCCTCCTTGAGCTCGCCAGGCCACAAGGTCGAAACTCTCCCCCAGGTCGGTCTTGATGCGCTCGGCGAGCGCTGCAATGCGATCGTGCCCGAGATCCACCACGGTGAATCCCTGTTCACAAAGCTCCTGCGCCTGGATTTGAAACGGCTCGAAATCACCGGGCTCCTGATAGAGCGGCACCGCCTTGGCCGGGGCTTGAATTTTGGGGACCGTCCTCAGAGCATGACGAAAGCCAAAGTCAGGGACCAAGGATTCATCTCCCAGTGCCTGTGCCTGGTGATAGCCCCGTGATTCAACTGCAACACCAGTCCATCGCTCCAGAGCGTGGGCCAGCGTCCCATCCACCTGCCCTGCTTCAGGTTCAAAATCATCCAAAGACAGGTCAAAATTCAGCAAAGGCAAAAGTGCATCTGTTTTCGCAAAAAACATACTGCCTGCGGGAAAATGACAACCCAAAAGAGAAGACGTTGGAACTGAATTCAGAGCCGCCAGATGCTGCATCCAAGCAACATTGTCAGCAAGATTCAAACTCATCGGCAACAAAGTGCCCTGAGGTGTAACCACACCAAGCTCATCCGATTCCTGAAAATGTTCGAACAAGGCAGGTGACAAGAGCGAGCTCTCCATGTGATACGCCCATGCCCCTCCAAAATTCATGTGCGTGGATGCTTTGGTATGCAGTTTCAGAACACATCCATGGCCGACCTCAAGGATTGCGGGCAACAGATGAAGCACAAAAGGGGCAAAATCGCGACCACGATTGGGAACACCAAACACACGCACCCGTGGCCAATTCAGCCGGCGAATGCATTCCGCCGCCGTCGCGAGCTGATGGGATGGAGTACTCACATACAGATCCAATGGCGGCCACCCTTCTTGATCGCCGCCCGGGGGCAGTTGCTGAAGGATGGACGCCATGCGATCGAGATAAAAACCATGAATGGCAATCGCGAGATGACTGGGGTGCATCACCCCCCATTGACGCTCTGAGTCTGATCTTTCCCTGGGATTCTGGGGCTGGCAGGTCGTCGTAGATGACGTTTGTTCGGGACCCCACCAGCGCTGATGTCCGCCCCAGGAATCAATCAGAACCGTTGCGTCTTCTTCTCCATTGACCTGCAAGGCACTCCAAGCGCTTTCCAACTGCAACCACGCTTGATACATCTCGGCATCTGCCGCAACAAAAGCATCCATCTGATCCAGGTCGAGTGCTCGCACCGCAGGCAACAACAGATCAGGATGTGCCCCGCGGAAATGGGCGCGCTTGAGGAACCATGCATAGTTCAAAAGGCCATTGCTATCCGCAGGCGGAATCCAACCCGCCAAGCCACAAAACTCTTTCTTTGCACAGGGGCCGAAAACCGCCACTTGGTGTAGCCCCAGATGGTCCAAGACCGCAACCGGAAACTCACCATCCGGCCGCACCAGCAGCATTGGGCGCCCCTGAAATGTCGCCCGCGAAGGATGGAAGAGTGCCTGATCGAGAAGATCGAGCGGACACTCCAACTCGAGCAACTCCAAGCAGAGCTGCATCGAAGCCGGCCAGTCGCTCAACAGCCTTAGCAGATCAGAAACAGTGTTCTGCTGAACCGGCAAAAGCCAGCCCTGAATCCCAAGGGTCAGCGCATCTTCGGTTTGCTCAGGCAGAGCGGCCAACTCCTCGGGGAGCACTCGGCACAACCAGCGGGTCATCAAAGCTGGAGGCAACAGCCATGATTCCAACACTGAAGCAGCAGAAATGGCGTTCTGGTGGTGCCCCTTTCCACTTCTGACCTGTGTCCTAGAACAACTTCGCCAAGAAGGGTTGAGGCGTTGGACACAAACACCTGAGCACTGCCCCAGCGATGGGATTCTCGTGGTACCCCTGCCAGAAGACGTCCTCTTGGCCTGCACGACCCGTACAAAGACATTTCAGCTGAATCAAGACGACCTGCGTGCAGGGTATGAGGAGCTCAAGCACTGGCATCAAAAAAGGCGGCTGTCTCTGCGTTGTGATCTAAAAAACACTGAGTCAACCCATCCCCATATCAAGGGGTTGATTCAGGCACTGAATCGCAGTCATCCCGACATTTTGGAAACTGTCTATCGGCTTCGGGGGGAGCCAGCGCCGATATCAGACCCGAATCTCGACCCCATTGCAGCATGGTGTGACTTTGAGCAGGCTAGAAGTCACACCATCGCCCTTCAGCATCAACTATTGGAGCAATACCAACAGCATCAACGCTCCAGCCGAACCCTGATCAGCCATCTGATCTCCAGGATTGAAGCGACGCAAGCCATGCAACCTGTGCCTCTAGAGCAACCAGATGATCCTGAATGGACGAATCAATGAAACTCCACTCCGGATCCTCCAAAGACAGGCGGCTGCGGATCAGCTCATACACAGCATGTTCCAAGGGCAAAGATTCAGGATATTGCGTCCAAAGATCAAGCAAGAATCCCATATCTTCATGAGCATTCAGCAGCTCAGATTTAATATATTCATCTTCAAGTTTTCGCCGAAAACTTCCGGCGTAGGACAGCATTCGCTGGCAATTGCTCTCCATGCGCTCATCTCCACCTGCAAGCAAAGATTGCCAGATAGCAATTGCCTCTAAAGACTTACCCTGAAAAAGCAGTGCACGGGCCTCACAATCTGCCAACCAGGGGTCTACTAACTCAGCCCTACGCGCACTAGCAATCAGCAGATAAGCATCTTCATATTTTTCCTGAGCGAGGAGAGCGTAACCAACACTCAATATGGCCCGAGTCAACTCCTCAACATTCCACGAAACAGACGACAAATAATGATCCACACCCAACGAACTCCAAGTTCGCTGCATGGACACATATCCAACCAAAGTCAGCACAGAACAGGCATCTGCTATTGAAAGAGGATAATCTGTGAATCGTTACTCGTTATTGAAAAGTCTGATCTGTGGTGCTGGATGTCTCTACGGCTGAAGAGCTCATCCAAGAGCATCGTTGGTTGGATGCAGAATCCACCCTTGTTGAAAATCTTCAAGGGCAACCTGAGGCGGTCGACGCCAGGGCTGCATTGGCCCGCGTCAAGCTCGCCCTCGGGAACCCCAACGCTGCTCTAGAGCTGCTGAGCCCTTGCAGGGATCACATCCAGTGTGCGGGGCTGTACTGGTGCGCAAGGGTGCGGGTCGCAACCACCAACCACCAGGCCGCAGCCACGGTGCAAGAAGCGTTGCAGACCAGCGCCATGCCCGCCCATGTGATTGAGGAGTGGAGAATGATCACCTCCGGCTTGATCACTGCTGGCTGGCACGACGAGGCCCGGGCCTGGCTGCTGGCGCTGGGTCCCTGGGCCAATGGGCTGTCGCTCGAGCCCTACTGGAATGGCACGCAGAAGGCTCGCGATCTGCGCGATGGGGGTCTGGATGCGCTCACGGCCCGAGCGGTGCTCCATCCCGCCCCGTTCTTCCAGACCAAAGCCAAGCAGCTGAACCGCCAGATCACGCAGACCTGGCTGCAGGGGCTGCCACCACGCCCCAACCCATGGCCGGGGCCGCGCCGCCGCTGGCTGCTCTGCGGCGACCGCGGCTTACCGCAGTGCTGGCTCTACCGGGTGCAACAAAAACAGGAGCAGCTGCAAGCGCTCGGCGGCGAGGCCCAGCTGCTGGAACGCCAGGAGCTCCAGCAGCTCCACAACAGCACCAGCCTGGCGGCAAGGCTGCAGGGCGTGGAGGGGCTGCTGATCCAGCGGCTCAAAGCGGAAGCCTCCGTGATCGAGCTCATCGCCGAAGCCCGGCGTCAGGGGATTCCCGTGGTGGTGGATCTGGATGATCTGTTGTTCGACCCCGAGCACGCACCACCACCGCTGGCCAATTACGCGGGCAGCATCACGCCCGAGCAGCACCGCCGCTTCCAGGCCACCCAACCGCAGCTCGAGGCCACCCTGGCGGCAGCAGATCTGCTGTTGTTCAGCACCGCGGAAATTGCCGAACGCTGGCAGCGTTACCGCCGCGCCAGGGACATCCCGTCTGTTCCAGTGCAGCTCTGGCCCAACCTGATTCCAGCGCCCCTGCAGGCCGCCTGGCGCCAGCCCCAGATTCGGCAGCTCCGCCAGCGCAGCGGCCGGCTGCGCCTGGTGGTAGCCAGCGCCAGCACCCCCCACCTTTTGGCCTGGCACCAGCAGTTGGTGCCCGCCCTGGTGGAGCTGATGCAACAGCACCCCCGGCTGCAACTCGATCTGTTGGGCAGCGTGCCCTTGGCGGCCCCGCTAGAACCGTTCCGTCAACGCATTCGTTGCCGCGGCCACAGCGACTTCAGCACCTACCTCCAACGCCTGGCGGAGGCCGACATCGGCCTGATGGTGCTGGAACCCGGGCCCTTTACCGATGCCAAGAGCCCCAACCGCTGGATGGAATGCAGCCTGATGGGCCTAGCGACGGTGCTCAGCCCAATCCGCAGCTGCACCGACCTGCTCGAACACGGCGTGCACACCCGCTTTGCCAGCCAGCCGCAGGACTGGGTGGAACAGATCAACCAACTGCTGCGCCATCCGCGCCAACGGCTGCAGCTGGTGCAGCAGGCCCAGCAGCTGGCGTGGCAACAGCTGAGGCAGGAGCACGCGGCCGCGCTCTGGGCCCCTCTACTGCAGGCCCAAACCAGTGCACCCCGACGGGTGCTGCTCGTGAGTGAACAAATCAGCGGCGCGCCTCTGGATCCCCCCGATCGGCTGGGACGGGATCTGCTGCGCAACCTGCTGCAACCGCCCCACCAGGCGGTCGATTGGATGGTCCTGGGCCCACCAGACCAGCAATCGATAACGGCCATCGGACCGACGCGCCACTGCTGGATCGCACCGGCCCCCGACCTCAACGAACCGGTAAAGGATTGGCTGATGACCCACCCGCCGGCCCTGATCCACCTGCTAGGGGCAGGACCCCTCGCCAGCACCGTGGCGACAGTGGCCCGCAGCCTTCAGATCCCCACCCTCCTGCATCTGAACGGCAACGCCGCACTGGCCGCCAACTCACTACTGCAAACGGTGACGGGCTGCCTGAGCGCCTCCCCCGAACTGCTCCAATACGCCGAGGCGGCCGGAGCCAGAGTCCACCCGCCCCTCGTTCTGCCCTGGAAGCCGCGATCGCGCCACCAGCAGCAACCGCGCGATCAACCGCACGTGCTCTGCCTGGCCGATGGGCACTGGAGCAGTGGCCTGCTGACGCTGCAGGAGGCACTGCAGCGCAACGAGGCGCCGGCCGTGCGGCTCACCGTGCTGCTTGGCTCCCCAAAAACACCCCGCCCGCAACCCCAGCACTGGGGGGGCAGTGTTGTGGACTGGTGCGCGCCGGCCACTGATCAGGAGCTCGAGGCGCTGCTGGCCCACCAGGACCTGCTGGTGATCGCCGATCAGGTCCATGCCGATGACCTCCGCCTTGCCCGGGAGTTGGTGAGCGCCGGGCTCTGGTTGATCGCCAGCAGCAGCAGCAATGCCGCCCAGCTCCTGCAACTGGCCCCCTGTGGCACAGCCGTTCCGGCACAGGATCCAGACGCCCTGATCCAAGCCCTGCAGCACTGGCGGCAGCATCGCCCCAGCCCGGAACCGCTGCTCAGCTTCCCCAGCCTGGAGACCGATCTGGCCCAGCAACTCGCGCCGATCCATTCAGGCCTACGGCTGGAGAGTCCCAAACAGACCGGATAAGTTATGGCCACTGCAGTCCACCATGCTCGAGCAGCCGGTTCTTGATGCTGATCTGGAGCTCCTGCTGATTCAGGGAGCGAAGCAGCGACACCTCGGCACCGGTGAGGTGCTGCTCGATGCCGGGGAAGAGCCCAACTGCATCTGGTGGGTGCAACGGGGCAGTCTGCGCAGCTTGATGCAGCTGCCGCCCCGGCAGGAATGGCGCACGGTGGAGCGCCATGGTGCCGGCACCCTGGTGGGCTGGCTGGGGGTGGCGCACGGACGGGCGATCGAACACCTCCGCGCCGCCGAACCCACCGACCTGTTCGAGCTCCCCGCCGATCGGTTTCACCAGCTCTGGAGCAGCAGCGCTGCCCTGCGCACCTGGTGCGCTGCCCAAACCCCCCGGGCCGAACTGGTGCATCTGCTGTTGCAGCTGGCCCACGCCAATCCCTCCCGCAGTCGCCAGCTGGATCACTGGTCAAGCCTGATCGACAGCTGCCGTTGGTCGATCGACATCCCACCGGATCCACGGCCCGGCGGCCAATGGCACTGGCCGGATGGGCGCTGCTGGCCGGAGCAACCGCCAACGCCCCCCCTGCAACAGCGCTTGCTCTGGCTGCCCGACCCCGCCGAACAGCGGCTGAAGCTGGAACTCGAGCAACTGACACCAGCCCCCACGCAAGCACCGAGGCCAGAGAGCACGGCGGTGCTGCGCCTGAATCGGGCCAGTGGCCCCGAGGCCATCCCCCTGGCGCTCTGCGAGGCCGTAGCCAGCTACCTGCAGGCACCCCTGGACCTCGACGATCTGCGGGATCAGATCAACTCCTTCCTGCAGCAGCAACAACGCCTCAATCTGATGAACATGGGGCAGCTGCTCAGCAGCCTTGATTTATCGGTCACCCTCTGCGACATCCCAATCGCGCAGCTGCAACGGGTGCCCACACCGGCGGTGATCGAACACGAGGGTTGTCTGGCCCTTGTGGATGGCGTGGATTCCGACGGCGAGCTGCGGCTTCTGGACCCGGAGCTGGGGCCGCTGCGGG
>NYYT01000133.1 GCA_002686885.1 Pedosphaera sp.
CATTCATCCCCTGAACTTACCTGAAGTTGCTCGGGAACCTGGGTCCTATTGGGTTAGCACGCGTCGAGGAAAACAATTCAACACCCTGATATACAGTGAGGTGGACCCCTTGAATGGGGCTCCACGCAAAGCGGTCTTGATCAGTCATGAAGATTGTCATCGTGAAGGTCTGACCAAGGGAGATCGAGTGATACTGAAAAACGCGATGGGTCGTTTCGAAGGTGTTGCGTGGCCTGTTGAAATGGCTCCAGGCAATCTTCAGATCCATTGGCCCGAGGGTAATGACCTGATTGCCTCAGGGCGCACCGATCGAGGTGGAGGTGTTCCCGACTACAATGCCCGTGTGACGCTTGAAGTGCGGTAAAGGCACTGAAATCGTTCGGATCCCAAAGCTACCAATGGCTTTCCGCAACCCGTGGCACGCTTCCCGCGAGTTTTTTGCCAGGTTCCTTCCCCATGAAGTCATCCTCTCCCATCTGGAGCGGATGCACTGACCAAACCTCTAAGGACGTTTGCGAATCAGCAAAGCCGTATTCCACGCGAGGAACTCCCGTATCAAGGGGCATTGGGTGATCCAGGCAAACTCAGGATAATAGCGGGGAACGCAGTGAAGGCACTCCAGGTGAGGTTCCTGACGTATCCAACCAAGCGTCTGACCAATATAGGTTGGATAAAGGGTCTCAAAGGGCTGGTGAATTCGTGGTTTGCCAATCAGGCGGTCGTAGAGCCGAGGGCCCCAGACAGGCCCCAGATAATGAAAGGGGGAAAAATCATGCCCGCCCCATGGTGAGAGCCAATTGGTCCAGCTGAGATAGAGCCATCCTCCTGGTTCCAGGGTCTGTCCGATCTGGCTCAGAAAGCGTTGAGGGCTGGCGAGGTGCTCGAAGACGTTGGAGCAGACAATGAAGGGATAGGTACCCAATGAACGATAGTCGTCCTTGTCGAGGTCTACGGAAAGAAATGGCTGAGATCGTAATTCCGGTTCAAGCTGGCAGTCCACATCAGCAAAAGTGACCTGGCATCCTTTTTGCATGAGGGACTTGCCAAAAACACCGTGACCACAACCTAAATCAAGTGTTCTCAGTGAAGGTGCCAAAACCCTTCCGCAGGTCTCCATCCAGGTGATGGCGTCTTCGGCTTGCATGCGATAGAAGGCGGCATCATCTCCGTATTTGAGGTGATGGCCAATGAGTCGGTGGAGGATCATGCGCTGGAAAGGGTGCCATGGATGGCTTCAGGCCAACCAAGGCTGGATGATGTTGCCGGCAACGTCCGTGAGTCTGTATTGCCGGCCTTGGAAGCGAAAGGTCAAATCGAGGTGGTTGATGCCGAGTAGATGGAGCATTGTGGCATGCAGGTCGTGTACGGAGACCGGGTCTTTGACAATGTTGTAGCTGAAGTCATCGGTCTGCCCGTAGGAAAGGCCCCTACGGATCCCACCACCCGCCAACCAGATGGAAAAGCATCGTGGGTGGTGGTCGCGTCCGTAATCCTTTGCTGTTGCCTTGCCCTGTGAATAGGTGGTTCGGCCGAATTCGCCTCCCCAGACCACCAGAGTGTCTTCCAACAGCCCACGCTGCTTCAGGTCCGTGACGAGGGCTGCAGATGCTTGATCGGTCTGCTGACATCGCGCCGAGAGGTTGGCCGGCAGACTGGAGTGATGATCCCAGCCTCGGTGGAAGAGCTGGATGAAACGAACATCCCTTTCGGCAAGTCGGCGCGCCATCAGGCAATGATTGGCAAAGGTACCCGGTTGACGGGCATCTTCCCCGTAAAGATCGAAGGTGGCCTTGGTTTCATGGGACAGGTCGGTCAGCTCCGGTATGGAGCGTTGCATGCGGTAAGCCATCTCATATTGGGCCATGCGCGTCAGAATCTCGGGATCTCCAGTTTGTTCGAAGGATTCCATGCTCAAGGCCATGAGATCGTCCAAAATCTGCCGCCTGACTTCTCTGGTCAAGCCTTTGGGGTCGGATAAATACAGCACCGGATCGCCCTTGGAGCGGAATTTGACCCCTTGATGAAGAGAGGGCAGGAACCCGCTCCCCCAAAGTCGATGATACAGTGGCTGGCCACCGCGATTGGATACCATGACCACAAAGCCTGGAAGTTGGTCGTTTTCGCTCCCCATTCCATACGAAAGCCATGAACCCATGCTGGGTCGTCCGGCAATTTGAAAACCTGTTTGAAAAAAGGTGATGGCAGGATCGTGGTTGATGGCCTCGGTGTGCATGCTGCGAACCACACATAAATCGTCCGCAATGCGGGCCATGTGAGGCAGGGCCTCACTGATGAACTGGCCGGACTGCCCATGTTGATGAAAGTCAAACTTTGAGGGTGTGACGGGGAATTGATCCTGGCCGGCGGTCATGCCTGTGAGGCGCTGCCCATTGCGAATGGAATCAGGGAGTTCCTGTCCCGCATGGGTTTTGAGGTGAGGCTTGTGATCCCACAGATCCAGCTGAGAGGGACCACCGGATTGGAAAAGAAAAATCACCCGTTTGGCCCTGGGGCGATGATGAAAGGGAGGATGTGAGCCTGGTAAACGGGAAGTTGAGAGGCCTTCCCCTTGCATGGCAAGATGCCACCAGGCCATGCTTCCCAGCCCCATGAAACTTTTTTTCATGAAAGTCCTGCGACTCTGTTGGGAAGTGTGTCTCATGCGGCGGGTGTCCTGACCTAGAAAGTATGATTCAAACATGACTCTCGCCTTGTGGCAATGGATTGATCACTTGAAGCCAAACCCCATTCGTGATATGCCCGCATGCATGAATTTCGCCTCCAAACCTTGTCATCATGGCCTTTTGTGGAGAGCGGGGCTGATGGGCGTGGTATGCATGCTTCAGATATCAGGCATGCAAGCCGCTGGTTTGATGACACCTGGACTTCGACTGAACGATCAGCAAATAGAAGACTTGAGACGCACTCTGGAGCCTCTTAATGAAGCGCTTGAAGTGCTTGTCGAACCCGATCACGCCTGGGCAGCTACCTACCTTCCAGATGTGTTGATTTATCAGAAGGCTGTAGCCTCTGCGCTCGAGCATCGTGAATTTCATGACGTGTCCCAGCTGGAGGTGGCCAAGGGGTTGATTGAGGATGGGCTGGCGCGTGCTGCTCATTTGCTGAATGGAAGGGCTCCATGGGCCTCTAAGCAGGGCTTGGTGGTGCGTGGTTATCGATCCCGCATTGACGACTCGATTCAGCCCTATGGATTGGTGGTTCCCGAAAATTGGGATGCGGCGGTCTCGTTTCCCTTTCCCATGGACGTTTGGCTGCATGGCAGGGATAACCGGCTGACCGAACTGAAGTTCATTGAGCAGCGTCAACGTTCTGCCGGGACTTTTGCTCCTGCCAACACCTTGGTACTCCATCCCTATGGTCGGTTTTGCAACGCCTTCAAATTTGCCGGGGAGACCGATGTCTTTGAAGCCATGGAGGCAGTCAAGAGACACTACCCGGTGGATGATCGGCGCATCGCCATCCGCGGTTTTTCCATGGGAGGGGCAGGGTGCTGGCACTTGGCAGTGCATCACGCAGACCAATGGGTCGCGGCTACACCTGGCGCCGGTTTTGCCGAGTCTGCCGAGTATCTTGGTTTATGGAAAAAGGAGATCAAACCTCTGTGGTTTGAGACTCAGCTCTGGCGTCTTTATGACGCCGATGTCTATGCCATGAATCTCTTTCATCTTCCAACCCTTGCTTACAGTGGTGGGAATGACAAACAGATTCAGGCAGCTCAAGTGATGGAGAAGGCCATGGCAGAGCATGGCATGGATCTGGCCCATTTGATTGGGCCAGAAACCGGGCATGCCTACCATCCCCAATCCAAAGAGGAGTTGGTCGCGCGCCATCGGGACATGGTGCGACAAGGGAAGGAAGTCATGCCCACCAAAGTGCGTCTGACGACTTTTACGTTACGGTATCCGGAAATGCATTGGGTGCGACTGGAAGGTCTGCAACGCCACTGGCATCGTGCCAGGGTGGAAGCAGAGATCCGGAATGAATCCGAAATCGAACTCCTTTCCGAGAACGTTTCGGCTCTCACCCTCCACATGCCAGCCGGCAGCTGTCCGCTGGCTTCCGATAAGGCTCCGGTAGTGAGTTTGGACGGTCAGAGGGTGGTGGCTCCCAGAGTTGGCTCGGACCGCTCATGGAAAGCCCACTTCGTTAAAAAAGGAGGGCAATGGCAAGGGGTCGAGGATCATCCCATGCCTGCAGGGCAGTGGCGTAAGAAACCGGGCTTGCAAGGCCCCATCGATGACGCCTTCATGGATCGGTTTGTGGTCGTCAAGCCCAGCGGCCAGGCCAGGCGCAGCTATGCGGATCGGTGGGCTCGAAGAGAGATGGGGCGGCTCACTGAACAATGGCGCGCACAATTCAGGGGCGAGGCCCTCCAGGTGCTCGATCTCGATTTCCAGGATGATGCTTTTCAAGATGCCCACTGGGTTCTGTTTGGGACACCTGAAACCAATGCCGTCCTGAAAAAAATCCTTCCCTATCTGCCTCTGAAATGGCGTTCGGATCAGTTGATGATGGGGCCTTACCTCTTCGATGCCGCTCGCCATGTGCCTGTCATGATCTATCCGAATCCGTTGAATCCCGGCAAATACGTGGTGATTAACAGTGGGTTTACGTTTCGAGGATTCGGAAGCAACGCTACTCAAGTGCCTCGTTTGCCTGATTATGCGGTGATCGATGCCCGCACACGGGCGAGTGAAGACGTACCGGGGCGCATCGAACTGGCAGGCTTTTTCGATGAGGCCTGGCAGTGGGGGTTTTGATGAAAAAGACCATGCCTCGCTCTTCCGTTGATCCATCGAAATCACTTGCCGGCCGTGAAAGGGAAAAGACTTTTCGCTCGATGGCTCCGCATCCTTCCATTCTCGAGGTGGAGCGTCTCTCTGTCACCCGCAATGGGACTCGCATCCTGCAAAAGGTTGATTGGACGATACGGCGAGGGGAGCATTGGGTGTTGATGGGAGCCAATGGCTCTGGCAAGACCACGCTCTTGAGCTCCTTGCTGGGTTATTTTGTGCCCACCGCGGGGTCGATTCAGTTGCTGGGTGAAACCTATGGGGAAGGGGATTGGCGAGAACTTCGTCAGCGTTTGGGGGTGGTCAGCTCTTCACTGAGGGAGCTGATGCCAGACGAAGAGCCGGCCTTGCATACCGTCATCAGCGGGAAGTATGCGATGATTGATCTCTGGGGAAAGCCCAAGTCAGAGGATGTCAAGCAAGCAAAGCGCATCCTGCGCCAGATCGAGTGTCTTTCGCTGGCACACCGCCCCTGGTCGGTGCTCTCTCAAGGGGAACGCCAACGCATTCTCATCGGCCGTGCTTTGATGGCCGGCCCGGAATTGCTTGTTCTGGATGAGCCCTGTGCTGGTCTGGATCCTGCCGCCCGGGAGCATTTTCTTCAATTTCTGGAACGGCTCAATGGCGTGCCCAAGGCACCTTCCTTTGTGTTGGTGACGCACCACGTCGAGGAAATTACGCCTTTGTATACGCACATGCTGACCTTGCGGAAAGGCCGGGTCGTGGCATCGGGGCCTCTTGCCAAAATAATGAGTTCACAGACACTGTCCCGCACCTTTGGGACTCCAATGAAGTTGCGCAAGAGACCACATGGTTGGCAAGCAGAAGTCCAGCCTCATGCATCTTGCCGCCGCATCCTTTGAAGTGAAGCCGTCAAGTCCTACGAGGCTTCGTCGATCATTTTGAGTCGTTTAGCCGCCTTCATGGCAGCAGCCGTATCCGGATAACGCTCCACCAGATCCCTGAGCAGTGCGATGGCCTTTTCGGGTTGGTCCAGTCGCCCGGAGTAAAGGTTTGAGAGATGAACAGCCATCCAGGCCCATCGCTCCGGGGCCAGGCGCTGTTTGAGGATTTCTTCGTATTCCATGGCTGCAGCCAAATAATTCGAGAGATCCTTTTCATAGATTTCCGCGATGCGAATGGCGGCATGCTGTTGAAGTGGATTGATCTCCAAATAGCTGCGAAGAAGATCGATGGCCTCGATAAAGGTACCTCTGGCCCAGGCCGCCTCTGCCTTTTCATACAAGTCATAACCTTCGGTTCCGCCACCATCGTCATTGTAAATCAAGTCGACGGATTTCTTTGCGGAGGCCTGTATCACATCCCATGCCACCAAGATGCCAAGCCCAACGGCAGAGAAGACAAACCATCCCAAATACCAACCAATGCGATTGGGAGGTGATTCGGCGTTTGCGCTTTCTTGGGTATCCGATGCGCTATCCAACCCCTGGTCCTCCGCTGAGTCAGCCAACTCGGATGCATCCAAGGGTTCCTTGGGCTCATCTACTTGTTCCGATTCTTCTGAAGGGCTGGTAGGTGACCCATCGGATGTGTCAGAGCCCCTATCCATCTCCTGGTCCTCAGAAGTCAGTGAAGCGGGTTTGTCGTCGAACACCGCCTCTTCCATCGCCTCACCGCGAGCCTCGCTTTCATCGGATAACCGATGGTATTCCTTGAAAAATGCATTGCCAAAACCGACCAAGGATGTCGCAAGCAGGATATAAAGGATGATTTTGAGAGCCTTCATGGTTGCCGTATAGCTGGAAAGCTAAACAGACGCAGCCATCGGCGACAAAGCAATTCTTCAGCCTGAAAGCTCACCAAGATGCCGCCTTAGATCAGGTCTTCCTGATGATGGAGAGCTGGAATGTGAAGGACCTTGCTCGGATGCCTCAATCAATTGGCAGTGTATAGATTGAGGGTTTCCTGGTCGTTGAGAATGTTGAGGATCACCCTCTCAATATCATCCACCCGCAATCCGGAGAATTCGAGGGCTTCGGGTTTGAGCTTGACTCTGAAGTTTGCCAAACCACCGGTGGCGCTGATGAACCTGGAGGCATAGTCCGCTACATGAACGATGGCTGCCATTTGATGAGAAGCTTTCGGATTGTGGTGATGACGAATCGCATCAATGATTTCCTTGGGGAGTTTCCACCGTTTCACCAAAATGGCTCCCAAGGCGGCGTGGTCGATACCGCACAGGCTTTTCTCCAGTTTGAGCCAGGTACCCTTGGCTTTTCCCATCTCGCTGGAAACTGCTTGAGGATCTTGACCGAGATCGGTGTTCAAACCAGCCTTGCCAATATCGTGCATCACCCCCGCAATGAACCCAAGTGAAGGATCATGCATGGCGCGATTGGAGTCTTGAAGCACCTCGCAAAAGCGCTGCGTTGCCAAGGCGGTGGTTACCGAATGCAGCCACAATTCCCGCTTGCCGTAACCATAGCCACGAAATTCAGCAGATAAGATCTGCCCGACACTCAATGCCGAAACCAAGCTAAGAATCGCGCGATATCCCATGTGAAGCACAGCGTCGAAAAGGATCTTGAGAATTTCCGCCTCGGTTTTGGAGTCCATGGAGTCCTCGCCCTGTTTGAGTTTCTCCTTGTCCTTCATTGCCAGGCGTGTAACCAGCTGCATGGTCAGGTCTTTGTCAGTGAGGAGCACTTCAACGACTTCTTCGTTTTCCTGCGTGGGATTGCGGAGCATCATCATCAGACGGCATACCACTTCGAGGGAAGTGGGCAGTTCACCGAGCTGGCGATTGATTCGCTCCTCGGCCTCCTGGTTTTTCATTGTGCTCATGCCAGTTTCTTGGTTTTGCCCCCTCGCGTGAGATGCCATTCGGGAAACTTGATGGCAATTTCCGAAACAGTGGGTTCGCGATTCAAGATATCTTCTTCCGCAATGGTCATGCGGTTGCCTCGAATTTGCATGGAACGACGGTTGGCTCCTGCTGTGAGTTCCCAATGGAGAGGGATGACTGACCCTCTGAGATGCACTTTAATATTTTCGGTCGTTCTTGGGCTGATATCGAGCTCGGAGGGATGTAGTTTTTTCAGAGCGGTCCCTACAAGTGGCCGGCAGCCACCCACCAGCACAGCCCCTAGTCGCGGAGCGAGTGTCTCCTGAGTCAGCTCAGCATACGCTTCGTGGGTCTTCAGCATCTGCTGGATGAGGCCTTCGACTGCCAAATCTCCGTAGGTCATGGGATTGATGATAGAAGTTTTCGCGTTTTGCGTGGAATCGTGAAAGATGACATGAGCCACACCTATCGCCATGTGCTCAGCTTCACATAAGACGAGAACGTTACCGTAACCGATTTTGTCGACTCGAATTTCGGCCTCGGGATCAGCGATTGCGATTCCCTCTGCTGGTTGCAATTGGATTTTTTTCACTTCAAATAGCTAAGAAATATCTGTTTTCAGACCTCAAGGTGATTGCCACCTTCCCTAGCTAACGCAGATGGTATTCATAGGCTGACGAATAGCATCATCCTTTAGAATGTCACATAATAGAAAATTTTCAACAGGTATTTCTGTTAGTTTCTTGCGATTAATAAATTACAATTTCTCTCTCATGGGAGAGGATTCAGCTTTGTGGCCATTTCCTGCATGAGGCCGGCGGCCAGTTCCTGAGTGGCCTCATCCAGTTCCCGAATGCCCTGCTTGAGGCGATCGGTATCTCCGGTGCGGCTTTCTGTGTTTTCAGAACCGATGATTTGCCGGATAAGTGAAATCTTCTGTTCGATGGCCTCTCTCTCTTCCGTGGAGATGAGTCCACTGGCATGCACCAAGCTCGATTGGGCGGCTTGAGTTAATTGGTCTGCCTTGAGCTTCTGTTCAATCCAGTGCCTGGAGTCCATGTCCTCAAGAGCATGCTCCAGAGAGCTTTCCACCATCTCCGTCACTTGCTGATCGGTGACGTCAATGGCCGACTGGATTTCCAGGACTTGTTCTTCTCCGGTATGGAGATTGCGCGCGAGCACGTGGAGGATACCGTTGGCGTCGATTTCAAACTGAACGCCCACTCGGGGGACTCCCTTGGGTGAGGGCTCAAAAGGAACCACGAAACGTCCGAGACTCCAATTGTCGGATGCCTTTTCCCTCTCTCCCTGAAGGACATGAATCAATATCTCCCTTTGGTTGTCGACAGCGGTGGTAAAAACCTCTCCAGCTTTAAGCGGAATGGTAGAATTGCGTGGTATGAGCACATTCATGAGTCCACCAAAGGTTTCAAGCCCCAGGGAGAGTGGGGTGACATCCAGAAGCGTCATGTGCTCCAGGCTCCCGGAGAGCATGGCCCCTTGGATGGCCGCTCCAAGAGCGATGGCCTCATCGGGATGTTGTCCCACGTTGAGCGTGGGGCCTTTTTGCGCGTGGAAATCTTGACCCAGCCGGATGTTTCCCCTGGTCTCTTCAAAATCCGAACACTGGAAGAAGTCGCCCACCCGTTCTCGAACCATGGGCATGCGGGTCTGGCCTCCAACCAGTACGACTTGATCCAGCTCTTGGGACTCTACGTTGGCATCATGCATGGCTCGCAAGCAACATTCTCGTGTGCGGTCGATCCATGGAGCTGCCAATTTCTCCAGGGTCTCACGATGGAAAGGGAACCTCATGTGGAGCGACTGTGTTAGAAAGGGGATTTCGATCCAAGTTTCCAGCTCCTGACTCAAAGTTTTCTTGGCTTGTTCTGCTGCGGCCCGGAGCTTTGCCATGGTTTCTGGACTTTGAAGGAGCTCCTTTTTGGATTTCTGAAGCTCTTCTTGTTCCAGAAAATGTTCGACGATGCTTTGATCGATGTCGTGGCCTCCCAATCGCGTGTGACCATGTGTGGCCAGAACTCTGAAGACGCCATCGACCATCTCCAGGATGGTGATGTCAAAAGTGCCTCCTCCCAAGTCATACACGGCAATTCTGGAGCTTTCCTTGAGGCGGTGCAGACCGTAGGCCAGGGCCGCCGCGGTTGGCTCATGAATGATTCTTTCGACTTTGAGCCCAGCTTGTCGGCCTGCTTCCAAGGTGGCCTGGCGCTGAGCATCATTGAAATAGGCGGGCACCGTAATCACCGCTCTATCAAGGCTCGCTTCCATCGCTGACTCGGCCACCCTTTTGAGGTGTGCCAGAACGGCGGCAGAGACCGATTCAGGACGCACCGAAGATTCGCCCATGAGCACCTCGATGGGGCTTCCGGGATCCGTAGAGAGCTCGTAGCCGATGTTCCGCTCGTCTTCCTTCAGATCGGTGGTGCGGCGTCCCATGAAGCGTTTGACATCATACACCGTTCGCTTCGGAGCCGTGGAGCGCATGCGCAGTGCCTCATGACCGACCTTGGGCTCACCTCCGCCTGCAGGATAGTGCACGACCGAGGGAGTCAATCGGTTTCCATCCCTGTCTGCCAGTATCAGCGGAAACCCCGCGTCGACAACGGCCACGGCTGAGTGCGTCGTTCCAAGATCAATCCCCAGTATTTTGTCGTTCATGAGCGCTTTTTACACCCATTGAAGGATGAAGCTTTGTTCAAGAAAGCTTGCCATTTGTGCCGTAGATTGCAACCGGCATTCCAGTCACACCTGTCTCTCGAGTGGAAGGTTCTTAGCACTTGAGATCATGAAGTGAATTGGAATAGTGTTCTTCCCCAATCAGTGAAGCTCACCCAAGATGCTTTGCCTGGATCACGCTATGGCAACCGATACATCAGTTGGAACATTCAAGGAATCGCATACTCGGAGCATCCTAAAAGGCTTTTCATGGAGAATTATTGCCAGTTGTACGACGATATTGGTGGCTTATTGGGTCACTGGGGAAACCGAGACTGCGCTCAAGGTCGGGGGGATTGAGTTTTTTGGAAAGATCGGAATCTATTATCTTCATGAACGTGCCTGGCAGGCCATCCCCAGAGGGCACGTCAGGACCTGGTTTGGGGGGCGCTCCTGAGCTGAAAACGCAACGGACTCAATGTCCTGAAGGGCAGGCATGACAATAGCGCGAGTGGATCCATTGCACTGCCTTGGGCCAACCGATCCATAACCAGCCAATCGCGAAATTGATCGCCAAGCCCCACCCACACCATCCGGGGAGGCCTGCTTCCTGGATGGGGGGAAGGATTTGCTTGAGGCAGACGTAGCCAATGGCCCCGAATGCCAAACCACCTATGGCACTGGCGCTTCGGGTCCGCCAGCTCTCGCTGGCCCCATCGTTGGGTTGCCATCTCTGCGACAAGCGAGCCCAAAAGCTGGAAGAAAGGAAGAGGGCCGCGTAGATAAGATGCGTCCGGTAGGTAAGGGTGGGGATGGCCGTATAAGGATGGGCAACTTCCGTGCTCAAGCCAGGCCAGGAAGCTAGATCGAAGACGGTGTCGGTGGTTCGATAAAAACAGACACCCCACACCCATCCGGGCAAAAGCCACCCCAGTTCCCACCAAGGTGTCAACGATTTCTCCTTGGTTTCTGATCTTGCGTGATTCGCGGAAAATAGCCCCCTCATGAGCAGGTAACCGATCGTCCATCCTACGGCGATCTGCAGGGGGGAGTGGAGTCCGAGGAAGGCGCGTGAGCAGCCGATACAAAAAACCAGCGCCAGTCCTGATGTCTGAATCCATGAATTCCTCGACTTCGCGCAAAGACCATACCAGACCCAGGCCATCATGGCATGCCCTGAAGGCATGCCAAAGCTACCAGAAGGCCCCCATGGAACGATGTCCGGCTCCAGCCAGTAGGGTCGTGGATGCTGAAAGAAATCCTTGGCCAGCACCATGTAAAAACCACTCAGACTGAGGAATTGAAGGGTTCGAATGCCCACATTCCTTTGTGCCGCCAGACTGACGACGATGACGAGAGACATGAGCACCGGGGTATGGCCCAGTTCACTGATCCATCGCATGGCTTCCATGAGCCACTGCGGAGCGGATTGGAGCCACAGAATGAGTTCCATTTCCCATTTTGCTATGGGTGCGAAGTTCATGGGAAAAGAAAATCAGTGGCCCATGGGAATCTTTGCTCGAAAGCCTGCCCTTTTCTTGTTACTTCCTTCATCTGTAGAAAGGGACTGTTCGGTCATGACGCGTCATGCTGGGCTATCCGCCATGGCTTGTCAAAAGCCCATCTCCATGACACACAAGAAGACATCCAGGGATAAGGTGCTCAACCAGTGGAAGCGCGTGGACACGCAGGATGAGGAAAGGCGCCGTGCGTTTCAGCCCAAGGAAAGCTCCGAGCTGATGGAAGGTGTGCTTCAGACCATGCGAATGGATGAACGCTCTTCCGAGACTCAAATTCTCAAGGCATGGAATCAGTTGCTGGATCCTACCCTGACCGAGCATGCCCAGCCGGTGGGGATTCGAAAGGGGACGCTTTTTGTAAATGTTGATCACCCGACCTGGCTTTCGGAGATTGTTCGTTACCGTCGAGTTGAAATCCTTGAAAGACTTCAACACTGTTTTGGTAAGGATTTGGTCCAACGCATTTCGTACCGTATTGGGTGAAACCCTTTCCCCCTGGTGCCTTTGAGCTGCATTCCAAATGTCATGGGGCCAATGAAAAATCAAAGTAGGTCTCTGGGTAGGGTTCGTCCCTCAGGGTAAAGTGCCACCATTCCACCGTGTAAGGTTTGAAGCCGTGTTTTTCCATGAGCGTTTTGAGCAGCAG
Organism: Pedosphaera sp.; assembly: GCA_002686885.1. Classification (GTDB taxonomy): domain Bacteria; phylum Verrucomicrobiota; class Verrucomicrobiia; order Limisphaerales; family AAA164-E04; genus UBA7971. The sequence goes on from NYYT01000133.1 coordinate 12,463, forward strand.
GCGATTGGATCGCTGTTGACCTGAAAGTTCAGGGAAACGTGTGGCTGAGGCCTCACCGAAAAAATCAAATGGAGCTCCCATGTCCAGTGGCTGGGGTGGGGTGTCATCGGAAAGGCTACAAAGTGTCAGGTCGACTGTGCTACCCCTTGTGTGACCCGATTTTTCAGAAATGAACCCTTGAGGGAAAAGATCTTTCTTGGCCACCTTGGGGTAGTAGCGCGCCTTGATCGATGCTGCCTCATCGGGCTTGAGCGACCATGCGACAAAAAAATCGACTGCTTTCTGGGGGCGGAAGGCATCAAAGACCATCAAGGAGAGCCCCATGGGGCGTAGTTCCTCCTGAACCTTGATCAGGGCATTGGCTGCGGCACGGGTGATCCAACAGGCCGGGGTTTCGTAGCCGGCGACCACTTGGCCGGTAAAGTTGTCCGCGGTGGCATATTTAAGATCCAGCACAATATCTGGGATGGCATGATCCAATCGCACGAAGTCCTCAGGTCGTTCTGCTTCTGCCGCCGTGCTTTGGAGTCTGCTGGCAAGGTGCATCCAACCCATCAACCCCCACAGGGAAAGAAGGATCCGTTTCCGAAATGGCCTTTGCGATGGTCGGGTGCTCCCAAGCATGGTTTCATCACACATGGGAGCATTAGAAATCAGATGACCATTCCTCTTCAAGTGAGATTGTGGTCTGGAATTTGGTCTCCAGCACCTGCTAGTCTTGACGTATGAAAAGATGGTGCCCGCTTGATTGGAAAGGAAGTTTTCAATGGCCGCCTGAGTTGGTAATGGTTCAAACGCATGCAGTGGATTGATCATATATTGAACCTGGCTGCCTGGATTCTATGGATCAACGGTAGCATGGGTTTGATGCAGCCATGGAAGCCCCAGAGTGGGATTTCCCTCGTGGGAACACTCAAGGCGCTTTCGCCGTCTAGAATGAATCCGGCCTGGTTTTTCATTCTGGGGGTGGCATTGATCCTGTGTTTCAAGATTCTATTGTTGCATTATCTCGGAAAACCATTGGCCTCCACGGTGGCTGTGGACTTTCTATTGTTCCCGGTCTTTTTTAAAACGGGGAGCCTCTCCCACATGGCCTTGATGGGAGTTGTTACCTTCATTCGATTTTCGTTCATGGGCTACCTTTGGCTTTGGTTTCTAAGGTGCCTGACCACTGGGAAAGGGATGGATCCCCTGCACGGCATGCTCGATGCCGTCCTGGGACCACTCGGACAACGGAAAGCCTGGTTGCAGGGGGTTCTTTTGTGGTTGCTTGGAGTGATGCTCTGGACACTGCTTGGTGCGTTGTTGGCTCGATTGGAAATCCTTCCGGGTCGAGACGCGTCCAGCTTGCTTTGGCAGGCAACTTTGATCTCCTCGGCAGCGTGGATGTCTCTTCGGTGGCTGATTTACGGTATGCTCGCCCTTTACCTTGTGCACAGCTATGTCTACCTCGGAGGATGGGAAGGTTGGGATTGGCTGGACCAAGGGGTGGAGCGCCTTTTATGGCCTATAAAGCCGCTGAGACTTCACTGGAAGCGCATTGATTTCACCCCCATGGTTGCCTGGCCACTTTACGGACTTCTTTTTGCCCTTATCAGTCGCTGGCTGACCCATCAGGGAGTCGTGGCTGCGCTTTAGTTCGATCAAAACCCCTATCCATTTAAAAAGAGTTGGTAATGAGTGGGACCTTACTTCATTTTCACTGGGAGTTGCGTTGATTTCATGAGTAAAAAATACTACCTCACCACCGCCATTGACTATGTCAATGGGCATCCTCATCTCGGGCATGCCTATGAAAAGGTTGTGACCGATGCCATCGCCAGGGTGCACCAGAGTTTTGGAGAATCTACGTTTTTTCTGACGGGCCTGGATGAACACGGACAGAAGGTCCAAAAGGCAGCGACCGAACAGGGTCTGAACCCTCAGGATTACTGCGATGATTTGGCTGCCAGCTGGAAGGTCTTTGTAGATCAACTGGGCCTTTGCCATGACGATTTCGTGCGCACGACCCAGGACCGGCATCGGGAAGTGGTTCAGAAGCTCCTGATGCGGTTGCATGAGGAGGGACATTTCTACAAGGCGACTTACCAGGGCTACTATTCGGCCAAGCAAGAAACCTTCCTGACTGAAAAAGACCGTGGAGAGGATGGGGCCTTTGATCCCTTATACGGTGAGGTGGTGGAATTGCTCGAAGACAACTACTACTTTAAACTGGGAAGGCATCAGCAGTGGCTGATTGAATACATTGAATCGCACCCGGATTTTGTCACTCCCGAATACCGTCGCAACGAAGTCCTTGGATTCCTCAAAAATCAAACTCTCGAGGATCTTTGTATTTCCCGGCCTCAGTCTCGTTTGAGTTGGGGGATTCCCCTTCCGTTTGATCCCGATTATGTCACCTACGTGTGGTTTGACGCCCTGACCAACTATGCCTCAATCCCTGCTTCCATGGGAGATCCTGCTCTTCCCGGTTTCGGTAAAGCCCCCGACAAGGAGGCAGCTCTTTGGCCTGCAGACATCCACGTCATAGGAAAAGACATCCTCAAGTTTCACGCAGTTTATTGGCCTATCATGCTCAAAGCCGCCGGTTTTGCCATGCCGCGTCAGATTTGCGTCCACGGCTGGTGGCAGAAAGATGGTCAGAAGATGAGTAAGTCGACGGGTAATGTGGTGGATCCCATCGAGGTGATCGAGGAGTGGGGGGTGGATGCCTTTCGGTATTATTTGTTGCGAGAACTGGATATTGGACCAGATGGTAACTGGACGGATAAAGGGTTTCATGCGCGCTACAGCGCTGAGTTGGCCAACGGGCTTGGTAATTTGATCAATCGCTCGCTTGCCATGCTCAATCGCTACCGTTCAGGTGTGGTGCCGGCCCCTTGTGATGAGCTTAAACCTGAGGTGAGCGAAGCGGCTGATGAGGTTTTGGACCTGGCCCGATCACATCGCCTTCAAGCCTCGTTAAGAAGGATCTGGGAGCTGATCGCCAGGGTGAATCAATTCATCGATCAAACAGCACCCTTCAAACTAGCCAAAGATCCGTCCCAATCCGATCGACTGGATGAGATTCTCTACACTTTGGTGGAATCCTGTCGTGTGATCGGTGTCCTGCTCCATCCTTTTCTTCCGATCACTTCAAAGAAGATTTATGAGCAGCTGGGCCTGGAGGTCGTCCCTCACCTTTTTGAGTATGCAACATGGGGTGGGCTGCCCCAAGGTCATCAGGCGTGCGCTCCGGAGCCACTGTTTCCGAGAAAGGATCTGCCAACAAAGCAGGAGAGCTGAGGCAGTGCGGTGCGAGGGTCTCGAAATCCCTGAACCCGCGCTTTCATAGGATTGCTCCGTGGTTTGTCAGGAGTTCTTGAGAAGCGACCACTCCGCAGTCCGGTGGTGCCCCACCGCTAGCAGTGAGTTGGCATCTTGGCTCAAAGCGATCTGGTGGACATACATGGGTGATTCCGTTTCGTGTATGGCCTTATGGGTGAGGGGGTCCAAAAGCATGAGAAATCCCTTGCCACTTCCGCCAGCGGCGATCAGGTAAGGCTCGGAAGGATGGTATTGCAGGCTTTCCACCAAGCCCTTGTGGCTGTCACTTTCAAACAGTCCGGAGGGCTCTCCCGATTGCAGGTCAAACCACTCCACGCGGGCTTTTCCCCCCAATCCATCCACGTTTTGGACATGGCCCATGCCACCCACAGCGAGGGTCTGCTGATCGGTTGAAAAAGCCAATGATCGAATCCCACCGATGGAGCGCAGACGCTGGACTTCATCCCAAGTATACATGGCAGGGGCACTCATTTTTTGCAGGAGCTTGCCACTGGGTAGTTCCCAAAGCAGGATCTCTCCGATGCGGTCTGCGGTGGCAAGGAGAGTGCCATCCGGAGAAAAGGCACATGTGTAAAGCATTGAGGAAAACCCTTGAGGGCTTTGCTTGGCGTGACCTTCGAGTGAATGAATGAGTCGGGCGGTGAGTGCATCCCAGATCATCACCTTCATGTCATCGCCAACGGTTGCCATCCATGGTTGATGAGGGGCTACCCGGATATCGCGTACCCATTTTTGATGCGCCTGGTGGCTGGCGTGCAAGGTATTGCCATGAGGCTTCCATGCATTGAGCAGACCGTCGTAACCTACAGACCACAAAAACGACTCACTCGAGGCGACCCCGGTGACGTAACTTTGGTGGCCACCGAGGGCTTGCAGCGATGGGAGCGTCTTCCCGCTGCTATCGAGGCCATGGATACGTGCATCCGAGCCACCCGCAAACCAATGACCGTCGTGTGCGGTCAGGCATAAGAGAATCGTCTGGTGCTCTGTTTGGTTTTCCAACTGGAAGGTGAACATGTTGGCCTCCAAGACAGCTAGGTCAGTATTTGGCGAATCGGTTCAATGCCGTAGTTGACCAGAGGGATCGGGCGTTGCCCGAATTGATAGTGCTTGGTGTGTGGGATGCCCACAGCCTGAAGCATGGTGGCAAAGAGTTCTCCAGCTCCCACTTCTCCTTCAATCACCTCCTTGCCATCCGGGTCAGTGGCTCCGAAGACGGCGCCCTCCTGAACTCCGCATCCAGCCATCAAGGCGCTCCATGCCCGCGAGAAGTGATCACGGCCCAGTTGCGAGTTGATGGCTGGAGTGCGTCCAAACTCTCCCATGACCACGACGAGCGTATGATCGAGCATGCCTCGATGCCGCAGGTCGTCCAGCAGTGCGGAGAGAACACGATCCAGTTCGGGAACCATTTCCTGATGCGTTTCAAAGTTCTGCCCGTGGCTATCCCACCAGGCGCGCCCGACGCGGATGAATGGAACACCTGCCTCAGCCAGACGACGAGCCATGAGCATTTGTTGGCCAAATTGGCTGGGTCCATAGCGTTCACGGATCGAAGCGGGTTCCCTTTCAATATCAAAGAGAGGTTCGCTGCTCATCAAACCGGCAACACGCGCGTAGGCGGCTGCATGGCTCTTGACCCATGGGGAGGCGTGATTTTTGGCAAACTGGTTTCCTAGAAGCGCCTGAAGTTCAGCTCGGGCAGCGTGATCCAGGTCGGTGATGCGATCTGATTTTCTCAAGTGCGGCGGCATCATGGACGCATTCAATTCCATGGGGGCATACCGTGCGCCGAGAAAACTGGGTGTCAGCTTTGAAAAGGATCTTCCCTCCGTCTGCGAGTAAAAAGAAACGTAATCGGGCACGGCACTATCGGCTCGCGCGAGTTCTTTAGCGAGTATCGCCCCAATGTCAGGGTATTTCATGGCCGGTTCATCCTTGCGACCGCGCATCATCATGACCGATGCGGTGTCATGCCCACTGTCCTTGGTGTTGAGGGATCGTATGAGGCATGTTTGATGCATGCGCCGGGCCATCTTTGGCATGAGCTCTGAAATATGCAGGCCTGGAACGGAGGTGGGAAGGGTTCCAAAAGGTCCCCCTGTGGCCCTTCCGGGTTTGGGGTCCCACGTTTCAAATTGACTGGCACCGCCAGCCAACCAAACCAGAATCACACTGCGCCCCTTTGCCTTGAGTTCTTTCTGAAGGGGTGCCTGATCAAAAAGATGTGCAGAGCCAGCATTGCCTACCAGGCCGCCGGTGCCCGCCAGACTGACGGCCAAACTGTTCATGAAAAGCCTTCGGCTCATGCCATGCTCAGCGCCCAGCGTATGGGAGGTATTCTTTGAGATGGGGTTCATATCGGGATCAATGTTGCAATCGGTTTTCAGGTCCAGTGGCCAGAGACCAGATCAAGGCCTTCCATGGAGTGGTATCGCCAGCGGGATAGGAGTCCATAAAGCGAGCAGATGTCTCCTGTTCGTTGAGGGTCGGAGACCGTTGAAGAATATGCCGAAAAACCAGATTCAGTGCCTTGTTGGAAGGCTCATGGAGCGCACAGGCTTCAATCCATTGGGCTTCTTGTGCATGCAGCATCGCTTCGAGCTCGGATGCGTTGCTCATTTGCAGGGCTTCATCGACCGCAAAGTGCACTTGATCGGAAGTGCGTTCAAACCATTGAGTCGTGCCATCGATGCCTTTCATGGTTTGGGTTAGGTGTTTTGCGTGCTCCGGTGAGTCCGAAGAAAGGGCCAACCAGTCGTGCGGATCGGAGGAAGCCAAGTGCAGTGCCGAAGCGTATTGGCGAGGCGTCAGAGGCCTTACGATGAAGCGGGCAAAGGACTCATTCGGTGGCGCGGAATCGGTCAGCCATTGACTGGAGCGCTGATAGGTTTGACTGCGGACCAGGGCAGCAATGAGCTGCCGAGGGTCGTGCCCATGATGCTGAAACCATTGGGAAAGCCAGAGAAGCAGTTCTGGATGGGTTGGGGGATTGGCTCCATGCATTTGGTCGACCGGCTCAACCAATCCTCTTCCCATGAATTGCTTCCAGATCCGGTTGACGGCCGAGCGGGCAAAATAACCACCTTGTGCATTGGCCAGTCCCTCCTGAACGAGCAATTTACGACGACTGGAGCTTGGAAGAGACGCTGGTTTCTTTTCTTTTTTGAGCTGCTCCAAGCGTTCTTTTTCCTTCTTCCGGCCCTCATCGTCCAGACGGACCAGCAGGGTTTCTTCAATGGGCGGTCGATCAAAAAACTGCAAACTCGCCTCGAGAGTTTCCCCCCGCGTGTTCTTATAAGTCACTTCTCCCTCACTTCGTTCAGCCACAAATCCGCCATTGTCGAAAGTAGCGCTGAAAAAGGATTTCATGCCATAGTAACTGGCTTGTGTCCAATGCGGCACATTGGGATGATCGTGGCATTGGGCACAACTGATGTTGACACCAAAAAATTGAATGGCGACGTCGTTGGTGAGTCGATCCAGATCGGAAACACGTTTTTTGAGAAAGGCCGGGGCGCCGCTGGCTTGATCGTTCCGATAATCTGCGAGGATCACCTCCTGATAAAGTTGGTCCCATCCTTTACCTTCTTTCCAGACCGTTTGCAGGTATTTCCCGAACTCCGAGTGATTTTCGCCCATCAAAGACCAGTTGAGCTCGCGAATCTGTTGGTGATGGAAGTCATCTGACTTCATGAGATCTTCCACCAAGTGGTTCCATTTGTCCTGTCTAGGGTCAAAAAGGAAGGCCTGCCGCTCACTGGGTGTTGGAGGTCGTCCCATGAGGTCCAGGTAGACTCTCCGAATGCGTATCGATTCGCTGGCCATGGGGGAGGGCGTGAGAGAGAGCTCCTGGAGTTGGCGTAAAACGAAGGTGTCAATGACTTCAGCCGCATCGCTTTCAAGAGAGGGCAGAGTTGTTATCAATGTGGTTTCCCACCAAGGCTTCTGGTTCGTTTCGATCGCATCCTCGTTCCTTTCCGGGAAAGGAGCCCCTTGATCGATCCATTTCTCCAAGTCCACAATTTGCTGCTCACTCAGCGGCTGGTCAGGTGGCATTTGAAGATCGGGATCCTGATAGCGTACGGCGCGAATCATCAGGCTTTGATCCGCCTTTCCTGGAACCAGGGAGGGTCCGCTCTCTCCACCTATGAGCAGAGATTCACGTCGATCGAGAAAAAGCCCGCCCTTGGACTTTTTGCGAGATTCCGAGTGGCAATCATAGCAAGCCTGGGACAATAGAGGGCGAATCTTGGTCTCGAAAAAGTTCTCCGGATCAGCTCCTGCTCCCCATCCTTGCAATGGCTGCAGAAGGAACAGCAACCCGAACCCCAGTCGAAATCGTCCCGAAACCAAACGGTGCAAGAACCGTTGGGGGCCCGACCAAGGTATCTGAGGCAAGCATGGGATCATTACGGTGGACTAATTAAACCCTACCGGTTTTCAGCGGGGTAACAAGCCTTAAACCTTTGCAGAATCCTGCGATGGAAGGTGTCCTTAAATGCGTTTGGAGAGGGCACCGTTTGGGCTGCAAAGGCATCGGAACAGATCGAAGGTTGCATTCATGATCACGATTGTCTTTGCTGGATCCCCACAAGCTCCATCATGGCAAAACCAACTCCATTCCAATTCAAAACGTTGCTCGTTTTGGGGCGCATGTCCAATCTCCCGACCGTTTGGTCGAACCTCATGCTGGGTTGGTTGATGGGACAGACAGAACCTTCATTTGAGGTGTTGGCTTGGCTTTGCCTGGGCGGAAGTCTGATCTACACGGGTGGCATGTATCTCAACGATGCCTTCGACGTGCGCTTTGATCGTTCTTTTCGCCCTGAGAGGCCTATTCCATCGGGGGCCATTTCTCTGGGTTGGGTGCGTTTCCTCGGCTGGTTCCAGTTGGTCGCTGGATCGGTGATCTTGTCCTTGGGTTCCCAAGTTGCCTTGGGTTGGATCCTGGCACTCAATGCAAGCGTCATCGCTTACAATGCCTTTCACAAGCGTATGGTGTTTTCTCCAGTAATGATGGCGGCTTGTCGATTCTTCCTGCTGATGGCTGCTTACAGTGCAGAGAGCGGTCAAGCATGGAGAGGGGCCGCCTTGTGGCCGAGCTTTGCCCTTGGTTCGTATATTGTGGGTTTGACCTATGTGGCCAAGCGGGAGTCCGCCGGAGGGGTTATTGCCTGGTGGCCCTGTCTTTTTCTCTATTTTCCCATTCTCATGGCAGGTTTCATGCACCAATCCAACCATTGGCTGACTCTCTGCCTTCCCGCGACGGCCTTCTTACTCTGGAGCCTGTGGTGTCTCCGGCACATTTTTTGGGGAAGTAAGAGCCACATCGGACGCGCCGTCTCAGGATTGCTCGCAGGAATGCCCATGGTGGACATGCTATTCCTCTCCAGTCAGCATCCGGTGTGGATGCTGATTTGCGCGGCTTGGTTTTTGGCAGCCTTGTTGTTTCAACGCTTTGTTCCGGCTACTTGAGTCTCAGTTTGACCGCACCTGAGGTCTTTTCATTTTCGCCCTCAGGGTAGGGTGAGAAAGGCTTTCTTTGCTGCCAAGGTGTCCAGTTCTGAGAGCTTGAGTCGAATGCTGACGATATAGGGTGGTTTTCCTTCCTGCCAGTGTCCGTAGGTCGTGGTTAGAATGGTTCCATCTGGTAGCATTTCGACACCCGGGTAGGCGCAGTCTGCTGCCTTGGTGTTATCCATCAGTCGCACTCGATACTGGCCTTCACGCCCCAGCTGAATGTCGTCATAGGTTCCCACCCATGCGACCCAATCTCCTTTGGTAGGTGATTCGTGCGTCGTGTCTCTGAATGAAATGAACAGCCGACCATCCGGTGCATACACGCCTGTATGGCGATCACCTGTCAGTGCTGCAGGCAATTCCTTCGGCGCACTCCAGGTCTTGGCCTCATCTCGACTGAAAATAACGTGTGAATTTTTTCTTCGAGCATTCTCCCGAAGCAAGACTGCCATCTCCTTTCCATCTGGAGATCGAATCAATCCGGGTTCGCAAAGGTGAACAGAGGATGCGCTGTAGATGGCCTGTGGGGTGGACCAGCTCAAACCGCCGTCCCTGGAAAAGGTCTGATACAAGGTCATCGATGGCGAACGTTTTCCCGAACCGGTGAAAAATCGGCCATCATCATGAAACATGGCCAGGTAATGGCCAGAACCGGTCTGCAAAGGTTCGACACAGCCCATGACCACAATGCCACCCCAATCACCGACAGGCCTCAAGCCACTCCAATGTTGGCCATCATCTTCACTGACGGCCAATCGGGCAGGATAAAGCCCGGACCACATGATGATCCGCTTTTTTCCGTGGGCATCGATGACACGATGCAGGGTGGGAACTTCCAAGGAAGTGGCCCATGAGGGTGGCGTTTTCAGACGCTTAGACCATGTTCGGCCTCCGTCTTCACTTCGCTTGTAAACGATGGCACCTCGACCGTGGCCTTTTGGATAGACGCAGAGAACGGTTTTTCCATCTTCAAGCAGGCAGGTGGTCGGGTGACCGAGGTATTGCCCCTCTTCACGGTCCACGACGGTTTGTCGTTGATGATCTTCCGCCAAATCAATGATGGGAAGGGTGTAGCCCTTGCTCATTTCAGCGGCCTGAGTCAGAGGCATGAACTTTAAGGGAAGCGGGCACAACCCGGAAAGTACCCATGCAGTCAGCAAGTAGCTGAGGGTTTTCCCTGGCCATCCATCCGATGGTTGATGAGAGAAGGCCGAAACATTGGAAAAGGTGGTCATTCTAAGTTCAAACCCTAGGACGATCAGTGGACGAAACCAATGATTTTTCTCTTGAGTTCGATTGAATCGAGGCCCGTCACATGAGAGGGGGGGCTGAATCACTCAGACAAGATTTTTTTGGCGGAGGATCCCCCATACATCACCCGTTGAAGCGTGAGGCCGCAGGCGGGGGCATTCATGCCGCTTTGACATCGGTTTTTGGCTTGAAGCATATCTGGGATCTGGTCGGGCTTCCACTTGCCTTTTCCGACCGCCACCAAGGTGCCGACAATGCCTCGACACATTTTGTAGAGGAAGCCATCTCCCTCCAAGGTGATCTCCATGTCACTGGCTCGATGAGTGACACTGCACCGAAAGAGAGTGCGTACAGTGGTTTCATAGGCGTAGTTGCGATTTGAAGCGACCGAACGGAAATCGTGCGTTCCCACAAAATGCCCAGACGCCTGCTTCATGTCAGTTCGATTCAAAGGAACAGGTACGTGCCAGGCAAGCCCGTTGAGCAACGGGTTCATGGCAGGATGGTTCCAGATGCGATAGCGGTACTGCTTGGCGGTGGCATGATAGCGAGCGTGAAATTGTTTGGGAACACGAGTGATGCGAACCACTCGTATGTCGGAAGGTAGGTGAGCATTCATGGCCAATCGGAGTTTTTCCGGCCGCATGCCGGCCTGGCTTTTGGGCAATTCCACATGGGCGACCATACCCATCGCATGGACGCCTGTATCGGTTCGGCTGGATCCGCAGAGGCGACTGGCAAGGGGGCAGAAACGCTGCAAAACCTCTTCAAGGACGCTCTGAACGCCACGCCCTGTTTTCTGAGCCTGCCAGCCTTGGTAGGCCGCTCCATGGTAAGCGATCACCCATTTGAGTTTGATCATTTCATTGTCCAACACCGAGCGATTTACACTTTTATTTGTCCGTGCAAAAGGTAAAAGGATTGCATGTTACCCCTCATCCAGTCCTGCGAGCGCCCATGGAAGACTCGGTTCTCTATGATGTCGATGCTTGCTTTGAGTTTTGCGCTCTTCCAACCCCAGAGTGTTTCATCTGCATCCAGGCAAGGTATTGTCGACTCCATGACCTTTCTGAGCACCTTTGACCGTGGTATGGAGGCTGAGCTTGCCAAAGGAGATCCTTCCATTCATACCCGCACTTCGACTCAACCCGAAGAAGTGGTGCGGCGAGGTTTGCATGCACAGGGACAAACGCAATGGGTGAGGCATGGCGGAGTGAAGGGGAGCGGGGCCTTGCAATTCATGCATCGGGACGCTGCGTGGATCTTTTACCGTGGTGAAAAAAATGTTGCCTACAAGCAGCGTGATTGGAGTGGGACTGTGTCCCTGTGGCTCAAGTTTGACTCGGAGCAGGCCCTGGCTCCGGGTTATGCTGATCCCCTGCAGCTGACCACCCGTTCCTGGAATGACGGAGCGTTCTTTGTTGACTTCAACAAAGATGGAGACCCACGTGATTTTCGTCTGGGTGCCTTCGCCGACCTGAAGGTTTGGAACCCGGAAGACAAGGACATACCTGAATCGCAGCGACCTCTTTTGCCCGTCAAGGAGCCTCCCTTTTCTGCGGAGCATTGGACACACGTTTGCTTTACTTGGACGGGGTTCAATTCAGGAGAGAAGGATGGGAAGGCCCACCTGTATCTCAATGGAAAGGACCAAGGGGTGATCCAGGGATGGAATCAGCAATTCACCTGGAAAAGTGATGAAGCCATCCGTCTTTATCTCGGTCTGAATTACATTGGTTGGCTGGATGAGGTCAGCTGTTTTGACCGTCCATTGACAGCCAAGGAAGTTGCGTGGATTTCCAACCATCCCGGCCAACTGGTTTCGGAATAGTGGATCAACGCTCAGGAACTTTGGGGCGTTTTCGGTATTTTTCGTAGAGGCGAGTGTGACGACTCTCCAGGGAAACGGGTTGTCCTTTGATCCACATATGGGTGACCTGCGAACGGATGTCCAGTAAGGGGCCATTGAGGGTCACCAGGGATGCTTCCATGCCCGTCTTCAGACTTCCAATCCGATGACCCATGCCCAGCACTTCGGCCGGGTAGCGCGTAATGCCTTTCATCGCCTCATCCTCAGGGAGCCCAAAGGCGGCTGCTTGAGCCGCAGCGTAGGGAAGATTGCGGACGGCGGAGGCAGCGAATCGATTCGAACCTTCACTGAAGATGACTTTGACTCCAGCGCGATAGAGGATGGAAGGAGCTGTAAACTGGACATCATAGCTTGCCGTATCATCCTGCGGCAAAGTGAAGGTGTGTTCATAAACGACGGGGACCTTGAGGTCTGCAAGTCGATGAGCTGATTTCCAGGCATCGCGTCCTCCCACCAGCACCACCTTGGATGCGTTTGTCTCCACCCAGTCCAGCACGGATTGAATCTGACGGTGTTCACTGGCATGAATGAACAAAGGTTCCTGCCCCTCGACCCAAGCTATCATGGCTTCCCAGCTGGGAATGGGGCTCAGGGTTTCGTTGCTGCGAAGGCCCTGCACATAGGCTTTGGATGAGGCCAGGAACTCAGTAATGGCTTCCACTTTTTTTCGATGGGCTGTTTTTTGATCCTTGGGGTTTTTCCAATTGGATGGTTGGGCCATGAGGGCTTTGGGTGTGTGCTGGATCGCGGCACTGGGCCAGAATAGATGGTAACCGACCGAAGGTTTGACCAGCATGTCCTCCAAGGTCCATCCATCGAGCTGGAGGAGCCCGGATTGTCCACTCAAGGTGCCCCCCAGGGGAATGGGCTGTGCGTGGGTGATCCCATTGGCTCTGGCAACGGGTAGAAGTTCTGACGAGGGGTTGACGGCGCGCCAGGATAAGACCTCCGGCGTCCATTGTCCCACCTCAGTCGTATCCAAGGTCGCTCGGACGGAGTTGATCTCCAGGAGGCCCAGGGTCGTGGTCATGGCAATCATGCCCGGATACACATGGGCCTCCTCAAGATCCATGACAGCGTCTGCTGGTGAAGTGATGCGGTCGGCAATCATGGCGATCTTCTGATTCTGGATCAGCAGGTCGCCCTTCACGACAGGCTGATGGGACATGGTATGGAATATCCCGTTTTTTAATAGGAGGGTCCCCGCATGTGTCAGGGAGGCTCCCTGGAGAAAGAACACGGTGAGAAGGATGCTAGCGTGAATGCAAAGTCTCATGGGTTGGAATCGTTGAGTGTTGACTTGGTTTTGAGTCGGTCAGGTGCTCCTCAGTCGTCACAATGAAGGATTTGGCCTTCGTGAAGTTTTTCCAGAGCCCTCTGAAAGAACAAAGCTTCGGCATCGGGGGATGCATCCGATGGTTTTTCATGGTCTGGATTTTTTGCCTGTTGGATCAAGGCAGCTTTCTCTCTAGCCTGTCTGGCCACCCGCTCCCTGTCCTGGTAGCGATCAAAGAATTTGACCCCTTCAATCCAGGTCTCCAAGCAGGTGGTGCGTGTGTCCAGGGGCGAAGCTGACCACAGGGCAAAATCGGCATGCTTTCCCACCTCCAGAGATCCGACCCAAGAATCGATGCGCAATTGTTGTGCAGGGTAGAGGGTGACAAAGTTCAACGCCTCTTCCGGGGGAGTGTTCCCGTATTTCACAGCTTTGGCTGCCTCGAGATACATGCGCCTGGCCAGATCACTGTCATCCGAATTGAAGGAAACCAAAGCGCCTCGCTCATGCATCAAGCTTCCTGCGTAGGGGATGGCATCGATGACCTCAAACTTGTAAGCCCACCAATCAGAAAAACAGGAAGCGCCTGCACCATGTGCCGCGATTTCATCAGCCACCTTGTATCCTTCCAGAGCGTGCTGGAGGGTGCCTACCTGAATGCCAAACTGTTCCATCACCCTTAGAAAAACCAGAATCTCATCTTGTCGGTAGGAGTGGCAATGGATCCAGCGGCGCCCATCCAGGATTTCGACCAGCGTTTCCAGCTCAAGGTCAGTGCGAGGGCGGGGCCCCTTTCCTTCTCTGAAAGCTTGCCAATCCTGCTGGTAAGTCCGTGCTGCCGTGAAACGGTTTTCATAGAAAACAGGGACTCCCATGCGCGACTGAGGAAAGCGAGTGGTGCGTTCATCACCCCAATTGGATTGTTTGACGTTTTCTCCCAGCGCGAACTTGATCCCAGCCGGTGCCTCGCGGAACAACAATCCATCCGGATCCGCACCCCAACGAAGCTTGATGACCGCATTTTGTCCTCCTATCGGATTGGCGGAACCATGCAAAAGATTGGCGACGGTCAGTCCTCCAGCGAGCTGGTAGTAGATGTGATCGGTTTCGGAATTAACCACGTCTGCCACCCGCACCATGGCAGTGGAAGGCATGGTGCCTTCATTGACGCCACCCATGATCATGCTGTGGGAATGGGCATCGATGAGCCCGGGTGTCAGATGCTTGCCGTGGGCGTCAATGACCAGACAGCTTCCAAGATCTCCCTCAGGTAAACTCAGTCCTCGTCCAACCTTCACGATATGACCATGCTGAACCAATAAGTCGGCCTCCTCCATGATGCCCATTGGACCACACGTCCAAAGGGTAGCCCCTCGGATGAGTAGGGTATCCGGACCTTGGCGCGCTGGGCGATCTTCATCGGGGAATCGAGCGATACGCTGATAGATTTGAGTTGCCTGTGAGTTGTCGTCCCCCGTGTCGGCATTTTTTGAGTCGGATTCTGATGCCTCTTCCTTTGGTGCTTTGTCATCTGAATGGGGATAACGACGACCTTGGACCCAGGTTTCGCGGATGGGCGATTGCGGGTCGAAGTAATCCCCTTCGACCACGCAGAGATTAGCCAATTTCCCGGGAGTCAGGGTGCCCATTTGATCGGAAAGATCGCACATTTCGGCCGGCACGGTGGTCATGCCTGCCAAGGCCGCCTGGGGGCTCAGTCCACGATCAATGGCCTGTCGGAGATGTTTTCGAAACGCCTTGTGATCGCTCAAGCCATGGAGGCTTAGCGCGATGCGTTGACCCATGTCATTGAGCCATGCAGGGATTTCGGGTGCCCAATCCCACTGGCGGAGGAGATCCAGCTCCACGGCTTCCCAATCCGCTTCTTCATCAAGTTGAGGGGCTTGTGGAAAGCGCATTGGAACAATCCAGGCCGTATCAATTCCGGACACCAGGTCGGGCCGTCTCCATTCCTGACCGCTGGCCACCAGGATGGGACGGATGCCGAAGGCGTTCGCAATTTGATGGGTTCGGCTTGCCATGAGCACACTGCCTGGCTCGATGAGAAGTCGCGTTTGCCCTGAAAGCACGGGCAGCAAGGCCTCGAGTGATGGGTCGTATTCGAGCTTGCCCGTTTGCTGGGTTGAGTATTGGGCATTGAGGAGGGTTTGCCGCATCAGGCTCAGGGCCCCCATGAGCGAGCGTGGGAATTCATCTGCTTGGCTCGAGCGGGTTGTCAAGGCCAGGTGCTGCATCATGAGAGGTTGGACAAGCAAGCGGTTGGGGGAATCGTTGCCAGTCAGTGAAACAGCCCCACGACCTCGCCAGATTCCCTTTGAAGGGCTGAGCTGCACGGCAGTAAACCCCATTTCCCTCCATTTTTTGCGTTCATCGCTTTCAAAGTCCCAGTGGTCGACCACCCGGTAATCTGATCGTACCGTGTGGTAACTGCCTCCGGGGCCCTTTTCGCCTGGATCTTCCTCATCCCCGGTCATTCCAAAGAAATGCCACGCTCCAGTTGCACGATGCGTGGCATCCTCTTCCGCATGAGTGCGCGTGACTTGAGGCTTCTCTCCTCCGGTTGTCGTCAAGACGTATGGATCAATGAAGCCGGGATACAGTGTGGTGCCGGTCATGTCCCAGACTCTCGCCCCCGTTGGAGGCGTGAGGTCTTCTTCCACGCGCACGATGGTGTCCCCTTCGATAATCAACATCGCATTGGTCAAGGTCAGGGAAGGGGAGACGATGATGTTGCCACCCCTCAGGGCGTGGAGTCCGAGAGGCCTGGGTTCATAGCCTGGAGGTAGTAGGTCTGGCGATGATGCGGCAGCTCCGCTCAGAACCAGCCAAACCATACTCCAGGAGGCCATCGCGAGGAGAGGTTGAGATTTGAGGAATGTCTTCTGCATGGTTTGTTGAAGTGAATGGCCGATTCTAGGGACTAAGGCATTCAAGAACCAATCATTTTAGTACCCTTGGGCGAGGGACATGCCTAGCTATGAGAAGGCTTCAATCAAAGAAAGCTGGGCCAAGAATGTGGGTCTTGATCCATGCGGTAGCCGAGGCCTTTTGACCCGAGGCCAGGAGGCGACGGATCTTCTGGACGATACGCAGCGCCTTTTCGAGTGAGAGTTCTTTTTGCCTGACCTGCTCCAGGGCCAAGCAAACGAAGGTGCGACACGATTCAGGGCGATGGGCGTATATACTGCAACACCTCTTCTTGAGCGCTCGACAGGGTTGGATCAGAACATGTCTGCGAGACTCTTCCTCCTCCACCTCAAGCCCCAGGAACTCCATGGAATCAGCCTCGCTCGACCCCTTGAGCTCGACATCGGAAAAAAGCGAGCCATCGCAGCACAATCCGCAACGGGTGCACAGGGATGAGGTCTTTTGATCATGGTCGGATTTTGAGGCCAATGCGTCATTCTAGAGCCATTGAGGACCGAATGGACAGTCTCAATGATCCTGAGGATATGGAAGTTCAGGATGATCCAAGGCGGGGGCCAGGTTTCATGGCCTCACCCGCCATGGATGGCAAGGGACTGATTCTGAGAACCCGTCATCATCTTTACCGTATCGAAGACCGCTAGGGCCATGCAGTAGGGATGAGCCCCACGGATTCACCTTCCAGATGTGAGGCCGAACCATTCTTGGTAAATGGAATCAATCTGAAACCCATCGACTCCCTGCCGGATGAGTGCCTTGATATCTGCCTCCGCTTCCTCATGGTGCCGGTTTGCTGGATAGCGGAAAGTATTGATGGCTGGAAGGACCAACACACCGGCAGCTTGAAGCTTTTGAATGTCACCGGCTTGAAGTTGGCTGGGTAGACCAAACCAGAAACGGTCGGAAAGCTCCATTCGATCGCCTTGCCTGAGAGCCTTCAATTCATCAGCGGTCAGCGTGAATCGGGTGTGCCTGAGATGGCGACGGGTGGCGGGTTCCCCAGTGATGCACAATGAGGCATCCGCCAGTCCATGTCTCACCAGGCTCTCTCCAATGGTGTGGAGAAACCCTGGGTCCTCCTGGTGAGTCTTCAGGTCGAGCATCACCCCTAGTCCCAGAGACTGGCAGGCGTTCAGTGCTGTCTCGAGAGTGATGAGCGGTTGATCTCCTATCAGGCTACGCATCGATGTCAATTGTTTGGCAGTCCAATCGATGATCTTCCCTTCACGCCCACAGGCCTTCACCAAGTCGTGGTCATGGAACACGATCGGGACGCCGTCTTTGCTTTGCTGGAGATCGAGCTCGACCATGTCGTATCCTTCCCGTGCCGCTCGCTCAATGGCCGTGAGTGAGCCTTCAGGGGAGTCCGAGGTGATCACACCTCCACGATGGGCAATGAGAAAGGGGGTGGCTCGCAAGCCACGGTGTCCTTGGCGAAAATCTGGAAGTCTTCTGGAAGCCGCTTTTTTCTCAGAGACCCACTGGGCTGCCTCAAAGATGAGCATGGCGGCTTGTCCCCGAGTCAATGAAAGAGATTTCGGTAACGACGACGGCCAGGCAAACTCTTCATGTAATAAACCTTTGAGGATTTTTAAGGCTTGAGCATGGCTCACAGGGTTTTCAGGGCGAGCCAGGAGTTCGGTGCGCGAGTTGGAACCCTCCTTGGAGGCATGTGTGTCGAACGGGAAGAAGGGTTTCGTGGACTGGGAGGAAAGGTCATAAAGGGTCTCGATGTAGGGAAAGGCCTGGTGTCCTCGCCGCACATCCTGGAAGTGGGCTGCCGTGATGCTCCAGGGTATCTCTAAACCCTCTAGGGCCATTTGGGCAAACGCCCCCATGGTGACTGGGGCATCGGGTCGAAACCGGTAGGCCTCAAAGTCCAAATCACTGAGGGTATTGGCGGTGCTTTTCAATGGGAATTGTTCGATGGTACGATCGTCCATGGCGCCTTTCAGGCTGAGGAGTTGCACGGCCTCAAAGCATGGTGCCTCGGCGGCTAAGTCGGTGTAGAAATAGAGTTGGCAACCCTGGCGCACGAGCTCTTGCTGAATGCTGGCGGTGGGTACTTCGGCGAGTTCGACGCCTTGATCCATGCTCAAGGCGGCTGCGACTCCAGCGGCTTGACCGAGAGCCGCCCAAACGGGTTCCATGCGTACCGTGCACATGGCCACATGCGTGCTGGAGATGCCGATGGGGAACAAGATACCCTGATGGCTTTTGGGGACCATGACACCGTAGGGGATTTGGTAAGGGCCTGTCACATCAAACAAATGCAAGGTGCCTTCAGCCGCCCCTTCACCGCTCGGGGGCTCCGGCGAACGTGTTGGGCCTTGAACGTTGTGGGCATCGATGCCGTATACTCCAATGGCTACTGAATTTGCGTTTAAGGGGCCCCTGAGACCATTGCCGCGCAGATCCTTGTGAATATCACTCTCGTTGAGGGTTTCATGGCCCTCGATGCGTCTGCCTTGACGTACGTAAAGTCGGTAGGGAAGGTGGTCATTATCGGTAAACTCATCGTCGGGTAATCCAATCTGTGGCGACTGACCTTCGGTTTGGATGTAGTAAAGCCACCCCAAATCATATTGGCGGAAGATGGACTCCAGTTCCTTGCGTTCCTCCCAATCAGCCAAGACCCACCGGGTTCCATGACCCGTGAGATCTCCACCCCAACTGATGCCAAGCAGATCAAACTTGCGATTGGGGATGATGGGCTTTGTGTTTCGATTCCAACGATACAAACTGGGGTCATACCCTGGGGGTGGCTCCTGGATACGAAAAGGGTGATCTGGGCGGCCGTAATCCTTTCCGGTCAATCGATAGGTGAAAGCCTGGCTGCGGTGATCGGGTTCCCCAGTGCTATGTGGAAGAATGGTGTTGGAGGGAACGCCAGCCACATGGCGAAAATAATTTGTGTAGATCCTTCCAGCATGAGGCTCTTCCGGGGAGCGGGCCTCTCGCCCAATGCGGTAAGGTATCTTGGCAAAGGCTGCCAGATCTCCTTCATAGGTGGCATCGATGATCACTTTGGCACGGTAGGTATGCTGCTGGCCAAGGTTTCCTTGATTGTCTCGATCTCGGGTGACCACTCCGACGACCCTGTGTCCTTCCATAATGACATCGACAGCGACTTGCTGGAACAAAGTAGAGATGGATGGGTGTTCACCCACCATTTCACTGTAAATGCGAGCGGCGGTGTGAGGCTCCCATGCTCTGCCTTCGGCAATATTCCACGGACGGTTGGCGGGCAGGTTCCTATGGGCCTTCACCAGGGGGTCGGAAGCAAGCTCGGTTCGATGATAATCTCTGACTCGCCGACGGAAGGATTCCATGACACCGCTGTTGGAGGCTGCATACAAATCGTCCATGCGGATGACTCCAGAGGAATGGACGCCTCCCAAAACCGGTGATTGTTCGATGATCAGTATGTCTTTTCCCAATGTGGCCGCACCAATGGCCGCTGCAATGCCTGCTGGTGTGCCCCCGATGACCAGCAGGTCCACTGCGGCATGGGGCTGGATTGTTGGTTCATCGCCTTGAGCCGTGTGAAAACAAAGACCTGCAACGATCGATTGAAGAAGGGCGACCAAAGGTAATTTTGAAACGTGGTTCGGGATACCCATCTGTGCAGGATGGCCTCCTGCTTTGAATCTGGCAATACTGGGTCGTGTCTTCTCCTCTTTTAGTCGCCTGTAAGATCCGATGGGCGCGTTTTGAGTTGGAGATGCTTCTGTTTTTCCCTTAGAAGAATAGTCAGTATTCAAAGCAGCCCACACCTATTGTATGAGATTTAATCTGATTGTCTGTCTGTGTTTCTTAGCGTTGAGTTGCCTCGGCCAAGCTGCCGAACCGATACTGGCTTTTCCTACTGCCGAGGGCTTCGGTCGTCATGCAGAGGGAGGGAGGGGAGGGAAGGTCCTTTTTGTGACCCATCTGAGGGATCATGGGCCCGGTAGTTTGCGGGCAGCTATCGAGGATCCAGAACCGAGAATTGTGATTTTCCGAGTGGGAGGGACCATTGAATTGGAGTCTCCTTTGCGAATCACACATCCCTACATCACCATTGCTGGACAGACGGCACCGGGAGATGGAATTTGTCTGCGCAAATACCCTTTAATGATTTCTGCGGACCACAGTGTGATTCGCTTTCTGAGGGTTCGACTGGGGGATGAAGCAGGGAAACTGATGGATGGGATGGATATCTCTCATGCCAGCCATGTCATCGTGGATCATTGTTCAGTCAGTTGGACGTTGGACGAAGGGGTCAATACCTATCACGGCACGCATTATGCCACCATTCAGTGGTGCTTGATCTCCGAATCCCTGGATGATTCCCCTTTGCGCAATGGCCATGGTTTTGCGGCCTCATTGGGAGGTCAGCATACTTCTTATCACCACAATCTTTTCGCCAACAATGCGGGTCGTAACCCAAGCATTGCGGGCGAAACGCGTGACCCAACCGTGGCGCTTGATTTTCGCAACAATGCCATATTCAACTGGAAAAAAAGGCGACTCGATGGGCGGCCTGAAAGCATCAATGTCATCAACAACTACTACAAGGCGGGGCCGGCATCCGAACAACTCCAGAACATCGTCAAAATGCAGTGCCTGGATAATGGTGAGTTTGGAAGATGGTATGTATCCGGTAATGTGCTTGATCGGTATGGAGCGTTGATCCGGGGTGAAGAGCTTGTCATCATTGATGATCCTGACCATGTGCCTTCCTTTGCCCTGGCTGAACAGCCCTTGGAGGTGGCCCCGGTTCGAACCGAACCCGCTGAGGTGGCTTTTGAAAAGATACTCAAACGCGCTGGAGCCATTCGACCTGCCCGAGATTCTCACGATGCACGTATTGTTCGAGAGGCGCTTAGTGGCAAGACCACTTTTGGTAATGGTATCATCTCTTCACAATCTCAGGTCGGCGGATGGCCTGAGTTGCGTGGAGGCCAAGCACTGATGGATGCCGACCTGGATGGGATGCCGGATGCATGGGAGCGGCGGTTCAGTCCAAACCGGGGTCTGGAGATGAATGCCTGCGACGATCTGGATGGAGATGGGTATACCAATCTGGAAGAATACCTCAATCAGACCCATCCCAATCAAAAGGGATGAGTCTCAAGTGGAACTCTTTAAAGTTTGGAGAAGGGTTCTTTTTGGGTGCAGTCTCAGCCAAAACGGTGCACGATGCCTTCTGTGAACCCGTGCTGTATCCAAGTGCTCTGGCTGTTGGTTCTGTGGTCATCCATCTTGCCTGCCGATGCTTCACGCCCCAATGTTCTTTTGATTTGGGTGGATGATCTGCGACCGGCAATGGGCTGTTATGGCGATCCTTTGGCAAAGACCCCACACATGGATCGTCTCGCCTCTCGTGGCCGTCTCTTTCAAAAGGCCTACTGCAATCAAGCTGTCTGTGGGCCTTCCAGGGCTTCGATGATGACCGGTCGTTTGCCTGATCATATTCGGGTTTGGCACAATCGAGACCGGTTTCGTGATCACCAGCCAGACCTCCTGACCTTGCCACAATATTTTCAACACCATGGCTACCGAACAGTATCGTTGGGAAAGGTTTTCAGTGGCAATGCTCGTGAGCTGGATCCGATTTCTTGGTCCGAACCCGAAATCCTTCAGCAACCAGGATGGACAACGTATCGTCTCAAGAAACCGGGAGGCCCCACCAAGGGCAAGCCTACCGAACAGACGGAGGTGACAGATGATGCTTATCCGGATGGCCAGCTCGCAGAGTTGGCCATCGACAAGCTCAAAAGGCTGGGGCAGGAGCCCCAACCCTTTTTTCTTGCGATAGGCTTTTTCAAGCCCCATCTCCCGTTCAATGCCCCCAAAAAATATTGGGACATGCATCAGTCTGCCTCATTTGCCTTGGGAGAAGAGTGTATGCCTCCAAGCGAAGTGTTTCCATGGACCTACTCCAAACAGATGGAATTAGGAGGTTATCAAGGGGTTGCTGGAAATGAGGCCATTTCGTTTGATCAGGCACAGCATCTCAGACATGGCTACTATGCCTGCGTGAGCTATGTGGATGCCCAGATCGGACGCGTATTGGATGCGCTCGATCGTCTGGAAGCAGGGAAAAACACCATCGTCCTATTGCTGGGCGATCATGGCTTTTCTCTTGGTGAGGCGGAACATTGGTGCAAGAAGACTAATTTTGAGTTGGATACACATGTGCCTTTGATCGGATTTTACCCGGGGATGCGCTATCCAGGTGTGAAGACAAAGGCTATGGTGGAATTGGTTGATATCTATCCTACCCTTGTCGAATGGGCTGGTCTCCCCAAGCCTGCCGACCTAGAGGGGACCAGCTTCATGCAGGCCTTGGAGGAACCAAAGGCCAAGGCGCGCGCGATGGTGCTGAGCCAGCATTCGCGGCCCTGGGCCAAGGGAGAGCCATTGGTCATGGGCTATTCCATTCGAACCGCTGAGCATCGGTATACCCGTTGGGTCGAGTGGAGAAGTCACAAACTGTTGGCTGAGGAACTATACGATTACAACGCGATAGAAAGCGTACGCACCTCTGGTGGCTATTTCATTGAGAGGCAAAACCTTCTTCAGGTGCCATCCTATCACGAGACGGGTCAACAACTGCGTGAGGCCATGGACCTGACTCTTTCGACGCGAGTCGGTTTGCTGTCAACACCCCCTCAGCCCTGAGATACCATGGTAAGATTCCCTATTTCAATCTCTGCTCGAACGTGCCTCTTTTTCCTGGGGCTCTTCCATATGGCACTCTTTCTGCAGAGTGCCAAGGTTCCCAATATCTTGCTTATTGTCTCCGAAGATAACGGCCCTGAATTGGGTTGTTATGGCGATCGATATGCACGAACACCAAATTTGGATCGATTGGCATCGCAGGGACTTCAGTTCAATCGCGCTTATGTGCCGCAGGCAGGTTGCAGTCAGAGCCGTGCTAGTTTTCTGACCGGTCTTTATCCTCACCAACATGGTCAAATTGGTTTGGCGACCTGGAATTTTCGCCTCTATCGAAAGGATACGGCCAACCTGCCACGTCAATTGAAAGCGGCGGGCTACCGAACCGGGCTCATAGGTAAGTTGCATATCAACCCCGCTGAGGCCTTTCCCTTTGATATCCACGAGATTCCCAGTGCTAATTTTCAACGAAAACACCTCGCGGATTACGCGCGTCACGCCGAAGCGTTCATGCGTGCGGATGAATCCCCTTTTTTTCTGAGTGTCAATTATCCGGATCCTCATGATCCCTGGCTGAGACAAGTCGATGGATTGCCTCGCAACCCGCAGACCGGAAGCGAAGTGCGAGCCATGCCTTATATGGGCATTGATCCCCCGGATGCTCGGGAAATGATAGCTGATTATTACAACTGTCTCAGCCGGATGGATACCCTGGTAGGGGATCTGCTCAAGGCTTTGGATGATTGCGGAAAAGCCAGAGACACCCTTGTCGTGTATTTTGGGGATCACGGCGCGGACATGTGGAGGGGTAAGCGTACCTGTTACGAAGGCGGGTTACGCATTCCACTTCTGGTGCGTTGGCCAGATCAGATCGTGCCTCAGATAAGGGAGGAATTGGTTTCGACCATCGACCTTTTGCCAACCCTCTTGACGGCTGCCCAGGCCCATCCGGTCGAAGGTGTTCCCGGGCGCGCCTGGCAGCCGCTTTTTAAACCCGGTCATGTCAGCTGGCGCTCGCATCTCTTTGCTGAATATCACATGCATGCAGCCAATAATTTTTTTCCTCAGCGCGTGGTTGTCGACCAACGCTTCAAGCTGATTGAAAACCTACTTCCCGGTGAGGTGCATCCAGACTTTGCGCTGACACTCAGGAAAATGGCTGGAGAGGTTCGCCTGGCGTCCCCCCAAGTCAGCTTGGACTATCTGAAGGTGATCGATGAGGCCCCACCCAATATTCGAGAGGCCTATCAAAGGATGCGCCAACCTCCTCGCTATGAGCTCTACGACCTGTTTGCCGATCCCTATGAATTCAACAATTTGGCTGAGGATTCGCATCATCGAGAGATTTTTTTGACCCTCAAACAGACATTGCATGCCTGGCGTGTCCAAAGCGATGATCCTCTGCTGAAGTCAGAAAATGTCGCTCGTCTCAAGGCCGAGGTCCATGGTGTGCCAAATAAGAAAGCTGCCAAACAACAGGCATGGAAATACCCTCAATATTTTTTTCCAACCATCGCTCCTAGCCATGCCGCTCCAGTGGATCCCGGGAGTTGATGCCAGCCCGTTCCATCCATATGCTGAGTCTCCCTGCTTCCAATGACATGAAAAACGCTTCTTCATGGTTCCTGTGTGGGGTCTTGTCAGTGCTCTGCTTGCAAGCCCCATCGATGCTGGCGAAGGCCCTGCATGCTTCGCCGTCGATGAATATCGTTCTGTTCCTTATCGATGATCTTGGTTGGATGGACTTGGGGTGTCAGGGTAGTTCTTACTATCAGACCCCGCACATCGATTCGTTGGCCAGTCAAGGAGCACGATTCACCGACGCCTATGCCGCTTGCGCCGTTTGTTCCCCTACACGCGCCGCCCTATTGACCGGAAAATACCCTGCTCGACTGCTTTTGACCGATTGGCTTCCTTCTGGAAGGTGGCATCCCAATGCTAAACTACGAGAAGGCAGGCGCGTGCGTGCCTTGCCTGTGGAAGAATGGACCTTGGCCGAAGCCCTGCGAGAGGCGGGTTATCGAACGGCCAGCGTGGGGAAATGGCATCTGGGTAGTGCACCCTTCTCGCTTCCGCAGCACCATGGGTTTGATGTCAACGTGGCGGGCAATGGGCATGGCGCTCCCGGAAATTACTTTCACCCTTATGAGGGTGATTGGTTGGTGCCAACCACCGGTTTGCGGGTTCAGTGGAACACGCTTTTAGATGGAGTCAGTGGTGAATACCTGACCGATCGATTGACCTCGGAAGCCGTCTCCTTCATTGAAAAAGGCGATGACAAGCCTTTCTTTCTCTACTTTCCTCATTACGGGGTACATACCCCCTTGCAGGCGAAGCGTGAGATGGTGGAACGCTATCAAAAAGTCTCTCCCAAAAACCGTCAGGGTGATCCTGTTTATGCAGCCATGGTCGAAAGTATTGACCAAAGCGTCGGTGCGGTGTTGAGCGCACTCAAGCGCAAGGGTGTGGAAGAGCATACCATGGTGATCTTTGCTTCGGACAACGGAGGTTTTTACAAGGCGACCAGCAATGCACCTTTGCGCGCCAACAAAGGTGCCTACTATGAGGGAGGTATCCGTGTGCCTCTCTTGATTAAGTGGCCCGGTGTGACACAGCCTGGCTCCGTGATTCAGGAACCGGTAACCAGCATGGATCTTTATCCGACCTGTCTGGAGGCCGCGGGTTTGCCGCTTCGCCCCAATCAGCACCAAGATGGACTGAGTCTTCGCCCATTGTTTGCAGGAACCCCGCGACTGCGGCGGGAGGCCTTGTTCTGGCACTTTCCACATTACAATCAGCATCCATCGAGCGCACCTTCCAGCGTGATCCGTCAAGGACCTTGGAAGTTGATTGAAAGTTTCGACCCCGAGCGCATCGAACTTTTTCGCTTGGATCACGACCTAGGAGAAACCCATGACCTTTCCAGCGTTTATCCTGCCCGAGTGCAAGCTCTCCAGGCGCGGTTGGACCAGTGGCGTCGTGAGGTTGGAGCGCAAATGATGGAGCCGAATCCTGATTACGATCCGACGGTGAAGCCCATTCAAAAAGGAAAGAACAGAAAACCGTGAGAAACGTTGGATCGAGCACCAAGGATGGATTGGCTTGGTTTTTACTCCTGGGGTGTTGGGGGTGGCTGCATTGCGCGGAGGCAGCACATGGAGAGGCTCTGAGCCCCCAGCGTCCTAACGTTCTCATGATCATCGTCGATGATTTGAATGATTGGGTGGGATGCCTGGGTGGCCATCCAGGGGTGCAAACACCCCACCTGGACCAACTTGCCAAAAGGGGGGTGCTTTTCACCAATGCACACGTTCCTTCGCCTGTATGCAACCCATCCAGAGTGGCAGTTCTGACCGGACGCATGCCTGCCACGAGCGGTGTTTATGACAACAAGCCCATCTGGCATGAATGGATGCCGCACGTGCCCTCGATTCCAAGCCATTTCAAGGCTTCAGGATATCAGGTTTATGGGGGGGGCAAAGTCAACCATCACATGCCTGGATTTAACCGACGCTCTGACTGGCATGAGTATTTTGACCAGCGATTCGATGGGGCCTATCAAGATCAACTCTCGCGTGGCCAGGATGTTTCCGATTTCCAGTGGACAGACGGGTTTCCTTTGAATGGACTTGCATCGGTCAAGGCGCTGACTCAACCACCGAAAAACCCACGTGAATTCGACTGGGGGCCTCTGGGTAAATCAGACGATGAGACCGGTGACGGACGAATGATTCGATGGGCTGAAGCTTTGCTTTCGCACCCTCCAAAAGAACCTTTTTTCATGGCTGCTGGCATCTATCGCCCCCATCTGCCCATGTATGCACCCGAGGCTTATTTCAAGGGACACCCAACCGAAAGCATCGCCTTACCTGCCCTCAAGGCTGACGATTTGGAAGATGTGCCGCCTGCAGGTAAGGCCATGGCCGCTCATCGTGCCGATGATTTCAAATTGGTGGTTGAAAGCGGAAGGTACCGTGAATTGCTTCAGGCTTACATGGCAAGTGTGAGTTTTGCCGATGCCATGGTAGGTCGATTGCTGGATGCTCTGGACGCAGGGTCGGCTGCACACAATACCATCGTTGTTTTGTGGTCGGATCATGGGTGGCATCTTGGTGAAAAAAACCGCCTTCACAAAATGACCCTTTGGGAACGATCCACTCGCATTCCCATGGTTTTGGCAGCCTCAGGGTGGACCGAGGCCGGAGGACGCTGTGATCGTGCTGTTGGGGCGATTGATCTGTTTCCTACTTTGATCCAGCTCTGCGACCTTCCGGAGCTTTCCTTACTGGACGGTCAGAGTCTCGTGCCTTTGTTGAAAGATCCCGCTCAATCATGGACTCGTCCCGCCCTGACTACTTATGGCCAAGGCAATCATGCAGTTCGCTCAGACAGGTATCGATTCATTCATTACGCCAATGGGGATGAAGAGCTCTATGACCACCATGGGGATCCTCATGAGTGGCACAATCTGGCTTCGGATTCGCGGAGTGATCAGATCAAAGAACAACTTCGGGCCTGGCTGCCCGAACATGATGCAAAGCCCTTGAAACAGCGAAAGCCTAACCTATGAAACTTGTTTTGGCACTGCCGATGGTCCTGAGCTCATTTCTGCTGAATGCTCAGGAAAAATCCTATCTGGGGGATATCACCGATCATCACGTGATTCGTCGAGTCGAACAGCACCCACAAGCCTGGCGGATCTGGCAGCCTTTCATTGTTCAAGGTCAAACCGAAGGTGATTTGATCGTCGCCTACGGAGCCATGCGTCACGGTAAGAAAGATATGGGCGATATTTTCGTGACCCTCTCTCAGAACGATGGAGAAAGCTGGAGCGAACCCGTGGCCGTTTTCGATCACACCGTGCGCCAGGGGAATATCCAATTTGCCTACGCCAACCCAGTACTTTTTCGGGGCCATGGTCAGCAGGTGGTTTGGTGTTATGCGATGCGCTGTTCCATCGCACAGCGTAACAGTGAGGAGTCCCACCTGGTTGGGGCATTCAGTGCCGACTGGGGGCGCACCTGGACTTCTGTGGAAATGGCCATGCAGTATACGGGGCCACTGATTCTCAACGCCGGCATCGTGGAAACAGAAATCCATGGGTCAAGGCGTTTCCTGTTGCCAGCACATCGCAACACGCTGGCGTCGGACCCAAGAGGCTCTCGTGAACACTTTCTTCTCAGTAGCAGCAGTTTGCTGGAATGGAAATTGGAGGCCTACATACCGCAAGCAACACCTAAAAGAGTCTTTCTGCACGAGGGAAACTTGGGGGTAGGGAAACGCGCGGGTGAACTCAAAATCGTGATGCGCACCGCGCAGTATGAGGATTCGGATAAGACCACGGATCCACCACGTGCGTATTCCAGCGTAAGTTTTGACGGCGGCCACACCTGGAGCCTGGCTCAGCCCGAGCCTGAGCTGCACAATGCCAAAGCAAAGGGTTTCTTCTCTCACACCATGAACGGTAGATACATCTACGTTTACAATGATGGGCCGGCTCAGCGGGACAAGGTGCCTGGTTTTCCAAATGGAGGGCGCACCTCGCTGCGCTACAAGGTTCAATCATCCGGTGGAAGTTGGAGCGATCAAAAAACGTTCTATGATGCCGGGATTAAGAACTCTTATCCTACCTTGGTAGAGGTTGCTCCGAATGATTTTCGCTGTGTTTGGGACAGTGGAACGGAGAAGCGGTCTCGGACGCATATTTCCTTTGGTAAGCTCAAGATCGAACCCTGACTGCTGGCTTATGGATAAAATTAGCAAACGTACGTTTCTGAAAGGCGCTCCTGTATTGGGAATCACCGCTGGCGGTCCCATCTTGGCAGGTGCTGCAACCCATTCAGAAAACCCACTTTCCAAGCAAGAAACGCTGCTGGACCCCCATTATTATTCGGAGTCCGGATGGCAGTTTGGTTCTCAGGCCATTCATCATGGTGAGCAAGAGGGTTATCAGGTAACGCCTATCAGCCAGGACAAGTGCGCGCCGGGCTATCAGCGTCCGGGTAATCTCAAAAACCCCACGGTGGCTGCCTTGTTGCGCAAGGTCATGGAGCTCGAAGGAACCCAAGCCGCGGTAGGAGGTCCCTGTGGCATGGGAATCATCGCTCAGACATACATGGCTTTGCTCAGGCCAGGGGATCGCGTCGTGGCGCATCGATGCAATTATGACTGGGTGATGACCTTACTGCGAGAGTATCTGCCCTCCTGGGGCATTGAGGTGCAGTTCTTGGATTTTAATCAACCAGAACGGTTGGAAGAGTCACTTCGAAAGCGTTCCGCTAAGCTGGTGCATTGGGAGCCTTACGTGAACCCCTCCATGGAGGTGCTCGATACTCAGAGACTGGTTGAAATAGCCAAAGCATTCGGTGCCCTAAGTTTGGTGGACAATACCTGGCTGACGCCCTACTTGCTTCAACCAGCGGCCCTAGGTGCGGATCTGGTCATGCACAGTGTGACCAAGTACATGGGGGGGCACGGCAATGCCATGGGTGGGGTGGTGAGCGGTCGAAGGGATCTCATCTCAACCATTGACCGATCGCAAAATTGGCTGGGTGGGCTCCTCAGGCCCATGGACGCCTTCATGGTCACCCAAGGAGTGAAGACACTGCCATTGAGAATGACACAGCATTCCAAAACGGCCCAAGTTGTCGCCGAATATTTGGCAGACCACCCTGCAGTGAAACGGGTTCGTTATGGGGGTTTGCCCTCCTGGAATGCTCTTGGGCAGCAAGCCTCACCCAGAGGTTTTGGCGGTATGCTGGGGATTGAATGGAAACAGGATCGCGTGCATCAGTCTCTGGGGAATCATGTCCGGTTGATTCTCAATGCGACCAGCCTCGGAGATCCCTGTTCGCGCATCATGGCACGTCAGGAAGAAACGGACCGGGGGATTCCTGCCCGCTACACCCGTGTGTCCATCGGGCTCGAAGAGGCGGATGATTTGATGGCCGATTTTAAACAGGCCATTGAAAAATGTTAGACAGCCTGGATGCATCGATGAGGTTCTCTGTGACGTGCTCCTATCGGTTCACTCGGCTTGCTGTCCAAACCACGCCTGCATGGACTGCATGTAGAGGTTTGAGAGTCATCTCCTGCCCGACAGAGGTATGAGATGGTATCGTGTCGGGATCAGGCGCCTGCCTGAAGAGCGACGTGTCACCTTTGTGGCTACTTGGAAGGGTGGGGGATTTAAATTTTCCAGTAACCACGGCGATGCCTGGGCCAATGATTTCTGCAACGGAAAGACCGATTTGCCAATCAGCTTCATGAGACTCACTTGAGGCTCAACAAGGATCGCAAATGCTGAGAGGTTCGGGTTGCAACCTCCATTGGGCTTGATCCGTCTTCAGGCGCCGATTGATGAACGGTGAAGATACCATCATAGCATACCTCTTTGAGTGCGCTGAATATTAAACCGAAATCAATGCCCCCGGGCTCGGTCATGCTGACATTATCCAATGAGACCGGTCCGTTTGTCCAGGTGTCCAGAGTGAGTGCCCCTTTGGAACGGATAATTTGATTTTGCAGATAAACATTCTTGATCCATGGAGCCAGGCGTCGAATGGTTTTCCTGCCGTAGTCCTGTCGGCATTGCTCCAGGTTGGCTGCTTCGTAGATAAGCCCAAAATTGGGGCGACCGATTCGACGCAGGCAGGATTCGATCTGATCGACGGTTTCGAAAAGGCTTTGGACGTGACATTGATGGACCAGACTTATTTGTCGTTCTTTAGCCTCATCGGCAGCCTTTTGGGCAGCCTTTAAATCGTCTTCATGCTTGATGCAGACACGGATGAGTTGGGTATCCAGTCGCTCTGCAAGATCAAGATAAGGGGTAATATCCTGAAGACATCTGGGGCCATGATCACTATTGTATACAATATCGAAATCTCCGGACACCATGCTCACGGCAAGTCCCGAGCGGTGAATGAGATTCGCAGCTTTTTCTGTTTCATCCACCGTGTGGGCAATACCAAGCTGTGAGGCGCGCATGCAGATGGAATCAAAAGGAGCCTGCACTGCCAGATGGCACAGTTCGGCAAGGTCCATGATCGCTTCTCTCTTTGAAAGAAAGCCCTCGGCGATGCGGCAAGAAAGGGAAAGATTCATGGAAGCGTCTTCTTTTCGCTCGAGCTCAGCTCTTGTTGAGGAGACGTAAAAACGCTTTCAAAACCTCCGTATTTTCAGCGTATCCCCGGCCAGTGATGAGCTTGCCATCCAACACCACATCCTGGTCAACGTAACAGGCTCCACCCTGTTCGGCATCCATTTGACACTTCGGGACGGTGGTGACACGTTTGCCTTGGATGCAGTCTGCTGCCGTCAGGATTTCGATACCGTGACAGAGGCAGGCAATGGGTTTTCCCGCTTCTGCGATTTGCCGTATGCACCGACAGAGATCCTTGTCGTAACGAATGTATTCCGGAGCACGCCCCCCTGAAACAAACGCACCCACAAAATCTTCCGCCCGGAGTTCAGCGAAAGGCATGCTGGCGCGGAGGTGGTAACCGGGTCGTTCCTGAGTAATGTCCCACGGAACATCCGGGTTGGGTGGGATTTCGTGGAGCACGGTATGGTAGAGCCTTGCTTGCGGAGCGGCCACCACCACTTCATATCCATCCTCGGGAAGTCGGTAGTAGGCATAGAAGGTGTCCAATGCCTCGGTGCCATCGCCAATGGGCATGAGTATCTTGGGTTTCATTTAGTAAGAATTTTCTTTGAAGTTGATGGGAAAAATCGGCTGGCTAAAACGCCTGTCAGAACGATGGAAGTGGTCCCTAGGACAACGGTCATGAAACCATGCAGTGGATTGGCATATCCATTGAACAACTTTAGCCAGCCATCGGTCTGGGAAAGCGACATCCACATGATCAGCAAGATGCCTACTGTGGCTGCTGTCATGGCGTGAGCATTGCGTGCTCGTCTGGAAATCAGACCCAATAGAAACAAGCCCAACATCCCACCGGTAAAGATACCCTGTAATTTCCACCATGCATCCAGGGCACTGCGTACGTTGATCATGGCCAGTGCAGCGAACGTTCCCGCCACGCCCATAATGACTGTTGCTGCATAAAGCACGCGCATGGACTCTCGATCGGTGGCCGCAGGGTTCAGGTAACGCTGGTGGATGTCGCACAAATAAAGAGTGGCTGAGCTGTTAAGGCTGGTGTCCATGCTGCTCATGGCTGCGGCGAAGATGGCCGCAATCAGCAACCCTGCCAGACCAACGGGCAATTGGGTGACGATAAAATGAGGCAGCACCTTGTCACCGACATCTGCAGGCTTCAAGCTGTTTGCAGTTTCACTGATGGTGGTAGGGGTTATTTCTTTTCCATTCTGTTGCAGCTGGGTGATCGCGACCTGCGAACGAAGTTCTTCGAGGTGTTTAGGGTTGGCTTCATACAAACTGAACAATCCGGTTCCAATAAAGAAAAAGACCGCTGATAGGGTTGGGAACAGCAAGGTGGCTAGCCACAGACTGAATTGTGCATCTCGATCTGATTTAGCCGCGACATATCGTTGAACAAAGCCCTGATCGATTCCGAAATTTTGGAGATTGATGAAAATGCCGTAAAGCAGAACCATCCAAAACGTCGGGTTGGTCCACTGCAAGGAGGCTGGATGGAAGGCAAAACTGCCCAGACTGAATTTCTCATGCTTGTTGGCAATTTCCATCAAGTTTGTCAGGCCGCCGGGCATACTTTGAATGATGATGAAAGCGCAAAAGAAAGCACCCGCTATTAAAACTATGCTTTGAATCACGTCGGTCCAAATCACCGCCTCGATTCCTCCAAGCAGGGTATAGAGGGTTACCAACATGCCGGTGATGAGAATGATGTGGGTGATACTCCATCCTGTCAGCGGAGCCAGTGCCAGAGCCACGAGATAAAGAATGGTTCCGATCCGCGCAAGCTGGGCAAGAAGGAAGCAGACCAATGCGTAGGTCCTTGCCCAGGGACCAAAGCGCTTTTCCAAATGAGCGTAGGCAGAAATATCCTGGCTACTTCGATACAGTGGTATGAACCATTTGACCGCGATCCATCCAGCGATGGGGAG
>NYYT01000134.1 GCA_002686885.1 Pedosphaera sp.
CAGAAACTGGCGCTGACGAGCCACCACCGGGTCCGCATCAAACTCACGATCCGATCGATCCAAGGCGGCAAAAACCGCCTGCAAGCTGTAGTAGTCATCCATCCTCACGGGATCAAATTTATGATGATGACAGCGGGCACATTGAACGGTTGTGCTGACAAAGGTGTTCATCGCGGTGGTGACCATGTCATCGCGATCCAGGTGCCTTGCAATCTGACCGTCCACCTTGTCTTCTGAAACCTCGGCATGCCCGATGAAGTCCCATGGCCCCGTGGCGATGAAACCAGTGGCTGTCAGCCCGTCCACGCTTTGAGGATAGAGCACATCACCTGCCAATTGTTCCCGCACAAATCGGGCATAGGGTTTGTCCGCATTAAATGAGCGAACCACATAATCCCGATAGGGCCAGGCATGAGGACGCAACTTGTCCTTATCATACCCATGCGTGTCGGCATAGTGAACCACATCAAGCCAGTGACGTGCCCAGCGCTCACCGTAAGCAGGCGAGGCCAGCATGCGATCCACCAACCGTTCATAGGCCATCGGATGCGTGTCCTGTAAAAAGGTTTGAACCTCTTCAGGGGTGGGTAATAAACCCAACATGTCCACGTAGACCCTTCGAATGAGCGTTTCGCGCCCTGCCTGTTGAGATGGGCTCAAGCCCTGCCCAAGCATGGCTTTCAATACAAAGGCATCAATGGGATTGCGCGCCCAATCCGACAGATCCGCGTTTAGCCCATGGGGCACTTGGGGGCGCTCAAGCGGCAGGAGCGACCAGTGGGTGTACACCCCAGAATCGAAGGGAGAATCTTCTCGATCCATCAGCTCTTTATGATGCTCGCCAAACCACTCCACCACCTGGTTTTTCATGGACGAGGTCCATTTCGATGAACCATCCGGTGGCATCCGTTCTTCGGGGTCCGGATGTTGCAAGCGCTGCACTAAAGCGCTTTGCTTCACATTGGTTGGATCCAGAATGGGGCCTGATGCACCCCCCAGCAGGAGATGAGAGAGGCTGTCCAGACGCAATCCCCCTTTTTGTTTCTTTGCACCATGACAATCGGAGCAATGGGTCTGCAGGAGGGATTGGATGGATTCCCACCCCGGCGGAGATTCAGACTCAGGGGCACCAAGACAGTCTGATGCCCACAGCACGGCTCCGAAAGCAAGCAGCAGGGAACACCAAGTCCATGACTTTGGAAACACACGGAACATCCTTTGCTATTCTGCGCCATGGCACCCCAGACGTCAACTGAAGCCGGCAAGGCCTTGCTCCATAGACGCGAGATGGATGCAGCTAGGTAACTGGAAAAAAGAAAAACCACAGCCCTCAGGCTGTGGTTGCTCGACTCTGAATTAGAAATTTTGGTCTTACCAGACGCGTTTGAATACCATGACACTCCCATCGCTAAGAAGCCCACCTTTAGCACCTGCAAAGGTATTCTTGGCCTCGAGGCTCAAACGGTAATCCTTTTTGATGCTAATCTGGCCCCCTGAGGCCTCGTAGCGACCCCGTCCCACCCTCTTCCACTGAAGATCGAGGTTGCTGAAATAATCTTCAAAGCCTTTCTGCATCTCCTCCATGAATTCCGAAATCTGATCACTGCTGGGGCCCTGCTGCTGACTCATGGCACCGGGACTGAGACCATAGCGCTGCTGCATTTCATAATCCCCCTGGCTCATGCCCCCGTAAGGATCACCGTAGCCATCATCATTCCCTTGATCGCCCCCACCGTCCATGAACTGAGTGACGTAGGTTTCAGCTGTTTCAGAGTCGACCTTATAGGCCTTCATGATTCCCATGCGCATGGCATTTTTGAGAAAGGTCTTGGCATCAGCTTGGATGGTGATCTTTTGATCTGGATGGGCCACGAGCGTGAGTCCTCCGTCCGTGCCGTATGCCACGGCCTTGAACTCTCGGATCTGCTTTCCTGTGACCCCCACGGTATTTCGCATGAAGTGGTTGATCGTGGCATTGGCGTCGAACTCCCACCGCCCCAGGATGGATTCATCCTTATGCGCCGGCGATTCTCCGGTGTGCAAGTAAGCATCCAGGTCCTCCAAATCATAGGCAAGCATCCGATCCACAAAGCCTTGGTCGGTCATGATCTGTTGGCAGATTGGGTTCGCCATGAATTCACCCAAGGCAGCTTGCTGAGTCCACAAATTATTGAAACCTTCGTCTGCGGCGATATCCTGAATCATCTTGTCATCTGACAATTTGAGAAATGGCGGATAGTTGCGGTAACGGACCTCCAGCAAAGGGTTGGCACGGGAAAAGGCCAAAAGATCGGAAACCTTGAAAAACGTTTCGGGAGCAGGACAAATGGAACGTGCCATTTTTGCCATGCCAGAGCCCTCCAGACCACCGGCCACCGCGTTCAATCGGGAAATCCATCCCTGATCGTTCGAAGAAGCAACCTGAAGGCTGAAATATCCCATCAAGTAGACCAACATGCCCACCAGCACGGTGTAGGCGCTTCCCATGAAAAGGCCAATGGACGCGCCACAATGTCGATTCATGCGAGTCCAACGCAGTCGGGTCACCTCATCCATGGCGAATTTGAAGCGGCTGGAGAGTTTCCAATGGACGACCAAACCGATGATCAGAAAAATCAGGCTGACCAGGAGAAACGCCGTGATCGGAGGCAGCATTTTGAGCGCGATCAAGTTGGAGAATTCCATCTTGACGTAAAGAGATTCCATGAGCGGCGCGAGAGCCTTGGAGGCGAGCAGTGCAACGAGAAAACCCGCCAGGGTGATCAGCATGGCGAGTGCTCCAGTGAAAAACCCCACAGCACCCCACACCAGGAGCAACAGAATGGCAATGATCCAGATAAACATATGAATTTCTTATGGTTGAGTGAGTTGGCAACCTTCAGCAAACATCACCAAAAGGTGAAAATGTAGAGCGATGACCTTGAATAACAAGAGCAAAGTAGTCTTCTTTCATCCCATCCATCGCCGAAAGTTGTCGCGTTTTAGGCCGTAAAACAGCCGTAATTTAGCAAGATTCAGACCAACACCTTGCAAAAGACCGTCGCCCTGGGTCTTGTCTCTCGAGTCTGGCGAGATGGTTCCCCGGGTTCATGAAAGAACCTTTTGACTTGCTGAGCCAAGGACAGGCTTGGAGAATGCGCGCATATCAATCCATTCACCTAACGGATTAAGCTCACCGGAAGCCCACGATCGATCAGGAAAAATGAACACCGAATCCCATGCCTCACCCCAACGATTGACCAGCTTGGATGCCTTGCGCGGCTTCGACATGTTCTGGATTGTCGGTGCCGAAGAATTCGTCCACGCCCTGAGTGGTGCCTCCAAGGCGAGCTGGGTGACCTTTCTCACCGAACAACTGAGTCATAAAAAGTGGGAGGGGTTGGCCTTTTATGACTGCATTTTTCCTTTGTTTGTGTTCCTGGCGGGTGTCTCCATCGTTTTCAGCTTGAACCGTTCCATGGCTCAAAAGGGGCGCGCCACCACACTTCGAAAAGTATTCATCCGCTCTCTCATACTCTACCTCATTGGAATCTATTATTATGGAGGGTTTTCCGAAGGAGTCGAAAAGATCCGACTTCTTGGGGTCTTGCAGCGCATAGCTCTTTGCTATCTTTTTGCTGCCTTGATTTTCTGTTTCACCGATTTGAAAGGAAGACTGGTGGCCCTGGTGGCCATCCTTGGCGGATACTGGGCCATGATGACCTTCATTCCCGTGCCGGGCGTTGGTGCAGGAAACTTTGAAGTAGGTAAGAATCTTGCCAATTACGTCGATAAAATGTATTTGCCCCTTTTCAAGTGGAATGGAGATCACGATCCCGAGGGTTTGTTGAGCACCTTACCCGCGATCGGGAGCTGCCTCTTGGGAGTGTTTGCGGGCATGATCCTCCAGGCCTCGAACCCATCGCACTCAAAAAAGGCCCTTCAACTGGCAGGGTGTGGGCTCATTTGTCTGGCGCTGGGCTACGCCTGGAGCATGCAGTTCCCCATTATCAAGAAAATCTGGACTTCTTCTTTTGTGCTGGTGGCCGGGGGTTACAGTTTTCTCCTCCTGGCATTGTTCTACTACGTGATCGACGGCCTGGGCTTTCATCACTGGTGCTGGCCTTTTGTATGGATTGGCATGAACCCTATCACCATCTATCTGGCGCATAAGTTTCTTCGCTTCGACAACTTGGCCAATCGCCTCGTCGGAGGCCCCATCAAGGGCGCTCTTGGCAATTACGGCGAAGTCCTGGTGCTCGCCGTCGTCTTGGCCATGAGCTTTGGGTTGGTATGGTTCCTTCATCGTCGCAAGATCTACCTCCGAGTCTAGCCAAACACGTCTTCTCAGTCCTCCTTTAAACTAAGATGAAATCCTGGAAGCGCCGCGCTGCAATCTTGAGCATCCTCCTCGTTGCAGGCATGGTTTTCCTCATGTGGAACATGGGGTCTTTGGTCCAATCAACCATTGTCAAAACAGGAAGCCAACTCCTTGGAACTCCAGTGACGCTGGATTCGGTGAGGATCAACCCGTTCAAGGGCACGGGAGAACTGCGGATGCTGGCAGTCGCCAACCCCACGAACTACTCCGAAGGACCCGCAGTGGAAATTCAGGAAATAGCGGCGCAAATTCAGCCCACTTCGCTGATGAGCGAGAAAATCAGGGTGCCTTCTCTGGCCATCTCACGGGTCAAAGTGGCGTACGAGCGGCACCTTAAATCGGGCAACCTGGAGTCCCTGATCCAACATCTGGAGGAGCAACTGGCCACCTGGCCAACGGATCAGGAGAGCCATTTCCAAGTCGACCTCCTGACCTTGAAAGAAATCCAGGTAGAGATCTCAACCCCCATCCTCGAGCAGCCTCTTCTCTCAATTCAACTGCCGGACATGGCCCTGGAGCATCTGGGCGCTGAAGACAAAGGCGTGACGGCATCAGAGATCACCAGCAACATCATGCGTCATTTACTCGATCAACTCCTGGCTGAATTTGACGAAGAAGGATGGCAAGGACTTCTCAAACGCTTCGACTCGCCTGCCGGAGGGGCCCTCCCCTCGAAGTTCAATGAAGTCAAGGAGAAGGCCAAAGGCCTGCTGAACCCCTTCCTCAATCCATCATCGCCGAGCGTCGAGCCTTGAAAATGGGGGGAGGCATAGGGAGAGCGCCACTAATAACATCATGAAACAACACGCGATCATCACTGGAGCCGGCACAGGCGTCGGACGTCATACCGCCATCGCTCTGGCCAAGGCTGGCTGGGCACTGACCCTCAACGGACGGACCCTCTCCACGCTCGAAGAAACCCAGAAATCCTGCCAGGCGCATGGCACCCGTTGCCACATCGTTGCAGGCAGCATCGCTCAAAGAGGCTTCGCAGCTCAACTCATTCAGGAGGCCATCCAGACCCATGGTGCTGTCGGTGTGCTTTGCAATGCCGCAGGTACCAATACCCCGCGTCGCATGCTTGAGGAGCTTTCTGAAGAAGATTATCACCGGCTCATCGATACCAACCTCCACGGCAGCTACGACGCCATTCAGGCCATCCTTCCCTCGATGCGGGAAGCGCGCTCGGGAACCATCATCAACATCATTTCAGACTCCGCAATTTGGGGCATGCCTCTGGCAGGGGCAGCCTATACGGTCTCCAAATTTGGTTTGCGCGGTCTCACCCAAACCATCAATGCCGAAGAAAACAAGCATGGCATCCGAGCTTGTGGCATTCTCCCGGGAGAAATCGATACCCCTATCTTGAAACAACGTCCCACCATGCCCACTGAAGCTCACAGAGCCACCATGCTGCGTCCCGAAGATGTGGCCGAATGTGTCATGTTGGCAGTGAACCTGCCTCCGCGAGCCGTGGTCCAGGAGTTACTCATTCGCCCATGTCGCTGATGGAGGATTCTCTGCCCAAAAAAGCCCGCATGGCTGCCGCCATCCTGGGGGCCGCGGGAGTCGCACTGGGAGCTTTTGGGGCTCACGCTCTGAAAGCAACACTCGAGGCCAACGGTCGAACGGACACCTGGGAAACAGCCGTTTTCTACCATTTGGTTCATGCGCTGGCCTTGCTGGTTCTATCCACACAGCCTTCGATGCGAAGGTCTGCTTTTTATTGTTTTGTGGTTGGGGTCGCGGTGTTTTCCGGCAGCCTATACCTGCTGTGCCTGAGTGGCCTCAATTGGCTGGGTGCCATCACACCCATTGGGGGCATCTGTCTGATTGTAGGATGGCTCAGCTGTCTCTTGCCGGCCCCAAAGACCCAGGCCTGAGCTTCCTTGACGGATCCATCTCCTGAACCAAAAAAGTGGCAAAAACACTTGCATGAGCATGGAACCAGGACTAGTTTTCTGCACTTCCTCGGCAACGAGGAAGAGGCTTCCTAACGGAGGCCAAATCTTCAGGTAGGGCTGATAGCTCAGTTGGTAGAGCAGCGGCCTTTTAAGCCGTTTGTCCAGGGTTCGAGTCCCTGTCAGCCTACCATTTTCCTTTCATCGCCACGGCAAGACTCAGGCATTCGTCACTTGTTTGTGACTTGAGTGGTCTCAAAACGTCACCCTCAAGAGCCAAAGTTACTCTCATGTGTTCAAGGGAACCCTTGAACCGGAAGTCCGTCATTGACTTACAGACCATGAGATTGCTCCCCCACTCGCTTCCCTTCTTGTCCAACGACCGCTACGACTGTCGGCTGGCCCGAACACAAGAGGAAATCTGCCGCGCCCAACACCTGCGATTTGAAGTGTTCAACTTGGAATTGGGTGAGGGCCTGGCCTCCTCGTATCTGCATCAGCGCGATCAAGATCCTTTTGATGCGGTCTGTGATCATGTGATCCTGGTCGACCGCATGTCTGGAGAGGTTGTGGGAACCTACCGTATGCAAAGTGGTGAAACGGCTGAGGAGGCCTTGGGATATGTTTCGGAACAAGCCTTTGACTTCTCACCCTTTGAACGCGTTCGATCCGCATCGCTGGAGCTGGGTCGAGCGTGCCTGCATCCTGACCATCGTCATTACCAGGCTTTGTCTCTGCTCTGGAAAGGTATCCTCCGATATGCCAACAAACGAGCCATGCGTTACTTGTTGGGCTGCAGCTCGGTTCATGGATTGGACATTCAGCAGGGACATGCGATCTACGAGGCATTGAAGAAATCCCACCTGGCTCCAGAGGCTTTTCAAACGACCCCACATTTCGAAACACAATTACC
Source organism: Pedosphaera sp. (assembly GCA_002686885.1). Taxonomy (GTDB): domain Bacteria; phylum Verrucomicrobiota; class Verrucomicrobiia; order Limisphaerales; family AAA164-E04; genus UBA7971. The sequence goes on from NYYT01000134.1 coordinate 7,175, forward strand.
CTTCATGGCCTGGGAATCG
>NYYT01000135.1 GCA_002686885.1 Pedosphaera sp.
AACCCATCCCTCCGAACCTACCCATGCATCCGATGCATCCCATGCCATTCATTCGCAAAGCCCTTGTGTGGAGTTTCCTGCTAGGGACCCCGATCCTTTGGAGCTCCGTCCATGGCCTAGAAGCGGATCACACCTTCCTCCTTTGGCCGGAAGGCAAGGCACCCGGTCAAACACAAGCCAAGGGGCCCGAGCGGCGCCTGGAAAACCGTCCTCGACCCTTTTACCAGCTGACCGAAATCGCTCAGCCTTCTCTGGAGATCTACTGTCCGGATAAGCGTCTTTTGACCGGAACGATGATGCTCGTCATCCCCGGAGGTGGCATGCAGCGCCTGGCCTACGAGCATGAGGGATTGGAAGTTGCCCAGTGGCTCAATCGTCAAGGAATCGTTACAGGTGTGCTGAAGTATCGGGTACCGGGACCTGCCTTTTCTGGCGCCATGGATGCTCAGCGAGCCATCAGCCTCATGCGGCAGCATGCCGACCAATGGGAGGGGGACGTTCAATCTGTGGGCTGCTTGGGTTTCTCAGCAGGAGGTGAAATTGGTTTGTGGTTGAGCACGCGTCAGAGCAAACGCCTTTATTCACCCTTGGACGCTACTGATGCATTTTCCTGCCACCTTGATTTTGCCGGGCTGATTTATAGCGGAGGCTTACTGGAAAGGAGAAGCGGAGAGCTGAGGCAGCATTTCAGGGATCATCTCGGAAGCCACATGCCTCCAGTGTTTCTGGTGCACGCCTTGGAGGACCAGTCCCAAAACAGCCTGCTTCTGGCATCGGCCTTGAAGGCGGCGAAGGTCCCCGTGGAATGCCACCTTTTTCAGCATGGGGTGCATGGATTCGGTGTGAGGCCCAGCCACCTCCCCATTGGCCAATGGCACCGGCATTTCGCGCATTGGCTCCAAGCCATTGGTCACCATGATCAGTGGTATGTCCGCCGTTATGTCACCGCACTGGAGAAGGCTCTGGACGCATCACGCCCCATCCCAGCGGTGGATCCATGGAGTCCTCATGCCTCCATGGAAGATGCCTACGAGGCTCAAAATCGTTGGCTCAGAAGGCATCTGCCGCCTCATCAGGTGGGTGGATTCAAAGGGGCTGCCGCATCAGCTGCTGCCCAGGAAAAAATGGGCCTTGAAGGGCCGCTTGTCGGAGTCCTCCCCCTCTCGGGCGCCAGAGATACCAGCCGGCCCCTCAACCTCTCGCTGGCTGAGACAGGCCCCGTAGCCATCGAGACCGAAATTGGCTATCGCATTGCCGTCGACATTCAGTATGAAATTCTGACTCCCGAACAGGCAAGGGAAGCGGTTTCAGCGATCGTACCCGTGATTGAGCTCCCACGACAACGACCTTCCGAAGAGAGCTCACAACCCCTCTTTCAGACCATTGCTTCGAACATTGGATCCTTCCGCTATCTGGTGGGCGAAGAGGTGTCTCCAGACACCCTCGATCCGGACAGGTTGAAAATGACCCTTCATCACCAGAAGACCCTTCTGCACGAGGTGACAGGCTCTGCAGCCAAGGGAGGACAGTTTTCAAACCTCATGAAAATCATGAACCAGCTGACACGAAACGGTCATACCTTGCCAGCCGGCACGCTCATCATCAGCGGCGCCTTGGGTGGGGTCCACCCCGCACAACCAGGCACCTACCGTGCGCAGTTTGGAGACACTCAGACCCTGACCTTCGATATCCGGCCTTGAACATTGGAGCAAAAGCGGGAAGGTTGGCGGCAAATGATGGATCTGTCACAGTGCCCGTCCTCCCCCAATTGCGTCAGCAGTCAGACCCGCTCCGCATGGCAAAGCATTCCCCCCATCGCCTTTGACGGATGCCCTGAGAGGGCTTGGAAGCAGTGGTGTCAACTCATTGAAACGCACCCCTTGGTCATCCAGCTCGTCCAAGAAGAACGAAACCTGCATGCAGTTTTCCGCACACGCTGGTTTCGCTTTCGGGACGATCTCCACAGTCTGCTCTGCGAGGAAGAAGGCGTCATTCATGTTCGATCCGCCTCCAGGCTGGGGTATTGGGACATGAACGCCAATCGGCGTCGGGTGGAGGATCTGCGCCACCAGTTTCAGAGCGCTCCGTCCACATGAGTTTTTCCGCAAAAACCATTCGCCATGTCACACTCCTGCTCGCTTTGGTGTTCACAGGGATCTATGGCCTTTGGTTTTTCGGTGTCCTCTCTTTCGCCCGTCCCACGCGTCTCCTGGCCTCCCCCAGCATGCAGGACCGCATGGATGGTTTGATTCTCATCGCAGAAAAGGGTCCTGAAGGCGCTCGGTGGCGCCATGAGGTGGTAGCGTGCCTCGAAACTGAGGAGAACGTTCATGTGAAGGAAATGGCCATCATCGCCCTCAGGGAGCTGGGAGAAAGCCCTGAGGCTGTGGATTCCCTCAAGCAGATCTTTCACCTGGAACAGGATCCCGAAGTACGTGCTGCACTGGAAGATCTCCTCTTTCAGTGGGAGGTCCCCCTACCAGCGGAAGCATTCTCACCATCAGAAGGTATACAGAGCCAACCTGAGATGCAGGGCTCCAGATAAGCTTAGCGGGTCCGCTGATCAATCATGGCCTGAACCTCTTCCACATCCAGGCGCTTGACAGGCAACTCCCAACCCAAGGTGTCTCCATTGGCCTGAAAGCCATTGCCATCCACATCCACATAGATGGGGTTGTGGTAGGCACAGGGCTTCCACGAAGCTTGGGTGCTACTACCGTAGCCAATGGACAAATCACTCTCCTCTCCATAGGCCACAACAATCAGGTGACTGTCCTCACTCAATGGCACCTGAAGATGTTGGTCAAACTGAACCACTCCATCACCAAACCATTCAGGGTGCGTCTTTCGGGTGTAGTTCAAGGTAGGCACCTTGCGACTATTGACCAGCACCTGAATCCGATCGATCTGCACCCAGTCCGTGCACTGCACCTTGACCTTCAAGCCAATGGAGCCTTGGGCACGGGTCGCACCCCCTGAGATTTGCCCATCCTCGGTCTGCACCTCCAAAAAGGGACCCGTGGTCATCATCATCTGTCCTGCCTTGGCGTGGCGGACGATCTCTTTCCAGTCCAGCTTGTCAGGCTCATCCGTGGAAGATGGCACATACGTGCGCCATCCCCCGACTCCGTTGCCATGGACCGAATGCGCATCGGAAACCGAGAGACACCAAAGCTGCTTCCCGGTATTGAGCCATTGTCGCCATATGAACTCACGGTGGTTTCGCACGATGGGCACTTTATTGGCGGACTCTCCGATGTAATACGGAGCATCGGCCAGAATATTCAGCCCCCAGACTTCAGCGGCATCCACCAGATCACCCAGCCCCGGATAACCGTTGTCCCGAAGCCCATCACCGTCCCGGTCCACGAAGACAGCCACGGTGTCGGGATGATTGAGATGCACCCACCGCTCCGGCAGGACACCCTGAAAGTCGCGAAGCACGATGGGATTTAGCCGCGGGTCCTTCTGCCACTGGGGTGCCCCATAATCCTGAGTGTCCGGCTCGGGAGTGAAGGGAAAGGCGTTGAAGTGAGTTCCAGAACCGGTCAACTCTACCCCCGGCACACTGTGCAGAAACGCGCTCAGCCCGAGCGCCTCAATGTGCGGTGTCCAGTCATAGAGTCGGTTGTGCTCAGTGGTTGGAGCAAATTCCACCTGTTCGGCGGCCAGGTTGATGATGCGATCATCGGTCTTGGTATGATTGTCGCCACTCGGGGTCGAATGATTGTGGAAATCAGTGCTGACCCAACCGGTGGTGTCCACCAATCGTTTCAGTGTGACCGAAAGGTGCTCACTGCCGCCTTCCTTCAAGGTGATCACTTGACTGACATGAGAAAATTCAATCCCGTGGGTCACCACTACACGGTAGCTTCCCGGTGACAGGGCGACGGAAAAAAGCCCGCTTTCACTGTGGTATTGGTCCTTGCACCCATGAGCGCGATTTTCAGGCCCCAGATTGGGCGATGGTGTGGGTTCCAACCCAAGGAACTGAGCCTTGCATGGAAGGGATCGACCGGCCTCATCCCGCACGTCAAAATGTATCTGAGAGGCCTGCCCCATCGTCGGGGACACGTCCATCACCTGGTCGGCCTCGATGTTGACTGTCTGAACAAGCTCACTGCGACCCTGATCCATGATGCGCATCTGATAGGACCCCGCGGGTAACTGCAGATTCCATTGCCCCTCATCATCGGGATAGTGACGCAAGCTCACCTCGTCGCGCTGAAACTCAATGGCTGCAGTGCCAATCCCCTTTCCTTCCGGATCCTTGACCTGTCCCACCAGCCGTCCATAAGGCGTCTTCAGCGAAGCGAGAAACCCAAAAGCCTCCAAAGGTGAGGTTGCGACCGTAATCGCACGCGCATAGGAAACCCTTTCACCCGGCTTGAGTGCCATGAGGCCCGAATCCGGGGTCTCAAAACCTTCCAAGTCCAACCAGCTCACGGCATACCCACATTTGTCTGCTGGATCGATCGCATCCCATGTGATGATGTTCGCAGCCGTCGTGCGGTCTTGAGTGGGCTTCCACTGATCGGCGGGATCCCACTCATAATCCGATGTAGACTGGTTATCCAGATGGGTTTCCACCACCAATCCGTGCCAATCATCCTTGAGCCGGTAGACATGCCTGATTTCCACGCCATCATGACTGGCCGCCGAAACAAGCACCTCAATCACGGCCTCACCCTGCGCCCCATCCTCCACCAACCGGACGTGAGAAACAGGACCTCTCTGATTGGAAGGAGAGAAAACCGTCAATTGATCATTGTCCGCTCCAAGAAGGGTCAGATCATACAGACAACCAGGGCTCACCGCATCCCACCAGCCGCCCATGTCTGCCTTGCGCAAGGGAGCATCACTGGAAATCACGGCCTCGATCAGATTGTTCCGCATAATGAAATCACCGACAATCCCATCCGCTTCCTTCCCTCCGGGCAAGCTGTCTCGACGATCGCGACCCACTTCAAACGCCTCGGTAGCACTCAGAGGTTTCGGTAACAAACACGCGGTCAGGACGAGAAAGCATGCGAGAGAGAACAGGTGGTCTTTGGGAAGCATCTTCATAAGGTTTTGACTCAAGGGATAGACACTCTATAGCAGAACCGATTCTTTTGTGAGAAGGAAAAGTGACTCTTTTGAAACACATCCTCTCACCCCATACACAGAGCTTGAGAGGAGGCTCGAAAAGAGGCTGGAAAAGAGGCTTAAAAAGGTTTCAAAGGGGCGATAAGCCGAATTCTGTCTGGTCCGCAAGGCGGACGAGGAGATCATTTATCTGAGCGACCTAACCCGGAACCCAGCCCGCACAAGTGCTGGCAATGGACGAGCAGCCCTGAGGTTCCCTATTTGGTCTTGCACCCGATGGGGTTTACCGTGCCTCTTGGATCACTCCGCGAGCGGTGGGCTCTTACCCCACCTTTTCACCCTTACCCTCCAAAGAAGGGCGGTTTGTTTTCTGCTGCACTGGCCGTCAAGGCGTCTTCACAAACGCCCTGCCCGCGTGTATCGAACCCTGAAGATCCGTTACGCGGCATCGTGCCCTGTGGAGTTCGGACTTTCCTCTACTGGCAAAACCAGCAGCGATCTCCTGCCCCTTTGAAACCGGTTGGAGAGTAATCAGGGTTACCGAGAAACTGCAACGACTAAAGCATGGCTCCCGTTCGCTTTTGCAAAATGCTCCAATACATCGGCCCCCATCCATCACTGTGGTCGGGAAGGATGCGCCAGCCATGTTCGGTGGCTTCCACGAACGGTTCTGGAAAGCTTGTCTGCCACTTCACACACTGATCCCCCTTGCGTTTGAGAAGGCGCTCCACAACCCCATCGTTTTCCAGCCTGCTCAGGGCACAGGTCGCATACACGATGCGCCCCCCTGGTTTACAGACTCCAAGGGCGGCGCAAAGCAAGGCATATTGACGCCGAGACAACTGCTTGGAACGTCCTGGCTTCCAACGGGCGCGCTCCTTCTCCTTGCCCAGCACATGCCGCTCGGAACTGCACGGAGCGTCGAGTAAGACGCGATCATAATGATCGGGTTCATGCAGGCCCCAGCGAGTCGCATCATGCCCCGTCACCTGGATGTGCTTGCGTTGTTCCCCCGGAAGGTAATCTTCAAGGATGGTTTTGAGCTTGGCACGCCGAGTCGGGCTAAGTTCGTTGGCCACCAGTCTCCCGGCATCTCCCATGGCTTCGGCAAGCAAAAGGGACTTACCGCCCGGTGCCGCACACATGTCCAGAACGCGATCCCCGGGTTGAACCTCCAGGGCGGATGCGGCGATCATGGATGCCGGATCCATACGGTAAGTCTCCAAAAGACCCCGTGCGTCTCGCCGAGGATCGTGCAAGGCGTGGGCCACGCGAAAAGCATGACAGACCCCTGGCATCGTTGACCATGGCGCATCCATGGAGTTGGCGGGTGGTGTCGGAATCGACTCGAAAAATGCGTTCAACCGGTCGACTCGCGTCGAAGGCTCAAGAAGGGAGGAAAGCAGCTGGGGCCACCGTGGCCCAAATTGCTCCCTGTAGTAATCCTCGAAACCATCCGGCAGGCGGTTCTCATATTCATGGTGGTGCATCGACTCCATGGGGTCACTTTGGATCTTCAGGGGCAGCTCAATGAAAGGAGCTTCTTTGGAACCCATCCGATAGAGCAACAGTGGGCTCGCATCCAAGAAACAGCTCGTGTGCGCAGTGTGTCAAGCAAAGGGCCTGAGGTAAACAACAGAGCCAGCTTTTTCAACAAAGACTCCATCACACTCGGAAGTCCTTCTCACGCATGGGAGCGCCTTCTGGCGAACGAGAGTGCATCGTCTCAGATTGGAAAGTCTCCGCACGGCTAAGAGGTCCATTTCGTTTAAAAAAATCGCTCCAATCAAATTAAAGATTGCTTCCAAAACCATGCTTGGTTGAAGTTGAATCATGCGCCTTTTCGGTCTTCCAACTCGCTCACTCATCGGCTTTGCATGCCCCCTTGCTTGCCTCCTTATCGGGATGATGCTGGGGGCTCTCCAACGCTCGGCACTTCAGGCCGCGGAAAACGACACCCAAATCGGCAAGCGGGCGCCTGAGTGGGAGCTGGTCAATCTCGAAGCCGGTAAAACGCATTCCAACCAATTCAAAGGCAAGGTTCAGGTGCTCAACTTCTGGGCGACCTGGTGCCCACCGTGTCGTGCCGAAATCCCTCACTTCAAGGAACTGGCCGAAACTTATAAGGACCGAAATGTTGTCTTTGTGGGCATTTCGTTGGACCAAAGTCTCGGGCCCGTCAAACGCTTTCATCGCACTGAAAAAATGAACTACCCCTTGCTGATGGGGAATGGTGATTTGGTGCAGGCCTTCGGGGGTTTCAGTGCCATCCCACAAACCTTCGTCATAGACGCAGAGGGCCGCATTCACAAACAATTCAGTGGCTTGGTTCAAAAGAAGGATCTTCAGGAGGTGCTTGAGAAACTGGCAAAACCCAAACCAAAAGGAAGTGCTTGAGAAGCTGGCACAACCTACGTCGGCCCCATCAGCTCACGAAAAACGCCTCTGTCCCTTGTCGGCTCGTGGCTGTCCTGTTTCCCAAAGCCCTTCGTCCTGCGGCCCTCTGCTTCACCATGGGCATGGGCACGTGGTTGTTCGCCTGCGGGCCCCATTTTCCGAGTTGGCTGCTCTCGGAGGGAGATCCAGCGTTTCTTCGGGCTCCCTGGATCCGTTTGAAAAGCGAAATGCGCGCTTTGATCGGAGGCAAACCTTCGCCCTACAAGGCCGTCGAAGCCAGGAAGGATCGTCCGACTCAAACCATGGAAGTCGCGCTTGCGGATCTTTCCCAAGCCCTGCAATCAGCCGGCTACACCCGGCAAGAGCAGCAAGCCATTCAAACACAGCACAGGCAACAACGAGAAATCATCCATCGTTACCGCCAGGCTCAGGACCGTTGGGAATCGATGAATCAATCCTGGTTTCCAAACCCGAACCCCGAACCGACGCTCGACCTGATGCCACCCACCGAAGGCCTTCCAGAAGAATTTGCGGACTACCTCAAAGGCGCCATCGCCTACCATCGGAATCGGTTTCCAGTGGCTCGGGAGGCCTGGAAAAAGCTGCTGAAACTTCCTCCCTCAAAACGGCATTATCGGTCCACATGGGCTCTTTACATGCTGGGTCGGATGCAAGTGGACAGGGCTCCCGCTGAGGCCATTCAGTCTTTCCAGACACTGCGCAAAGGAGTCGATGAGGGCTTTTCAGATACCCTGGGCCTGGCAGCTGCCAGTTTGGGATGGGAAGCTCGGGCTGCCTTCAACCTCAAGCAGTATGACCGGGCCATCGAACTTTACCTGGAGCAATGGGCAGCGGGTCAGGACGAACCTTCAGCGCAT
>NYYT01000136.1 GCA_002686885.1 Pedosphaera sp.
CAAAGCCTGAGCCAAAGCCTGAGCCAAAGCCTGAGCCAAAGCCTGAGCCAAAGCCCAAGCCCAAGCCCAAGCCCAAGCCTGAGCCAAAGCCCAAGCCCGTGATCAAAATTAACACCCATACCAAGAAAAACCCGCGACGAGCGTCGGCTCCTGCGAATCAAAGGACGACGCCCAGGCCCCAGGCACGCCGGCCAACCGTTGCCCTGAATCAGGAAACTCTCAAAGTAGGGCAAGGGAGCCCAGTCCAAGGCATCCAAACAGTCACCGGCAGCATGCGCGGGAATTACGCGCGAACGGTGCAAGCTGCCTATGACAAACGCTGGATTCAACCTTCAGGCCTTTCAGATCGCCAGTTGCGAGTCCAGGTGGAGGTCATCATCGCACTGAATGGGTCCGTTCAATCAGCCAGAATCCTCAAGGTCTCCGGCAATCGTGCCCTCGATCAATCCATCCAAGCACTTCTGGATCGAGTCAAAAAGATGCCAGAAAGGCCTCCCAGTGGCTCTTCAGTAGACGATCGTACCGTCGTGCTAAATTTCAACATTAAATAAGATCGCTCATGAAAAGTAAGCGAAAACGATTCCACTGGCTCAAAGGCCCATCACCTCTTCCTTCGGTACTGCTTCTCCTCGTCTGCCTCTGCGGCCAATTTGCAGGGTCCGTATTCCTCCAAGCTGCGGAGGAGCTGGACATCGACCGCTACCGGCAGGGAGAGCGAGTCCCCATCCATCTTGGGGGATTTGAATCCACCACCCTAGGGGCGCTCAAATTCGACTTGGAAATCCAAGGGTTTGAGTCGGCTACCAAAGAGGAAGCCGTGCTCAGCTTGACCGGGAGCCAGCGGGGAAACGAGGTGCGTGTGCGACTGGCCGATGCCCAAGGGGGGGCCAGTGTTTTCTATCGAGGGTATGCCGGCACCGCAGGAAGGGATCAAGCCCACACCATTGCCGATGATGTGGTGCAGGCGGTTTTTGGCAACCCTGGCATTTCAAAAACCATGATTGCCTTTCGAGGCAAGACCGCCGGCGTCTGGGAAATCTATGTCTCAGATTATGACGGTTACGACGCCAGCCAAGTCACACGCGACCGATCCCATGTTGCAGCCCCGACATGGATTCCAGGGAATCTCGGTCTTTATTATACTTCTTACAAAGTTGGGAGCCCCAACATTGTATCCCACGATTTGCGCTCTGGTAGCCGCAAGCGCATCACCCGAAACAGTGGTCTCAATACAAGCGCTGCCCTTTCCCCAGATGGTGCCCGTATCGCGATGATCCTGAGCAAATCGGGGAGCCCTGACCTTTATGTGGCCCGAAAAGACGGTTCAGGAGAAATCCGACTCACTCGCTCTAAAGAAGAAGAGGCTTGTCCTACCTGGTCTCAGGATGGGCAAAAGTTATGTTTCACCTCATCCGCGCGAGGAGGGGTTCGCCTTTACACCATAGCCGCTTCAGGCGGCACCCCAAAGCGCCTTTCCACCGGTTCGGTCAGTGGCATGATTACCGAACCTGATTGGTCGCCGGATGGGAAGTGGATTGCCTTTACCAGCATGACTGGAGGAGTCGGCTATATCTGCGTGGTGCCTGCTGCAGGCGGGCAGGCTGAAGTGCTGACTCAAGGGGAGGATCCTTGCTGGGCACCCAACTCCAGAAACCTTGTCTTCATGCGAGAGAAAAAAGGGCGCAAGACATTGTCTTTGCTTGACGTCCCAACCAAACACGTCAAGGATGTTTTTCAAACCGCCGCAGAGCAATCGCAGCCCAGCTGGGCGAGATAGAGTGATGCGCACATTAAAAACATCGAGTTTATGAATTGGCCGACCCTGATTGTCAGAGCAGCTTTGGTTGTCACTCTAGCCACCCTCGCCGTTGGATGTAAGAAGGGAAACAAGAGCCTCACCCCGATCCCTGGAAGCGGAGATTCCTACGCAGGCGGCAATAATAGCGCTGCAGGCAATATGATGCAGGGAGATGGGCTGGGATCCGGAGACAGTCTCAACGGTGGCAACTTCCCCAATGGCAACGACCTGGATGGTGGCGGCTACGGATTGCCCGACGATCCCAATCGGTTTGCAGGAAAGGATGAGACCAAACTGGATGCTGAAACCGTCTACTTCGAATTCGATCGCTACACGGTCAACGCCTCAGAACTCCCCAAGATCAAGCGCGTAGCTTCCATGCTTAAAGGGGAAGCAGCCGCACTCCTGAGAGTAGAAGGTCATTGCGACGACCGAGGGACTGAAGAATACAACCGCTCTCTAGGTGAACGACGTGCCCTTTCCATTCGAGATATGCTAGTTGGAGAAGGGATCTCACCAGATCGTATCACCACAGAGAGCTGGGGCGAAGATCGTCCCGCCGTTGAAGGTGATGGCGAGGCTGCACACAGCAAAAATAGACGAGGCGAGTTCGTGATATTGCGCTAGAATCTTTTCACCATGGCTCAGAGAGAGCAGGGCAAACCGCTGATTGGAAGGTCACCCACTCGATGATTCCCCATAAAAACGAAGTTCAGAAGTCCTTGTAACACACAAATTCATTCTTAATTAGATTTCATATGTCGTACCTCAAGAGTCAGTTAGCCCTCATCGGTGGCCTTCAGGGCCCAGAATTGATCCTCATTCTGGTGGTGATTCTTATTTTCTTTGGCGCTAAAAAACTTCCTGAGTTAGCCAAAGGACTGGGTCAGGGTATCAAGGAGTTCAAGAAAGCAACCAAGGATGTTCAACAAGACCTCCACCAAGCCATGGAGGAAGATGCTGCCACATCCATGCCCCCCCGAAAAGTGAGCGATTCACAGCCTTCAGCCACTGATCTCGCTTCTCACCCCGAAAGTGAGGCCTCTCCGGCTCCTGCAAAGAGTAACCAAGCTGAGGGTTAAGATTTCCCACCCAAGCAGTCGATTTACCCCCTGGGGGCAAGCGACTGCCAATGATCCCATGGCATGAGTGAAGCCAAACCTCCTGAAGAGGAAATCATTGTCGATCAGGAGTGGGACGAGGAAGATGGCGGTCCCGTCAAAACCTTCCTGGAACACCTAGAAGATCTCAGATGGACACTCATCAAGTGCATGAGTGCGGTCATCATCAGTATGGTGGTCTGCTTTTCGATGATGGACAACATCATCTCGATTCTGACAGCTCCTCTCCGGGATGCTGAGGAGCTTCGCCTTTCCAGCAAACAACAGGTTGGACTTTTCTTCGAAGGGGTTCGACTGGGTAATGTCTCAGTCAATGCCATCGGAGAAAGGTATGGCATTGAGCCTGAGGCAACCAAGGCCATCCAAAGCATTCAGCTCAAACCCGTGCTTATTGGCACCAATCGCGTGATCAGCCTGGAAACGAGCACCGAGCATCCCCTCAATAGCCTGGAGCACCGTCTCAAGAATTACAAACCGGTCGACGGATTCCTGGTCGCCTTTCAGTTGATGCTTTACGGGGGCCTGGTCATCGCAGCACCGTTTGTCATCTTCTTTGTGGGTCAGTTCGTTCTTCCAGCACTCAAGATCCACGAAAAAAAATTCCTCTATCAAACAACGGGGTTTGGGGCGGGGCTTTTCATGCTGGGCATTTTCTTTTGCTATTTCATCATGATGAAGATTGCCATTGTGGCACTGGTTCAATTTTCCAACTGGTTGGGATTTTCAGCGGATGAATGGAACGCACGCGACTACATGACCTTCGTTATCAAGTTCATGCTGGCCATGGGCATTAGCTTTCAGCTGCCTGTCGTGCTTCTGACCATGGTCAAAATTGGCTTCTTGGATGCCCTGAAACTGAGTCAATTTCGACCTTATTGGGTGGTGATCAACCTCACTTTGTGTGCCTTTCTTACCCCAACGGGTGATCCCTTCACATTGACCTTGATGGCCATCCCTCTTCAACTCCTCTACGAGTTAAGTTTGCTGATTGCAAAAGTTTGGGCGAGGAAAGAGGAGAGCCAAGCCGACTCAGAACCCGCTTAAAACAGGGAATTTCAAGCCCTTTTTGGCATGAAATATGGATGACAAAAGGCTTTACAACCAAGGGTTTACCCTTACTGTTTTCGCAACTGTAGTGAATCATTATGTTAAGAATGTCCCAGTTCGTAACGTTGGCTAGCATCGCATTAGCGGTGGCGGTGGTAGGTTGTGCCGGTCCTGAGCAGAAATTAGGGCGTGGCATGCGAAATTCATCCGAAGTGTTCCGTCTTGGAGAGCTCCGACGCAGCATGGAACAGACGGCCATCTGGGAGAGTCCCGAGCGCTCCTACACAACTGGACTCATCCACGGTATCAACCAGACGGCAAAGCGGACCGCTGTTGGACTTTACGAAATCGTGACCTTCCCCATCCCAGACCACGGACTAGGCGATTACAGTCCTGCCATGGTTTCGGATGAGGTGATCTACCCTGAAAACTACACACCCAATTTATTGTCTGACTCTACTTACGCGGCGGACAGCGCGTTGGGCTTCAGCGGGGGGGATGCATTCCCTGTGCTAGGTAGCCGATTCAGGGTCTTTGACTACTGAGAACTTCCGAATCATCAAAAGGCGCCAACGGTAAAAGTTGGCGCTTTTTTTTTGACCTACGCCAATGAATATCCAGGAAGAACGCCAAGCACCGGCTAAAATCAACTTGCTCCTGAACATATTAGGGCGAGGCGATGATGGGTATCACGAGCTTGAGTCGCTCATGATACCCATCCCGTTGTATGACATCCTGCATTTCCGTTTGGATGACTCTCTTTCGGACCTTCGTCTGTCCATTCCGCAAAACCAACTAAATCCTGGAGCCGATAACTTGGTGATGCGCGCTGCCAAGGCATTCCTCAAAGAAACGAGGATGGATGTGGGCCTACACATTGAACTGATCAAAAAAATCCCCATGGAAGCCGGTCTTGGGGGTGGGAGCAGCGATGCTGCCATCACACTGAAGACCTTGAATCATTGTTTTGGAAAACCTCTCAGCCAAAAGACCCTTCATACCTTGGCAAGCCAGCTGGGGTCCGATGTGCCGTTCTTTTTGGAGGAAAAGCCGATGCTGGTGAAGGGAAGAGGGGAACAGCTTCAATCGATACCGCCATTGCGGTCCCTCGACGGTGCAGGGCTCCTTTTGATCAAACCTCCTTTTGGCGTTTCCACCGCCTGGGCCTACCAGGAGCTGGCGCGCTTTCCTCGGCAACTTCAGGGGCAGGAGGGGCGCGCTCAGACAATGGCAGAGGCTCTTTCCAACCAGCCCCTTGCTGATGTGTCCGAGCAATTTTACAACAGCCTCGAATCACCCGTTCTTGAAAAATTTCCTCTTCTCAAGCTTTTCCAGGAGTCACTGCGTGAATGGGGAGCCGTGGTCACGTTAATGTCAGGAAGTGGCTCCACCACGTTTGCCCTTTTTGAAAATCTCACAATCGCACAAAAGGTCGCTGAAAAAATACCCGAACACTTTGGGGGGAACCACTGGATCAGCACGATGGAACTTTGAAATCCCGCCATGCTGCGCCCTCAACGGGATGCCACTCAGCCAGAAATAGGCTTTCTCAAGAAAGGATCCCCTTCACGACCTTGGCACCTTCCACTCCCGTGAGCCTTTGGTCCAGGCCTTGGAAAGGAAAACTCAATCGTTGATGGTCGATCCCCAGTTGATGCAGGATCGTGGCATTGAAATCGTTCACATGCACGGGATCTTGGACGATGTTGTAACTGAAGTCATCAGTCTGGCCATAAGTCATCCCACCTCGAATGCCTCCACCCGCCATCCAGGTCGTAAAACATCTAGGATGATGATCTCGACCGTATTGATCCCGCTCGATTTTTCCCTGTCCAAAAGTGGTACGTCCGAATTCTCCCCCAAAGACCACCAGGGTCTCGTCGAGCAATCCACGTAATTTCAAATCCTTGATGAGCGCGCTGGCAGGTTGGTCCACATCATATGCCTGACCTCGGATTTTTTTAGGTAGCCCCACATGGTGATCCCACCCTCGATGAAACAATTGAACAAACCGAACATCTCGCTCAATCATGCGCCGAGCCAGAAGACAATTTCTCGCAAAAGAGCCTGTTTTATGAACTTCAGGACCATACATGGTCAGCACATGTTCCGGTTCCTGGCTCATGTCAGTCAGCTCAGGCACACTGGCCTGCATGCGAAAGGCCATCTCTTGTTGTGCGATCGTCGTCTGAATTTCCGGATCTCCCAGTTCCTTGAGGTGCTCCTGATTGAGAGCTGTCACCAGATCGAGCATCTGCCCCCTCACCTCACGACTGACCCCTTGAGGATTGGAAAGGAAAAGAACGGGATCGCCTTCGGGTTGCAAGGACACGCCCTGATGCTTGGAGGGCAAGAAGCCGGAACCCCATAAACGGCTATAAAGAGCCTGAACGTTCCCCGTGCCCCCTGTCCAAAAAGCCGAATTCAGCACCATGAAATCAGGTAAATTTCGATTCAAGCTTCCGAGCCCATAGCTCAACCAGGACCCCAGACTCGCCTTGCCCGGTATTTGGGAACCAGTGCAAAACATCGTTTTGGCAGGGTCATGATTGATGGCATCGGTATGGGTCGATTTGATGATGCAAAGATCATCCACCACTTCGGAAAGATGCGGCAGCAATTCGCACATGAAAATGCCGTTTTTGCCCTTGGGGGTAAATTGGAACATCGATGGAGCCACGATTTGCTCCTTGCCCCGTGTCATCGCAGTGACACGCTGTCCGTTACTCACCGATGGAGGTAGTGGCTGGTTGAATTGCTTGTGAAGATCGGGCTTGTAATCAAACAGGTCCAATTGACTGGGAGCACCCGCCATGAACAAAAAGATCACACGCTTGGCCCTTGGGGTATGGTGAGTGGGCAAACCTCTGGAGGTCTCTTGACCATGGATCAAATGCCCCAACACCGAACTGCCCAACCCCATGGCACTCCACTTGAGAAAACGTCGCCGGGTCTGAAGCTGTTGCCATTGAACCGTCGGGCTCATGGAATCCCATTCAGAGATGGAAGGTTGGGACGGTGATGCTTTCATCATTTTTAGGATTTATTGTCGGTGGCGCACCCAATCCAGATTGAAAAGAGAATGAACCACCATGGTCCAGGCCGCCACTTCAATCGTTTGCTCACTATCAACCATGCCCCCTGAGAAGGGCTCTATCAACTTCTCGGCAGCCTCAGGATCATTTTGGTAGAAACGGCGAAAAGATCCAAGAGCATCGGTAAGTAAGCGCTGCTCACGGCTCTTGAGGAGCTGAGAAGTCACCTGCTCATAGGCACGAGCCAGGCGAAGATCATCCGATGCGCCTTCCGGTTCAAGCAGTTGGCTGGCCATGTGAAAAGCAGCCCTGAAAAACTCAGGTTCATTCATCATCATCAACGCTTGAAGGGGAGTGTTGGTCCGCTCCCGGCGAGCCACACATGCCTCTCGACTTGGGGCATCAAAAAGGCTCATTTGAGGCGGCGGCTGAGCACGCTTCCAGAACGTGTAAAGACTCCTTCGATACTTTCCCCCCCCCTGATCAGGTTCATACACCCTAGGGTAGGAAAAGGGCATGGCCACAATTTCCCAAAGTTTGGCAGGCTGGGGTGGCTTGACGCTCTTACCACCCATGACGGGGTTGAGCAATCCGCTGATCGCGAAAATCTGATCTCGAATCATTTCAGAGTCCATGCGGTATCGGGATCCTCGCCCCAACCACCTGTTTGCCGGATCGATGTCCCGCTGGTGGGGCGACACACCGGATCCCTGGCGATAGGTCTTGGACATCACCAGTTGCTTCATCAGGCGCTTAAGATTCCAATTCGATTCCATGAAGTCTCGGGCAAGGTAATCGAGCAATTCGGGATGGCTGGGGCGTTCTCCCTGCAAACCGAAATCTTCTGAAGTCTTGACCAGGCCCATCCCAAAGCACTGCTGCCAGAAGCGATTGACCGCGACTCGAGCGGTCAGGGGGTGATCAGAGCGCACCATCCATTGCGCCAGGTCCAGCCGCGAAGGCGTCTCACCCTTTTTTGTCATGGCAGGGAGAAAGGAAGGTGTGTCTCGCATGACCTCCTCACCGTATTGGTCGTAAACCCCGCGCTTCAGAATGAAGGCTGGCCGTACCTCCTCACGCTCCTTCATGACCATGGCAGCGGGAACCTGCATCATGAGAGCATCTCGGCGCTTTTGCTGGTCCTGAATGGCCTTTTCCAAAGTCTTCAAGTTTTCTGCTTCAGGTGATGACTCATTGCCTGCCACGGTTTCCTTGAGTTTTTTGCTTTCCTCTCTGAGCTCGCTGAGGGCGGCATCCAATTGACTTAAATGGTGTCGCTGAGAAGCGCTTGGCAAATCGATATAGGGGGCTTGAAGCCCTCTTTTGAAATCCAAACCGCTGCGCCCGCCTGTTTCAGGCTTCCCATCAAAATTATTGAAGAAGGCAAATAACTGGTAAAAATCTTTGGTGGTGATGGGGTCAAACTTGTGGTCATGACAACTGGCGCATTGGACCGTCAAGCCCATGAAGGCTGTTCCCACGGCTGTCACACGATCGACAACATTTCGGGTATAACTTTCCTCAGGCAGGGCCGTCCCTACATCGATAATGAGGTGCAGTCGATTGAAACCCGAAGCAATCATCTGATCCTGCGTCGGGCTGGGGTAGAGATCTCCTGCAAGCTGATGGGAGATGAAGGCATCAAAAGAAAGATTCTCATTGAAAGCCCTGATGACCCAGTCGCGGTATGGCGTCATATCGCGGTAATGGTCATGGTGAAGCCCGTTGGTATCGGCAAAGCGGACTAGATCCAGCCAGTATTTGGCCATGTGCTCTCCATATTGAGGACTGTTCAAAAACCGATCCACAGCCTCTTCATACCGGGTCTCCGAAGGGTCCTTGGCAAAGCGGGTCAGCGCCTCCACCGAAGGAGGCAATCCGGTCAAATCAAAACTCAGTCGGCGCAACAAGGTGCGTGGGTCAGCAGGAGAAGAAGCCTCCATGCCGTTTGCTTCCAACCCTTTCATCACCCATCGATCGATCGGGTGCTTCATCCACTCGGGATTGGAAACTTCGGGAAGTGGGCGCTTGATGGGTGCTGCGAAAGCCCAAAAGGCCTCATATTTGGCTCCCTGCGAGATCCACTCTTTCATTTTTTGACGCTGGAGATCACTCAAAGGCTCGTGCCTCGATTCAGGAGGAGGCATCTGCTCATCTGGATCGGTTGCGATAATGCGTCGCCACAATTCGCTATCGTCAGGATCACCAGGAGTGAGGATCCGGTAGCCTTCCCGCTGGGCGAATGGGCCTTGAGTGGCATCCGGCAGATCCAGTCTCAAATCGCCTTTAATCTTCTCCTCATCTGGACCGTGACAGGCGAAACATTTCTGACTGAGGATGGGGGAGATATCCCGATCAAAATCGACTCCCGCCGCATGCAAGGAACCTGGTGCGCCAAGGAGTATCAGACAGAGCCCACCCAGTGTCCTGAGCTCAGCGAAAGGTTTGAGGTAAGAGAAGTAAACTTCCATGACAGCCGGTTGGATGGATCCCGCAGACAGACCACTCTATCGTCAGATCATGCCATGAGCAAGGCGTCACTTCAATCAAGCAGCAAAGGCTTTTCCTGAAAGCCTATCGTGGGCTTATTGGGGGTCGAGACGGAGATCCTGAAGATTGTAGGCTACCAGGTCGGCAAGAGTGTCGAAGTAAGATTCTGCCCGCGAACGCTCAGTGGGTAACAGGGCCGTTTCAATGGTTTGAAGCGTCTGATCATACTCCTTCACCGAAGAATGAGTCGTCGCCAAACGAGCCCATGCGTAGGCTGAGACACGGTCCACTCTTGGAACACCGTGAATGCCCAACATCACCGCAATCTGATGCTCGGAAGCAGCGTCTCCTCGCACCGCAGCATCTTCGTACCAGAGCAGTGCCTGTTCGGCGTCCATGGGCACCGACGGAGTGCCCGTTTCACTCATGCGTCCCAGCATGAATTGTGCGTCCCGATCCCCATGGAGGTACTGTTCCTGTCGATGCGGTAGCAAATTCTTGGTGTAATGCGCCTTGCTACGAGGAGAAGCCTTGCCGTAGGTTGCGGCCTCTTCATACCAGTAAAGCGCTTCGTCGGGATCAGGTGGAACACCCAACCCACGCTCATACATGAATCCCAAGGCTGCCTTGGCTTCAATAAGCCCCATCCGCGAGGCACGCATCATCCCATCAAAAGCGGCGTCCAGGTCCTTTTCCACCCACTGACCTTCCTGCTCGATCAAGGCAAGGTTGTAGATGGCCTTGGCATAGCCTGCTTCGGCAGCTGCTCGGATCATCGCAATGCCTTGGTCGATATCCCGCTCCTCGCCCTTGGCCTGAATCTTTTGCCATCCAAGGCGATTGAGAGCCTGAGGATCTTCCTTGGCATGGGCTCGCAGCTCTGCGTCAGTGGAGGGTTCAGCGTCCGTGTTCAGTGGGGGCTTGGAACAGGAAGTTCCAAGGAGCCCTACCACCAGAGCAAGCTGGATCCACTGCTCCATCACGCCATGACCAGAACGCGCGGGCCTGTCAGGCAACAGGCACCTGGTGCACTTTTTCAACAACCTGCTCAATGAGTCGAGTGGCTGTGGGAAGATGTTCTTTGGCCAGTGTAAGATGTTCATGGATTCTGCGAACGCCCTCCTCATCTCCTAGCTGAACTAGGCGTCGGTAACTACTCATAAAGTAGGCGCTGACTTCCTTCTCTTCAACCTGATTGAACCTTTTAGGGGAGATTCCCTGGTAAAGGCAAAGAAGGTAGTGGAGCCCCCACTGTGCCGCTAACTTGGGTTCCGAGGGAAATTCAGAGGAAACATGGACTGCTCGCCCCCATTGGCGAGACCACATGAGAGACTCGAGGTGTGCGAAGAGCAACTCGGTATCATGCGGCTGATACTTGATCGCCTCTGTCGTCCAATCCAGATAGAAGGACTCGAAGCCTTGGGTGGCCTGCGAAATCTTGGCACCCAGCTGCCAGTAACGAGGATCTTTCGCACCGTGGGGCATTTGCCGATGCAAAAGTTGCACGGCTTCCAGACTCTTGGAGTGCGCATGGAGCCATGCGGCATAATCGATAAGGTAATCCAGATTGTCGGGAGAATCCATCACGGCAAGCGCAAAGGCCTCACTGGCTTTTTCCCCCTGCTCCAATTGATGGTGAATCTTTCCTTTGAGGAAGGCCGGTAATCCCGACTGAACCTCGATAATGCCCGGAGAAAGCACCGGCTTATGACGCAAGGCAATGCAATCCTCCAGAGCTCCAAGTGCTTTCTCATACTCTTTACCCTCCGCGTAAGCAATCCCCTGCACCAGGCTCCATGACGCAGATGCAACATGGCGCTGAATCCACGGATCATCAGCCATTTCAGCGACTTTCTCGTAGCCTTTTTCTTCCAGAAGAACGCTTCCGTATTGTTGAACCAATGCGTGGGTAAACTCTGGGACCTGAGCCTCATCAGGCAAGGTTTTGAGCAGATCGATAGCCTTTTGGTAATGCCCCAGTGCTTCCTGCCCGCGCCCAGCATTGCGCAGTTCCAGAGCATAATTGTAACGGTAGTTTGCCTCATCAGGCGTTTCTTGAACCGCACGCTCAAGCAGCTTCAAGTTGCGCTTTCGCTTGTCCTTGGCCTGAACAATTTCCTCGCGGTAACCATAATGCTGAATCGGTGTCTCTCCCAGAGCACCTCGCATGCACCAGCGTTTGCGAAGCATCTCTGTCGTAAAATAAATCTGCTCATGAATACGACCGATGTAACACAAGCCGGGGGCGTTGCGGTAAAGCCGAGGCACATATCCATGGCCATATTCCTTCGCACCGTGATTGTGGATGGGGAGTCGATAGTTCAGGATCCCTGACTGTTTCAACTCACGCTGCAAAGTGGGAATATCTTCCACGTTGAGACGCTCGTCGGCATCCAGGACAAGAATCCAGTCCCCAGTCGCATGTTCCAGAGATACATTGCGGGCATCACTGAAATCATCCTGCCATGGATGGTGAATCACTCGAGCCCCTTTTGCCTCAGCGATAGCGACCGTCTGATCAGTCGAACCGGTATCGACTAAGATGATTTCATGCGCAAAAGAGGCCACGGAATCCAGACACAGACCAATTTGAGCCTCTTCATCCTTGGCAATCAAACAAACAGACACCCGCACGCCCGATCCGATGCAACGGAGATCCGATAGGGTCAACCTTGGAGGGTGACAGGCACTTGAGGCAGCCCATTCATCGGCCAACTGTTGGGTATGGGGCCAATCCGGAGTCATGTCACTGAGCCGATCGACGCACACTTTGGCTTTTTCAAGATCACCCGCGATCAAAGCAATCTTGCCTAGTATGAAAAAACCCTCTGGGCTGAAAGGTCGCTTGAGTATGGCCTCTTGCGTGCACTCCCAGGCTTTCTCATAGGCACCCGAAGCGTAAAGTTGATCCGATTCCTGGAGCGAACCGACGGAGGAACAGACCGGTGGCCCTTGAACATCCTTCGCCACTTCCGGGGTTTGCTCGATAGATGCTTGTTGTCCGGTGATGGGCGCCTGACAATCGCCCTGTGAATCCAGAGCCACTGGCTGGCTCTGAGGTTCCGAAACCGGGACCTCAGACTGGTCTGAAAGAGTCACCGCTTTCCATTGGTCGCACTCATTCATGAGCTTTTCCACGCCTGGTGCATCCCAGGCATCACCCAAAGAGAGGAGATAGGCCGAAGCTTCATTGCCCTGACCAAAATGACGATCCAGCCATACCAGATTGGAAGCAGCAACCTCATGGGAAGCTTCCTCCTCGAGGGCCTTCTTCACGCAGTAAACAACAAAGTTTAGATTTTCAATGCCATGCTTGGGATTTTCCATCTCCCAAGGGGCTTTGTATTGATAGAAAAAATCAGCCAAATCACACCAAAGATCCGCTTTACGGTGTGAAGAAGCATCGACCTGGTTGTAGAGAGCAGCAATGTCGAGTCGGTTGACATGATCCTGCCTTGCCTGCTGAGCCTCATCCACGGAAAGTTGTTTGGTTTCGGGCCCGAAGGTGATTCCCTTTTCATTGAAATAATGAAGGGACAGTTCCTCGGGAACATGCACCGCAGTCATCCCATGCTGGACGGCTCGAAGCAGCATTTCATAGTCCCCAGCTGCCTTGTAACGA
Source organism: Pedosphaera sp. (assembly GCA_002686885.1). GTDB lineage: Bacteria > Verrucomicrobiota > Verrucomicrobiia > Limisphaerales > AAA164-E04 > UBA7971. The sequence continues at coordinate 13,114 of NYYT01000136.1, forward strand.
GCATCGAAACAACCGATACGTATCAAATCTTCCCGGCGCCAGAACTGTGTGCATCCGGCAAAACAGCAGGCAAAAGCCAACCCTGGATGAAAATCCGGGTAATGGATTTGGCGAGTCACATGCTCGGAGGGAAAGGTATCGTTGGGTTGAGTCGAATAGACAATATCTCCATAGGCAATTGACGCGCCAGGGTTTGCCTCAAGGCATTGGGCCAGGCGCTCGAAGGCATCTTTTCGGTGCCCATCATCCGTATTGGCATTGACCACATATTTTCCTCGGGCTGCCTTGACCCCTCGATTCCATGCCTCATAAATGGTTTCCCGATTTTCGGTACGGATATAACGAATGTTGGGGTGGTTCTTCTGATATTCACGAACAATATCCCCCTCCCTTTCCGGTGAACCACTGTCGATCACAATGATTTCCAGGCGCTTGCCCAAGGTTTGGTTGAGGAGATCCTCCAGGCACCCGCGCATGAAGTTTTCACTGGCATAGGTAGAGACAAATGCCGTGACTAGAGGGGTCGAAGCATCCTCCGCCGCTTCGATCGATAAAGATTCTGCAGCATGCTCATGGACTTGCGATGGGATGTCTTCGGGAGAGTTCACGGGAGCTTCTTGCGAAGGAGATTGCACCGCTTGGATACGTTCAAG
>NYYT01000137.1 GCA_002686885.1 Pedosphaera sp.
ATTGCGAAGCACCCCTCCAACTGGGAAATGGTGACATTTGCTGAACCTCTGAGCTTGATCCAACCGTAGAAAAACTCACTCAGGCACTTGCAAATGTAGAGCAAGTGATGGATGAACAGGCAGAAGCGCCACAGAGAGCGCCTTTTTCAAATCTCATCCAGCATCCTGAGGTGCCACATTTCTTTAAAACTAAAGCCCAAGACCCTCTTTGTCGGTTCAAGGTCTTTATTCGACTTCATCCAGACTAACCCATTGGCCCGACGCCATGGCTTGGAGGCATGCAACCTGGATTTTGCCCTCCAAGTTTGATTGCAGGTGTGGATGTTCCCTTCCGACCAGCATTCCTTTACTTAATGCTGCCAGAGTTGATATGCTTGGGGAATTGATCTCTAAGATCATTCAACACAATGTGGTTCCAGCGGTCATTTTTCATACTGTTCCTCTACATCAATGGGTTGCCTGTCATTACCGGACAGACGCCATGGCACTCCATCCTTCCCAACACAAACCTGCGATTTCCGGATCAACCCAAATGGTTGGATTATGCCACCAAAGTTCGCTTCCCAGGCTTGAAATTCAATCAACCCGTTCAACTTGTTTTTCAAAAATCTTTTGCCACTGGGTTTTTTGTTGTGGAAAAACCAGGCACGGTTCGACTGATTCCCAACAGAAATCGGAACGAATCAATCGCCTTTCTTGATCTGACCGATCGCGTCTACAGTGATTCTGAGTCAGGCATGCTTTCTCTTGCCTTTCATCCCCATTTTGAAACAAATCGGCGCCTATTTGTTTACTATTGCGCCAAAGAAAACATCGGTGGGAAGCTAAAACGCTTCAATAGGCTTTCAGAATTCAAGACTAGCTCCAGCGATCCTTCAAAAGTACTCACGTCCTCAGAAATCATTCTTCTCAACCAGGTTGATCAACATGCTGACCACAATGGTGGAGGCATGCTTTTTGGCGAGGATGGTTATCTTTATCTCTCCTTAGGAGATGAGGGGAGTTTCTATGATCAATTTGGCAACGGTCAGCAGTTGACGAAAGATTTCTTCGCAGGGATCCTTCGACTGGATGTCGACCAGAAACCTGGAAACCTGCTGCCTGCATCCCATCCAGCTGCATCCGCCCACTATGCGGTCCCTTCAGACAATCCATTTGTCGGCATCCAAAGCTACCTTAATCAACCACTTGAGGCCTCCAAGTTACGTTCGGAGTTTTATGCCATAGGCATGCGAAACCCTTGGCGCTTTGCCTTCGATCCTTTAACCGGCAAACTCTATTCTGGTGATACAGGGGATCATACGCGGGAAGAAATCAATGAAATCTTTCCCGGTGGCAATTATGGTTGGCCACATCGAGAGGGAAGTCTTCCAGGTCCTCCCGATCATGCCATTAGGAACACCGATCATGCCTTTATCGATCCCATCGCTGAGTATGGTCGAGAAGATGGCAATGATATCGCTGGCCTGACCGTTTACAGAGGCACGCGATTTTCCGAATTGGACGGATGTGTTCTTTTTTCGGATTATTACGGTGGCTGGCTGGGTAAAGTGAGGCTTTCCAATGCTGAGAGATCCCCGATCGAATGGTTTGCCCGCGACACACATGTAGCTGATATCGTTACGGACCCTATAGATGGAAACATCTTGCTGGTCGATTTGTTTGAAGGATTGATCAAGTGTTTGGTTCCACCATCGGAGAACCGCTTGGATGCCTTCCCTAAATACTTATCTGAAACCGGTGCCTTCCTCGACACCCCATCCTTTACGGTTGACCCAAGCTTTATCCCCTACGAGCTCAACGTGCCGTTTTGGTCAGACCATGCTACTAAATCAAGGTGGGTCAGCTTTCCTAGTGCCGATTCCAAGATTCAATTTCGCGAAGAAGACCCCTGGAAGTTCCCTGTCGGCACGGTGTTCATGAAACATTTCGACCTAGAGTTGGAGCGTGGCAATCCCATGACCAGGAAGAGACTCGAAACACGATTCCTCATCTTGAACACATTGAATCAATTTTTTGGTGTCACTTATCGCTGGAATGAAGCCCAAGATGATGCCCAGCTAGTTTCCCCAAATGGCATGGAATTGGACATTTCAATCCGGGAGGACGATCTCGATCGCTCTCAGAAGTGGCATTTTCCTGGACGCCATGAATGCATGGCCTGTCACAACGGGGGGCCAAATTTTTTGGCACCCACCCGCTTTGGAAGATATGCACTCGGATTCAACACCGCACAGCTAAACCGAGAAATCGGTTCCGGTGAATCTGGCTTCAATCAAATCGAGGCCATGAACCGCGCAGGTATCCTTGAACCGCCACTGACAGGACCTATTACACGTCTTCCAAAACTAGTCTCAGCAGACAATGAAGCTGCCAGCCTTGGCTATCGCGTTCGTTCCTACCTTGCGGCTAATTGTGAAGCCTGCCACGAAGGCAAAGCCAGTGTAGCTCGACTTTCTTGGAACGCCACCTTCAAGGCCACAAGCGAACAAACCAAACTGATCGGCCACCCCGCCTACAACAAGATGAGCACCACCGAAGGACGATTAATCGACCGTTGGGATCCCACCAAATCCGTACTGCTCCAGCGATTGAGTCATAGCGGAATCGAACGCATGCCGCCCATCGGAAGCTCTGAAATCGACGAAAGTGCCATTGATTTAATCAAACGATGGATCCTGGAAGATCTCAAAAAACCACAGTCATACGAGGGTTGGGCCAGGCTGTATTTCGCCGACTCAGAAGAACCAGATGCTTTTCTCTTTGCCGATCCGGACCACGATGGTGTCTTGAATTTTTTTGAAGCAATCACATTGACCAATCCTCTGGATGGAGACGATTTCTACACCATCAAAATAAGGAAAACAGAAACCGGAGTCACCCTCGAAGTACCCGGGCTTACTAATCGTTATGTTTGGATCGAATGGACAGAGACACCTAATGATGAATCTTCTTGGAAATTCCTGAACCTACCGGAAAACGCTTTCTTTATGCCTGCCTCCCCGGACTCCCGCTTTATCGAGTGGGAGATACCCCATCACCACAACGCTTTTTTCCGGTTAAAAATCCGGCTATGAACCATGGGAAAATATCCAATGCAACAGACGATTCAAGGCATCGACCGGGATCATCGGAATTTTTCAAAGGATGGATCCGAACCTGGAAGAGAGCCGTGAGGAAAATTCCGGACATTACAACTAAACAGATGCTTGAACGTCTCGACGATGTTTTGGCTACTGGTTGATACGCTTTTATTCAATCTATCACAAGTGAGAGACCCTATTTCAGATGATTGCTATTTATAAGCATGGATGGCAATGCGATCATAATGTATCCCTTGCCAAAAAGAATGACCTTTCTTCAACTTGTGATAAGCAGACTTTAGTATCCGCCAAAAAATGTTTCGGCTGCTAGCGACGATTTCGATTCGCTTGAACCCAACCACCTTTAACATGCCAATGACCGCTGCTGGATTGGGCCCACACCAGTTGGTCGGATCGCACCCAACCTCCGAACCCGGGTAGAAAGCCATCGCAGGTCGACGACTCCACAATGCATCCACCGCAGTTTCGAGTATGAGCATTTTCTTGGTCACAGAAGAAACACGTTCCAGGGCGAGCAAGGGGTGTTTCATGTGGTAAAGCACCCCCAGAAAAAAGGTGACATCAAACTCACCCACTTCCTCTGGCGAAAGGTCCAATACATCGATATTCTTTTCCTCCACCTTTGAACCCAGGGTTTTTTTCGCAAGATCGTAACCGGCTTTGCCAGCCCATTGCGCCCCACCATTCCAGATAAAACTATCGGTGGATAACACTCGAGAAGCACCCCTACGTTCCGCTTCAAATGAAAAAAAACCATCCCACGCACCGATATCAAGAACCGACAGACCATCGAATGATTCAGGAAACTTCAAACGAGATAGTTTGTTGGCACTATTATCAATACCCTTGGTCACCACGCCGTTTCCAAGATCAATGCTGTGATACCAATTTATGGCATCGACTTGATCAATCAATTGTTGTTTATCGTGGTCTGAGAGCATGGTCGGATTTTTATTTGAGTTAGTCAGTTCAATGCCTGTCGAAGTAGGATAGTAATGGGCATTGACTCAGCGCAGCCGGAAATCTAAGGCCAAAGCAACTTGCATTGCAATCCCTGTTCCGATGATTTGATCACCAAGGAGCCTGTGCGCAGAATTGTTTTAGCGCCACTTTTTCGAAGCCTCGGATTTCTAGTTTCACACTCTCCACAAGAGACTCAAACGACCCATGGTCCAAGGAAAATAGTCCTTTCTGGCAATAGCTTGGGCACTCGGTAAGGTGCTTGGCATAAGGGATTGAGCCGCCATCCAATGGAAGGTCGACTGATCGGTTTCTTGTGGAAGGATGAACCCATTGAGTGTTATTCCCTTCGGCAACAAGTTCATCATGCATAGTAACGAACCCAAAAACACAGACGACGTTTTGTCCTCGGAACAAATCCGTGAATTGCGCTCGGGCATCCAACAGCATTTTGCCGATTCCAATTACGAAGTTACTTTTTTACCGCTGAAAAAGGATACCGTCACCACCACCGAGTTTGGGTTTCACCTGTATCGAAAGTGGAAGGATGGAACCCAATGGATGGTGCCATGCCCCATTTTTTTGAATCTGCAAATGTATGCTCAGCTTCTTCAATCGGGAGAGTTTGCTTTTTTTCTCGAGACCATGGAGGAGATGATGTGGGGGATCGGTCAATACAACCAAAAGCTTTCGCATATCATTTGTGATTCGATTTTCGGCGGTAAGGAAAAGTCTTGGTTCGAAGCCTACAAATCGAAGTGCATGCCGGCTCTGGACTACTCCTACTTGATTTTGGATGAGGATTTGGACCGACTCCACACCATGGATGAGATCGAGATCTATAACAAACGGCTGAAAGCCTTTTTTGCCGGCATGTTCGGCCTCCAGACAATCAACTTACACAAGCCGACCAAGGAAGAGCATCTCGAGGAAATTGTTTTCGACTGCACCTTGAAGAACAAGCACCTGAAGTATACCTATCGAGAGTTTCTCGGTCAGATGCTGAAAAAGGAATCCTTTCATCAATGGATTGTTCAGGCGCAAGCAGATTGCTGACCCCACAAAGGAGAACCTCCAGAGATTGACCATCCACCAAGTCCTGCAGATGGAAGTGTGCACCTGAGTGGATGAATTTAGCTTGGCTTTTGCGCAGAAAGTTCCCCATTTTAAGCCCACTCAAACTCCTCCTATGCTAGAAGATACACCAACGAGGCTACCATCGATTCCAAGGCGGAAAGCCTTTCCAATCGCAGCACTCATCCTGTGTTTTATGGCGCTCTTTTCCTCTGGCTGCGGCGGATTCCATCGCGCGTGGAACCAGCAGCAGGTAAGGAACAGCGCCGTGAATCATCCACAGGAAGCCTCCATCGCTGGCGCCTGGACAGGGCACTGGGAAAGTACGGCCAATGGACATCATGGGGCTCTTCGTTGCCTGATCACAGCCAAAGAAAACCATCGATACCAAGCCTGGTACCATGCCAAGTATTTGAAATGGTTCAGCTACAGCTACAAGGTAGAGATGGTCGTCGATCCGCTGGACCCTCTTCTCACTTTCCACGGCCAAGCCGACTTGGGCACCCTGGCTGGAGGTGAGTATCAATATAAAGGGTCAGTCTCCAATCAGGTCTTTCGAGCTACCTATCAGGCTCGTAAGGACCATGGCATCTTTCAAATGGAACGGCCCGGGAAGAAATGATTTGGAGCACCCTCACCTCTATTTTCTTCTTGCTGAAACTCCAGAGACTTCAACTCGAGTCTTCGGCACTCGGGTCCACCCTGTGAATTGAGTGGTTGCCCTGCATTTCCGAATCCAGCTAGTCTTTGGGAGGTGAATCTATCGGTCAAAAGCGATTATGCGGCCAGAGCGGTGCTTGGGCTCGCAAAGCAGTACCCGAGCGGGAAAGCTGTTCGTGTAGAAGACTTGGCCAAGGATCAGCAGATTCCCCAGAATTACCTGGTCCAAATCCTCATCGAACTCAAGTCCAAGCAAATCGTCAAAAGTGTTCGGGGCAAGGAAGGAGGCTACCTCCTGGACAAGGCACCGGAAGACATTTCTCTTGCCGAGGTCCTGCGTTGCATTCATGGCAATGTGTTCGAGCCGGCAGCTCTTCACAACCAGGCTTGCCCTCAAGCCCTCAAGGATGCCTGGTCCCGCCTTCAGCAAATCCTTGATGCAACTGCCGAAGACATCCGCTTTCACGAGATCCTCGATGAGGACAATCGCTCAAGGGAAATGTATTACATCTAGGGACTTGTCGCGTCGAAGGCCGCCCTTCACGGGAGCTCACGAATACGCAGCTTGCGAAAGAGGATGGGAGATCCTTCGCTTTCCAGGCATAGGTACCCTGTGCTTGGGGCACAACCCGTACCTCCTGAAACCTCTTCTCCGTTGACCCAGAGACGCACTTCTCCATTGATGGCCCGAATGTAGTAATGGTTCCATTCGCCATGCCCTTTGGCCAAATGCTTGCGCGGAAAGCTTCGCTGGCCGTTGGGGGAAACCGGCGGAAAGGGCGTCATCTTCACTCTCACAGGAAACACATCGCCGTTGGTGCCAAACCAGTCAGTCTTTCCGCCACTGGCCTTGACACGATCGGTGTAAGCGTGGTCGAGAATCTGCACTTCGATCCCATCAGGAAGCCCCGGCTTACCCGCTTGGGTCAGACGCTGGATGGACTCCGGGGTGACCCAGACGAAGACCCCTGAGTTACCCGCTGGTTTTTGGTGGCTCCACTCCACCACCATTTCAAAGTTCTCGTAGGTTTGAGTCGTGCGGAGCACGCTCAGAGGCTGCCCTGTGCAATGCAGCACACCCTTTTTCCAGGACCACGTGTCCGACGCACTATTGACATCAGCAAAGTCTTCAGCACCCAGAGCTCGCCACCCCGGTTGGGTGTCATCGATGAATGGTTTGATTGCAGGATCCTGTGCGACGAGGCTCATCATTCCAGCGAAGGCCATCAGTAGCCCAGCCCATCTTTTTGTATTTGGATAGCATTTCATGAATCAAAAGGTTTTGTTGAGGAGCTAGCGGGCTATGGATGCCAGCGCATGTGCAAGGCGTGAAAACCAACTGCGCGCCGATAAGGTTCTTCCTCTTCCATAGCAGGCACTGCTTCCAGAATATCTAAGGAGGTAATCTTTTGGACACAGGCCTCCAGCAGGGAGCGAATCACCAGTCTGGCGTGAGCAGCTCCAATGCACAAATGATGCCCGAAACCAAAAGCGACATGGGGATTGGGCTTGCGATCCAATTGCACTTCCTCTGGGTCATGGAAAACTTCGGGATCATAATTGGCAGCAGCCCAGCAGATGGAGACACGACCTCCGGCGGGGACCCTCTGTCCATGGACCTCCGTTTCCACAGGACAGACCCTGCCAATATGGGTCAAAGGTGTGATCGCGCGAAACAATTCTTCGGTCGCATGCGTAATTCTTGAAACGTCCTCCTTCAGGAAGGCGAGGCTTTCAGGTTGGCTGGCGAGATAGTGAAGGGTGGAGGAGATACTGTGGATCACCGTATCTCGTCCACCAGCAAAGGTCAGGTTGGCAAACCCCAGTTGTTCTTCCCGCGTCAATTGACGCCCATTGATTTTGGCTCGAACCAGGGCTCCAAAAAAACTCTCATCCTGTGGGTCGGTCATTGCCTCGTCCAACTTTTGGTTCAGATAAGCCTCCAGACCGGCTCCCCGCTGAGCACCGTCCTCCCCATCCTTGAAAACGTGGGTTCCCCACTGAATCCATACCTGAGCCTCTTCTTCCGGCATGGCCAGCAAATAAGTCATCGCGCGCGATTGAATCGGCAAGGCAAAGGCGCGAACCACTTCCACCGATTCCTGAGCCAACGCCCACTCCACCATTTCTCCCATCAATTGACCCACCTGAAACATCATCTGCGGCGATTTGGGGCGCTGGAAGAAAGGATCCATGATCTTGCGATAGGCGCCATGTTCCGGTGGGTCGGTCTCTACCGGAAGCTGACGAATGGATCGGACTTCCTCCTCTGAGGGAATGGGAACCCTGAAGGGGGCATCCGAACTGAAGCGTTGCCAATCTCGGGCTGCCTGACGCACATCGGCGTGCCTTAGGATCATGGGCAATGTCTCGCCCTGAAAGGTGCCCTTCAGCACTTTGGATTGGCTTCGGCATGCCTTGAAGGCGTCGGGTTGTTCATTGAGAGGGCCAGCCATGGTGGAGAGATGATCGTCTTTGGCTCTCTCAAAGCTGTCAACCGGATTCATTCCCTTTCACGGTTCAATTTCCAGTTGCACCACCTGCCCCTGGTCCATCACCAGATGGACTGAAAAAGGACGACAACAATTTTCGCAGTCTGTCACAAGATGCACCGAACCCTCCCACTGATCTGGCCAAACCATCGATTCACATCCGCAAAAAGGACAGGCACATGACTCAGCTTCCATGGCAAGACCTTAAGGCACGCACACTGAGTTGCCAAATCAGCGATGGTCAGAAAGTCAGAGGCGCTGTTTGACGGATTGAAGAGGGTCCGACATTGACGGGTGAGCGAGGTCTTGATAACCATGGTTGGCCTGAAAATGGATCCAACCTACTCAAGGCATCCAGAGACTTCCCGATGAAAAAAAAGAAAGTTGCCAAAAAACCTGCCTACCGTCGCGTCCTCATCAAAATGAGTGGTGAGGTCATGGGTGGTGAACAGGGGTATGGCATTTGTCCGGAGGCAGTGCATGGCCTTGCCGATCAAATCGTTGCCGTTCACAAGCTGGGAGTGGATGTGGCCGTGGTCATTGGTGGCGGAAACATTTTTCGAGGTCTCCAGGGAAGCCAGAAGGGCATTGAACGCGCCACAGGCGACTACATGGGCATGTTGGCCACCGTGATCAACTCACTGGCCATGCAGGACGCGCTCGAAAAAAAAGGTGTCGACACACGCGTCCAGACGGCGATCTCCACCGAGGCGGTCGCCGAGCCTTTCATTCGTCGCAAGGCGATGAGACACATGGAACTCGGACGTGTTGTCATCTTCGGAGGTGGCACAGGCAATCCCTTCTTCTCCACCGACACGGCGGCCGCACTAAGAGCCAATGAGATCGGCGCAGAAGTCATCCTCAAGGCAACCAAAGTGGATGGTATCTATAACAAGGATCCGATGAAATATGCCCGCGCTGTCAAATATGACCGCATCCAGTATCAAGAGGCACTGGCAAAGCGGCTCAAGGTCATGGATTCCACTGCCTTTTCCTTGTGCTTGGACAATGAGATGCCCATTATCGTGTTCGATATCTTCAAGCCCAACAACCTGAAGAAAGTCGTCATGGGTCAGAAAGTAGGCACTTTGGTGTGCTCTTGACCCTCAAACATGAATCAACATTCATTCAACCTTTCACGAAACATAATTTTATGCCCGTTGATGACATTTTACTGATGGCCGAAGACAAGATGCAGAAAACCGAGGAAGTCGTCGTGCGCGATTTCACCGGGGTGCGCACCGGCAAGGCCTCTCCAGCATTGGTGGAAAACGTTCAAGTGGATGTCTACGGCTCCATGATGCGACTCAAGGAAGTCGCAGGGATCACCACCCCTGAATCCAGAACCCTGGTGATTCAACCATGGGATGCTTCCACCGTTGGGCCGATCGAAAAAGGCATTCAAAAAGCCAATCTTGGCCTCAATCCAGCAGTAGACGGAAAAATCATTCGTATCAGCATGCCTGAGCTGAGTGAGGAGCGACGCATCGAATTTACCAAGATCGTCAAGAAAATGACTGAGGATGGACGAGTGGCCATTCGCCACGTGCGTCGTGAAGCCATGGACGCCATCAAAAAAGACGTGAAGTCAGGCGTCATCACCGAAGACGAAGGGTCCAGCGCCGAAAAAGAGGTCCAGAACTTGACGGACAAATACATTGCCCACCTGGACGCTCACCTGGAAAAAAAGGAGAAGGAAATCCTGACAGTGTGAAGCGGTTCACAAGCTCGGATGATGTGCCGGGTTTTTCATTCGGATCATACCTCTCATCCTATTTGAGAGGATAGGTCTCCAGATAGCGTTCGCTTTCCTTTCCATGCTAACCCTTCAGCGCCTGAGCAAGGCATTCGGAGATAAGGTTCTCTTTGAGCAGATCAGCCTCCAGATCAATGAGGGCGATCGCCTGGCGCTCATTGGGCCCAACGGGGCCGGAAAGACGACTCTTTTTTCGATCCTTCTAGGGGTCATGGAGCCCGATGAGGGATCGGTACAGGTTCAACGCAACCGCACCATTGGCTACCTGCCTCAGGAAACGGCCAACATCCCTCAAACCAGCGTCCTGGAACTCGCCATGGATGTGCACCCAGAGATAGCTGAGTTGCGACGTACGCTGACAGGAGAAATGGATGGCGAGAGCTCAGATCATGGTGCCGCCTATGCCCGCTATGAAGAGCTGGGTGGGCACGCCATCGAAGTCAAGGCGAAGAAGATACTCAGCGGTCTAAGCTTCAGAGAATCGGATTTTCAGCGCTCGTTGCACACCCTCAGTGGAGGGTGGATCATGCGTGCCCACTTGGCCCGCCTCCTGGTCATGGAGCCCGATCTGCTGATGCTGGATGAGCCCACCAATCATCTCGATCTGCATTCGGTTCTGTGGTTCCAGCAATACCTCAGTCAATACCCCGGTGCCCTTCTCTTCATCTCTCACGATCGAGCCTTCCTCAACCGGCTGGCTGACTCCACCATTGAGCTTAGGGGAGGCAAGCTCACTCGCTATCGAGGCAATTACGACGATTATCTCAAGCTCAAGGAAGAAGCTCTGGAACAACAGAGGGCCGCTTACAAAAATCAACAGAGAGAAATCGAACGGTTGACCCGTTTTGTCGAACGTTTTCGCTCGAAGGCTACCAAGGCTTCTCAAGCTCAGGCCAAACTCAAACAATTAGAGAAGATGGAGCGCATCCAGGCTCCAGAAGAAGCAGCAGGCGGGTTCAAATTTCAGTTCCCTCAGCCCAAGCGAAGCGGACAGCGCGTGATTCGACTGGAGGAAGTCCATCACAGCTACGGAGACCTCACGGTATACCAGGGGTTGGATTTCACCGCCGAACGGGGCCAGCGACTGGTCTTGGTCGGCCCCAATGGTGCTGGAAAATCCACCCTGCTCAAACTGCTTGCGGGGGTGCTCCCTGTCCAAAAAGGTTGTCGTGAGTTGGGACATGAAGTGCAGGAAGGCTATTTTTCTCAGCAGCGCATCGAAGTTCTTCAACCCGAACGTACCTTGGTCGAAGAAGCCCTGGATACCCAACAGGCCATCACCGAACAACATGCTCGCACCATCCTGGGATCCTTCCTTTTCCGAGGGGATGACGTTTACAAAAAGGTCAAGGTGCTCAGTGGGGGGGAAAAGTCACGACTGGCACTCATCAAGCTTCTCCTCAATCCACCCAATCTCCTACTGATGGATGAGCCGACCACCCACCTGGACATGATGGGGATTGAGGCACTGATCAATGCCCTGAAGCAATACACCGGCACCCTCATCTTCATCAGTCATGACGTCCATTTCATACGATCAGTCGCCGAACGCGTCATCCATGTCGAGCATGGTCACTTGCAGCATTATCATGGGGATTATGACTATTATTTAAGCAAGCGAGAGGAAACCTTGATGGCGACCAGTGGCGCGCAAGGAGCCAAGACCAGCCTTTCCCCCACGGCCGCTTCGGCACCCAAGGCCCTTTCCTCGAAGGAGCGGCGACGCATCGAAGCCGAAGAACGCAAAAAACGCTCAGCCTTGGTCAAGGCTGCCAAAGGCAAGGTAGAGAAAGCGGAGAAGGAAATTCAGGCACTGGAAACCCAACAACAAGCCCTGACCGATGAACTGGAACAACCGGAGACCTATGCCAATGGCCCGCGCATTGTGGAAATCAACCAGGAGCTGACCATGATCGCGTCGTGCCTGGAAACAGCCATGTCCGCGTGGGAGCAGGCCCAGGAGGCCTTGCAGCAAGTTCAGGATGATCAGGATTCTTCCAAAGAAGGGGCGATTTGACCGTCGCTAAGCCTCAGGATGCGGTCGGTCTGGCGAGCCATCTGAGGATCATGCGTGGCCATGATGAGCGTCAATCGACAGGCCTGTTTGAGCTCCAGAAGCAATGTCATGATTCCAGCCCCGGTTTCTGAATCCAGATTTCCGGTGGGTTCATCAGCAAGTAACAGGACGGGGTCATTCATCAGCGCACGAGCAATCGCAACCCGTTGCTGCTCACCCCCTGACAATTCATAAGGCCGGTGATCCATGCGGTGTGCCAGGCCCACTGTATCCAACCACTTGCGTGCCGCCGTTTCCACCCCAGAAATCGATCGACGAGCAATCCGTGCAGGCAAAGCGACATTTTCTAGGGCACTGAGCTCCGGAAACAAATGATAGGCTTGAAAGACAAAACCAATCGACTGGTTCCTGAAACGTGAAAGAGCCACACCCGCCATCGCTGTAAGATCCTGCCCCTGAACCTGCAAGTTTCCTCCGTCGGGCTGATCCAGCCCACCGAGAAGGTGCAGGAGTGTGCTTTTTCCCGAGCCCGATGCACCAACGATGCTGAGAAACTCACCGGTCAACACCTCCAGATCCACCCCCTTGAGCACATCGATGAGCTTTCTGCCCACCGTGTAGCGCTTCCGTAGTCCGGAGGCATTCAGCAGGACCGATGTGGGTTGTGGTGCGTGCTCAGTCATGCCGCAGGGCCTCCACTGGCTGCAATCGGCCAGCATTGATGGCGGGGAACACGCCTGCCAGGACGCAGATCACCAGGCTTCCACCACAGATCACCCACAAATCGGTTGGGTCGACCACGGCAGGCAGCTGTGCAAACCCATAGATGTCGGCGGGAAAGAGAGAGAAATCGAGAGTCCGGTTCATGAAGGCCAGGAAGTCATTGCGATAACGAACGGCCTGCAAACCCATGAACAGGCCAATCGCCACACCAAAAACGCCCACGACCACACTCTGGCTGATGAACACCATCACGACTTGACGAGAGGAAGCGCCAAGGGCCTTGAGCATGCCGATCTCCCGTGTTTTCTGAACGACAAAGGTAATCATCGAACTGGTGATCCCAAAGGCAGCGACGAGCACAATGAAAAAGAGTAAGAAACGAATCATGTTTTTCTCGACCACCAGGGCGTTGAAAATGGTTTCGTTGCGCTCAAGCCAGGTCATGACGTGGTAATCCGACCCCATGATCTGTTGGAGCGACCCCTTGACCTTCGAAGCCATTTCAGGGTCTTCCAGCATGACGTGCAGACCATGCACTTCATCCCCGAGATTGAAGAGATCCTGGGCATCATATAGCGAGCAGACCATGCCATTGGCGTTGTATTCGTAGTAGCCAATGTCAAACACCCCACCAATCAAGTAATCCGCGGCCAGAGGAGCGGCATCACGCTGATTCGCATCCTTCTTGAGGACTTGACGTACTTCCTGAAGAAGGCTGATGGAATAGAGGGCCAGAGGGTCCTCCACACTCAAGGAGAGGCGTCGCGCCAACTCCGAACCTACCAGGAGGCCATTTTCCTCCAAGGATTCAAAATGCCCGGAAATCATGCTCTGCTTGATATCACTGACCTGATCCGTCGTCTCGGGGTCCACCCCTCTCAGAAAAGGAGCCGCAATCCGCGAGTAGGCATCTCCTTGTTGCGTTTCGATCACGATGGGTCCCTCAATGAAAGGCGAAACGCCCGTGACATATGGCTGCTGGCGGACCAAGGAGGCCAAGGAGCGGTAATCCTTCATGGGCTTGCCGTAAGGGCGCACCACCAGATGCGATTCAAACCCAATGATGCGATCCCTCAGCTGAAGATCAAAGCCTGTCATCACACTGATGACCACAATCAAGACAGCCACCCCCAGCACCACCCCAATGATGGAAATCAGGGTAATGATGGAAACAAATGTTCGCCTGGGTCTCAAGTAACGCAGAGCAAACAAAAGTTCGAAGGGCAGTCGATTCATGATTCCAGTGATCTTCTTGCGAGCACAGCGGCCCGGTGGGCGAAAGTATACACACCCCAAAGGGTCGCCACCAAGCCCGTTGTCAAGGGACCGTAAAGCGATGTCGCATTCCCTCAATTCTATTTGGAAGACAGGTTGAAAGGTTTGCAATCAAGCCTATTTGGGCCATGGTGGAATGGTGATGAGGAATGAAGACAAGAAAAAGGACATGCCCACTCCAGAAGAATTTCAGAAACAACTTTCTGATTTCATGAAGGAGCATTTTTCAGGGTTCCCTCTTTCAGGATTTGGCCCTACGGGAAAAAACCAATCCAGTGCTGCCCCTCCCGAAGAAAGCAAGGAACGCAGTATTGAAGATTTGAAGTCTTTTGAGTATCGGCCCAAGGATGTCAAAGCCTATCTGGATCGCTTTGTCATCAAGCAGGACGAGGCCAAAAAAGTCCTCAGCGTGGCACTATGCGACCACTACCACCATGTCCGACTGGCTCTGGAGGGCAAGGAAGCCCCCAACTATGCCAAGCAGAACATCATTCTCATAGGCCCGACGGGAGTGGGAAAAACCTACCTCATCCGCAGTGTGGCCGACTTGATCGGAGTACCCTTCGTGAAGGCGGATGCGACTAAATTCTCCGAGACTGGCTATGTCGGCTCCGATGTGGAGGACCTGGTGCGAGAACTCTATCGTCGATCGGACAATGACGTTCAGCGGGCACAGTTCGGCATCGTTTACCTGGACGAGGTCGACAAAATTGCCATGGCGCGCAACGAGGCAGGTTCGCGCGACGTCAGCGGGCGGGGGGTCCAAACCAACCTGCTCAAGCTCATGGAAGAAACCGACGTCTCCATTCGCTCGCCTCAGGACATGGCGAGCCAGATCCAGGCCATGATGGAAGCGCAACGTGGCAAGAAGTCCTCCTCCTCCATCAACACCAAGCATATTCTATTCATCGTCAGCGGAGCCTTCGATGGCCTTGAATCCATCATCCAGCGGCGGATCAACGAGGCCACCATCGGCTTTGCCGCTTCGCGACAGGAAAGCCTGGATGATGATGCCATCCTGGCATCCGTTCAAACCAAGGATCTCATTGAATACGGATTTGAGCCAGAATTTGTGGGTCGACTTCCCGTCCGGGTGGTTTGCCACTCCCTGGGCCAGGATGACCTCTATCACATTTTGCAGGGTTCGGAGGGGAGCATCATTCGCCAGTATGAGCAGGACTTCGCTGCCTACGGCATCGATGTACTCTACAAGACCGACGGTTTGAAACGAATTGCTGCCATGGCAGCCGAGGAAAAGACCGGAGCACGAGGCCTAATGACAGTGTGTGAACGGATTTTCCGACATTTCAAATACGAACTGCCCAGCTCGGAAGTGAAACGATTCGAGGTCAACCAAGCGGTGGTGGATACCCCCTCGGAGGAACTCAAAAAGTTACTGGCGACTCAGTCCGAACGGGCCCGAGAGATGAGCTTGGACATTCTCCGGGAAATCACGACGCGGTTTCATGATTCCCACGGCATCGCACTGGCGCTGGAGCCCGAGGCATGCGACCATTTGATCGAACTGGCATTGTCCAAATCGCTTTCAGTTCGTGAGATCTGGCAGGATCGCTTCAAGGACTATCAGTTCGGATTGAAGCTCATCGCCAAAAACACCGGGCAGAAACGGTTTGTCATTGATCGTAAGGCTGCCGAAAACCCTGACAAGCAGCTCAGTGATTGGGTAGTGGCCAGTTATCGTGATCAGGAGGCTTCCGCCGATCATCCAACACCCGAGCCTACGCCAGAGTCGCCTCAAGGGGATGCCCAACCTCCCAAAACGCCTTGATGTTACGTGAGGCCTGCCACAGGGCAAGACAGCCGCTGGCAGTGGTGGGGTCATTGAGAAAAACGGCACCCGACACCAACCGACCTCGCTCATCGGTGACCACAGGCAAGGCCTTTTCGATAGACCGACTCCACGCATCGAACGAATCATGTCCATGACGTTCCAAATCGCGTTGGTTGAGGATTTGCAAGTATCCAGCTGAACCCGGTGCATGGTGACGGCCCACTTCAATGGACAATCGACCCATGGTATAGCGCGGATTGATTTCAATCACCGGCTTGAGTCGAGGTCGACCATCGCCACCTCGGAAAATGGCCGCATCCACTCCAACCGGCCCGAGGTAGCCAGCTTGTTTCAAATGGGGGAACAAAAATTCTTTCAGGTCATAGAAAAGGCGTCTCAATCTTTCGGGCTCTCCCTCATGGGCAAACTTGGCAAGCTCTTTGGGCATGGCTCGCATGAACGAAGGCATCCAAAGACTCCCGCGGTAGTGCCCCCGATCATCCACTTTGAGGTGGCTCCATCCAATCCACCGTATGGCACCAGGTTCGACCTGCCAATGAACGGAAAAATCCATCATGCGGTCCAACCAGGGTTCCACCAATAGTGCGCCTTCACGCCGCAAGGCGTTGGCAATCCAACCCATTTGACGCTCGCTGATTTTCGACTCCCAGCACCGCAGCATGTTGCCGCCTGCTGAACCATACAGCGACTTGACTACCACTCGCGGATATCCTTTTTGCCGAAGGCACTCGATTTGGCTCAAGACCCCGACTTCGGAATCGCAACTCTGACCGATGGCATCTTCTGCAATCAACCATTGGCCATCGGATCTCGAACGCAGGAAGGCTCTGAGCTGATCAGCTGCCCAATCCTTCGCAAAGAGAGGGCGAATGCTCTCATACCAGGCCTCCCCTACGGGAGGGCAAGCCTGCGTCAGCTGAGCCATCAAGGGCTTCATCACCTGGTAACCGCAGGGCGACCAGGCCCAGGGGCAAAGGGCACCCACCTTGCGGCGCCGTAGTTCCGAAGCTTCCTCCAACCCCTTTTCTGAGACGCATTCGGTTTGAGGAAGAGCAAACCCAGAATCCTTGAGTTTTGCCAGGTAAGCAATGCGCTGAGGGCGCCGAACCAGCACGACATCATCCGAACGGCATAGAAACAAAGGAAGGGTCTCCAAATCTTCTTGGATGCTTTTCTGCTGGCGATTGGGAGTGAACCCCGGACCCGCCATCATAAACTGTTCAGCATAGGGATTGAATACGTGAATCCGGGGTGTTCGCCCCTTGCTTTTGGAATACACGTAGAGACGCTGGATGAAATCCGCATCCAGGCCTACTTGCTGACGCGCCTTGAGGTTGAAGGGTGCCGCCTTGGCCCTCTGCGGAGACATGGGAAACTCCAGCTGCTTTTCATAGGCCTGCCAATCGGTGAGCTTGGGGTCCTTCCAGCGACGAAACCACTTCAGTCCGTATCCCACGTGTGTCAGCTCATCGCGGTAGATCTTCTCCATCAAAGCTTGCGAAGCTCGGTCTCCAATGAGACCAAAGCGTTGAGCAAAATAGGCCGAAAAATCCAGATTGGCTTGTTCGAAGGTGAGGGAAAGGCGGCTGACATAGTCCATGGGGGTCGACATGGGTGCAATCATCTTCCAGAAGTATCCGTTGACTGGAAATTGTCCAAACACCATGCCCATGTCAGCAAGCCGACGGACATACATCCGCGTATGCTCCTGCTCATCTTTGAGCGTTTTAAGAATCCCGCGGCGGAAAGCCTTGGGTGCTTCTGGAAATTTCAAAAGGACCAAGGCCATCAGTTCGGTTGCCAGAAGTTCATGATTGGCAAAAAAATGAAGCACCCGCCCTCGAGTTTCATCCTTTTCCAGGGTATGCAGGGCTGGAAACGAGGTATCGCCCTGATGATCCTTGAATTGCAGAACCTGGTTTCGTTCAGGACTCAGACCGCGAAGTACGGGCTTTCCCGGGTTTTCGTCCGTCACCTTGTCGGGACACGTCAATTTGACCTCCAGATCGGGATGCAGCAGGATGCGCTCTGCCAAGGCTCTCAATTCCATAAGACGTCCTTTGGATCCATCAGGTCATCAAAAGGCGGACACCAGCCACCGCCGAAAAAAGATAGAGCAAGCATTCAAAAGCCTTCTGCGGGATACGATCGATCAGTCGCTTGCCCAAATAGATGCCAGCGAAGATACCCGGAAGCAAGGTCAAGTCCAGCAAGAGGGAGTGGGCATGAATGATTTGAAGATCCGTCATGAAAGGTAATTTGATCACATTGATAAGAAGAAAGCATCGTGCCCCAATTCCAAGAAAACGCTCCTTGGGCATTTGATGCACCAAGGCATAGATGGCGTAGACAGGGCCTGCAGCGTTGGCCAGCATGGTCGACACCCCGATGACCCATCCGGAGACCCAACGAAACCAGGTGGAATCAGGTAATCGCTTGAGGAAGGCCTGTTGATAGGTGCGAACAATTTGGAGACCTAACATGAGGAGAATAATCCAACCGATGGACCGTCGAGCCATGAGGTTGTCCATCGCCGAAAGCACCCCATAGCCCACAAGGATCCCCACGCAGCTGGGCAGAAGAATAGGCCAGACCTGAGACCATTTGGCGTAACGCCTGAACATGGGGTACACCGTCACGTCGCACACAATCAGAAGCGGAAGGATCAGTCCCACCGATTCCTTGGCACCGAAAAGCTCGGCCATGATGAGGACATTCACCAGGGCAAGACCTGGAAACCCTGTCTTGGAGAAACCAAGACTGAAGGCCCCCAGCAATGCCAGAGACCAATGGGACCAGCTAAGTGTCGACAACTCCATAAAGACCCATGCTGCAGGCCTAGATGTGACGTGAATCACCGTGATCTTTTTCGGTGTAGCCGCTCTCCTGACGCTGGAAGTTCACTTCATTCTTCTTCACGTAAGCGGCATAAACATCATCCGCACTCATCCCCAGCACCTGGGCAAGACTGATGAGGAAGTGAAACAGGTCCACGACTTCCACACGGGCATTCTGCTCATCAAAAGTCTGATATTTGGCCCACCACTTCCAAGGAACACTGTCGGTCAATTCAGCCAATTCCTGCCCCATGGCGCGGGCGTAGTTGAGCACCCATTGCGTTTTCTGTGCCTCGTCCATCGACTCGGTTTCGACACCAATGCGCTGATTCAAGGCTTTTTGCATGTCAAAGAGGGCTCGCAGTTGATCCTTATCCATCCCTCCACCATACGATCGGTGCCCGAGGCATGACAATGGCAAATCCCCAACGGCAATCCACGTTCATGAATGCCACTCAGGGTCACGAAGCTGCTTTTTCGCTGGGAAAGTCTCTGACCATGAGGTATGTCCAGTCGCATGCTCGCACGACGCGTCATCCCCTGCCTCGATGTCCATGACGGCCAAGTCACTCGAGGCGTTCAATTTGGCAGAGCCGAAGCAGGAGAACTGAGAAATGTCGGAGATCCTGTGGAACTGGCCATGCGATACAATGAACAAGGGGCCGATGAAATGGTTTTCTTCGACATCACTGCCAGTGCACATGCCCGGGCATCCATGGCGGATGTGATTCGACGGGCGGCAGACTGTTGCTTCATGCCATTGACCGTGGGAGGCGGGATTCGAACCGTCGAGGACATGTCCATCATGCTCAAAGCCGGGGCGGACAAAGTCAGCATCAACTCGGCTGCCATTGCCACGCCCGATTTGATTCGCCAAGGCGCCAAAAAATTTGGTAGTCAATGCATTGTGGTTTCCATTGACGCCAAAAAGGTCGAAACCGATCGCTGGGAGGTTTTTTCCCACGGAGGACGCAAGGCAACCCAGATGGAGGCGCTGGACTGGGCCATCCGAGCAGTGGAACTAGGCGCTGGAGAAATTGTTCTCAACAGCATCGATGCCGATGGCACCAAGGCAGGCTACGATCTTGAAATCACCCGTCGCATCAGCGAGGCCATTTCGGTTCCGGTAGTCGCCAGCGGAGGCGCAGGAAATCTCGACCACATGGCAGAGGTTCTGGAGCATGGAAAAGCCGATGCGGTTTTAGCAGCCAGCATCTTTCACTTTGGAGAATTCACTGTGGAGGAGGTCAAGCAGCATCTGCACCAAAAAGGGATCCCGGTGCGATTAAAGGCATCGGCTGCCTGAAACAGGTGTGGAGCACTCTCCTAAAGGCCGAGCTGTTCTCTCAAAAAGAGGGGGCGATCGGTGGTGATACCGTCCACTCCCGCTTTCATGACACGACGAGCATCTGCTATCTCATTGACCGTGTAAACATGCACTTCCAGCCCTTTCTCATGGGCTGCAGCCACAAACTGAGCTGAAACAGGACCACTGTGAGACACATCCACTCCATCCACCTTAGCTTCCAGGGCACGCTCCAGAACCTCCGCGGCACTGGGCTCCCATGTTCCGGAAGTTTTGTCCTGTTTGAACCCTGAGAGCCAATAACACGCAGAGGAAGGAAAAATCAGCTTGGTCTGGCGGATCGTTTCCCAATCAAAGGCAATAAAAACGGTTTGCTGAGCCAAAAGCCCCGACTCCTGGACCACTTGCTTGAGGTAAGGAAGCACTTCCTTGGGACACTTGATTTCAATAAAGATCTGTTTGCCATCAGGCACATGCTGGAGCACTTCCTCGAGCAATGGCAAGGGTTCCCCTTCGTAGTCTGGGCTTTTCCAGGATCCCACCTCGAGATCTTTCAAAGAAGCATAGTCGTTGGCAGCGATCGATAAGTCCACACCCGCAGTCCGCTTGGTGGATTTGTCGTGGATGACCACAATCTGATGGTCCCGCGTCATGTGAATGTCCACTTCGGTGGCATCCGCGCGCTTGGTCCAGGCCAGTTTGACCGAGGCTACGGTATTCTCAGGCGCCTCGTAGGAGGCGCCACGATGCGCTACCAGCAGAGGGGCCTCCGTAGCCTTGGATTGTGCGTGGACCATCATCGTTGTCAAAAGCATCCAGAGTAGCCCCACCCTGGACCCGCTTTGCCAAAGATCCTGAATGAGAAATCGGGGGAATGAACATTTTGCAGGCATGCTGAGGTGGATCATCCTTCAAGCTGCTCGATCCATCAATCCCTTTGATGCTTTCTTCGATCACCACCACTGAGGCCCAAAAATTCCTTCCATACCACGGCTGGGGCAATTTTTTGATGAGGCCATGCTTCTGTGTTACATTGAGAGGTTCTGTAATTTTTGAGGATTTCATCATGCTCTCAATGCTAGCTGCTGCCAATCAAATCGAGTTTGTTTACGTCTGGAGTGAAGCTCGTCCGGAGGGTAAAGCCATCATCATCGTGCTGGTGCTCTTTTCCATCTTTGCCTGGTCGGTGATGGCCTCAAAAGCGATTCAAATTCGGCGAGCCAGAAAGCTCAACGCAGCCTTCGATCAGGCGTTTCGCGAACAAGAGAATTTGACCGAACTCTACCACCGCAAGATCCCAGTCGATGGCTGTCCCCTGTTTAGCATTTATGAGATGGGAAATCATGAACTGGCGATCTGTCAAAAGCGCCATGAAAGCAAAGGTGGGCCCGCACAGATGATTTCCCTCAAATCCATGGAGCATGTTAAGAGGGCCCTTGAGCGAGGCGTGGCACAGGAAGCCCTGAGGCTGGAATCTGGGCTGATATTACTTGCCATTGCGGTCAGCGGTGCCCCCTTTCTCGGCCTCCTTGGAACCGTTTGGGGGGTCATGAGCGCCTTTGCTCAAGTGGCAAGTCAACAAAACGCGCAATTGACGACTATTGCCCCTGGCGTAGCTGGGGCTCTGGTCACCACCGTCGCTGGCCTCCTTGTCGCAATTCCATCGATGTTTGGCTACAACTGGCTGGTGCACAACATGCGGGTATTGAGCGTCGAAATGGATAACTTTGCTCAGGAATTGGCGTCCAAAATCGAAACAGACTTCATTCCCGAAGATGACTGAGACCACCTCCAGCAGCCTGCATGCACTTTTATTGACTTCACTTGGCAGCCATCGATGAGACGCCATTCCCAAAAGACCGCTTTGGTGACACTGAGTGATATCAACATCACTCCGCTTCTCGATTTGGCTTTTGTGCTGTTGATCATCTTCATGATCACCACCCCGCTGATGGAACAAGGCCTGCGCCTGGAATTGCCCAAAAGCCAGGTGACCGATGCGTCGCCAGAAAAAAACGATCTAAAAATGGTGGAAGTCGATCCTTCAGGAAATTATTTTCTGGAAACGCAGCCTGTTTCGCTTTCGACTTTGCAGGAAGCACTGGCTGCCGCATTCGAGCAAAACCCAGACCTGGTTTTGGTCATTCGAGGAGATCTTGGAGCCACTTGGGGCAATATCTATGCTGTTCTGGACGGGGCCAAGAAACTGGGCATGCAGAATATTTACTTTCGACACGAAATGAAGAATCCGTGATGGAGCCATTGCAAAAAAAATACCTGCTTGCTTCCAGTGGCCTGCACCTGTTGCTTTTGACCCTTCTGTTATTTGGTTCTGGTTTCCTGCCAGACCGAAAAGAGGAGGATCCGTTGATCCCCTTTCGAATGATGCCTACATCAGTGCTGGAATCGCTGATGAATGATCCGGCCGATGTCGCAAGCCCCCAGCCTGAGCCAAAGCCTGAGCCAAAGCCTGAGCCAAAGCCTGAGCCAAAGCCTGAGCCAAAGCCTGAGCCAAAGCCTGAGCCAAA
>NYYT01000138.1 GCA_002686885.1 Pedosphaera sp.
AGCGGCCAAGCCCAAGGCAGCGGCCAAGCCCAAGGCAGCGGCCAAGCCCAAGGCAGCGGCCAAGCAACCTGTGGTTGCCGCGACAACGGCTGCCATTCTAGGATTCCCATTGGCGTCCACTGGAGTTTCCAAAAAAAGCTCCAAAGTCTCCAAGGGTTCTAAGGCATCCACTACCCCCAAGCCGATGACTTGGAGCCGAGCCAGGGTGAAGCCACAATGGTCCAAATACTATAAAACTTTGCTGGAGTTGCACGATCGTCTCATGGCGCAAATGGATGGCCTCGCCAAGGAGTCTGCTGAAGAAATGCAAAGTTACAGCCTCCACATGGCTGATTCCGGCACAGACAATTTTGACCGCGATTTTGCTTTGAGTTTGCTCTCCTCCGATCAGGATGCGGTTTATGAAATAGAAGAGGCTCTCCGAAGAATCGAGAAGAACACCTTTGGTGTGTGCGAACTCACCGGTAAAGCCATTCCCAAAGCAAGGTTGGAGGCCATCCCCTGGACGCGCTTCACGGTGGAGGCCCAGATGCAGATGGAAAAAGACGGGACTTCACGTCAGCGTCGTCTGGGTGCTCTCGGGTCGGTTGACAGTAAGGGATCTTCGACGGTGGAATCTTCCGACGATGACGATTCCCCCTCCGGTAAAGCTCAAAGAGACAAGGATTAAACCATTATGCCACGCGAAATTGTTACCATAGAATGCACTGAAGCACGCAAGGAAGGCAAACCGCCTTCACGTTACATGACCACGCGCAACAAAAAGCTGCAGACTGAGAAAGTAGAGAAGAAGAAATACAATCCCTTTCTCCGTCGTCATACGCTTCACCGGGAAATCAAATAGACCTTTTTATCTGAGTAGAGCTTATGCCACGCAAAAATAACAAAGACAAGGGGCGCCGGAACGAAGTCAGTCGCTACCCGTCCCGCACACCAAGACCCAAGCCCGTGGTGGACTTCACCATTGATCAGTTGCATGCGGCGAACGTTGAATTGTTGCGTCGCTACGTGACCGAGCAAGGTAAGATCCTGCCGCGCAAATACACAGGCTTGCCAGCGCCGTTTCAGCGCCGTCTTAGCCGCTCGATCAAGCAGGCTCGCCAAATGCTGCTCATGAAGTAGATTTTGGATGCCCTTTTACAGCGTCCATGGCCACGCGCCATGGGCGCATTTTTGTGCCCTTAAGGAAGTGCTTACCTGAAAAGGATCAGTCCGACTGGCTCAGGCGCTGAACGGGCTTTTCATAAAGCATGTCGTGGGCCGCTTGAAGGATGGTTGGAATACGATCCTTGAATGGGCTTCCAGCTAAAAGAGGAAGCCACTGGTCTGCCTCCGAAGGTAGGTGAGAAACGTTTTGTCCTGGAAACCAGTGCTCTGCATTGCCCAGCAGGTTGTATCGCATCTTTCCCCAATCCACAATGTCCAGAGACTTTGCGTAGGTCCAGAGTCTCAGGATTTCTACCATGTTGACCTCGTTGGGAACGTCGACATATTCCGGTAGGCCTTCTGTCCATCGATCACACCATTCAGCTCCCAATACTTGGGTCATTTCCTTTCGAAGTTTGGCCTCGATGGGAGCCATGACCAAGCCGGCTTTCTCGTAATTTTCCAGAGAGCGGATGTGCTCGTCAAAGTCCTCCGGGCAGGAAGCACCCACACTCAAGGTATGAACTTGGGGGCGAGACAGACAGTATAAATTATTGAATGCCATGGGGCTCAGCGGCTGGCACAGTGTTTCCAACTTGAGTGGTGGGCTGTAAAGCATGCCTCCCTTGTCGTTGGGGCTGATGATGAAGACTCCCATGTCGCGGGTCGTAGCGGCTTCGATGCCGCCCCAGTTCAAATCATTCACAAAATACCAGTGAAGGTTGACGTAATCGAAAGCGTCAGACGCAATCGCTTCCTGAATAATGTCTGGCGTGGCATGCGTCGAAAAGCCGATGTGTCTTGCTCGCCCCCTTTTTTTCAGTTCGTAGGCGGCTTCGAGACAGCCGCCCTTGCGAAGGGTCCAGTCAAGAAGTTCCCGGTTGTTGATCCCGTGGATGGAGAGCAAATCGACGTGGTCCAACCCAAGATATTCCATGGAAGTATCAAAGGTATCGTAGAATTCCTTTTGCGTCGCAAAGGGGGCCACCTTGGTTTGAATCATCATCTTTTCGCGGGGTAATTTGGGTAAAATCCATCCCAGCTGCATTTCGGAAGTGCCGTAGCCTCGAGCCGTTTCGATGTGATTGATGCCCAATTCCAAAGCTCGGAGAATCGTAGCTTCCAGGTTTTCCTGGTTTTTTTGGGGGATCTCTGAAGGGGGGACGTCCTGCCATTTGTGTTGATACCGCATGCCTCCACAAGTGAAGACGGGCATCTGCAATTCGGTCTTGCCGAAACGACGATAATGCATGCCATCCCTTATGCCACCGGCATGCTGGAATGGCAATCAAATGACTGCCAATGAAATGTTTGCAAGCCTGACTCCCCAAAGATCTAATTTTTCTCAGAAAATGACCTTAAGACAGTCTTTGTCTAACCCCATCCGGCAAAGTCACTGCATGTTCAACAATACGACTCTTGTAACTCGCCCCACGGCCACCGTCTCTTTCGAGCAAAAAGCACGCTGCAATCACTATTGGAATGTCTTGTTCCGAGAGATGGATGCTTTGTCCGATCCGGAGGTCTCTCAAGTCAAAGAAGACAACCCACTACTGGATTTTGTTCATGGTCACCGTCGCCTGGATGATTACCTGACCGCGCTCCGCGAACGCCCAGAGTGAGCTTCCTGTTGAGGGAAAATGAAACTTTACCCCAAAAAGGGTTAATCGGACCTTGAATTGAGTCGGGCCATGGGTTACCAAAAGGACGAATGAGTAAGTTTTGGTTACCCACCTTTGTTTTCATCGTTATCAGTGCCATCTTTACTTGGACTGTGTTCATGACGGCACGCTCTGAGGCTTCGGGTGGCCCGCGCCTGTGGCCAGTGCTCCTCTTTGTGCTTATTTATCTTGCCGGATTCATCAAGTGGGGTTGCAAGGTAGATACCGATCACCACTGATTGGCTGAATCCTCAGGGCCTGACCCTGACCACAGAGTTTTCCCCTGGTGTTCCATGCGCCCGCTTGGGTTTCCCTCCTCAGGGTCGCTTTGGTTCCTTTCTAAGTTGGTGAAATTTCCAGACGGAATCTTGTAGCTGCTGTTTTTTGGGCTGGCTTCTACCCGAAGTTTTTCGGCAAGATTCGTGTCATGATCTCCCCTCAAAGATGTCGTAAGGCGCTGTTTTTTTTCATGGCGTGGTTCCTTTCCATCATGCCCCTCCGGGCCGTGACAGCCCATGCGATTTCCTACGTCTCGGGAGAAGAGGAAATGGAGGGTTTTGTCGCATCGCCCTCACTGGCTGAGGGAGAGTTTCGGCCAGGCATTCTTCTGATACATGATTGGACAGGCTTACAGGATGATGCACGCGAAAGAGCCATCCAGATAGCCGAGGAATTGGGCTATGTCTGTTTTGCCGCTGACGTGTATGGTAAGGGAGTGCGCCCGTCCAACCCCCAGGAGTGTGGCGTTCAGGCCGGGCTCTATCGGAAGGATCGATCGCTCTTTCGTCAGCGACTCAAGGATGCCCTTGAGCAACTGACGAAAATCCCCGGCTGCCACCCCAATCAATTGGCCGCGATAGGGTATTGCTTCGGTGGAACCGGGGTCCTGGAGCTGGCGCGCAGCGGCGCTGATCTGCGTGGCGTGGTTTCCTTTCATGGGGGACTGGACTCTCCCACGCCCGAAGATGGGACTCACATTCGCTCCAAGGTTCTGGTGTTGCATGGTGCTGAGGATCCGTTTGTTTCGCAGGAAAACCTTCAAGCCTTTGTCCAGGAAATGCGCCAGTGGCAAGTCGACTGGCAGATGATTCAATACGGTGGTGCGGTCCATTCTTTCACCAAGAAGGAGGCTGGAGAGAACGCTGCCAGCGGCTCAGCCTATCACCCTCAGGCAGACAGACGCAGCTGGGCTCACATGAAGGCTTTCTTCAAGGAAATCTTTCCTCATGCCGAGGGGGGATGGTCATCGCTTTTTGACGAACGATCCTTGACCGGCTGGGTTCAGAAAAATGGCACGGCCACCTACCGGGTTGAGGACCGATGCATTGTCGGGAAAACTTCTGATGGGAGTCCAAACTCCTTTTTATGCTCCAGCCGTGACTACCAGGACTTTGAGCTGGTTTATGAGGTCCAAGTGGATGAGGCCCTCAATTCGGGGGTTCAAATCCGCTCGCGCAGTCTGCCTGCGTTTAACCATGGCAGGGTGCACGGACCACAAGTCGAGATCGCCAGCAATGGCAATGCTGGCTGGATTTATGGCGAAGCTCTGGGCACAGGTTGGTTGACCGAGGATCGTGAGGATGAGACAGCGCGAGGTGCTTTTCGAAATGGGGCATGGAATCATTTTCGGATCCTTGCTCAGGGAAACCGCATTCAAACCTGGGTCAACGACATTCCTGTGGCGGATTATCAAGGAGATGCCGAAAGTTTCAAGGAGGGCTTCATTGGCCTCCAGGTGCATGGGATTGCGCGAGATCAAGGTCCCTACGAAGTGCGCTGGCGAAACCTTTATCTACGAGCCTTGAAGTAATGCATCTGCTAAACCTCTCCCCCGAGACCCCATCAGAAAATCGGCCTGCCATTTCGCCTCAAGTCTCAAATACGAAACCCCATGATCATGAAAAACAACCCTACGCATTCGTCTATCCTCGTCCTTCTCGGGCTTCTTTTATCCCTCCATTGCATCAGCTCTGAGGAATCAGAACCCAAGCCCCTTGCTGTGGGGGATCCAGCTCCAACCTTCACTGCCATTGATCAGGATGGGCATCTCTGGAAGTCATCCGATTGGATCGGAAAGAAGCATCTGATTGTCTATTTTTATCCGGCTGCCATGACTGGTGGTTGCACCAAGCAGGCCTGTGCCTTTCGCGATGATGCGGCTAAGCTGAAATCGAAGGATGCCGTGGTCGTGGGGATCAGTGGCGATGCACCCGCGGGTTTGAAGGTCTTTCAACAAACCCATCAGCTGAACTTTGACCTGTTGGCTGACTACAATGGCATGATTGCCAAGGCCTTTGGAGTCCCCATGAGGGACGGAGGGGTCATTGAACGCACCTTCTTGGGCAAGCCCGTGTCTCTTGAACGCGGGGTGACTGCCTCACGGTGGACCTTCATCATCGGAAAAGATGGGAAAGTGACGCACAAGAATACGCAAGTCAATGCGGCCCAAGACAGCGCCCATGTCATGAATCTGCTGGGTCCATGAAAGTTTCGTTGATCCTTGCGGTTGGATGCGTTTCCCAGGAAATCTGACTTCGAGGGCAGAGTAAGGTATGGCAATGCCTACAAGTCAAACTCAGAAATCAGCTCCTCAAATTAGGTTGTAAAATGTTATTCAACAATGACTTAAGTTTTTTCAGATTGGCATTTTTCAACCCCCTTCCGCTGCTTCTGGGTTGACCTCTTCTGTGAGATCCTTTTTGATGTTCAAGTTCCTCAAATTCTGGTGCTTAGACGCGCGTGTGCGTTGCGTTCCGCACTACTGTTACAGAAGTATTATGAAAACACATAAATCAACCTTAGTTGGGAAAGTCCCCAAGTCGATTTGGCTTGGAGGATGGATGGCGGTGGCCCTGTCGGGCACATTGCATGCGCAAATCAGCGATGGCCTGGTTTCTTACTGGCCGCTGGATGAAATTCAAGGGACCAAAACGCCTGATTTGGTCAGTTTCTACGACATGGATGTCACCAATCTGGAGGCCGGCGATGTGGTGGCCGGAAGGCACGGAAATGCCTTCTCGTTTGACAATGCTCGTCAAACATTGCTTTCCCGCGTGCACGACGCAGGAGATGATCTCCCAGCCAACAAGCATCGGTCCCACACCATCTCCATGTGGGTGAATGTCGTTGGGGAAGGTCAAAATGACCTCCGTATCTTTTCGGAAGGAAATACTGAGAATAGCAATCCGCTCTTCAACATTGGTACGCACAATGGTGGTGCCGATGGCAGCGTGGATTTCTACCTGCGCCAAAGTGGGTGGTCTACTTTTGGACATGCCTATTCCGAACAGCAGCCGTTCGATGGAAATTGGCATCACATTGCTTGGGTTCAAGAGGACGGTGCCCGCACGTTTTACGTGGATGGGGTCGCCGACTCCCTTGAAATCCCGGATCAGGAAGAAGGGG
>NYYT01000139.1 GCA_002686885.1 Pedosphaera sp.
CCAGAGCCAGAGCCAGAGCCAGAGCCAGAGCCAGAGCCAGAGCCAGAGCCAGAGCCAGAGCCAGAACCAGAACCAGAACCAGAACCAGAACCAGAGCTAGCCCTGACCTTGGCTTTCGCTCACCCCAGGAACCATCAGACATTTGAACTCAACTATGAGGAGGCCCGCCCGGAGGTCCTCATCCCTGTCTCGGTCATCATCGATTCGGATGAGCCTGTCAAGATGTGGACTTTGAGTGTCAATGGAGAGGTCGTAAAACAGTCCAGCCAGCCACCCTTCGAAGGGTCGCTCTGGGTGGAAGATCCCGGGGAATATCTTCTGGAATCCTCCGCCATCACCGATTCAGGCATGGAGCGACGAGCAGCACCCGTTCGAGTTCAAGTCGTACAGCAAGGTGCTCGTATTCTCCTGATCGAGGAGACCACGACCCAACAGAGCCAGTTCATCACCCAATCACTCTTTGAAATGGGTCTGGCATGGGATCAAGTTTCCATCGATCGACTGAACGAAACAGATTCAGCTTCATACGATGCAGTCCTTTGGAAGCATTCGATTCAATACAGCCAGAGTGATCACCCCGCCATCGATCATCTATTGACTTGGTCCCGGCAAGGGATGCCTATCTACCACATGAGTCCTCCATGGGAGGTCCCACAAGCACCCTTGCCTGCTTTGGAGACCTCCGTTTCCTGGGAAGCTCTTACGGGAGTGACGAACATCAACCTTTCTCTCTCGGGTATTGAAACTGATTTGCAACGATCCGCGGAGAATCAACGTTTCTGGGATGGTCCCTATGGTTTGGTTCAATGGCTTTTGCCCCTCTCAACCCATCAGGCAATCGATGACAAAACTTCAAACCAGGCACTCATTCGGCATCCTGCCAATGGTGGCTCAGCCATGATCGTCAGGGATTCCAAACCTGATGAGGCATCCGGCAAAATGGTCCTGCAACTTTTTGCCTGGGCCGAGGGTTCGGAAAAGACACCCCAGGACCTGGACGACCAAAGCATCCTTTTCAAGAATATCCTGTGCTGGCTCATCGGTTGCCAGCCTTGCGAGAACATGGATCTGAGCTTGAGTCTCCTCGGATCCAGCGCAGACGACTTGTCAGCGTCCGCTTGGTTTTTTGAAGGAAACATCCAACACATGGGAGAATGCCCTGCTTCCTCAACTTTTCTCGATCTCACTTGGAATGAGACCCTTTCTTTCCGGTCTATGCAGGTTGAAAGCGGCTGGATCGAATTCTTGCCCGGCAGGCTTCGCTGGCATGTAGGAGAATTGCGTGGCAGCCAGACCTATCCCTATGTTCTGGAACTGGCTCCTCAAAGCGATGACGACTGGTTTTTATCAGGAATTCTCAAATCAGCCCAACAAGACGCGATCCCCATGAACAATGCCATTCTGGTGGGTAGCGAGTTCTCCCGAGAGGCATCAGGCCTCACCCCATTGCGCCTTTTTGACGGAACCACGGGGCTCCTCATGCCTTCTGGAGAAAGTGAAAGCCTTTGGGAATTGGAAGGCTCCTACGACCTTTTTCACTGGACCCCAATCTCTTACCACCTGCCAGGCATGATCTATCCGCTCCCTATTTCGCATTCGGTGTCTCAGACATTTCGTTTTTTTAGGATCCGGCGCTGAAAGGAGGTCCCATCGCCTCCGAGGCTCGTCCGACCATTCTTTGGATGACCTTTATGGAAAGAATGCGCGCAAACCATTGAACATTGTCACCTATCCAAGGTCAGGTTAGTGTTTATTCCATTCAATTTTCATGGCGCTTCTTAAGATCAACGCACTGGAAAAGCATTTTCGCACACCCGAAGGAAACCTTCAAAATGTGTTGAACATTGATTCCTTTTCACTCGATGCAGAGGAGCAAATGGCACTGAAAGGACAAAGCGGCAGTGGAAAAACAACCTTTCTTCACTTAATTGCCGGCATCATTTCGCCGGACTCAGGCACCATCCTGTTGGATGGGCACCCCCTTCATGCCCTTTCTGAATCCCACAGGGATCGCCTTCGAGCCTGTACCATCGGCTACATTTTTCAGACCTTCAATCTCCTGCAGGGATTCACCTGCCTGGAAAACGTCTGCCTTGGAATGATGTTCGGCTCCGGCTTGGACAAAAAAAAGGCGGCTGCATTACTCGGTGAAGTCGGGCTCGGCAACTACTTGCAGCATCGGCCCTCTCAATTGTCGGTCGGTCAACAGCAGAGAGTCGCCATTGCTCGTGCTCTGGCCAACCAACCCAAACTCGTGCTTGCAGACGAACCCACGGGTAATCTGGATCCTGAACTGGCTCAAGACGCCATGCAGCTGATCCGCCGCCTGTGCGATGAAAGCGGTGCAGCACTGCTTTTGGTGAGCCATGATACCGAGTTGTTGGGGCAATTTGAGCATTGCCGGGATCTAAAAGACATCAACATCCCTCAAAAGGAGACCGAAGCATGAGTCTTTTGGGCATCGTGATGCGGAGTTTGCGTCAGCACTTTCTCTCCACCTGCATTACCTCATGTTCCATTGCATTGGCAGGTGGGCTGATTCTTTCGGTCTGGACCATCAAGGATCAGGCCAACGATGCATTTGTCGGAGTTCATGCCGGCTTCGATGCGGTACTCGGGGCACGTTCTTCCAAGTTGCAATTGGTTCTCAACTCCATTTTTCATGTCGAGGCCTCACCAGGCAATGTCGCCTGGGAAGATTATCTCGACATCCGAGAGCATCCCGGGATCAGCCACGCCCTGCCGATTGCGGTGGGCGATAATTTCCGAGGCTACCGCCTGGTAGGCACCCTTCCCGAGCTCCTTCAAAACATTGAACATCATCCCGGGCAGAAATACGCGATTTCATCCGGAGGACGGTGGATGGACCCCCAACGGCGAGAAGCCGTGATCGGATTTTTTGCGGCACAGCAACTCGGCTTGAAAGTCGGTGATACCTTTCACCCCTACCATGGTCTTCTTTACGATGAAGAAAAACAGCATGCCGAAACCTATGTCGTCGTAGGTCTTTTGGAGCCGACCAACAGCCCCGCAGATCGGGTCCTTTGGATACCACTGGCAGGTTTACAGAAAATGAGTGGTCACGATCCTCAAGCGGCCACCGATATCAGTGCCGTTTTAATTAAGCTCAAGCAACCACAGTCTGGATTTCGAATGGACATGACCATCAACAAACAAGGCAACCGCCTGACCTTTGCCTGGCCGGTCGACCAGATCATGGCTCAGTTGTTTCAGAAAATAGGATGGTTTGACAAAATCCTGGCAATGGTGGCTTACTTGGTAGCAGTGGTTGCTGCAGGAGGCATCCTCTCTGGCCTCTATAATACCATGGAAGAAAGACGCAGGGATATTGCCATTTTGCGAGCACTGGGAGCC
The DNA here is from genome assembly GCA_002686885.1 of Pedosphaera sp. Classification (GTDB taxonomy): domain Bacteria; phylum Verrucomicrobiota; class Verrucomicrobiia; order Limisphaerales; family AAA164-E04; genus UBA7971. Next base: position 3,376 of record NYYT01000139.1, read on the forward strand.
AGGCGTCGGATCATTTTCGGGACTATCCTTCTGGAATCTACCGTCATTGCCCTGGTAGGTGCCGGCTTCTCCTTTGCCATCTATGCAATGATTTTTGAAGGAGCTTCAGGCATTATCCGCCATCAGACCGGTGTTGTGATCCACCCCTGGCAGTGGCATGCATCCATGTTGTGGACGCCTCTGAGCATGATTCTCTTGGGGGCTCTTGCCGGATGCATTCCAGCCTTGAAGGCCTACCATACCCCCGTAGCTGAGAATCTCACGCCCATCTCATGAAAAAACATATGCGTCACTGCTGTTTAGGGCTGTTGGGGATGGCCATGGTGTCCATGATCTGGACTGGGTGCGACGCCCCGGAGCAAAAGCACTCATCATCCGCACCCCATGGCCACCATCATGATCCTCCCCATGGAGGATCTCTCATCCAACTCGGCAATGAGCAATATCATCTGGAGTTGGTCCTGGATCAGGACCTTACCTTGATGCGATGCTATGTTCTGGATGGTCATGTGGAACATTTCATTCGACTCGCTCAGGAGGAAATCCACTGTGAAACCACTTTGTCATCCGGTCTTAAGACGAATCTGGTTTTTCAAGCAATAGCCAGTCGATCCACAGGAGAAACCGTTGGGGATACAGCTGAGTTCCAGGCAGACCTTGCTCCACTGAATGGGGAAAATACATTTGAAGGAATCATTCAGGAGGTTCATATTCGGAGCAGTTCCTTCACGAAGATTCCTTTTTCATTTCCGGGTGGTAATGAATGACTAAAACCGTGAGCTAGCGCTACTGCAATCATCCCATGAACCTTTCAAAGTCCTCGCTTCGTTTGACTCCAAATGCGCTAACATTGGCGATACTCATGGGTGTTTCTGGTTGTTCAGAGGCACCTCAACAGGAAGTGGCTTCCACCACCCTTCCACAAGGTGACCCCATTCAGGGAGAGCCCATAGAGGCCACACCTACCCCCGCTCTGGAAAACGAACTCACGGATTCACCAGAAACACATCTTGCCAGCCAGGCAACCGAGGACATGGCAGTCCCTGCGTCCACCACTGCGTCCACTTCAGACTCCATCACCGAGGCACCCTTGCCGGAGCCCACCACAAGCAACGCAGGCAATCCAGAGGAACCAACAGGAGTGCAGAGCACACAGGAAGAGAAGACCCCCTTGCTTCCTGGTTTTTTGCCGGTCAGTTTTGAAAAACTGGCCTCCTTCAATTACGAAATGCCAGAAGATCTCTCGGCTGCTGTCGCTGATGAGGAGGGTGTGGTCTACAAGGAGCAGATTCCCGAGGCCATCCATGCCTTGAACCAAAAAGCCATTTCGCTGAAAGGTTTCATGCTCCCGCTGAAGGTCGAGCAAGGTTTGGTGACAGAAATGCTCATCATGAGGGATCAATCCATGTGCTGTTATGGCACTGTCCCCAAGATCAACGAATGGGTGAGCGTGCGCATGGCTGAAGAAGGCGTCAAACCCGTCATGGATGAGCCTGTGACCATTCACGGAACCCTCAAGGTCGGTGAAGTACTTGAAAATGGATACCTTGTTGGCATCTACGAAATGGATGGCCAACAGATGACTTCGGACAGAAACCCCTGATCAGAACTTTTTACCCCGACAAGCAACATGATCTCTCATCAGATGAAGGATGCATCGTACACTCCCACCCAAGCGTGGAGCCACACCCTCCTCCTTGCCTGCGCCTTCTTGGTAACACCATGGGTCACAGGAGCTGAGCCGGAGGCAACCGATCCGGCTGCCATGCATGTGCTGCCTGGATTCAACGTTGAATTGCTCTACTCGGTTCCCCGGGATCAGCAAGGTTCCTGGGTCAGCATGTGCCATGATGACAAAGGCCGCCTCATCGTTTCCGACCAGGATGGAGGGCTCTATCGCATCACACCTCCGGCCCTGGGCAGCAAGGATCCGACCCGGGTAGAGAGTATTGATCTGGACATCGGGCATGCACAGGGCCTGGTCTACGCCTGGGGACATCTCTATGCCGTAACCAATTCAAAGGCTCACAAGGGACGCGGGCTTTATCGAGTCAAAGACACCGATGGAGATGACCGCTTCGACGAAGTCACCTTGCTCAAAAAGTTCCCTGAAGAGGGAGGAGAGCACGGACCGCATGCGGTGATCGTGGGTCCGGACCAGGCCTCCCTGTATGTGATCGTTGGCAATCAAACCACCCTTGTCGACCATCAGAAAACGCGTCCCACTCCCGTATGGGGCGAAGACCTGCTCCTCCCCCGCATTTACGGAAATGGTTTCATGAGAGGCACGCTTGCCCCGAGAGGCTGGATTGCCAAAACCGATCCCGAAGGAGCCACATGGGAAATCATCGCAACTGGCTTTCGTAATGAATACGACGCCGCATTCAATCGGCATGGGGAATTATTCACCTACGATGCCGATATGGAATGGGATGTGAACACCCCATGGTACCGACCAACGCGCGTTTGCATGGTCCCCAGCGGCGCGGAATTCGGTTGGCGAAACGGGTCAGGAAAATGGCCCGATTACTATCCCGACAGTCTGCCTCCTGTTGTCGATATCGGCCCTGGATCTCCCACGGGCGTCTGCTTTGGATATGGAGCAAGGTTCCCGGAAAAGTATCAGAACGCCTTCTACATCAATGATTGGAGCTATGGAAAACTGTATGCCGTTCATCTACGTCCCGATGGAGCCGCTTACTCGGCCCATGTAGAGGAATTCATCACCGGCTCCCCTCTTCCTCTGACCGATATGGTAATCAATCCGAAAGATGGAGCCATGTATTTTGCCATCGGGGGCCGGCGAACCAAGTCCGCTCTCTATCGCGTCACTTATGAAGGCAGGGAATCGACTGTTCCAGCGCCTTTAATGACAGGCGGTGAAGACCAAAGAGCTATTCGTCGTCATCTTGAATCGTTCCACGGGCGACAGGATCCACAAGCTGTTCCCACGGCCCTTCCCTACCTTGGGCACACCGATCGCTACTTGCGATTTGCGGCGAGAATCGCTCTCGAGCATCAGCCCGCAGCATCCTGGCAAGAACTCGTTTTCAGCGAAACCAATCTCCAGTCACGACTGACCGGGCTACTCGCTCTGACCCGCGTGGGAAGCCCCGAGCTCAAGCCGCGCTTGCTTGAGGCGCTCAATGCCCTTTCTTGGAACACCCTGAGCCGAGAGCAGCAATTGGATTACCTGCGAGTCTACAGCTTGACCTTCATTCGCATGGGCGAGCCCAGTGACCCCGAGCGAGAGGCAGCCTTGGCGACCCTGAACCCTCTCTTCCCAACACAGGATCGATTTCAAAATGTGGAACTCTGTCAGCTGCTTTGCTACTTGCAGTCCCCTGAGGCGGCCGCCAAGTCCGTCCTCCTTCTGGAAGGTGCTCCCAGTCAGGAAGAACAAATCGATTACGCCAAATCCATGCGATTGCTCCGCACTGGTTGGACTGAAGATCTGCAGAAGCGTTACTTTTCCTGGTTTGTCAAAGCGGCTGCCTATCGAGGGGGAGCGAGCTTCCGAAAGTTTGTGGATGCCATCAAAAACGATGCTCTTTCCATGCTGAACGACGGTCAGAAAGTAGCCATGAAAGACATCCTGGAGGCCGAACCCAGCATCCAATCGCCTTTGGAAGCCATTGCCGCCAGAAGCTTTGTCAAGGAATGGTCCGCGTCCGAGCTGCAGCGCGCACTGAGCACCTCACTCAAGAAGGGAAGGGACTTCGACAAAGGGAGAAAGGTCTTTGGGGAAGCGGCCTGCTTTTCCTGCCACCGGTTTGATGGCGAGGGAGGAGCGCTCGGCCCAGATTTGACCAGTGCTGCTGGAAAGTTCAGCCCCCTGGATCTTCTGGAGTCCATACTCGAACCCAGCAAGGTGGTGAGTGACCAGTATGCACCATCGGTCTTTACCATGGAAAACGGGGACACCGTCACAGGAAGAGTGATCAATCTTGGAAGTGACAACATCACGGTGAATGTGAACATGTTCGATCCCAACGGCAACGTCGGAGTCGATCGCAAAAAAGTGGTGAGCATCGAACCCTCAAAAATATCCATGATGCCAGAAGGGCTGCTCAACATGCTGGAAAAAGACGAGATCATGGACCTTTTGGCATATGTCCTGTCACGTGGGGATCGAAATCACCCCATGTTCCAATGAGTGACTCTATGGCAATTACACTGATGGTGTTATCTGCTTGAAAAGTCCTCTCCAGTGCATGGCTTCAAGGAGAACCTCAGGATTCCTCGGGGACTTGGATTGGGAGGCGACCTGCCGCAAAAACGGCCACGAGCATCAAAAACGATAGGGAGGTGTAAAACCAGAATCCCGCCTGGATATCCCAATGCTGGGATATCATGGACATGAGTAAGGGGAAGAGCCACACGCCCAAACCACCGCTTGCTGAAATCCAGGCAACGACACGGCTTTGATCGTGTGGAAAAACGTGCCCTGCCAGCGACATGACACAGGGATAGACGATGGAAAATCCCAGTCCGGAAACCCAAAAAAGGCAAAGAGCCACCCACGCACTGGAAGCCAGCAGTGCCAGCATCAGAAAGATCGAACCCACCACAGAAAAACCTTTCAAGAGGGCATGGGCATCTCCTTTTCCCCAGCCAAGGCCCAGAAGCAGGCGCCCCAAAAAAATACCCAACCAGAAGACAGCCACCGCATTGGCACCAAAAGTCGTACTGGCTTGATGATGCTGGACGAAGTATTCAGCCAGCCAATTCGACACCCCAATTTCAGCGCCGACGTAGAGAAAAATCGTCCAGCAGAGGAGAATCAAGAGGGACTTTTCTTTTCGCTTCATCGTGGGGAGATGATCGTCCTCTCCCCTTGCAACAGCCCGTTGGGCGGGGCTCAACCCAGGCTGAAAAACGGTCCAGATCGCCATGATGCACGCCACAAAGGCCAGGGCCAGATAGATCTGTTGCCAGGGCATGCCTGTAGCGGCTATCCAGCCGACGACGAAAGGAGCCAGAATCGCACCCACAGTAAAACCTGAATGCACCATGTTCATCAGACGACTTTGGCCGTCGCACTCCACCTCAACCACCCCCACATTGGTGGATACTTCCACCATACCCTGCCCCAGACCGAGGATACCAAAACAAATCAAGTTCCAAGAAAGATCCGAAAAGCGTCCGAAGGCCCCCATTCCAAGGCCTTGAAGGCAGAGCCCCACAACAAGCATGCGACGCAATCCCAATTTGGGGATCCACCCTCCGCTCGCCCAGCTTGCGGCGAGGTAACAGGCAGCCGAAGCTGCGAAAAGCCAACCGGCTGCAAGGTAGCTCCATTCGAAACTGCGAATCACCATGGGCAAGGTTGCTCCTGCGGTCGTGCCAATAGCGCCGAAGGCCACAAAAATGCAGACCAGGTAACACTTGTAGGAGCTTTTAGCTTGGTTCATGGGTTCCCTCACGGCCGAAGAGTCAATCAGATCCGGCCTGCGGACTCAAAGCTCATTTGTATTCCTCGGCCATTGAGGGCCTACGGCTCTTCCAACCCTTGCCAAGGTCAAAAAGCAAAAGCTATCGTGCACACATGAAGCGCAGATCGACAAACAAGCGTTCCAAGCTCAAGCGTGCGGCGTGGGCAATGACCTTGATGGGAACCTTTTTGACGTTTGCATGTTTCACGCGCATCGATACCGATCCCTATTTCACTCAAACGTATTACGCACGTTCCATGGAAAGCTTGAGAGGCGTCGATGCGAATCCAGATCTCACGCCAAAAAAGATTCTCGCAGGCGCTGCCAGAATCTCGATCACACCAAAGCTTGATGGGGCTCGCACCCCGTTGAGCGATCTTCCGCTGGCTGGTTATGGTGCTCGAAAAGGGGCTCCAGCCCTTGACGTACTCGATGAGGTGCATGTCCGTGTGCTATGGCTGCAAGACGATCACCGAAGTTCCGTCATCATCAGCCTGGACATGCTGATTCCACCCCCGGAAATGATCGCCACCTTTCGAAAGAAGGTTCAGCAAAGAATTGGAATTCCATCCGAAGCCGTCTACTGGGGTGCTTCGCACACTCATTCAGGCCCGGGGGGATGGGGTCAGGGATGGCTGCCTGAGGCTTTCGCCGGGCCTTACCAGCCCGCTTTCAATCCATGGCTCCTGGATCGGGTTTTCGCGTGCATGGAGGAAGCTCGTTCAAAACTTCGCCCCGTCTCCATCGCCACCACAACCAGCCAAGCCAAAGATATGTGCCGCAATCGACTCGTCAGCACCAAAGGACAAATCGATGAACGAGTTCATTCCCTGTTTTTCAAATCTGAAGACCAAATCATTGCCACCATGGGGATTTTTTCAGCCCACGCCACCATTGTCGGCCCCTCCTCCAAAGCCTATTGCGGGGATTATCCCGGTCATTGGGCTGAAAGGGTGGAAAAAGCCACTGGCGGTATCGCCCTGTTTCTGGCCGGAGGAGTGGGTAGCCACGCAGCAACGCCGAGAGAAAAGGAGCATGAGGGTGCCATGGCCTACGGGCAGCAGCTGGCAGCGATCACCCTGCAGCATCTGGACGGTGCCACTTTTGCATCCAGGGTCCCTTGGCATCAAGCTGAAGCGACTCTCCATCTCCCCTCACCCCATATTCGGATCATGGGCCTCTGGAGACTCCGTCCCTGGCTGGCCCACTTGCTGACCCCAACGGTTGCATCGGTGCAGCTAAAGGCCTTGCGGGTGGGTTCCATGCTCTTGCTCGGAACTCCATGTGATTTCAGCGGAGAACTGGCCCTCCAGCTGCAGAGCTCATGGCACAAAGACGAACTGGAGATTGTGTGTACCAGTTTCAACGGCGATTACATTGGATATGTTGTGCCTCAGGAGTATTACTTTCTGAACGAATATGAAACTCAAGTAATGGGCTTTTATGGTTTGTACACAGGGCCTTATATGACTGAAATGCTTCGCCGTTTGGGTGAATTTATGATGTAGTTTTTCACCTTTTTTTCAGCCCATTGCACACGAGTCTTTTGGTGTAATAGTGGGCAATAGCAGATGCTCAAAAACAGGCGCCGAAAGGCATTTGTTAAGGTGTAGAATACTTGAAATAATTCAAAAGACTTTTAAATTTTGTTCAATTTTATGATTTCCTGTAAAACGAACTACCCTAGTACTATTTCATTTGTTGAGATAAATAATTCTCGATACCTACTAATTTAATAAGATCAATTTGCGCTTCCGCCCAATCGATACTTTCTTCGGATTCGACAACCATCCTTTCCATGAGCTCACGACTTCCAGAATCTTTCAACTCGAGACAACAATGAACACCTTCATTGTAGGTCTGAACACCTTTCATTTCCAAAGCCAGACTATTCCGTATGTGTTCCTCAACTGTAGAACCGACTTTAATAACATCGTATCGCGCTATTTCGGGTACGCCACCCAAATAAAGTATGCGATCGATAACCTCTTCTGCATGCTTCATCTCTTCGATGGATTCTTTATAAAAATGTTCAGACAAAACCTTTAGGCCCCAGTTTGCGCACATCTTTGATTGAATAAAATATTGATTAATAGCCGTAAGCTCTATGGTTAGACCAGCATTTAGCCCTTTTATTATTTGCTCATTTCCTTTCATAGGCCAAAGTTCCTTTACTTGCTAGGGTAGTGCAAGAAATTCTTTTAGAAATGTATGAGACTGAGTCTCAGTCTCATGGAAAGATTAGACTCGGAGATCTATTTAGGTTTTTATAAACTAGTCAACAGCTTCTTTTAGGGTCGCGCTGTGCAGGGCTAGTGTCTCCAAGCTCCACCACAAGTCATTTGCTTCTTCAGGCGTGATTTTATGGAGATTATTTAATCGTCTGGATTTTTCCTGCGTCGTCAACTTTTGGCATAGGTTTTTGCACCTTTATCATCAGAGCCAAAGTATTCATATTTTACCCCACCAGAATCCTCTTTACCTAGATAAACGCGCCAATGAAGTTTGCCTCTGTTTTTATAGGAAGTTACTTTTTAAGCAGTTTTCACCATCACCCCATTATTTTCGTGTACTTTTGTATTACAAGTTTCGCTGATTATTTCAACTGCTTTGCATAGTATTGTTTACAAACGGCTTATAACTTTCAGCAACAGATTTTTCTTCTGAAGGTATTATCTTGGATATATCGTACCCCAAAAGTATTATTTCATGAATGAGTATGAAACCAAGATAATGAACTTTTATGGCTTAAACACTGCTCCATATATGTGCGAGATGCTTCAGAGATTAGGCGGTTTACTGTCTAATTAGAGTCTCTTTGGAGCTTAGTTCTAATATACTCTGGTATAGTATTCTGAATTTTTATTAATTTGAGGGCGTACCTACATTATTTATTCATCTTCTGAATAATCCTCCAGATCGTCATTTTACTGCAGGAGTAGTTCTCTGAAAGGTCTTTAAGGCTGGCCCACCTGAAACCTTGATTGACCATTATTCACCTTGCAGGGTGGCCAGGTTTTTCGACCCTAGCAGGGAATGACGCACCTCGCTTTCCCAGGACATGCGGTTATTTTCAAAGCGAAACGTATAAATGATACTCGCCGGAGATTGGGTGAAATAGAGCTTTGCCTGATATTCATCTGGTTTGATCCAGGCCCCACTGGCACCTATGTTTCGCCTCATTTGCTGTGTGTAGGGTAAATGGCGATTCAATTCGGAAGAAATGTGACTACCCTGACCAAGGCGAAGCGTTTCTATGCCATGATCCATTTTAACGGTAATGCGATGGTCGTCATCATGAAGATCAAAGGAGACGGAATGAACGCCTGCTTCATTTTCGAAAACCTGGAAAACTCGTTGAGCAAGTTTCCCTGAAAGAGGTGATCGTGGTTCACCTTGAACCAATGGAAGATTCAATGCATTCAACTTGAGCGCCAGAGCCCGAGTCGCTGCAGGATCTGCCTCCAGAGGTTCTGATGCCATGGCAGGCAGGAGGATATCCCATATCACCTGCATCACTCCACCCATGTCACTGGTACCGGACGTAACCGCTACCACCGCATCATGCTCAGGAATGACGATGCAAAACTGACCGAATGCACCATCCCCCCGGTAACAGTCGTTTCGACAACGCCAGAACTGATACCCATATCCCTGATCCCAGTCATTGTCGGGGTTACTGCCATTGGATGTTTGTTTGGAGGTCGCCTCCTTAACCCATGCTTCTGAAAGGATGCGTTCTCCCTGCCAGATTCCCTTCTGCAGGTAAAGCTGCCCCAGTTTGGCAATGTCTTCCGTAGTGATCCGGAGCCCCCAACCACCGGTATTGATTCCTTCGGGTGAGAGATCCCAATCAGGCTTCTGAATCATCAACGGTCGGAAAAGACGCTTGTCCAGATAGTCCACCAGCCTTTCTCCCGTGACCGATTGAAGGATGGCTGAAAGCATGTAGGTGGCGGCCGAGTTGTATTGAAAATGCGTTCCGGGTTTGAACTCGATATCTGAATGAAGAAACGTTTTCACCCAATCAGACTCGACATTGAAAAGCCAAGGCTCCCTGCGGTGCCCCGTTGTCATGGTAATGAGATCACGAATACGCATGGCCTCGAGCTGCCAACCGGGCTCGGTTGGCGTGTCGTCCGGGAAGAATGAAATCACCGGGTCATCAAGTGACAGTTGACCCTCCCCGATCGCCAGACCAATGGCCGTGGAGGTAAAGCTCTTACTGAGCGAATGCATGAGCTGCGGTGTAGCTTCATCATAAGGGGTCCACCAACCCTGCGCGATCCGCTTGCCATGTCGAAGAATCATGAAACTGTGAACCGCATCGATATCCTTCTCAAGACGTTCGATGAACGAAAGGACTGCTGCAGAGGAAACACCCTCTTTGTCTGGCTGACCATCTGGCAGTGAGGAAGCAGACTGCGCGACGACACCCACACAAGAGAGGAACCCGAAGACTGAAACTAGGAAGCTGACGGAGATGCAGACTTTCATGAGCACAGAGTGCCGGATTACCTCCACGAAAAAAGCAGTTTTTCCCAGCCATCAACTGTCACTGATGGCAGTGGTATATTTGTTTAAACACTATCACGAAAAGGTTTGCATAAATGAACCATTCTGAATCAGGCAAATTCTAGGTTTGCCTCTGTATTTATAGGAGCTTGCTTTGAAAGCGGTTTTCACCATCGCGTCATTATTATCGCGTATTTTTCTATTACAAGTATGACTGATTATTTCAATAGCGGTGCAATATCTTAATTACCAATAGGTTAACACTGCATTATATAGGTTTTTCTTTTGCAGGCATTATTTTGGATACGTGGTGCCTCAGAAATATTACTTCCTCAATGAATACGAAACTCAGGTTATGGGGTTTTACAGGTATCAAACCGCTCCCTACTTGACCGAGTGTCTACAACGCCTGGCAAGCACTCTTGGTGACAGAGCGGACATCCTGTCTGCTCCATGACGCCAGGGATGCATGGCTCAACAAGCTGATGAGATGGTTTGCACTTTTGAGATGAATCCCTTACCAATCGCCCTGGTGATCGTTTACCGAACTGACATTTGAAAGCCTTACTGGATAATTTGGACAAGCACACCGAACGAGCCTTCCTGGTTGGGGCTCAGTTCCGGTCTCATGCAGCCTGGGAGGTCAAGGATTCTCTGGAAGAATTGGCCCAGCTCGCCACAACGGCAGGAGCGACCATCATTGGTGAAGGGTTTCAAAAACTCGATGGCCCTCATGCCAGCACTTACATTGGAAAGGGAAAGGCCCACGAGTTTGCGGAAATCTGCCAAATGGAAAAGGTCGACACCGTGGTCTTTGACGATGAACTCACCCCGGGGCAGGCGAGGAATCTAGAAAAAATTTTTGAATGCAAGATCTTGGATCGCACTTCCCTGATTCTGGATATCTTTGCTCAAAGAGCACAAACGCATGAAGGAAAACTGCAGGTTGAATTGGCGCAGTTGAAATATCTTCTGCCAAGATTGACGCGATTTTGGACGCACCTTTCTCGACAAAAAGGTGGCATTGGCATGCGAGGAGGCGAAGGAGAGTCTCAGCTTGAAGTCGATCGACGCAAAATTTCCGAACGCATCACCCGTTTGATGGCAGACCTGGAGGCAGTGCGCAAAAAGCGAACGGTTCAGAGAGCCGGTCGCAAGCGCCATCAGTGGCCATTGGCATCCATTGTGGGCTACACCAATGCCGGAAAATCCACTTTGCTCAACAGTCTCACGGGAACTCAAGTTCTGGCCGAAGACAAGCTCTTTGCCACTCTGGATCCGACCACACGTCGCCTGCGACTTCCGACCAATCAAAATGTCCTCATTTCGGATACCGTTGGATTCATTCGCAAATTACCCCATCGCCTGGTCGAGGCCTTCAAAGCCACCCTGGAAGAGGTGGTAGAAGCGGACTTACTGATTCACGTCACCGACTTGAGTCACCCCCAAGTCGATGACCAAATAGAGGCCGTGGAGCAAGTACTCAAGGAGATCCACGCTGATCACAAACCCTGCCTCATGGTCTTCAACAAAACGGATCAGGTACCTGCAGAAGGCATTGTCGAACATTATCTGGAAACCCATCAACCATCGGTCGCCATTTCCGCCAAAACAAAAGATGGATTTGATCGCTTTCTTGCCGAGCTAGGGCAACAACTTCGCCCCATCCGCTCTCACCTCAAACTGCAGATCCCCATTGCAGAGACTGAAACCATGTCGCGTTTGTATGAGGTTGGACAAGTCGAAGAACGTGTCTACCAAGAGGCGCACGCCATTTTCAAGGCGCGTATCCCGCCCCATTGTCTCCACGACTTCAAAGCCTACATCGTGGAAAGTGAAGCAGCTCATTGAGTGCTTACGCGAAGGATAGGGAGATCCTCGCGCAAGCATTCAACCTTTACCCCCCTGCAAAAACCGGGCGGAAGCCTGCTTTCCTGAGAATCTGTGCCACAGCCTCGCGTTGATCCCCTTGAATCTCGATATCGCCATTTTTGACCGTCCCTCCGACCCCGCAGGTCTTTTGCATGCTCCTTGCCAGAGATTCTTTTTCACTCAAGGAAATACCCACAAATTGGGTGATCACGGTGACCGTTTTACCACCCCGATGAGCCTTCTGACGGACAATATCCACCCGCCCTCGATGGCCTTCTCTTGGATGTTTCTGGATGGGTGCATCCGCTGGACCGCTGGGTAAGACCTCTTTGAGCTTATTGGGATCTGCCTCCGGGAAGGCGATCGAATCCAATCCAGCAAAAGGATTGTGGCTCAAACCTTCCTGAACGGTGGTATCAATGCGCTTTTTTTTCTTTCCCATCCATCACCTTTCATCGGAGGTCCGATCACATGTCCAATGAGCCCCCCATTATAATACCGGGTAAAATTTTGAACATCCGCAAACCCCATCCCCATGAGTGCCAACCTTAGCGCATGAAGTATTTGCGGTCTCGATTGATCAGGATCGATGGGGAATCTTCATTCATGGCAGCGTCTTTGCCTGCCTTGTAGATGATACTCCAAACTGTCAGGGCCTTGTAAGCCTTGCCTTGACTGTCGTGATACTCACCCTTGCCCAACTTTTCCTTAATTTCCTTTCCGGTAATACTGTCGCCAGGCTCAAGCCCCAGCAGGTCCTTGACCACAATATTCAGAAGATCACCATGCTTGGCATGATTGTAGGTCTGAGCCGGAGTTGATGAAGAACGCACACGACCAGCAGACTTAGATTTGCCCCTGCCCTGTGCTTTTTGATATTCGACCTCCCACTGAAGTACAAACTGACGATCCTCAAAGACGTCCGCTTGTTCACTCCTCAACCAGGAGGCAACTTCATCGGCACAGGCCCTCGCTTCTTTGGAATGATACTGATCTTTGGTGGAAACCTTAAAGAGCTTACTGGCTTTGACCACCAGCTTGAGAGCTTGTTCGTACTTGGGCCGCATCGCCTCCTCGCCGTCCTGGATGGATTGTAACAACTGGCCTTTGATTTGATCCAATGCCTTGGAGGCAGGATCGCTGTCGACGGAGGCAGACAGTTCGCGGATGCGTTCTGGGAGCGTTTTGGAAATATCCATGATATCGATAAATGTCTCTAGGATTGAAAGGGGTCGTTTTTTAGGACCGGGCCCATGAAGCAAACGCCTCACAGAGTGGCTTCGAGCCGCGGAAAGTCTTCTAGCGTGGACGAAATGGCTTGTCGATGACTTTTCATTGACTGTGGTCTGAACCCGTAATGTGGCCCGGGCGCGAGATCAAGGGAACTCCATTCGGGTATGCCACCCCTGCCAGGATTTTGCCATTTGAGTCACTTTTTCTGGGTATTGGTTGGCAAGATCGTTGGTTTCCGTGCGATCGTGCTCCATGTGATAAAGTTCCCAGTCAGGTCGTTTTCTATCCCGCACCAATTTCCAAGGACCCTCCCGCACCGCCCGGGACCCACGATACTCCCACCACAATACCCTGGAACCCGGCAGGGATTGTCCACTGAAAATGGGTGTTAAACTGACTCCCTCACACGGAATGATGGGTCGCCCCCGATATTGAGTTGGATACGTACCTTGAGCCACTTCGAGGAAGGTCGGCATGAGGTCGATGATGTGGCATACTTGGGAGGCGACCGTATTGGGCGCGATTTGAGTCGGCCATCGAACGATCATGGGAGTCGCGATGCCTCCCTCATGCAACCAGGTCTTGAAACGCCGAAAAGGTGTATTCTGGGCGAAAGCCCAACCAGGCCCGCAAGTCATGTAAGAGTCGCCCGATCCAGGCTGATGCTCCGGAAGATCTTGGGAATAGACTTCAGCACAGCCGCCATTGTCGGAAAGAAACACCACCAGGGTGTCTTGCTCTAACCCTGTTTCCGTGAGGGTCTGCAGGACTTTCCCAATGCCACGATCCATTCGATCGATCATTGCCGCATATGTAGCCATTCTCTGGCTCTGCCACGATGCATGGGTTTGATCTTCCCAGGGTTCCACTTCGGGGTCGCGCTCGGGCAGCCGCCACCCGGGGTCCACCAATCCCATGGAAATCTGTCGTTGGTGCCGCTTGAGACGCAAACTTTCCCATCCCTCCTTGTAAACGCCCTGATAATCTTGCACGTCCTCAGGAAAGGCATGCAGCGGATAATGTGGAGCGGTAAAAGCAAGATGCATGAAAAAGGGTGCTTCGAGTTCGGCCATTTGACGAATCTGCTGACAAGCTTGCTCAGCAAAGGCATCCGTCGTGTAGAAATCTGAGGGAAAGGTGATGACGGGCTCTTCTCCATCCACGAATACCCTTACCCGGTTTCCCTTGAAATCAGGATCCGGCTTGGACGGGTCAAAATAGTGGCAGGCGCCATCTAAGAGGCCGTAAAAATGGTCAAACCCTCGATCCACAGGCCGGAGTGGAAATTGACCCCCTAGGTGCCATTTGCCACTCATGGCTGTTTGATAACCCACCTTCTTCAAGGCCTCTGCCATGGTCACCATGGCCTCTCCAAGAAGATGGTCTCCCCCTTGACGGGGATAGAGACCGGTCATCAGTGAGGCCCGGGTCGTCGTACATTTGGCATTGTTGTAGCAGTGAGTAAATCGCAGGCCTTCATGGGCCAGTTGATTGAGGTGAGGAGTCTGAACCTCTCCGCCATAACAGCCCAGGTCCGACCATCCCATGTCATCGCACAAAATAAGAACAATATTGGGCCGCGTTCCACTGGAAACTTGTTGAGGACTGAGACATCCACAGCAAAGCATCACGACAAGCGACCAGAGAACCGATCGATTTCCTAAAACCACCCATTGTGTCTGTTGCATCAAGCCATAGAAAACCTCGATGAATAAAACTCAACCAAAAAGGTGCCTTCTTTTGACACCGCAGACGGAATGCCGGATATTAATGGGGAGGTGACACGCCAGCCAGTCTGCACGCAACCGTCGCCCTCGAATGCAGCCGATGCAAAAGGAATCCAAATTGCAAACCACGGGAAGAGCATATTTCCCCCCCTCCTCCTGGAGAATGGTTGCTTCAGGTGCTTTTACATTGATCGAACTGCTGGTCGTCATAGCCATCATCGGCATCCTTGCGGGGATGCTCTTACCAGTTCTCTCCAAGGCCAAAGGAGCAGCCCACTCGGCTGTATGCCTTAACAACATTCGACAACTGAACCTGGCATGGCTGACTTACGCGGATGATCACCAGGCACTCGTTCCCAATGGTTACGTGGATTCCATCGAGGACTTAGGAAAACAGCGTCCGTGGGTTACGGGCAGTACTCATGTTAATCGTCAAGTCCATACGAATGTACAGATGCTTACCGACCCTCGTTA
>NYYT01000140.1 GCA_002686885.1 Pedosphaera sp.
AAGGCATTGACGATCTTGTCATCAAACACATCGCTTCCCTGGAGCTTTTGGTCCCGCCAAATCGTGGGTTTTTCACCCAGTAATTGGCCAAGACGCATTTCCAAAATGCGATGGAATTGTGTAATCCACCCCTTTTGCCCTTCGGTCAGAGCCTGATCATCTATATGGGCGTAACTTATGAAAACATCATTCATGAGAACTTTATCTTGATTGAAAATGTCTTTGTATTCCTGCCTCTATTAGGCCGGACAAATTTAAGCACCATCCTATTTTAATACTTATATTGAAACGAAAAAAAATGTGTTTCCCTGCCATAATTTAATGACTTTTTTTGCCGGATGCCGCTAGCGCCCGAAGCATTTTGCCCGTTCCCAAAATCTGATCGCGATCGTATTGCTTGGTGGGTTCATCCAGCTCCTGATAGGTGACAAGATTTGGGTGGCGTTTACTTGGGTCATGCCGCGGCCCCAAGGTCCAGCCGGTCATCCATTTGACCGCTGCCCAGCGTTGATGCTCCATTTCGGCCAAAGCCTCCAGCTGCTTGCCATTCAGTTTTGCTGCCGCTGCGTCCACTTCAGCTGGATCCATGTCTGCTGGATCCTTTTGAGCCATGCCCAGGGCGCGCAGTTTGATGGCAAGATGATCTGCAGCACCACGGTTTTCTTCCTTTTGCTCATTGCGCAGTGCGGTCCAGGGCTTGAAGTAAGGGGAGTTCTGATAGCGTTCCGCCTGCGGCGTATCCCCGCGATCCAGGCACTGCTTGATGCGTTCGCTGATCTCCTCATACCACGTCTGGTGCACGCGAGCAGCCAGATGGTCAATCGAATCCTGAAGGAGCATGTGGGCATTGCAGAAGACCGCTGAGTCCGGAAGGACGCACAATTGCCGATCTTCCAAGGAGCCCGAAAGAGGGGATTGAGGGAGGAGAATGCGTAAATTCTCTTGTTTCTTGCATTGATCCTTGATGCGAACGCTACCGCTGAAGCTGTCTTCGGGCGAATCGGCAAGGAAGAGAATGCTGGTCAGTGCCTCGTCGGGAAACGATGCAAGAAGCTGGATGACGACATTTGGAGTGAGTTCCGGGTCCTGGCTTTCCAGAAAATGCAATTCCAGGCACTCATCGATATGTGGGTAGGCTGCATGAATGAGCTGTTCAACCAGTTCGACTCCTTTGCAAACCACATACACCTTGGTTTTTGGGCAATTGGCATAATGGGCGACCTTGGCCACCTGATAAAGAAAGGCCCTGCTCAAGAGGTCCCAATGGGTAATGATCAGCCGGATATCCGAGGCGTCCTGTGCAGCAAAGTCACTCTGCTCCGAGAATTCCAATGGGTATTCGTTGAGCAGGACACGTGAGACGCATCGATAATAATTACAAACCGCGATGGACTCATATTGGTTCTGCACCGTGTTGCAAAGTTGCTCGTCATCGAGATTGAGCAAGACGGGAAGGTGGTGGGAACCCGCAGCCTTGCGCATGAGCAGCGCCAACTTAAGGTTGGTGTAATCATCTTCGGTAAAAACGATGACTCGGGCGGCCTGGGTCACGCGAACCACTTCCGGGAGATTGTGAGCGGACTCGCTGACCTCGACGGCATAAAATCCTTCATTCCAGCAAGATTCCGCAATCACTGAACCTTCCATGGTCAGCACGACCAGCACCTGATGCCCTGAGGCACTCAGGTCTCGAGCTAGTGCCAGGGCCCTTTCATTGCCCCCCACAATGATAAAATGGTTGGAGAGGTTGCGCACCTTTGTCTGCCGCGTACGCAAAAGGATGAATTGGCTCATGCCCAGAAAGATGCCCGAAGCCGTCGTCAGGGGTGCCAGATAGCGTGCCAGCTCAAAAGTCAGGGGCAGGGGATCCTCCTCGGGGTTGCCTGATTCGAGGGTGAAGAGCTGGATGGTGGCGTAAATTTTGGTCGACCAGGCGTAATCCGGTTTGAGGGTGTGCCATCCATGCAGCCCTAGGGCGATCGAGAGGCAAACACTGAAGATGAAAACAGCCTTCTTTGTTTGATCACTCATGGCATTTTCAATAGCAAAACGCTCCCCTGACTTTTTGTTGGGATCTTGTTAACAAACAAGACACGCTGATCATGGCGATTGCCTTTCTCAAGGGCAAGTCTAAGCACCGCTTAAAGACGCCTAAAGGGTAAGACCCTCGACAAATGGCCCCTCTCTGCCTTTACTGCCTTCCATGTTCCGCATGGTCTTTATTGGTTTTTTTTGCCTTCACCTTGCCGTGCTTGCTCAAGGCCCAGAGAAACCACCACCGCCCAACGTCATCCTCATCATGGTCGACGATTTGGGCTATCATGATCTCGGAAGCTATGGACACCCAAGCATTCGAACGCCTCATTTGGATCGGCTGGCCCGCGAAGGAGTACGTTTTACGGATTTCTACAGCGGGGCTACGGTGTGCACGCCCTCTCGCATGGCTTTGCTGACGGGGTATTACCCGAATCGTTTGGGGTGGGAGCGAGGGGTGGTCGGCCACCTGATGCCTAAGGGTACCGGGCTTTCACCCTCGGTCACGACCCTTGCCGAAGTGTTCAAGGAAGCTGGTTATGAGACCGCATTGATCGGGAAATGGCACCTGGGCGATGCGGCCTCCTTCCGCCCTCACCAGCAGGGATTCCAACACACCTATTACCTGAATAAGAGCAACAACCAAACCCGAAAGGTTTGGCGCGGCGATGAGGTGGTGGAGGATCCCTTTGATAACCGCCTTCTCACCGAGCAGTTCTTCTCGGAAGCCGAAGCCTTTATTCACCAGCAAACCGACGCACCTTTTTTGCTCTATCTTCCTCTGACGGCGCCTCATTTCCCGGTCGAAGCCCATCCTGATTTTGACGGTCGGTCCCCTTTTGGTGTCTATGGTGATGTGGTTGAAGAGGTCGATGAGCGTATTGGGAGTCTCTTGGAAGAGGTTGAAACGCAGCTTCCACAGCAAAAGACCCTGGTGTGGTTTTTGTCGGACAATGGGCCCGAACCTGGAGAAGCCGCCCAGGCCAAGCCCTTTCGTGGGCTCAAGTGGGACGCCCTTGAGGCGGGGACTCGGGTTCCCTCCATTCTCTGGTGGCCAGGGCAGGTGCCTGCGGGTCGGATATGCCATGGTTTGACCGGAGCACTGGATATCATGCCCACCCTCCTGGAGGCGTGTGGACTGAATTTGCCTGCGCCCATCGAGGGCTTACCGCCTCTGGACGGTCAATCGCAGTGGGGCATGATTCAGGATCCCGCACTTCATGGAGGGCGGGAAAGTTTGCTTTATTGGCATGGCCGAGAGGGCTTTCAAGCCATTCGCATGGGGCGCTGGAAGCTCTTTCCGGTGGGGAGTCATGCCAGTCTTGAGGCAGGGGGTCCTGAGGGTCAGAAGCCGGCTCTGTTTGATCTGGAGCAAGATCCCGGCGAGAGAATCAATCTCGCCGCAAAGTATCCACAGAGGGTGGAACACATGCTTCAAGTGAGTCAGGCCAAACTGGCGGACATACAAGCCCACCGCATTCCACTGGGTCAAGCTCCCTGATTCCAAACGGCCATGAGGGATTGGGCCGTTGGGTTCTCAAGGCTGCAGGTTCAGGCCGGGGTGGGCGAGGGTGATGAGGTTCTCCGTTGCTTTGCTGAAGGCATGCTCGCTGCGTGAGCCATCCGGCCAGCGAACCTCCACGGCAAATCCATTCTCAGGACGTTGCACGTAAATCCGTGGTGTTGATTGACTGAGGTAGCCGCTCCCGGCATAAATCTCGTGGAGTGCCCCCTTGCGACCCTTCTGCAAGATACTCAGCTGCGCTCCGACCCCGTGGGGATTCCCCTGGGTTCCTTTCAAGGCGATGCACAGGGGTTGGTGGTCACCTTCTGCCTGATTCTCAAACAAAAGCAGGCGATCGTTGTTTTGTGCGACCGCCAGGTCAGGCCAGCCATCCAGGTTGGCATCGCACAGGGTCAAGCCTTTGCCATCTCCGGGAACCATCCATCCCGTCTTTTGAGAGGTGTGAAGGTTGAGTTGGGAGTTGTCATCAAAATGCCCCATGCATCCAATGCCTCCCCGCCACAGACCCGTTGCCGGCTCCCTCGAATATTGGTTTTGTGAGGCATAGAAATCCATCCGTCCATTGCCGTCCACGTCACTCACCATGACACCGTATCCCGGTGAGGTTTGGGCCATCCTGGGGAAAGCCTTCCAGTCAAAGGTGCCATCACCTCGATTGATCCACAGGCCGGATGCTAGTTGGTTGGCTTCGAGCCGTTGTGCTTGGTTGAGCATCTCTTGAGGGTAAATGTCCTGCAAACTGGCCCGTGCATAATCCCGATAGGTAGGAAATTTCTGGTCGACCCATGGCATGATGGATCCGACGGTCGCCCGACCTCGTATGGGGAAAAGGGTGCCCGCCTCCCAGTACGCTTCAATCAGCCTTGGTCGACGAGTGGCATCCATGGCTCCGTAAAAAAGAGAGATGGGCGAGGTGGTCGTGGGTTCGCCATACTTGGTGTTCAGCCCCGCATTCATCGCAAGGATGTCGATGTCGCCGTCCTGGTCGACATCCGCTCCCTGGAGGGCATTCCACCATCCATGGTGGCCCGACAAGCCGCTTACCTTTGTTTGATGAACCAGTCTCTGACCCTGTTGCTTGAAGAGTTGAATGGCACCATACTCCAGAGCCACCATCAGATCGATCAGGCCATCCCCGTTGAGGTCGCTCCATAAGGCCGATGTCACCATACCCACCTTGCGCAAACCTGGAGCCACTTCTTCGGTGACATCGACCCATTGGCCCTGATCATTGCGCAGTAGTCGGCTGCTGGGGGTCTCTGGATAGCGTCCTGGAATCACACGCCCGCCGATAAAGACATCCAAGTCCCCGTCCTGGTCGAAGTCTGTTGCGACCGCACAGCTGCTGGAGGCCGCCAGGGGCGGAAGCATGCCTTTCGGGGCCACGGTGAGTCGGCCCTGACCGTTGTTGAGATAAAGACGATCGTGAAGGATGGGGTCGTTGGGGTTGCATTCCACCCCTCCACTGGTGACCAATAAATCGAGGTCACCATCCCCCTCGGAATCCAACCACAAGGCGGCCATGTCCTCATGCCGACGATGCGAGTTGAAGACCACTTGGTTGGACGTGTCCTTGGTAAAACTGCCTTGACCCGTTTGCAGGAAGAGGGCGCCCGCCTGCCCGGCTGCCCCGGCGAGGTAAAGATCTTCGAGTCCATCCCCATTGGCGTCGCCCCAGGCCATGCCTCCCCCCAGTCTTGAGTGCATGGCTGGTAGGAGAGGTTGTCGTTGACGATCGTCAAAGCCCGCCTCTTCATGTTTGAAGACAAGTCCCAGGTCATCCGAGCGCTCGGCCCAAAGAGGAAGCTCTTGGTTGGGGCTTGGAAGGGCTTCATCGGTCCCCTCGGCCTCGGTGATGACGTATCGACGGTTGCCGGGGAGGTGGGTGAACACTTGCCGCGCCCCATTGGGCCAGGTGACGACCAGGCGGTCGATGGTGGTGTCGTCACCCAGGCCAAAATGGGTAATGGGTTCATTGGAAGACATGTATCCCCGAACCGGATGCACCCACCTCACCTGTGTGCCACTTTGGGCTGCGCTGAGCTCGATCATGGCTCCAACTCCGTGGGTGTTACCTGAGGTGCCCTTGAGTTGGATGATGACACGATGGCCTGTCGAGTGGTTCTCATAGATGGCGATGGGCTCATCCAGGTCCGCAGTGACCAGATCCAAGTCCCCGTCGCCGTCCAAGTCCCCGTGAGCTGCAGCATAGCTCATGCCTACATGATTCAGACCCCACTGAGCGCCTATCTCTTCAAACCGCATGTCGCCCAGATTTTTGAATGCAAGATTGGGCTCCTTGAAAAAGGGTTCCTCCTTCCAAAGGTCCTCTTCGGTCTTACCGATCATCATGGCGAGGGTGATGGGGTGATCTGCATCGGTGAACATGCGTGAGGTGCCGTTGGTGGTGAAAACATCCAGGCGCCCGTCGTTGTCATAGTCAGCCAGCTGAATGGCCCAAGTCCAATCGGTGGCGGCCAGACCTGCGAGAAAGCTGGTCTCGAGAAACCGACCCGCGGGAGTGTTGATGAAGAGGGTGTTTCGGCTGACCTGTCTGGGCCAGGCGTTTTCCAGAAACCAGAGTCGATCGCCCATTTCTCCCATGGCAATCTGCCTCTTGAAGTGTGTGGTGGCTGCCATGTCGGCCACCATGAAATCCATCCGTCCATCGTTGTTCAGATCACCGCAATTGGCGCCCATGGAAGACCAACTGGTGTAGGGCATGACCTCGGCGATGACATCGGTGAAAGTGCCATCGCCGTTGTTGCGATAAAGATGATCAGGATCCGTGTAATCATTGGCCACATAAAGATCCACCCAGCCGTCCGAGTTGAAATCCCACCAGGTTGCTGACAAACCATGACCGGGAGCCCCGATGCCCGACTCCGAACTCACCTCGCTGTAGGTGCCATCGCCATTGTTTCGAAACAAGCGATCGGGTCGTCCAGTGGCCTCAGCGGTGTAACTGCTCGGCCCGGTTTGCCTCAGATAATAAAATTTTTCATAAGCGGGGAGAATGAAAGGTTTCCCATTTTGAATCCCGATGGGAGGGCGCGGTGGGCGGCCCCCTGGCTTGACATAACGATTGGTTAAAAGAAAAAGGTCCAAATCACCGTCGTGATCGTAATCGGCGAAAGACGGCATGAGGCAGGCGTCGACGATATTGATCTTAAAGGAGGCGGCCTGTTCGCTCATGGGCTGATCCGGGCCCTCGTTGATGAAAAGGAGGTTGGGGGAGTCGTAGTTACAGACATAGATATCCAGGTCCCCATCCTGATCGATATCGACCATGGTCGAACCTGTCGCCCATTGGTTGGGGTGGGGGGGGAGGCGCGTGGCGGTTGTGTTGGTGAAATTGAAGGGATCCACTTGCTCGAAAAGCGCATTGGATACAGGCGCCCCAGCAAAAAATAAATCCGGTTTCTGATCTTGATTGATATCCCCAATGGCAATGCCACCTGTCGTGTAAGACTCATAATAGAGGTAGCTTTTGGGGTGGTCAGTATTGAAAGGATGGACGAAATGGACGCTCGTTGCTTCTGCCGAATGCTTCTCGAATAAGGTTGGATGACTTGCCGGCGAGGGGCTTGGCAGGGGCTGAGATTGAAGATGGCTTAGTGAAGACGGGCTGGGTTGCGCCACTGGTTTCAGGGCCATGACGCAAGACGTCAAAGCAATGAACCTGACAAGGTGCCATCTAAAGGAAAATTTGCATGCCAAGGACATAATCGAGGTCCCAACCGGCTCTAGTGGAGCTCCTCTGGGTACGTGATGATTGATGTGTCTAAGCTAACAAAACAATCCTTTGCCCGGCAAGTTGGTATCGTGGCGACCATGAAAGGAGCCAATGAGCCGATGACCAAGGAAAAGCCTGGTTGCCGACTGACTGAAGGGGCTCTTTTGCTGAATTACGGATTTAAATCCAATGTTGAATCTTGTTCACATATCACGGTCTTATCCGCTTGCCAAAGACAGGGAGACTCGATACTTGAATGAAGTATGAAATCCTCGTGGTCTCTTTGCCTGTCATACTTGATCATTGGCAGTTTTTTCGGATGTTCGCCTGAGAGCCCTGATTCTCCGGAGGCTGTCTCACCCGTGGATT